>CAUGTZ010000004.1 GCA_959602645.1 uncultured Collinsella sp. | reverse complement strand
CGGTCATCCAGCCCCGCCGTCCAAACAGCCGCCTGGACAAGGTGCGCCATATGTTCAGTAAGATTACTTGATACACCACAGCAAAGAAGGTTACAGAATTATGTAGAGCTCCACATAATTCTGTTGCATTTTCCAGCCTCTTGTGATACTATTTTGATACTAAGAAAATTGACAGCCGAAAATAGCAGGTAAAATATTAGCAAATTTGCGAATATTTTACCTGTAAATTCAAGAGAAATACTTCCTCATATACTTGAATTTGTCGAGTGGGAGTAGGCTGATAGGGTTCTGACCTGCACTTTTGAGTGACGCACTGTGCCGCTGAGTTTCGTTTCGTACGACAGTCATGGCAAAGCCACCAGCGACGGCGGTGAGTAAAAACGATTTCCTAGCCTCCGTTCCCGCGTTGGGACGGAGGCTTTTTCTTTGGTCTTTTACTCCCTTTCACCTGCTATTTCGCTATTTACTCCCAGTGTTTCAAGATGGCAAAGCACTGGGCGGTATTCGGAGGAATGGGAGTAAGGATTTATCCCAAGTGAGTAGACGTGCGATTTTTGTCCCCGGGCCCCGAAACGGGGACGTTTCGGGGCCCGTGAAACTCAAATCGAACTCAATGGGCGGCACCGACGGCTTCGTGCCGTTCCAGACCTCCGGCGCCTCCGTCCTCAAGCTGGGGGCGGGTGGCGTTCTGACTGACCCCGAGTACGAAGTCCGCACCTGGCTCAACGCCACGCTGTTCGCCGACGGCGAGCTCAAGATCGGGTTCGCCAAGGCCGATGCGACAGGTCGCGAGGTGCTGGCCTCCGACACGCTTTGCGCCAACGCCAAGTACGCCGCGATCCAGGCGACGCCCTGGGCTTCGTTCGGCAAGAGCGTGAAGCGCGTGACCATCGCCGCCGACACATCGAGGGTCGCCAACGTGAACCTGAACTACTGGTTCTACAGTTGCAACGCCCTGACCTCGGTCTCTGGCATGGCGAACCTGCGCGGCGTGGCCTACATGAACCGTACGTTCAACTCGTGCTCCGCGCTCACCGAGCTCGATCTGCGGGGCATGAGTCTGGCGTCGCTTTCTAGCATGCTCTACACGTTCGGTGCCTGCACCGCCCTTGAGCGCATCCTGGTCGATGCCGACTGGGGGCTGCCGAGCGGGTGCACGGGCTCTTCCACGTTCTACAACTGCAAGGCCATCGCGGGTGGCAACGGCACGACCTACGACTCTAAGCAGACGACGTACGCGATGTGCCACATCGACCGCGAGGGGCAGGCGGGCTACCTCACTGCCGGGTAGCGGCTTGGGACTGAGCATAATGGCACCCCTGGCAGCTGCGCAGGCGCCCTTCCTGCGCTGCTGCCAGGGGTGAGCGCGCCGCCCCCGTGGTGTGGGTTAGGCGATGGGATGCGGCGGCGTGTAGCGAGAACTGCTTTACTCCTCGATTTCGGAAGATAGGTGAACCTTCCCCTTTATTTGAGGCTTCTGCTTTTCGATCTGGCGATAAAGCCTGTTGTACTCGATAGCCCACGGCCTTTCGATTTTTCGCAGAGCCAGAAGGTTCATGTGGCTAGTCGTATATGCCCTTGCCTTTTCTTTGGAAAAGCCTTCGTACATCGTCAGGTATCTTGCGAAATCACGCTGGAAGAATCCTTCGTAGCGTTCCTGCGACAACAGCTGCTCCGCTTCTCCTCGAGGCAAATCCCAGTGTTTTTGCAACAGGCCCAGGATTGCTTCCGTGGATGCAGGAGTCTCGTTAAGAGCCGCTACAGCTCTCAAGAGACTTTCGTCGTACCCCTCCTCGTAAAGCCGGCTTTCCATTTCTACCTCCCGTTAGCGACTCTTTCGAACAATCGTTACTGTGCTTTTTCTTATTTTACCTCGCTTTTTATAGCAGCGATTCAGCTACCAGCTGATTTGTGACCGCAGCGGATGATGGGGCCGTTGAAGTTGGTCCATGTTCTGCTGGGAGGTCCTTGTGGAGTCTATTGCGGTGGCGCTCATCGGCGTCGTGACGCAGGTCGGGGTGATCGCGTCGAACTCGCGAAGCCGCGCGGTGATGGAGCTCAAGATTGACGAGCTCGCGCGGCGCGTTGAGAAGCACAACTGCCTCATCGAGCGCACCTACAAGCTCGAGCAGGACATGGCCGTGGTCAGGCGCGACGTTGACGCTCTTGAGGAGAGGAGCGGCAGATGAACCGTTTTCTGACGAGCAACGAGCGGCAGTGGCGCTTTATGCGCACGGTCGTCCAGGGCGTCCTGGGCGTCGTAGTGGCCAACGTCGACCTGCTCATGGGCGTGGCCGTGCTCGACCCCACGCGGCGCGCGCTGTGCGTGGCCATGGTGATGGCCGTGCTCTCGCCCGTTATTGCCGAGCTGGGAAAGGCGGGCGATTCCTATGAGTGAGTACGCAAGCGAGGAGGAGCGCTGGGAGGAGTTGCGCGAGCCCGGCTGCGAGCCCGACACGCCCAGCGACTTCAAGCCCGAGGAGGGCGAGGACGCGGGATTCAAGGAGGTCAGCGCCAATGGGGCATAGCATCCTGTTCAAGCAGTGCGGCAGCGACCGCATGACGCGCAGGCGCTCGCACGCCATCGACCGCATCGTGATCCACTACACGGCGACTCTGGCGTCGGCCCGCAACAACGCGATCTACTTCTCGCACAACGAGCGGCAGGGGTCGTCCGCCCGCTACTTCGTGGGCGACATCACCGACGAGATCTACCAGAGCGTGGCCGAGGGCGACACCGCCTGGCACGCCGGCAACTGGCTCATGAACTGCCGCAGCGTCGGCATCGAGGCCGTGAGCGCTAGCGAGGACTACAGCGAGGTCGAGGCGGGCAAGCTCGCCTGGCTCGTGCAGACCCTCATGAAGCGCTACGGCATCTCCGAGGGCGGCGTCATCCGCCGCTACGACGTGACCGACAAGATCTGCCCCGCGCCCTACATCGCCGCCGGGCGCAGGGCGGCCCTGCGCCCGCGCATCTGCCGAGGCGCCGGGTCTTCGGACACCGTGGCTGCGGGGTCTTCCGGCAGTGGCGGCTCTGCGCCCTCGGGTGACGTGGCGAGCCTGGCGTGGCGCGTCATCAACGAGGAGTTCGGCAACGGCGAGGCGCGTAAACGGGCCCTGGGCTCGCGCTACTTCGAGGTGCAGGCCGAGGTGAACCGGATTCTCTCGGCGGTGGTTCCGGCGGTTCTTCTTCGTCCGGCAGTGGCGAGGTCGACATCGACGCGCTGGCACGCACCGTCATCAACGGCGACTACGGCAACGGCGAGGAGCGCAAGCGACGGTTGGGCTCCAACTACGCCGCCGTGCAGCGCTGTGTGAGCCAGATGCTCTCGTGAGGCGGTTTCGCGAGGAGCTGGCGGAGGGCTGGCAATCGTGGCTTGCATCCCTGTGTTGCTGGCGGCGGCCGTTCTCATGCCAATCCCTTGGATGCTTGGATTGATATACAACAAATAATACTTTTTGATGAGAGGCGCAGGTCAAGTTTGGACTGCGCCTCTTTGTTTGGACGGTCGGGGGGTTACGAACAATCCTGAACGGAGCGCTTCCGAGCGTTGCGGAGTGTAAGAGACGATTTTTAAAACAGCATATTCTACCTGCGGTTTTGTTGATTATCGTTCTGAACCGTTTTGAAGTGCTCTATGGTCTCCGATTAGCTCGCGGCTAAGTCCCTGAAAAGTAAAAGGCGCCCGTGCGGGCGCCTGCCTAGGACCGAGATTCGTTCGATTGTGGTCGGAATGCTCGTCTTCCGCGGTGCTGTCGTCCGGAGTCCGGCATCTGTCGTTCGCCTCTTCTGTCGTGTTTGATGTTGCGCGTTCTGCGAGCGACCTTGCGCAGGCCTACCGGCCCGTTGCCCCAGGTGCACCCGGATAAATGGCACCCATCGGTTGGGACTCAGCTTATCGAAATCGAACTATATGGGAGCGAGCGGAAGGGTGAACGGCCTAGGGTGCAACCAAGATGCCGTCTATCGTATCGTTTTCCCTAGACGAACGCAGGCCTGCGCTGCATTAATGAATCTACACGGAGTCGTTGAGAAGGTCTTCCAGCATCGGGTCTATTCCGCTGGTGATAATATCCTCAATCAGATGCTGGGCATGGAAACGGTTGATTTGCCATGCTACATATGAAAGCGTTTGGCAGGCACGCTCCTTGATGTCGTATGGCGCCTTGCTTAAAACAATCGACTTTGCGATGTCGGCAAATGGATCGTGGTCTTCCCATGTCTTGCAGACTTGCGTCATGCTCTGGTCGATAGCATCCATGACAAAGGCCGCATTGCCGTTGTCGATTTCCGTAAATTTGACAACCGTTTTAGCGAACGCGGGGTTTGACGCTACCCGTGAGCACAGCTGCTCATCGGTCATTTCGAGAATCCATTCGGCAACCTCTCCGTCGAGGATTCCCCGTGCTGCCTTTTCCGCAAGTTTCGTTTCCCGGTCCGCATCTGCTATCGAAGACAACCTTCGCTTTATCGCGCTCAAAAACTCTGCCGCATCCTGGTATCTTTTCGACGGATCGTCTGCGGTTGCTTTTTCTACCAGCGGTCGAAGACGATGATTCGTTTTTGTCGGATGTCCGGCGAGCACGAAGTTGATAATCCTGCCCAAGGAAAAGACATCGCTCCTTTTGTCCCCATCTTTTAGATAGACAAGCTGTTCAGGTGAACAGTAGAACCACTGTCCATAATTGTTTGTGTTGGTGGTTTGGTAGGATGAAAGTGTGTTCAAGTTCTTTCCAAGCCCGAAATCGGCAATCTTCAGTTGGCCGCTCAGTAGAAAAATATTCGTGGGGCTTAGATCTCGGTGAATGTATCCGCGCGAGTGAATGGCAGCCATGGTGCCAACTATCTGCTCGATTATGGACATCTTGACTTGCTCGGATAGAGGATTGTCCATGAACTCTAGTAGCGTGGTCTCGCCGGCCTCCATCGTGTAGGAGCAATTGCTCTCGTCGAAATCAAAGACACGGAGAACCCCTGGCAGCTCCGAAAGATCATTCATTATCTCGTATTCGCGCTTGAAGCGATGGCGGTTTCTTGCATCAAGGGCTACTTCGGGCATGAGCTTTTTCAGGACTCTGCCTGTTGACTTTTGCCTGAACGCTTCGGCAAAGCCGCCTTTCCCGATCGGGATTAGATCCGAATCAATCACCACAAGCTTCATCTCGCCGTCTGTTCCGACTATCTCAAGCTCGTCGGAGATTAGTACTTGGTTGAACCGTTTCTTCGCTTTGTCCGCCCTTTCTCGGGCTTCGATTTCATCGCAGCCAAAAGTACTGACCATATACTTGAATCCAAGAACGATTGAGAAAAAACGATCGAGACGGCCGCTCGACGCAACACTGGCTATCTTTCCGGCGGCGTATCTCCATCTGGTAGGAGCGTTGCCACCTTGGTAGATGTCCCGGAAGTCAAAATGGTCATTGAAGAATGTCACTATTTGAGGGCCCGACAAGTAGTGGAACAGCTCTCCTTCGTCGCCCACGAACATCTTTGCAATAGATTCGAGCGACCGCTCGCTGAGTAATGGCATCGTTCTGTCCTCCTCGTTCATCTGTCGTCATCCTAGTCACCGGAGTGCATTCTGCCAAGGATATTTGTCTTAATGAGCTGCTATCTTTTTGTGCTCTCCGCTCATATGATTATCCGACTTTGCCTGGTTATTAATGCATCAGAAAATCGACAACCCCGTAGCTGGCATCCTCGTTAGCTCAAAGGATATTATGACGACGAGGCAATCCCGAAGCTGGCGACATCATTCGTGTAATAAGTCTTGTCACGTTTCAGGATTTCACTAACTTATAAGCAAGCCACCCGAGACTACTCACCTTTCCCGCCGATGGCGAAGCCCTGCGACCTGGGGTTTTGCGAATGTCGCGCAAGCCACCTGCGTTAATTCACCTACGATTGCAGCTGGCGGCTTGCGGGTTAAAGGGCGGTTGAGTTTCAAAACGGGCGTTTTCAGCGCTATCGAGCCTCCTAAGGCGCCCCGCTGCGCTCTTTGGGACAAAAACAAAAAATCAAAGTCCTGAGTTTGAAAAAAGTATTTGAGGCTGTCCCAGCTTTTGTCCCCGAAGCTGACGAAGCACGACATGGTGTCACCTGGCGGCACTTGGCTCGAGACGGCACCGAAAACTGGGTGCAACTGGAGTGACGGGACGGCAGAATCGACGCCATCGAGTGGGAATAGAAAATTCCTTAGTTATGGGGGTATTAATTTGATTTCCTTTAGGATACACCCCCATAACTATATGAATTGACCTGCTGACTCCAATGAAGATTGGAGGGTAACGGCCAGGGGTGACGGCCCAGCGAGTGTTATTTTGCGAGCTATGCGCGTTGAAAGCGACCTTTCGTGGTATAAACTACTTGCCGGAAGCCGCGGCTTTCAGAGTACGGCTTACGTGTACGTTTAACCTCCGTGGGCGACGGGGTGCCGCAAGGCGTAGAATATCGCCCACCTGTAGGGGTCTGCAGCGATGCGGGCCCCGCTTCGTATGAAGGGGGCGTAGCCGATGAAGATCGTATCCATCCCCAGGATTTCTTCGACCTCGTCGAGGGCGAACGCGAGCTCATGCTTAAGCACAATCGCCCCTGCATCGTGGTGGTGAGGCTGCGTTTCCGCGGGAAGCGCAGGGACTTCGCCGTGCCGCTGCATTCCAACATCGCCCCCAACGTGCCCAAAGACCAGTACTTTGCGTTGCCACCCCGCCCCACGACGCGCCCCGGCTGTCGCCACGGCATCCACTACATCAAGATGTTCCCCATAACCAAGTCCTACCAGCGCCGCTTCAGGACCGAGGGCTCGGCCTACTACGAGACGCTCCAGCGCATCATCGACGGCAACACCAAGCGCATTGTCTCCGAGTGCCAGGCGTACCTCGACCGCTACGAGCGCGAGGGAAGGCCCCACTTCGCCGTCGACATCGACCGTATCGTGGGGCTGCTGGAGGGCGAGAAGTAGGGCACTTCGGCTCAGTCTCGAGCCATGTGGAGTCGCTCCGCATTTTTGAACGCCGCGTGTGCGTCCCAAATACTTGAGAAACAAGCTGTGAAGTGCAGTGGCTCGCCCGTGCCCGTGCATAGCCGTCACCTTTAGCGTCTACGCGGCGTCGGCTTCAAGTGGAACTGGCCCCACTGCTGTATATGGTTTGCCTTGCTGCACATGGCGATCAATGCCCACGATGCTTCTGCTTGCGCTTCAGCTTTCGCTGCTCGAAGCGCGCCTCCGCCTCATCCGCGCGACGCTGGCTTCTTGCTCGAGCCGACTCCCGCTTCATCGCTTCCCGCTGTGCTGCGAGCGCCTGTTGTGCCTTGGTGCTCACCGCGGGCCGCTTAAGGGCTTTCGCTGCCTCGCGAGCGCGTCGCTTGGGATTCTTCGCGGGCTTGCTTGTTTCCGTGGCCTCGTCGCCGAAGAACGTGAGCTTCGCCCATTTGCTTGTAATGAATTGCAGGATTTCCTCGTTGGACGGCTCTGTGCCGAAGACGATGCGGGCGACGCCGTATCTGCCGTCCTCGACATGCTCCGCCAGCCCGACCCAGAATTGGCCGTCGTGATATACGGTCAGGGTGGACGACGCGCTGATCTGCATGGCTGGTTCCTCCTTTATGTAGATGACCATGCAGAGAAGGGACAACCAAGGAGGCAGGTTACTGATGCGGACTCCCGCACGCCCACGACTACCCGACGGGGACTGTGTTTTCATCTCTGGTGCCCGCATTGTAGCACGCGCGGATTTACGGTGTTGATTGCCGGCGCCTAGACGGGGATGAAGGCGGTTCGATCCAGGTCAAGCCGGTCGCCCGTTCATGAAGCGGCCGATGGCCGCGTTCATGAACGGGCGTCTGATTCCCTGAAAAATAATAGACACCCATGAGGACACCTACAGGCTATCTTCGAACTACTTGGTTTGGGGCAGACGGAGGAAAAAAATAGGGCAGAACCGCTCTCACGATCCCGCCCCGCAAACCCGAGGGTTTCTAACTGGCTCCATTATTCCGGGCCTCTCAGTTCTGTCATTGACCCAGGTATCACCCGTCTCCTATAGCGAGTGAATATAAAAATAGGGCAGAGTCGCTTGCGCAAGTCCGCCCCTAAAACCGTGAAGGTTTTGCTATCTGCAGGCTATTCTACCAACCCGAGCGATTCTGTCAACCTGCGAAGGAACTCGAGCGCGGAGCGAGCTGCGGCGTCGGGCCCCTTGTCGGGCAGCGCCTCGGTTTCGCCGTCGGCCCTGGCGAACATCCCGGCGAGCTCGGATGCGGCGCGCGAGCGCGAGGAGCCCTCGGGTACCAAGCCGGAGTGCGCCACGAGCACGGTCGCGACCTCCTGCATGGCCGTGTTCCCCATCCACTTCCTCCTGGTCGCCTTGGGAATTCCCACGGCGGCGACCCTTCGGGAGACGCCGCTGGACGCCGAGCCCCGGGCGGCGCCCCTCTCGGCGAAGCAGTTGATCAGGCACGAGCCGTGCGCGGCGCAGTTGCGGACGGACTTCACGCGCTTGAGGTCGTAGTGGGAGGCCTCGAGGCGCCTGTCGCCCCATCGCCTGGCGCAGAAGCGCACGAAGTCGATGAGGGTGCCGAACGAGGTGAGCTCAAGGAAGGCCCAGGCAGGCATGTCGCCGGAGTACTTCGCGTAGAGGCTCGAGCTGTAGGGGCTGCGGCCGCTCATCTTGAGCTCGCGCAGGCGGTACTCCCTGTTTGCAGTGGTAAGCGATGCCATGTAGTCGGCCACGATGGCGTAGCCGTCCTCTCCGCGGTCCTCCATCTCGCGAAGCAGTGTCACCTTCTGGAAATGCTCGATGTCGAGCGTCATGCCGAGCAGGGCGTGGCGCAGCTCCTGGTCGAGCGCCGCGAGCAGGCGCAGCTGGCCGAAGTCGAGGTCTACGTAGCGGCCGTCGCGCGGGCCTCCCTCGTATTTCGAGAAGAGCTTGCGGTAGGATGCGAGCTTGAAGAAGTTGCACTTGTCGCGCAGGTAGTCCGCGGCCTCTTCCTCGGAACACAGCTCGAAGGCTACGCCCTTCTGCTTGAGGTGCTCTATCTGCTGCTCGATCGTGAGGATCGGCTTCCTATCGTGGGGTTCGGCCATGCTCGGTCTCCTGTCATAAAAAGTATTGCCTATTTTACCAGCATGTTCTCGACATTCGATGGAGGCCTCATCGTCGACTCATGGGCAAGCCGCCTGATACGACTCCCTTTCCCTGTCAGCAGCGCAGTCGCCTGACCTGCGGCTTTGGAATCGCGTTGGAAGCCGCCCGCGACCAATCATTTGCAGTTGTTGCGAGTGGCTTGCGCGTGATGCTGCGGTTGAGTTTCAGAAACGGGCGATTCCGCCCAATCGGGCACCCGAATCACGGCCGGAAGCTCCTTTGGGACAAAAACAAAAACTCAATGCCCTGAGTTTGGAAAAAGTTTTTGAGGTTGTCCCAACTTTTGTCCCCGAAGCCGACGAAACGCGACATCGCGGCATTCGGCGGCACGCGTTCCATGTCGATGCCGAAAACTGGATGCAACTGGAATGACGGGACGACAGAACCAAAGCCATCGAGTGGGAGTAGGACGACAGGGTTCTGACCTGCGATTTTGAGTGCCGCACTATGCCGCTGAGTTTCGTTTCGTACGAGAGTCATGACAAAGCCACCAGCGACGGAGATGAGTAAAAGCGATTAAAGAGCCTCCGTTCCCTGCGTTGGGACGGAGGCTCTTTCTTTGCCGTTTTACTCCCTTGTCTCCGTTCGGGGATTATTTCCTGCTCATTTAGGGCTATTCGCGCTGAAAGATTTTGACTAGCTTGGTGTCCTTTATTTCGTAGACAATGTCTGCGACGTTCTCGACCAGCCTCTTATCGTGGGAGACGAACACTATCGTTCCGGCATAGGCGCTCATCATCTGCTCGAGGGCTTCGGCGCTCTTGATGTCCAGGTAATTTCCAGGCTCGTCCATGAGCAAGATGTTGTATCTGCCCAGCAGCATCTTCGCGAGTAGCAGCTTGATGACTTCGCCTCCCGAGAGAACGCCAACGTCCTTTGTCAGGTCGCGCGGTCCGATTCCCATAGAGGCGAGGATGCCTCGAATTTCGGTCATGCTGTACTCGCAACCATTCTGCATGAACGAGATCACAGACTGGCGGGCGTCGAACTTGTAACCTGTCTGTTCGAAGTAGCCGATCTCTGCTTTGGGAGAGATGTTGATACCGTCGGCGCGTCGAACGATTGCCTTCAGCAGGCTGGTCTTTCCTGTGCCGTTGCCACCGGTGATGGCCACTTTGGCACCGAGCGGTATCTCGAATTTCGCGTGGTCATAGAGCACGCAGTTGCCGAAGCTCAAGCTGAAATCATCTGCCGAGATGGGAAATTTGCTGTGCAGTTCCAGGGCCTTGCTCTGGCGGAAGCGCACGGCGCGAATGCTATCTGGGGCCTCGATCCCTTCGAGCGCTTCGAGGCGCTTCTCCATGTTCTTAGCTGCCTGATGCATTTTCTTCTGCTTGGTGCCGGTTGTTTTCTGATGCCCCAAGCGACCTGCATACTCGTTGCTTTTTTTCGCACCCTTCCGCTTGGCGTCGACCTGCCGTGCTTTTTTCCGCTGTTTTTCGATGGCGGCTTCGAGGCGATCG
Organism: uncultured Collinsella sp.; assembly: GCA_959602645.1. Taxonomy (GTDB): domain Bacteria; phylum Actinomycetota; class Coriobacteriia; order Coriobacteriales; family Coriobacteriaceae; genus Collinsella. The sequence continues at coordinate 111,923 of CAUGTZ010000004.1, read as the reverse complement.
CGCTCGCGCATCGCCTCTTCGTATCGAGTCGCCTGAGCTTTGCGCTCTTCTTCTTTCTGTCGCAGATAGTCGGAGTAGTCACCCCAGAATTCGGAAATACCGCCGTCTTTGAGCTCCCAGATCTTGTCTACCACCTGGTCGAGAAAATGACGGTCATGGCTCACGATGAGCAGGGCCCCATCAAATGCCTTGAGCTGTCCGACGAGAAGGCGGATGCCGTCTTGGTCGAGGTGGCTCGTAGGCTCGTCGGCGAAGATCGCGCTTGCATGCTGGGAGAGCGCAGAGGCAATCTTGGCGCGTGTTTCCTCCCCGCCGCTCATCGTCTCCTGCGCCACTTCGGCGACGTTGAGACGGGAGAGCATCTCGCCGTTGTCCTGAGCCGCATCAAGGTCGAGTTCGTCGAGCTGGCCGATGAGGGCAATGCTGCCGAAGCGCCTGACGTCGGCGTCCGCAATGGTTAGATTGCCGCTCAGGATTTTTAGCAGGCTGGTTTTGCCTGCACCGTTGTCTCCTACCAAGCCGATGCGATCGTAGGGGTAGATTTCCAATTCTTCGATGTCCAGAATATCGCGGCCGGCATATTCCAAAAAGATGTCTTTAGCTTTGACTATGAGTTCCATAAGTTGAACCACCTTTTGTGTATTGTCGTTTTCTGGAAGCGCAGCCATGCCAATAAAGAATCGCTCACGTCGATTTTTCGCCTTTGCCCGATTGCCGGCGTGAGCGTTTTGGCCTTGCGCAAGCCGGCAAATCCGAAAATGATAGTTGGCGGCGAATAAGGAGCGCGATGTGGGATGTCGGCGCAATACCTCGTCGTCGCAAGGGCTTGAAGGCTGACGCGCGAACCGATGGCTGCCGCCTCTTTTTCGAATGCTTGGGCTATTGAATCTGCCCGGAATCTTTTTTCCCCACGTTTCGGACGCTTGGAGCGAGAAGCATCGCCAACGCAAGCAGTGTCATGGTCGCTCCAGAACCGACGGACCACAACGGAGCTCCGAGCAGGTGCGCAAAAACGGAGGGGGCTGCGAGGCCCATGGGCATGGCCCACGCCATAATGGTTCCATAGAGACCAAAAACGCGGCCTAGGTACTCAGGAGGTATCTGCTCCTGCATAAGGGCAGTCTGGGTTCCTGCGTACAGCGGGGAGCATGCGCCCATAAGAAAGCTCGCCGGTAGGAAAGCGGCGAACAGCGACGGGCCGAGCAATCCGGATGCGATTGCGACGACGCCGAAGCCGGCGATTGCGGCGACCATGGTGAGCGACCTATTGCGGAACCCTCCCGTGGCCGCCAAAATGCCGGACCCAGCCAGCATGCCTGCGGAGAAAAGGACCTCCACCAAAGCAGCATCCCCCGTGCTACCGCCAAAATGTCCCAAGGTCATTATTGGGAACAATGCCGCGAGTGGGGAGAACGCGAAAGCGAAGACGAACCCGCACCAAAGAATGGCGAACAGCCCCCTGTATCCCCTGATCAGCTTGTAGCCGTCCGAAATCTCAGAGAAAAGTTCTCGAACTTTATTGGAAAAGGACGAGCTGCGGTCGGCTTCGTCGAGTCCTCCTGCGTCTATCTGAGCGGCGAGGACAGCTAGAGAAGCGAAAAGCGCCCCCAGCACGTCGAGGGCAATCATGGCGGTAATGCCCGCCACAGGATAAATCACTGCCGCGAGCGCGGCGCCAAGAATGTATCCGGCGGACTGAATCGCTTGCATCACTCCCGATAGGCGAACGAGATGCTCTGGCGGGGCGAGATGGGGCGTGAGGGATTGGGAGGCCGGCGTGTAGAACGAAGTGCCAGCTGCGCGGAGAAACAGGGCGATGAGTATTGACCACGCAGGTAAGCTGCCGGCCAACGAGGCAATCGCCAAGGCGGCGCCCACCGCGGCAACGAAGAGGTCGGCGCCGATGAGAACACGCTTCAAAGGCAGTCTGTCGACAACGGCGCCCGCAAGGACTCCGAACAAAGCAATCGGCAGAAAGCCTGCTAACGATGCCAGGGAGAGGAGGGAAGATGATCCTGTCGTGAGGGCGATATGCCAAATGAGACCCATTTGGAGAATCGAGCTCGTCAATGTCGACACGAGCTCCCCGCCCCATACGAAACAAATCTTAAATTGCCATGAATGGCACAGCGAAACAGACCTGCGCCGAGAGGTTTCAAACATCATGGTTATGTCCAATCGTGGAATGGCGTGCAAAACAGCGCGACGCCATAACAGCGCCGCTTTTTAGGCGCTCATCCACGTGCGGAAAAGACCAACCACGACACCCCTCCTTCGCTGACTCAGTTCGGCAAACCACGCAATTTTAAGGAGGCTGAAGCTCGTTTGTCAAGGATTGCCTGTCGGCAAGGACAATCCTTTCTGGCCATTCGATCCCTTTTGTATCTTTGGTTGCGTAGGTGACCCGCCAGGGCTATTACGCGTGGAAGAGGCGCCTGCCGAGCTGGCCGATGAGGCGCTGAAGATGGCCCTGGTCAGGCGAAACGATCCCAAGGGATGCGTACATCATTCGGATAGTAAGAATGTTGCCAGCAGGTTTTGCGGCAACCGCAAAGGAGCCGTATCCTGCAGCTGGAATCACGTTGCAGCATCCTGACCCGCATTCCGATTGGCGGACGGCCCGCTTCGGCATCCTGACCAGCACAGCGATCGAGCCTTGTCATTCCTTGGATATGCCGGTTGCTCGGGGCGGTCCCGACGGAGGCCCTCGCCTCCCCGGTCCGTGACCCAAGAAGGGCAAGCATGCTGATCTGCATGGCTGGTTCCTCCTTTATGTAGACGACCATGCAAAGAAGGGACAACCGAGGAGGCAGGTTACTGATGCGGGCTCCCGCACGCCCATGACTACCCGACGGGCTTTTTTTCATCTCCGATGCCCGCATTGCAGCATGAACGAATGTGCCTCGACATCTCTGCTGGCATGGTACGACTGGGATCGCACCTCGACGCATCCTTGCGCATACTGCCTTCCAGGTTTCGAAACCGGGAAGGAGAGTGTATGTGAGCGACGATATCGGCGCCGATTCGACGCTCGAGAGGGAGATTGCGCCGATTCTATCCATCGGGGATGCATTCCCGAAGATTCTCATCACTCGCACGAGGCATGAGCCCCATACCCGGGAGGGCGTGCTCGTGCTGAATTTCGCGAGGTGGCTGCTTGGCGGGTAGGGTTCTGAACGTCGCATTGGGATATCGCGCGACAGGGCACGCAGGGCTGTTTGTGCCCGCACGGGAAACGCCGTCGCCATGCGGGCGGCCTGTCGTGTCCGATTAGCCTTTTGCTAAACAGGCTTACGCCAACTCATGGGCAAGCCACCTGAGACTATTCACTTTGCTTATCGTTGACAAAGACCTGTGGCCTGCGGTTTTGTGAACGGCTCGTAAGCCACCCGCGTCGACTCACTTACTGTTGAAGCTGGTGGCTTGCAGGCTCAAAGGCGGTTGAGTTTCAAAACGGGCGTTTTCGGCGATATCGAGCCTCCAAAGGCGGCTCTCCGTGCCCCTTGGGACAAAAATAAAAACTCAAAGCCCTGAGTTTGAAAAAAGTTTTTTGAGGTTGTCCCAACTTTTGTCCCCGAAGCCGACGAAACGCGACATCGCGTCATTCGGCGGCACGCGTTCCGTGTCGATGCCGAAAACTGGGTGTAACTGGAATGACGGGACGGCAGAACCGACGCCATCGAGTGGGAATAGAACATACGTTCGATAAAATAATATAGTATCAGATAGCGGGCACGGTTTCAATTGAATCCGTGCCCGCTGCTGTATGCGTGTCCTTGCACGCCCAATATGCGCCGTAAAAGCCGTCTTCTTCGACGTCAAAGTGAATGCGCTTCGTTTTCGCCTCTCAAAATCTTATTTTCACGATTTGCATTTTCATCCCGTTGTCACCGACCCTTGCGAGAAACCGGAAAAAGCAGCTGACAGAAGAGTCTCTCAAATCGTTGTAGCCCAGCATATAGCCGCGACTTGTGACCTGCAGACGGCTGTCCCACGTGCCGATTTCCTTGGCGGCATCCGAAACCGCAAAATATGCCCCCACATCCTTGATTTTTGCAGTCTTAAGCCATGTTTTTGCGATCATCTTTACCGCCGTCCGATTGGCAGCATCAAAGACCAGCACACTGCCGGGGAAAGCGTCCGCCATCCCCCGCACCAGTTCCCGGACCTGCTGGGTCAGAAAGTAATAGAACACCCCGGAGGCAAAGAACACCGCCCCGCGGGAGGCATCGATTTTGCTAAACCATGCGGTGTCTTTCAGGTCGCAGGGGATATTTTGTTCTCGATCCCCGGCGGGCAGTAGCTGCTGCCGCAAGGCAATCACATCCGGGAAGTCCAGATTGTAGATCTTGCATCTACCGTTGTCGCAGGTTCTGCCGGTGTTGTCCAGCCCGCAGCCCAGATTGACCACCGCCGCATTGGGGTGGCCTTTCAGGTAATCCCGCACCTCGAAAGCAAGATCACTCTGCCGTGTGGCCACCTCCAGCGCACCAAAGCGCTGTATCAGGCTGCGGGAGTTTTTCTCTGCCTCTGAAAAGTCGTAGTCGATCTGGTCGAGCAGACGAACCGCTGTTTCATCCCGGTAAAGGTTCGGGTACAGCTCCGTGCACAGCTTCCGGGAATACAGCGGGAGGATCAGCGTCTCCTGCACGGTGTTTTTCTCAATTTTACATTTCATAGGTTTCTTCCTCAGTGAATAAAAACTGTCATAATTGCCGCCAGCATAGCCGCTATGACCGTCATGCCTATCGCCATGTGCAGGATGGATGCAAAAATGCCCGTGCTTGATACCCCTACTTCCGCGCCGTGACGCAGAGCCACTTTTTCTTTTTGTGTATCTGCACCTCGTGAAAACCCGCCTGCTCCAGACATGCCTTTAATTCAATGTCCTTGTAGATGGTCATGCCGCCGATGATCTGCGTCCACCTCTCGTCCTTGTCCGTATCGCCATTGCTCTCGTTGCAGATAAGAATTGTCCCGCCTGGCTTCAGCGTCCGCCAGACCTCACGGAAGCATCGGGGCAAATCAGGCCAAAAATAGACGGTCTCAAAGGCCGTGGCGGCATCGAAGTAGCTATCCTCAAACACCATATCCGCCACACTGCCTTGCAGAACGGCGCAACGCCCCTCCTGAATTGCAATTCGGTTGAGCTTTCTAGTCTTCTCCACGCTGACGGGCGAATAGTCGACGCCCTTGACGACGCCATGCGGGCATTTTTTCAGCAGCCGTTTTATGTTCGCCCCGCCGCCGCAGCCGCAATCCAGCACCTTGGCATTTGGCGCAAGTCGTAGAAATCGAAGTCCCCACCGCGCCACAGGGCTGTGGCCCAGATTCATCATGGCAACCATAAGTTTTCCGCCGAGGCCCACGGGCTTGCGGGTGTTTTCAAAGAACGACATCTGGCCCCTCCGATTTCGTGCATTCCGCATAGGTCAATGGGAACGAGGCCTTCAGCACCGCGCTTTTCTGCACCGCCCAGCCGTTTTGACGCAGGAAACGCAGGTATTCCTCGCTTGTCCACCTGCTGTGGAGGGGGAATCCCGCCATACTCATGAAAAAGGCTTTTGCCTTGCCGGAAACCGAGTTCCCCGCGTGGGTGAAGGTTGGCGCGATGAGCACGCCGTCGTCCTTCAGTACCCGCCTGATTTCTTGCAGTGCCTTTTCCGGATGCGGCACTATGTGAAGCGCGTTGGACGCGATCACCACTTCGAAGGACTTCTGTGCATAGGGCAGGCGGAACATATCTTGTACGGAAAAGTGCAGCTTTGCGGATTGATTGTCCCGCTTTGCTTCAAGGATCATCTGTGCAGAAGCGTCCGTAGCCTCGATGTGCACCGCCGCATCCACGATGCTCTTTGCGATAAGCCCCGTGCCGGTGGCAACCTCCAGTACGGTTTTTGCTTTCACCACCGGCCTGATCAGCTCATACATCTTCTCATACGCCGCCCGGTCCTTTCGCATGAAACGGTCGTACCGACCGGCATTCTTGTCCCAGAAGCCCTTGCGTTCGTGCATGGCTATCGCCCCCCAAACAGTTAGAGCAATCTAACTATAACACACGAATCATGCAGTAAGATAAGGCTAACCTTATTTCTTGGCCAAGACGCATCTCTTCGGTTTTGCTTATGACGGTGTGAGTCAGATACTAAGCTGGAGCTGAAGAAGGAGCTTGGCGGACAGGTAGGTCGATACCGGTTCCCGGAACGGTGATCCAGCCAATTACACCAGGGCTCTAGTCATGCAGGTAAACCCAATCCATGACGGGAAATAGGTCCTTTTCTCTAGCTCGACGTCTTTCGGAGCTTGACGATTTGGACTGATGGAGGTGAGAAGTCCCTCACTGCGCCAATACCAGAAGATTGCGCTATAGACATCTCTCCGACCCTTTGAATCACCCCTTTTCACGCCACCCGCTACGAACCCCGGCGGAAACTAGGGAGTGATTAAAAAGGCGACCTGCGGTTTTGCGAATCAATTGAGTCATTCACAAAATCGCGAATTAAGGGCCTGATTCGCCCAAATTGCGCACGAATTGGCCCTTAGGCGGTACGACGCGACACGCATCGACAACACTCGGCCTGGATTAGTCACTGAGCGGGAATAGCGGGAACTGGCTTTTGAACTCGCGTTTTGATACCGTCGAGTACCGCCTGATGCTGTTTCGGCGCCGCCATAGAGTAAAGCCACCAGCGAAATAACGGGAATAAAAGCCTCCGGACCCTCTGGTTCGGAGGCTATCTTTTTGCATATCTGCCTAAAACGACTCCTTGCCAAAGCCCCTTGAGCATCGGGCGGCATTATTGAGTGTGGGCGTTATCGTAGGTATCTTTGATTTCTTCTGGCAAATTATCGGGAATCAGCGCCTTCACTCTATCCTCGTTGCCATCTTGGATTGCCTGCTCGTAGTACCAGCATTTGAACTTCAGCATGTCGAGCGCGCGGTTCATGTTCACGATCTCCGACTCCATGTGGGCCTTGCGCTCCTCGAACATGGCCTTGCGTTTGGGGTATGTTGAGGGACCCTCTGCGCACCATTCCATGAACAGCCGGATGTCCTTGATCTCCATTCCAGCCTTCTTTAGGCATTCGATGACCCGAAGCGCTTCGAGTTCCGTATCGCTGAATCGGCGAATGCCGGATGCCCGCTCCAGCCCCGGGAACAATCCCTGCTTGTCGTAATATCGCAGCGTTGAAGCGGGCAAACCGAACATTTCCGCCACCTGTCCGATTGTGTACATGGCTCCTCCGAAACAATGTCGAATTCATTCCTTGACCTAAAGTCAGGTTTAGGTATTACCTTCATTCTCGTCAATGTAAATCGGGAGCGCAAGGGGTATTCCGTAATGGGCAAAACGGTTTTGATAGTTTCTTCAAGTCCACGAAAGAATGGCAATTCCGAGACGCTGGCGGAGGCTTTCGCCAACGGCGCGCGGGAGGCAGGTCACAGCGTTGAGACCGTGCGTCTGCGCGAGAAGCAAATGGGCTTCTGCAGGGGCTGCCTTGCCTGCTTAAAGTTGGGGCGTTGCGTCATCCAAGACGATGCCGTGGAAATTGCCGCCAAAATGCACGATGCGGATGTGCTGGTGTTTGCAACGCCCGTCTACTACTACAGCGTCTGCGGCCAGCTCAAAACCATGCTGGACCGCGCTAACCCGCTTTTTGGCTCCGATTATGCATTCACCGAGGCATATCTGTTGGCGACGGCGGCGGAGAACGGGCGCTCGACCTTCGACGGGGCGAAAAAGGCGATGCAGGGATGGGTTGACTGTTTCTCCCGCTGCACGCTCGCTGGAACGGTTTTCGCCGGCGGCGTGAACGGCGTGGGCGAAATCGCCGGGCATCCCGCTCTGGAGCAGGCGCGGCGAATGGGCATGGGAATCTAGCCGGGCTGTTTGGCCGCGCGGAAACAGATTTGTGCCAAAACTATCGACAGGAGGAAATCGATCATGGCAGTTAAACAGACGGCAGGCAGAGACGCCCTGGGGGAGTTCGCTCCCAAATTCGCACAGCTCAACGACGACGTGCTGTTCGGCGAGGTGTGGAGCCGAGAGAGTGAGCTCTCCCTGCGCGACCGCAGCGTGGTGACGGTGGTTGCCCTGATGTCGCAGGGGCTGACGGACTCTTCGTTCAAATATCACCTGATGTCCGCAAAGAACAATGGAGTGACCAGGACGGAGATAGCGGAAATCCTTACGCACGCGGCGTTTTATGCGGGTTGGCCCAAGGCGTGGGCTGCCTTCCGCATGGCGAAGGAGGTCTGGGCGGCCGACGATGCCGCCGACGCAAGGGCTCAGCACCAAAACGAGATGGTTTTCCCCATCGGTGCCCCCAACGACGCCTTCGCGAAGTACTTTATCGGGCAAAGCTACCTCGCGCCCCTTTCCACCGAGCAGGTCGGTGTCCACAACGTGACGTTCGAGCCCGGCTGCCGCAACAACTGGCACGTCCATCACGCCAAAAGCGGCGGTGGGCAGATCCTCGTCTGCGTGGCTGGTCGAGGGTTTTACCAGGAGTGGGGAAAGCCGGCACAGGAGCTGCGCCCCGGCGACGTGGTCAACATCGCCCCGGGGGTGAAGCACTGGCACGGCGCCGCGCCCGACAGCTGGTTCTCGCATCTCGCGTTGGAGGTTCCGGGCGAGGAGACCTCCAACGAGTGGCTGGAGCCCGTGGGCGACGATGCATACCTTAAAGCGACCAACAAGGAGGCTTAAGCACCGTCGCCCGTCCGCGCCGCCGAGAGCAGCGCGCCCAAATCTGCCTGAATCGCCTCTGCCTTGCTTCCGAGCTGCAGCGGAGCCGAGCCGTTCGAGATGTTGACGCTCAACAGGTGCGCATCCGGCAGCTTCGCGGTCATGCTCCAGAACGGGAGCGTGATGATGCCGGGGGTCATCTCGCCCACGCCGAGCTCCAACAACAGCACGCGGTGATCGCTGTGCTCGCACACAAAGCGCTCGTATCGTCCGAGGCTCTCGCGCCAGGCCGCACCCTGCAGAAACGTGTCATCGCGCACCCACGGCACAAGCTGCCAGCCGCAATGCGGGCATCGGGGGATATCCTCGCTGCGGATCTCGAACCCCGCCATGCCCGCGAGCATGCGCTCGACGTAGGGGCTCGCCTCGAAGAGCTCGTCGCAGCATGGCTGCTTGCACTGAAGGTGCGCGAAGCTTCCCTGATAGTTACAGGTTCTCTCGTCGGGAAACGTCTTCTCGGCCTGGGTGTCCACATTGGTGCTCAGGATGAAGTAGTCCTTATGGCCGATGAGGGACCGTAGGTCGAGATAGGGCTGCGAGGCCAGCTCGCGCAGCATGAAGTCGATGTATCGCGCATAGTATGCCCACTGCTGCTCGAGGCTGGGGTAGAGGTGGTAGAAGCCGTCGAAAAGGCTCTTGACTACTTTCGATTGATGCTCAGTGCCCATTGTATTCGCTACGATTAAACTCGGCACAGGGGATACTGGTTTTCCGTGCGAAAACGCTCATGCCGCTAAATTGAGCGACCGCCTGTACTGCAGCGGGATCATCCGCCCGAGCGATCCCTTAATCCGTCGCCCGTTGCGCCAATCGGCAGAAGCCACGCGTGGACGCTAATCGCTCGAGCGAATCGTCGTCGGTTTCCGTTTAACGATTTCTTTTTCCGCTATTATCCGACCCTCGGACTTCCTCGTGATAGAAGTAGTCCACGATCACCGGATGCCCCTGGGGGACTCTGCCATAAGGCATTTCGTTGTCCACAAAGGGGCAATCGTACTTCTTGGCCATTTCCTCGGCTTTTACTTCAAGCGCTTCAAAATAGCTACGGTTGCGCTTGTTATAGATCTCATCGTAAAGCGGTACGAGATTGGGATGTTTCTCGGCGATATAATCCAGGATCGCTTTTTTGAAACCACCCCGAAGATTGAGATTTTCGAGCCAAAACAAATCGCACCGATCTTTTACTCGCTCAAAAATCATCTCAAAATCCGTGATGCCGGGAAATACCGGGGACACGAAGCAGACCGTACGGATACCTTCGTCATACACCTGCTTCATAGCAGCGATACGACGCTCGATGCTCGACGCGGAGTCCATATCGTTCTTGAAGTTCTCATCCAGCGTGTTGATCGACCATGAAACGGTCACTCGTCCAAGCCTCTTCAGCAGATCGATATCCCGTACCACAAGATCGGACTTTGTGCAGATCAGAATATCTGCATCGCTGCCAATCAGCTGCTCCAGGAGTTTCCTGGTATTCCCGAATCGCTCCTCCTGTGGATTGTAGCCATCCGTCACAGAACCGATAACCACCCGCTGTCCAGCGTATTTCTTCGGATTCTTGATTTCCGGCCAATGCTTCACATCAAGAAAGGTGCCCCATTCCTCCTTGTGTCCGGTAAAGCGCTTCATAAAGGAGGCATAGCAATACTTGCAGGCATGCGTGCAACCTACATAGGGATTGACCGAGTAGCCGCCTACCGGCAGGCTGGACTTGGTCATGATGTTCTTTGCTTCCACCTCATTGATGAGGATTCCATCGATCACTTCCGCCATGTTCTCTGCACCTCCAGCACTCTTTCGAATTCTTCCGGCAATTCCTGAATCATGTTTTCGTCCCCTATGACAGAGACGAGGTCTTCCTTCATAAACATTGGAATGCCAAGCGCGTGCGCCTGGTCCGTCAAAGACCATGCCCACTCCGGTTCCGTATGAACCTTCCTGCTCTGCGCCCCGGTCATGGTACCGACGACGATCCAGTTGATTCCGGAAAGGTCGACCGTACCGGGATCGTCGAATAGCGGCTCAAAAGTAACGAAGAAGTGATTTGCTTTGACGTTTTTCCGAAGGGCGTCGATACGCCACAGCTCCGCTTTCCTCGTCACCGTAACGCCGAACCATGCGTTTTCCAGGTCGGTATCTAAATCCAGCAAATCGGGTCTCTTGGTCAGGAACAGGAACTGATGCTGTGGATTCTCATGGATCTTTGCAAATACCTCGTCTCGCCATTCCAGCTTCCACCCGGAGAGATCGCTCATGCCGGTAAGGAGAAAGTTCTGCGGGCGTTTCTTTTCCATCATCTTGAGCTTGCTCGGGAAGAACGCAGGATCAGCGAAGTCGTCAATCATATGCCAACGTTTCACATTGTTACGGGCATAGCAATATGGACACCCCACCGTGCAGCCGATGACGATATTCATATTCTGAATCTGATTTTTGATGCAGATGCTCATAACGCCTGCCTACCTGCCTCTCCCGTAAACACGCAATCAGCCTTCCCCACCTTGCGGGCAAAAGCCTCGATATCTTGCTTGCAAGCAGCAGGCTCGCAATCGCTCAAATCGTATGACGTGCCGCCGTTTCGATAGACGGCCCGATGGGAAAACGATCGGCTGACAAGCCCGATGCCGAGCTTCTCGCACAGGGTCATCCGTGCTCCCTTTCAGCTATAAAAAACAGGTGTCTATAAACAGTATCCTTGTTGATTTTCGCAGGGGCAATGAACAAACGCGTGCACCTGTCGATAAACGAACAGCTACTGGACATTGTCAAACGACTCAGATTGGAGAGGCGATGGGAGAAACCAAGATCGACCGCCGGCGGCGCTACACCCTCTCGGTCACACAGGAGGCGTTCTTCGCGCTGCTGGCCGAGGTCGGCTTCGCGAAGATGACGGTGGCGGACATCTGCCGCCGCGCCGAGATCAACCGGGGAACGTTCTATCTGCATTGCGAGGATAAGTACGCGCTGCTCGATGCGCTTATCGACGAGGCATTGGCAGCGGCTCCCCCGCTTGAGGGGGTTGAATCGGCAACGCTTTGCCAGCGTCCGCCGGCAGACGACGATTATCGCCTGCTTTATTCGGACAGCGACGCATACGCTCGCGTAGCCCAGCGCGTCATAGAACGCGGAGTGGAGCAGATGGTTCCCTGGGTCATGGAGAAAACAGGGCTTTCACGCGAAGACGCCTTCCTGCTCTTCGTCCACAACGTCCAGGGCAATCTGGCCGTCAACCGCCTGCTCGGCTGGAGACGAGGCCCCGAGTTCGCCCATGCCCAGGAGCTGCTCAACGCCTATTCCGAAGGGGGCTTACTGGCGGTATCCGCTCTTCGCGATTCCGATAACCCATCGTGACCTGCGATTCAGGAATACCAGCCTCCGAGCCCTCTCGTTCGGAGGCTGCGGCTAAAACCTCATTGCGCGTCTACCGCTCCGCGTTACTCGCCACCTGCCCGCGCCACCGAGAGCAGGGCGCCCAAATCGGCTTGGATCGCCTCTGCCTTGCTTCCAAGCTGCAACGGAGCCGAGTCGCCCGAGATGTTTACGCTCAAAAGGTGCGCATCCGGCAGCTTCGCGGTCATGCTCCAGAACGGGAGCGTGATGATGCCGGGGGTCATCTCGCCCACGCCGAGCTCCAACAACAGCACGCGGTGATCGCTGTGCTCGCACACAAAGCGCTCGTATCGTCCGAGGCTCTCGCGCCAGGCCGCACCCTGCAGAAACGTGTCATCGCGCACCCACGGCACAAGCTGCCAGCCGCAATGCGGGCATCGGGGGATATCCTCGCTGCGGATCTCGAACCCCGCCATGCCCGCGAGCATGCGCTCGACGTAGGGGCTCGCCTCGAAGAGCTCGTCGCAGCATGGCTGCTTGCACTGAAGGTGCGCGAAGCTTCCCTGATAGTTACAGGTTCTCTCGTCGGGAAACGTCTTCTCGACTTGGATGTCTACATTGGTGCTCAGGATGAAGTAATCCTTATGGCCGATGAGGGACCGTAGGTCGAGATAGGGCTGCGAGGTCGGCTCGCGCAGCATGAAATCGATATATCGCGCGTAGTAGGCCCATTGCTGCTCGAGGCTGGGGTAGAGGTGGTAGAAGCCGTCGAAAAGGCTCTTGAAGCCAAAGGCTTGCTGCCAGTCCGCCATTCCTGCGCGCGCCATGCCCGCGCGGTTGTAATGGTTGAACCCGGCGGCGCTCGACATGCCCGAGCCGATGCCGACGATGATGGCGTCGGCATCGTCGATAAGGCTTCGAAGCCTACGCGCTTCTCTTTCTAGGGGTGGCATCGGGCGATCTTCTCGAAAGCCGGGGCCATATCGCCGTCAACGAGAATCGTCTCGCACGATGCATCGGGCGCCATAGCCTGGCTGTAGTTGAACACGATGTAGGTGGCGTGCTCGCAGACGTTCGCGATCTGGGCGAGCATGTGCTTTATGATGCCGTTGCGCAGTCCCACGCCAAGTTCGAGGATGGCGACCCTGCCGTTGCGATGGGCTTGCACAAGGCGCTCGAGCTCCTCGAGCTGGGCCGTGGCGAGGGCGTCTGGATGGGCGAGACGCCGCTCGTCGATCGACGTGCGTATGCTCCCCTCAGTCTCGAGCACGCGCTCCTCGTCGAACCCGGCGCGCGCGAAGTGCCCGTCGATGTTGCATGTGACCACGAAGGTGTCGGCGTGCTCCGTAAGACGCCGCAGCCCGTTCATGAGCGAGCCGGGCTCATATTCGAGATACTCCTTTTGATGGAACCGCTCGGCCCATCGGCGTCGCACGCTGGCATCCGGGGAAGCGAGCCCCTGCAGTATGCAGCCGATGCCGTCTGCCTGGGCGAGGTCCCCGTACGCCTCTTGGAAATGAGCATCGGCGCAGAAAAGGTTGAGCCCCTCCGCCATGTCGAGTCCGTTGCTAGCGCCGATGATGACAAGATCCGCTTCGGCTAGCGCCCTGCCTATGCGAACTGCTTTCGCCGTCTCCATGCGCTACCTCCCCAGCGTCTTGCGCACGTCGGCGAGCACGTCGGCGATGTCGGCGCGAACGGCGAGCCCCCGATCCTCGATCGCGCGGGGGAGAAACTGCGTCTTGTTGTTTACGGCGATGTAGCTGGCCTGCGGTAACTGCGCCGTGAGGGCCCAGAACGGCTCCTGGATAAACGCGGGCGTCATGCGGCCCACACCCAGCTCGAGGAAGAGGATCCTCTGCCGTGCGTGCGCGTCGAGCCAGTCGGACACCTTGCGGTACTGCTCCTCGTAGAGTTCGCCCTGCAGGAAGTTGCCGTAGCCGCGAACCCAGGGGAACGCCTCTGCCCCGCAGTGCGGGCAGCGCGGCACGAGCTCTGTCGGAACCTCCAGACCGTCTCCCATGGCCTCTACCATGTGGGAGACCGGCTCGACCGCGTTCCACACCTCGTCGGTGCAACAGTGGGAGCACTGAAAGAAGCGGTGGTCGCCTTGGATCTCTGCCACTTTCTCCCAGGGATAGAGCTTCACAAACTGCGTGTCCTGGTTGGTGGTGAGCACGAAGAAATCCTTCTCGGCGAGAATGGCGTCGAGGTTCCTGTAGGGCTTGCGCAGCGGGGCGTTGAGCGTGGTGTCGAGGAAGGTGGCGAGGTATCCCCAGCGCGCCTCGGCGGTGGGCCAGCGGTAGAACGACCCCTCGAAAGCGCCCTTGAAACCGTAGCGCTCGGCGAATTTGCCGAAATGCCTGCGATAGGTTGCGTTGTCCTCGTAATAGAAGTCGCCGCCGCCCGCCGCGGAGAGCCCGGAGGCCCCGCCCACCAGCACGCAATCGGCTTCTTCGATCATACGGGCGAAGTCCTCGATTTGCTGGTCGTAGGGCTCGGGCTCGCGGTCACTCAGCTCATAGGGCGTGCTGCCGCTGCGGTAGGCGGCATGAAGGGAAAACGATCGGTTGGTGAGCTCGATAACGAGCTGCTCGTACAGGGTCACTGGATACCTTCTTTCAGCTATTATAAACACGTGTCTATAAAAAGTATCCATGTCGATTTGCTTAAGAGCAATGAACAGCTTCGGCCTGCTGTCGATAAACGAGCGTTTGCCGGGCATTGTCGAGCGTTGCAATTGGAGGGGTAATGGAAGCGGGGAAGATCGATCGTCGCCGACGCTATACACTCTCGGTCATACGGGAGGCGTTCTTCGCGCTGCTGGCCGAGGTCGGCTTCGCGAAGATGACGGTAGCGGATATCTGCCGCCGTGCCGATATTAACCGTGGCACGTTCTATCTGCACTACGAGGACAAGTTCGCCCTGCTCGACGCGCTTATCGACGAGGCCTTGGCGGCGGTGCCGCCGCTCGAGGGAACGGAGGCGGGTGCCCTCTGCCAGCGTCCGCCGGCAAACGATGACTATTATCTGCTCTACTCGGATGACGACGCGTACGCTCGGGTGGCACAGCGCGTCGTCGAGCGCGGCGCCGAGCAGATGGTTCCCTCGATCATGGAGGAGACTGGGCTTTCGCGCGAGGACGCCTATCTGCTCTTCGTCCACAACGTCCAGGGAAATCTCGCGGTCAACCGCCTGCTCGGTTGGAGGCGAGGGCCCGAGTTTGCCCACGCTCAGGAGCTGCTCAGCGCCTATTCCGAAGGGGGCATGCGGGCGGTATCGGCTCGTCACGATCCCCGTAGTTGATCTTGACAGCGTGCCATTTCAGGCAGGCGACGTTGCTATGGCCCCTCTTTGGTTTTCGATGTTGTATAAGGCAATCGCAATCGCCTTGAGCTTCTTTAGGGAACTTGAGCAAGAGATATGGCCTGCTGGCGATTGATTAACCCCATTTGTTTTGGTTACAAGAAAAAAAGCTGCGCGCCTGCAGCATGAAGGAGAGGGAATCCTATGAATATCGTTGTATTGAGCGGCAGCCCGCGTAAGGGCGCCAATACCGATACCATGGTCGAGACGTTTGCCGAGACCGCGCGTGAGGGCGGCCATACGGTCGAGGTCATCCGCGTTGCCAGCAAGAAGATCGCCGGCTGCTTGGGATGCCAGTACTGCTTCGCCCATGAGGGCGTCTGCGTGCAGAAGGATGACATGGCCAACGTGATTGAGTCGCTGAAAGACACCGACATGGTTGTCTTCGCTTCGCCTATCTACTGGTTTGATATCACTGCGCAGGAAAAGACCGCCATCGACCGCCTGTACGCCTTCGGTGCCACGGGTTTCCCGTTCACCAAGACGGCCCTTTTGCTCGATAGCCACAGCGAGGGTGTCTATGATGCGGCGATTGCCATGTACAAGTCAACCTGCGCGTACTGCAAGTGGGAGGACCAGGGCATTGTCACCATTAGCGGCATGACCGAGCGCGACAGCATGGCCTCCTCGCCCAAGTTGGAAGAGGTGCGCGAGCTCGCCCGCAAGCTCGCCTAAGGACAAGAGGAGCGCATGGCAATCAGCACAAGCGGAAATGCTTGCTGCCCTTACCAAGAGGATTGCTGATTGCCATGCAACGATGCTCCCGCGGACAATTCCGGTGTGCTAAAACGCCTTCTCGTTCAAGAATTCCCTGAACGCGGGGATGTCGAAGCCGACGAGGCCACGTCCACGTTCCCCGATAACGCCGTCCTCGAGGAGGCGGCGTTTGTATTGGCTTGCGTAGTTGCTGGCGACGCCCATGCGTTTGGCTATCTCCGAGACCCTGCTGGGGCCAGAATCGGGCAGCATCGCGAGCAAAAACTCAATGTCTTTATCGGAAAGCTCCTGATAGGTCGTTTCGAGAATACGATCGCGCAGCTCCATACGGGCAAGCAGAGAACCCTGCTGGACATCGGATGTACTGATTTGGGGCGAGTTTTCCGAAACATCCCAAGTGCGATATCCGACGAGCTGCATCATGTAGGGAAATCCGTCGACGGCCTTCACGGCATCCTCGAGTGCTTCTGGCGTGATTGAGCGTCCTCCTGCTTCAATGGTTTTACGAAATGCATTTGCAATCTCAACATCAGTGATTCGTCCCAGCTGATGATACTGGGAGCGTCTGAGGAACGAGACGGAATCGTTACGTAGCAACGCCGATACTTTGTAGGGCAGTCCTGCCATGAGTAGGGCAACTTTTTTACCTTCGCGTACAAAGTGCTGGTAAACAGAGGCAAATTGAAGCATTTCTTCGAGATCGACGGTGACTTCATCGATGGTGATGAGAAGTCCGATGTCATGTTTTTCGAGTTGCTTAAAGATGCCATTCATGCGCGTGCGCCAGTTGCCCTGAGCCTCTTGAGCGTATGTCCAATCGATGCCCACTGGGCCAATTTGAACACCGTTTATGCGCGCGTGAGGCTGTGAGAGGTAGCTATCTGCGGCTTCATTGGTTCGCTCGATAATATCTTCGAGCATGCCTGGCATGGCGGAGACATTTGCTGCGATCCAGTCGTGTTCAAGCGCCGTTTCTGAAAGGAGCGAGAGAAGTGCCGTCTTGCCCGTTCCCCTTGCGCCAGTAAAAATGGTCGACAGGTTGGGATCTCCTGGGCCGTTGATAAAGCCACGGTTGATGTCGCGCAGGATATGCTCGCGACCCGCTAGAAAGGGAGGGACGCTTCCAAATGTTGGGGTAAAGGGGTTCTTGCTGTACTCCATGGTAGCTCCTTTGCAGGTTTTGCTAATTTTTGCAAGTTTTGCTAACTTTTGCAAGTTTTGCTAACGACTGACCAAAGGGCATCGAAGTAGTGACGCTGACATTTTTTACGCAGAAAAATAAGCAGAAATCAATTTATCTGCGTTAAAAAATAGTTGAGAAGAAAAACGACGAGTCCCGGGCGCAATGCCGTTGCGTTCCGGGCCTCGTCGCTTTGCGAAGTATCTAACGATCTCGTTGCCGTGGTACCTAGTCAAACAAACTCGGCATGTCATTTTCCTTCATGAGGGCGCCGGCGGAGGGCAGGCTCTGCGCGGTGAACTTCTCGGCCGAGACGCCGGCGCCAAGGATTTCCTCGGTCGTGCCGACGGTGGTGACCGAGCGGCCCTTCTTGGCCGTAAAGGCCTGGACGCCCTGCGTGTTGGTGGTCGTCTTGGTCTTGAGCAGCGACGTGTTGAAGTTCATCAGGCGGTAGTCGCTCGAGACCAGCGCGAGGTCGCGGTCCTCCTTGAGCACCTGCGCATACAGCAGCTTGCTGCCGCCGTAGATGGCGTTCTTAAGGCGCTTGCGGTTGGTCTTGGTAGCGTATCCAGAAAGCGCGACACGCACCACGCGGCCGTTCTCAAAGACGAACAGCACGTCGGCCTTGTAGTCCTCGGGGTCGATGACCCAGATGACGCTCTCGTCGGGTTCCATCTCGAGATCGGTCGGAAGGTACGAGCCCAGCTGGGCCGACTTGGTATCCTCAAACGCCGCGACCTTGCACTTGTACACCTGGCTCTTGTTGGTAAAGACCAGCAGCTCGTGCGTGTTGGAGGACGGGAACTCGATAAAGGGTTTGTCGCCGTCCTTGTACTTGAGCGTGGTCGCCTTCTTGAGCACGCGGTCCGTCATCTTCTTAAGGTAGCCGTCGCGCGAGAGCATGATGGTGACCGGGTACTCCTCGACCTCGGGCTCCAGGCTTACCTCGATGACCTCATGGGGCTCGATCCTGCCCGTGCGGCGCGGCATCACGTACTTCTTGTTAACCGCGGCCAGCTCGTCGCTGATGACCTTCTTGATGTTGTCCTCGCTCGAGAGGATCTCCTCGAGTTCGGCGATCTCGCCCTCGAGCTTGGCAATGTCCTTGGTGCGGTTGAGGATGTATTCCTCGTTGATGTTGCGGAGCTTGAGCTCGGCGACAAACTCGGCCTGGGTCTCGTCGATGTCGAAACCCTTCATAAGGTTGGGTACAACCTCTGCCTCGAGCTTAGTGCCGCGGATGATGGCGATGGCCTTGTCGATGTCGAGCAGAATTGCCTCGAGGCCGTGCAGAAGGTGCAGACGCTCGGACTTTTTGTCCAGGTCAAAGCTAATGCGGCGGCGCGTGGACTCAATACGCCACTTGGCCCATTCGTGCAAGATCTGGCGCACACCCATAACGCGGGGATAGCCGTCGACCAGTACGTTGAAGTTGCACGAGAACGAATCCTGCAGCGTGGTCGAGCGATAGAGCTTCGCCATGAGCTTGTCGGGGTCGACGCCGCGCTTAAGGTCGATGGCGATGCGCAAGCCCGAGAGGTCGGTCTCGTCGCGGATGTCAGCGATCTCTTTGACCTTGCCCTCCTTGGAGAGCTTGACGATGCGCTCGATGATGACATCGGTCTTGGTGGTGTAGGGAATCTCGTACACCTCGATGATGCGCTCTTCGGGAATCCAGCGCCAGCGGGAGCGAATCTGGAAGCTGCCAAGACCGGTCTCGATGATCTTCTCCATCTCCTCGCGGCGGTAGATAATCTCGCCGCCGGTCGAGAAATCGGGCATGGGCATGTACTCGAGCAGGTCGCAGTCGGGGTCCTTCAGGTAGTGCATCGTGGCGGTGCAGACCTCGTTGAGGTTGAAACCGCAGATGTCGGACGCCATGGCGACGCCGATGCCCTTATTGGCCGAGACAAGGATGTTGGGGAACGTGGTGGGCAGCAGACGCGGCTCCTTCATGGCACCGTCGTAGCTGTCAACGAAGTCGACCGGGTCCTTGTCGATGTCTTTGAAGATTTCGGCGCTGATGGGGGAGAGCTTGGCCTCGGTATAACGCGAGGCGGCGTAGCTCAGGTCGCCCGAATAGTACTTGCCAAAGTTGCCCTTCGACTCCACGAAGGGGGCAAGCAGCGCTTCGTTGCCTGTCGCCAGGCGCACCATCGTCTCGTAGATCGCGGCATCGCCGTGCGGGTTGAGCTTCATGGTCTGGCCCACGATGTTGGCGCTCTTTTGGCGCTCGCCCTTGAGCAGGCCCATCTTGTACATAGTGTAGAGCAGCTTGCGGTGCGAGGGCTTAAAGCCGTCGATCTCGGGGAATGCACGCGAGACGTTGACGCTCATAGCGTAGGGCATGTAGTTGACCTCGAGCGTCTGCGTAATCGGCTGGTCGGTGACCTCAGAGTGCAGGCCGATGACGTTCTCGGCGTTGACCTGCTTTTTCTTTGGCTGGTTCTTTGTCTTCTTCTTTGCCACGATTTCCTCTTGAACTTCTTATGGGCCGTCGTTATCGATTTGCTGCTATTGCAGGTCCAGCTGGTCCAGGTATTCCTTGCCGTGCTCGGAGATATGGCGCTTGCGGCCCGCCTCGTCGTTGCCCAGCAACAGGTTGAACATGGTTTCCATCTTGGTGACGTCCTCGGGCTCCACCTTGATCAGACGGCGCGTCTCGGGGTTCATGGTGGTGAGCCACATCATGTCCGGATCGTTCTCACCAAGACCCTTGGAGCGGTTGATGGAGCACTTCTGGTCGCCGATCTCCTTGAGGATGCCGTTCTTCTCGAGCTCGGTGTAGGCAAAGTAGGTCTTCTCTTTGCAGTTGATCTCGTAGAGCGGCGACTCGGCGATATACACGTAGCCCTCGTCGATAAGTGTGGGCACCAGGCGGTAGAGCATGGTGAGCACGAGCGTGCGGATGTGGTAGCCGTCGACGTCGGCGTCCGTACAGATGATGACCTTGTTCCAGTTGAGGTTGTCCAGGTCAAAGGCACCAAGGTTCTTGATGCGCTTGTCCTTGATCTCCACGCCGCAGCCCAGCACGCGCATAAGGTCCATGATGATGTCGGACTTAAAGATGCGCGGATAGTCCTCCTTCAGGCAATTGAGGATCTTGCCGCGGACGGGCATAACACCCTGGAACTCGGCATCGCGCGACGTGCGGATGGCGCCTGCTGCCGAGTCGCCCTCTACGATGTAGATCTCGCGGCGGCTCTTGTCCTTGGAGCGGCAATCGATGAACTTTTGCACGCGGTTGGCCATGTCGGTCTTCTGCTGCAGGTTGGTCTTGATGCTCTGGCGGGCCTTCTCGGCATTCTCGCGCGAGCGCTTGTTGATGAGCACCTGCTCCATGATCTTATTGGCGGCGTCTTTGTTCTCGATCAGGTAGGTCGAAAGGCGCTCCTTAAAGAATGCCGTCATGGCCTGCTGGATAAAGCGGTTGTTGATGGCCTTCTTAGTCTGGTTTTCGTAGGACGTCTGGGTGGAGAAGCAGTTGGTCACCAGCACCAGGCAGTCCTGGACGTCCTGCCATTTGATACCGCTCTCGTTTTTGTTGTACTTGCCCTGTTGCTTAATGTAAGCATCGATGGCGCTGGTCAGAGCGTTACGGGCCGCCTTCTCGGGTGAGCCGCCGTTCTCGAGCCATGACGAGTTGTGGTAGTACTCCTGCATCATGAAGGTGCGCGAGAAGCACATGCACGCGGTGATCTTTACGTTGTAGTCGGGCAGGTCTTCGCGGTCGCGACCGCGACGGTCGGCCTCGATAAAGAAGGGCTCGGTGAGGTAGTCGGCACCGACCTTCTCGAGCACGTAGTCCTCGATACCCTTGGGGTAGCAAAAATCCTCTTCGGAAAACTCGCCGTCGTCGCCCTCGATGCGCAGGCGGAAGGTCACGTTGGCGTTAACCACGGCCTGGCGGCGCATGGTCTCGCGATACCAGTCGTGGGGAATGCTGATCGAGGTAAAGACCTCAAGATCGGGGCGCCACTTGATGGTGGTACCGGTGCGGTCCTCGTCGCTGGGCTCGATCTCGAGCGCCTTCTTTTTGGCGCCGACGACCTTGCCTTTCTTAAAGTGCAGAGAGTACTTGTTACCGTCGCGCCAAACGGTGACGTCCATGTACTCGGAAGCGTACTGGGTCGCGCACGAGCCCAGGCCGTTGGTGCCGAGCGAGAAGTCGTAGTCGCCGCCCTGGTTGTTGTTGTACTTGCCGCCGGCGTAGAGCTCGCAAAAGACGAGCTCCCAGTTAAAGCGCTTCTCAGAAGGGTTCCAGTCGAGTGGGCAGCCGCGGCCGTTGTCCTCTACCTGAATGGAGCCATCGCGAAAGGCGGTAAGGATGATGAGCTTGCCGTAGCCCTGGCGCGCCTCGTCAACGGCGTTGGACAGGATCTCGAAGGCGGCATGCGCGCAGCCGTCGAGCCCGTCCGAGCCAAAGATGACGGCGGGGCGCAGGCGTACGCGCTCCTCGTCCTTGAGCTGACGAATACTGTCGTTACCATAGTTTGCGGTGTTTTTTGCCATACTCGCTCTCTCGGTGCTCCTTTGCTGCGTTTAAGTCATATAGATAGTCAAGGTAGCATAGCCCAGCCCACAGACGATTCCACCCAACACGAAATCCATCGAACAATCGTTCGAAGTCGGGCACCTTTGGCTTCTGCGGTCATTCCCTGCGCGGTGTGGTGCTCGTGTTAAAACCGTGGCTTATCGGCTGGTAGAATTGCCGCATCAAGACTGCATGTTGTTTGAGGGGGCGCAATGACCGAGAAAGAGAAGATGGAGCGCGGTGAGTGGCATGATGCCAACTTTGACGAGGAGCTCCTGGCGCAACGCGCGAAGGCGGAGGCGCTCTGCTATGACTTTAATATGGCAAAACCTGGAAGCGACGCACAGCTCGATGCTTTGAAGTCCTTGCTCGATACCGATCTTCCCGGGGGGCTGACGGTCCTTTCGCCTGCCTACTTTGACTACGAGAGCAAGACGACCTTTGGTGAGGGCTGTTTTGTAAACCATGGCTGCTACTTTATGGACGGCGGCTCTATCACCTTTGGTGGCAACGTGTTTATCGGGCCGTTTTGTGGTTTCTACACCGCTTCGCATCCTCTAAAGGCAAAGGACCGCAACTTGGGTCTCGAGAAGGCGCTGCCCATCGTCGTCGACGATAACTGCTGGTTTGGCGCGAATGTGTCCGTGCTGCAGGGGGTTACTATCGGTAGCGGTTGCGTGATTGCCGCGGGCAGCGTCGTGACGGAAGACCTTCCGGACAACGTGGTGGCGGCAGGCGTCCCCGCGGTCGTCAAGAAGACCATCGAACAATAACGGAGCTCGTAAACGATAATGCCCCGCGCTCTTCAGCCGGATGCGTTGCGAGAAAACCGCTCCTTTTGCGCACGCCTTCAACTCGGCTGGCCAGCACCAGTTTTGGCTCTGCGGAATAAAAGGAATGACATACATGAATTTCAATATGCAAGACATAGTTGATATCAATTACTAGATGCAATATATTTCTGTCATGTTGCAACGGATATCTGTCCAATACCACGAAAGGAACTCCATGCCGGGCAAAAAGAACCTACGCATGAAGGCGGCGCGCGCGGCGGCTGGCCTTTCGCAGGCCGACTTGGCCAAAGCCGTGGGCGTTACGCGTCAAACCATCGGTCTGATCGAGGCGGGCGGCTACAATCCCACGCTCAACTTGTGCGTGGCAATCTGCAGAGCGCTGCGGGTTACGTTGAACGACTTATTTTGGGAAGACGAAAACGACGTCGACCCTGACGCTCTTTAGGAGTTCGCTATGAAATTTGAAGATTTAAAACTCGTGCAAAAGTGGCGTGAATATGCCGGCCCAAAGGATGAACGCCTGGAGGCTGAGAGCGCGAAGATCTACAAGATTGGTTTCGTGCTGCTTTCGTTTGGCATGTTGATGATCTTTTTCTACCAGTTTATAGCTCGACAGGTTGCGTGGGTTCACAGCGATGCCAGTGAAATGCCGCATGGCTTTGCAACGCCGTTCGAGGCAGCCATGTATTTGTGGCTCGTTCTCGTGATGTTGATTTGCGCAGGACTGCAAACGCGGAAGGGCTATGTCGATACCAATCGTTTTGGGCAAACCGAGCATCTTCCTGTTGGATATTTCCTGCTTGTCAGCGGTCTTAGCGGCGCCGCGTTCGCGCTTGTTATTGCCGCAATGCGCTGTATCGCTGAGGCGCAGATCGTGCCGCTCGAAAACGTCTTTTGGTTGGCGAACCTGGCCACGGGCGTGTTCTGCGGAGCGACGATTTTCGCGGCCACGTTTGCCGTCCTGTGCGCAACGTTTTTCACGGCGAAAAGACGTCGCGCCAAGCTCGAGGCTGAACTCGACTCCTCAGACGACATTTAATGCGTAATGGGCCGGCTCTGGGTATCCAGAACCAGCCCATTTTGATATTCGATGAGCCGGGTCGGCGTCTCTCACAAAAGTAACTAGAAGCTAGCGACGCTTATCAGAATTGACCTCATTGGCGGTGTTGGTTTCGAGCGCCGTGCGGCGGGTGCTGTAGGCGACGAGGCCGGCGCCTGCCGCGGCGAGTGCTGCGGCGGCTGCCGTAAGGGGAGCGTTGGCATCGCCCGTGCCCGCAAGCGTGCCCGCTTTTCCGGAGCGCATGTTATTGCCGTGGTCCTTGCCACTGCCGGAGCTGCTTCCGCCGGAGTCGCCGTCCTCATCGGTACCGCCGCCACTCGAGCCACCATCGCCGTCTGCTGTCATCGGGGCGTCGTGAAGTCCTGTCGTATCCGCGCTGTCGCATACGCCGACCTGAACTTCTGAGCGTTCGCATGCCGCGTCGGGCACATGAAGCTCGTGCAGTACGGCGCCCAGCGTCGAGTTTGCGCCCGGTCGAATTTCCTCGAACGTTACGGGATCGAGCGCCACCAGATTACGTGCCTTCGCATACAGCGTTACGCGTTTGCCCACTTCGTCGCTCCAGCTCTCGGGGATGGCGAAGCTCATGCGGAACTGTGCCGTGCAACCCGGTGCCAGCACGGCGTTGCCGTTGTCGGCTACCAGCGGGTGCGTCGCAAAATGTTCGCCCAGCGTCTCGAGTGCGTACTTCACGTGTGCCATGTCGTTGGCCGAAGCGTCCTCGGCAAGCTCTGGATCGTAGATCGATGCCATACGTGCGTTCACTCCGAATCCGATGGATGCGCTGGAGAACGGCTGGCTGGAGCCCTCTCGATACAGATCGATCGTGCCGGCGGTCAGCAAGGTGTTGCCGTCGTTTCGAACCGTGACCATGAAGGATTCGCCTGCTGCTCCGGGCACCACCGCTCCTGAGGTAGCGACCGCGCCCGTCGAAGTGGCACACGCCACCAAGGGCACTTCGATGCCGTGCAGCTCTGCCTCGCTCTGCTCGGCACTCACAATGTGCGTGGCGAGCGCGGAGAGCATGCCTCCCGACGTCAAAAATGTCGTTATCTGATCGACGGGATGGTCCAGCTCGCACATCACGAACGGCTCCGTGAACAGATCGCCTGCCAAGGTGCTGGCGAAGATGCGGAAGTGCTTGCCCATCACTGCTACCGGGTTGCCTTCTTCGTCGTAGGTTTGTCCCACCTTGCCATCGGTGTTCTCTACATAGAGCACGCACCTGCCGTTGTTGCTTACGCTAAACGATGCCGGGCCACAGCCTGCGGCACCCACGGGCTGCGTTGCAAATGCCGATGCGCCTCGCGTCCAAGTAATATGCTGCAGTTGTTCGTTGACGGTGGCCAAAAAGCCCGTGTGCTGCGGCCATGGCACCGCATGGGGCACCGCGGCGTCCGGCGGCATAACGCCCCAGCCCGCGATAGACTGGCCGATCACGGCGTACGATGCGCAGCCGCAACCGTTTGCGGTCTCGTACGTAACGGGCACCACCATTTTGCCGTTGATATTCTCGGGCTCGCCCAGCTCGATACTCGACGGTGCTTGCGGAAAGCGGAGAACTTGGCGGAACGTCAGGCTGTCGCCCGAAACGTCCGACCACAGGGTAAAGCACTCCAGCGCAACCTCAGCCTCGCTGCCGAGCGCCTTTTCTGCGGTGGTTCCGCGGCGGTGGAGGTAGGCACCCGACAGGCGCCCGTCGACTAGCGTCTTGCCCACCGTGATACGTGGGCACTGCAGGCAATGGTAGCCATCCTCTTGCAGGCGGCCGCGCGAGATGCTGCGCCATGACGTATGCGACACCACGCGGGTCTCGTCATTACTTATGCGCAGGCGCACGACGGACAGTATGCCGGCTGTGCTTGCCGTATCGAAAAGGGTGTTGTCGCCGTCGGGGCGCTCGCCCGAGACCAGCAGCACGTAGGCGTCCTGGTTTCCCCTCCCGTCCGTATATTCCACCACGTCGAAGTCGTAATCGTATATGCCGTCGCGCTCCACGTCGCCCTCGCCAAACCCAAGGGGGAAGTCCACGGGCGTGGGGGCGGACCACGTGCCGTTTGCCCTTGTGTGCACCACCAGGCGCGAGCGGCCATTGTCGCCGTAGCACACCGAGGCGATACGGAACAGGCATTCTACGCCGGCAATCATTGCCAGCTTCATGTGGGCTTCGCTGAGCACGCCGGAAAACAGCACGTTGTCGCTCGAGGGTTTTATGCCGCCACGCTCGTCCTCCGACACGCCGGCAGAATTGGCGTTGGGGTCCGCAACGGCGTTCGTCGCCTGCCCGATATAGGTGTACTTATACATTGGCGCGGCGTTTTCGTCGTTCTCTATCAGTGCATGGACGAAATGCTCGATCTGTCCCGTGTCGTCGCTTTCTGCATCCGCCTCGAGCTCAATGCGCGTGACCGCTTGATCCCAATCGCGCACGACAGGCGCGGCGTTTACGGCAGTGGCCTTAACCTCGGCGCGTGCGAGCAGCTCGGCGTTGGTGACGATGGCGGCCGACGCGATAAACTGCGGCACACCACCTGCCTCGGCGTTGCCGCCCGAGCCGAAGCAGGCGTTCAGCGTATAAGGCGTATCTCCACCCAAGGCCAGCTCAGAGCGCTGGAGTACATACTGGTCGCCGTTGTTCACCGACATATTCCACGAATCGGCGAGTGTGGGCCACGATCCCGACCAAGCCTTGGTGGTCCACTTGAACATAACGAACTGGAGTATCACATCGACATCGACGTCTGCACCTACGCGCAGTCGCGGAAGCGGGTGTCCATCTGCCTTCTCGTACCCAATGAACAGCGTGAGGGATGCGGCGCCGCGCACGGCAGACGAGGCGACGCCCGCAACGCCGGCTCCAAAGGTAACGGCAAGCCCGATCTGGATGGTGAACGAGCCCGACGTGTTTGACCAATCGAGCGAAATGTTTTTAAAAAACGCCGCGCCGCTACCGTGCGTGTGGGCGCCCACGGCGAGCGCCAGTTTTGCCAGCACCCAGGGGTTGACGTTTAGGAAAAACGGTACCGGTCCTAGGGTAAACTGCTCAGTCCAATTGAGGTCGGTTCTTACCTGGAAGAGGGCCTTAATATTGCCGTATGCGGGGTCGTTGTTGTTGCCCCAGGTTTTGCCCGCCCAATCGTAGGCGAGCGAGCCGTACAGCTGTGTGGCGATATCCATCGTGAACAGCAGCGTGCAATGGTGGCGAAGGAGCTTGGTGTTTCTTGGATCGGTGCCCGAACCGGCACTCATGCTCTTGTACTGATTCCACTTCCCTTCCATTTCGTCGAGGTAGCGGCTTGCCTGCTTGGCGCCCGACTCGCGCGGCGATTTCTTCCAGTATTCCGGATCAGGGTTGCCCGAATCGTTCATATAGCTGGCTGGTTTGTATCCTCCGCCAAACAGTACGTACCCGGCAAACGAGAAATCGAAGAGGATCGGAAATGTGGGCATCCAACACGTGAACTTATTACCACCGATGCCAGGAAACGATGCGGGGAAATCAAACGGAGTGATCTCTTGGTCCATGGTGGTGGGAATGATGGTGGTCGAGCCCGATTCCGCCTTTGCGGCTGGCGCAGTGACAACGGCCATGGGGGAGGAGAGCGTGTAGGTTTTACCCTGATATTCGAGGACAAAGCGCAGCTTGCACCCTTCCTCCAGAAGGCCCGATGCCGCGTCGAGAAACTTGTCTTCGAGTGTGAACGTCGCCGGATTATCCGCGCCTGATGCGCTGGCCTTGATCTGGCCGATCTGCGTGACGGTTTCGGGCGAGCTACCCGTGGCGGGCATTACCTTGTTGATGTGCAGCGTTGCCTGTCCACCCTGTGGCAGATGTGCCTGTACAATAAAGGCATGCGTGTCGGGTTGGTCGTTTGCCGCGTCGTCCTTCGGCAATGCCATGAACGTGGCATCAGCGTACTGGATGTCCCATTCGTCGAATGTGAGCTGGCGGAAGTACGGCTCGCCGTCGGACAGCGGACGCGTGGGCGCGGTTATGGCGGTGCCGCCCTGGATACGCGCAAGGGGAATCTCGACATCGCGGTAGCCCGCCATGCTAATGGAGATGCCGCCGTTAAAGTCGTACGCGTCGAGAAGCGTTGCCTCGTCCACGTAGTCTTCCGAAAGAGGGGCGACCTCAAAGATGGCCGTGCCTTCGTCATCGGTCGTGGCGGTGAGCTGCTTGCCTACGGCATAGCGCGATGTGAGCGTGACCTGGGCACCTGCGATGGGCGTATTCTTGTTGGCGACGTCGACCACGACCACACCAAACATGGTGCGCGAGAGAACGAGCACCTTGAAGGGATCTTCTTCGTCGGCATAGGCCGCGGTGGGCGCGAACGGCAGCAGGAAGGCATTTTCGCTTCCCGGCACGCGAGGCAACATAATGCTCGCCAGCGAGGACGCTCCAGCAACAAGTAACGAACGGCGATCAAGCATCTTGGGCTCCCATCCCGCAAATATCGGTGGAAATAATCCAATTTTGCGAGAAGACGCTTCGTGGCGGTAGTGCCGTTCAAGGGTCAAAATGTCCAAATTGATCGAGCGAAGCGCCGGGTTCCGGAACGCGTTCGATGCGCTTGGCAGCCCGGTCGCTAACGCAACATGTGCGCGACCAGCTCGGCGCGTGTGCCGATGCCAAGCTTTGCGTATACGCCGGATAGGCGGTTTTTGACGGTGCCCGGCGATACTCCCATATGGCCTGCGATTTCAGCGTTGGTCCATCCGCGGCAGGCGAGCATGGCCATGGTGAACTCTGTGGTCGTTAAATCGTCGGCAACGTCCTCGCCCGAATCGGGGTTGTGGATGCGCCGCCAGCCGTAGCTGAAGCGGTACGTGATCTCGATGATGCGTGCGAAGTCGTCAGGGTATTGCGTTTTTAGGCATGCCTCGATGAGCCCCTGCAAAAGGCCGTGGTGCTCGCCAATGAGCTCGATAAGTCCGTCGGGGCGCGCAATGTCCCAAGCGGCTCCAAAATGCGCTTTTGCGGCGTCGATGTCCTTGAGGCTCATGCATGCCATGGAAGCTGCCAGGTGCAGGAACAGTTCCGAGATGGGATAGCTTCCCTGTTTCATAATTAGGGCGTTTTCCGCCATGCCCAGGCTGCGGCCGTATTCGCCGCGCAGATACAAGGCGTGCGCCATCACGTAGCTGGCGAACAGTCGCAGGCCTTCGGGTAGGTGCGCCGCAAGTGGATAAAACTCTTCGGCAGAATACGGGGAAGGCAAGTGCAGCAGGACGCTCGCGGCCGAGGCGAACAGGATATGCGTGGCGTGGACGGCGGGCGATTCCTCGTCGGCCGGCGTATCGAGGATGCCCGCAAGGCACCGGCGGGCGTCGGCGATACGGTTGAGCGACAGACTGGCGTATCCGCAGATAAAGCATGCGGAATAGCGCAGCGCGGGATCGGTGACGTCAAGATAGGGGTGCGCCGTCTTGGCGGCGAGTGCGGCCTGTCCGCGAAAGTACAGCGCTTCTGCCGTGGCGATGGCGCGTGAATCGGGGTCGGAAATGCCTGCAACTGCAGCGTCAATCTGCCCCGGCACAAAGGCGGTGCACATCAACGGCATGGGAACGCATGGGTAGCCATCGCAGTCCATCTTCCATCTCCCAACAGCTGGCAACACTAGCAGCAATTGTACTCTTGTTGCTCGGGACTGGAATTTGTGGGTATCGCCTACGATTGTGCCGAACGTATAAAGGAAGAGTCTATTGGCGATGCTCCCAAGGTGGCTACCGAAGTCTAGCTGACCTTGGGATATAGAAAAACTGCCGCCCCTGCAAAAAGCTCTGTCGCAGCGATGGGAAACGCATCTCGTTCTGCATATAATGAGGTCATATGACGGTGCGTCTGCATACGCGCGGCGCATTTCCATCGAATCGAGAAGGAGCTCTGCATGGATCCCAACAAGCGTCCCGACGACATGGTGCGTATCACCACTCCCGAACTTGCCCAGGTGTTCATCGATGAGCAGGTCGCTGCAATCCGCGAGCAGATCGGCGACAAGAAGGTCCTGCTGGCTCTTTCCGGCGGCGTCGACAGTTCGGTTGTCGCGGCCCTGCTCATCAAGGCCATCGGCAAGCAGCTCATTTGCGTGCATGTGAACCACGGCCTGATGCGCAAGGGTGAGAGCGAACAGGTCATCGACGTCTTCAAGAACCAGATGGACGCTAACCTGGTCTATGTGGACGCGACCGATCGCTTCCTGGATAAGCTCGTGGACGTCGAGGAGCCCGAGGCCAAGCGCAAGATCATCGGTGCCGAGTTTATCCGCGTGTTCGAGGAGGAGGCCCGCAAGGTTGGCGATGAGGTCAGCTTCCTCGCCCAGGGCACCATCTATCCCGACATCCTGGAGTCCCAAGACGGCGTGAAGGCTCACCACAACGCGGGCGGTCTGCCCGAGGATCTGCAGTTTGAGCTCTGCGAGCCCGTCAAACTGCTGTACAAGGACGAGGTCCGCGTCGTGGGTCGCGAGCTCGGCCTGCCCGAGAACATGGTCGAGCGCCAGCCGTTCCCCGGTCCCGGCCTGGGCGTCCGCTGCCTTGGTGCCATCACCCGCGACCGTCTTGAGGCGCTGCGCGAAGCCGACGCCATCGTGCGCGAGGAGATCGACAAGGCCGGTCTGACCATCTGGCAGTATTTTGCCGTCGTGCCCGACTTCCGCGCAACCGGCGTGCGCGAGGGCAAGCGCGCCTACGATTGGCCCTGTATCATCCGCTGCATCAACACCGTCGATGTCATGACTGCCGAGGTTCCCGAGCTCGACTGGGCGCTACTCAAGCGTATTACCGCTCGCGTCACCGCCGAGGTTCCCGGCATCTGCCGCGTGTGCTACGACCTCACGCCGAAGCCCGTTGGCACGGTCGAGTGGGAGTAAGCTAACTCACCTAGCCCCCGTTTCCGCTTGGAAGCGGGGGCTTTTTGCTGGCGCTTCGCCCAATTTCGCGCATCTTGGGCCTCACGTATCCTGCGAACTAACAGATGTGACAAAGGGGCAGTTCCTTTGTCGCATCTTCGATGTTATGCGCGGGAAGAGTCACGAGCATGGTCGTTCCGCGCTCCGAGCTCTCTTCGACCTCGATGGAGCCGCCGTGGAGCGCGGCAATCTCCCAGACCAGCGCAAGTCCCAGCCCCACGCCGCCGTATGCCCTGCTGCGCGATTTGTCGACGCGAAAGAAGGGCTGAAAGATGCTCGTCTGGTATTGCTCGGGAATGCCCGGCCCCTGGTCGCGCACGCGTAGCAGCACGCGGTCGCCTTCGGCGCAGGCGTTGATTTGCACGGTCGAGTTGGGCGCGCTGTAACGTATGGCGTTTTCGGCCAAGTTGAACAGCAGCCGATAGATTAGCGTATCGCTGCCGATCGTTTGCGCGTCGCCCTCACTTGTAAGCGTGATGTCTTTTTGCTCGGCAAGGGGCGCCAGGTCCGTGAGTACTTCTTCGATCATCGGCGCCAGGTCAATCACATCGTTGCAAGGGACACTGCGCAGCTCGCTCATCTCGAGCAGGGTCTTTGTCATGTGCGTCATCCGCTCGGTCTGCTCCTGCAGCAGCCCGAGCAGGCTCGCTGTATCGGCGTCGGCGTCGGGGTGCTCGGCGCAAAAAAGCTCAACCTGGGCCTGCATGAGCGCAAGTGGCGTGCGCAGCTCGTGCGCCGCATTGCCCGTAAACTGTCTTTGTGCGGAAAATCCCTCGTCAAGGCGGGCAATCATGTCGTTAAACGACGCGCTGCAGCGCCTGAGTTCAGAGGGCACGTCCTCGCTGATTTTTGTGTCAGCGAGGTTGTCGGGCCGCACGCTCTCGACTTGCGTCGCAAAGAAGCGCAACGGCCGCAGCGCATGTCCGCTTACAAAGTAGGCCAGCACGCCGCCGAGCAGCGTTACCGCCGCGGTTATATACCAGCTCGTCGCGCCAAACGATTCTTGGGCGTCGTTCACGACGATGGTCAGCGCGTCGTCGAGCTCTTTGTTTGTCGGGTCAAATGAGCTGGGCGAGGCCGCCTCCACCTTGCTGTGCGCCGACGCTTCTGCACCAATCGAGTCCATGTAGCGCATGCCGGAGTAGCCAACCAGGCAATTCATAAGTACGCAGGTCGAACATATCAGCAGTGCCGTCATCAACGTGATGCGCCACTGCAGCGACAGCCGCTTCATTTGCCGTCCTCCATAACGTAGCCTTCGCCGATTCGGTTGCGGATGGGGTCGTGCCCCAACGCGCTGCGCAGCTTTTTGCGCAGCGACGAGATATGCACGCGGGTCGCGTTGCTAAAGCTGTTGACGCTGCTGTCCCATACATGCTCGATAAGCTCTTCCTGGCTCACCGGCCGCCCCTGGTTAAGCATCAGGTATTCCAAGATGCCGGTCTCCTTGCGCGTGAGGGATAGGGTCTCGCCGCCCACGGAGGCGAGGCGCGCCTTGGTGTCAAAGCTCAACAATCCACAGGCTAGAACAACGTCGTTTTGCGTAAAGCGCCTGAGCGTGAGACTGCGTATGCGTGCCGCCAGCTCGTCAAGATGGAACGGCTTGGTGAGGTAGTCGTTGGCGCCCGCATCGAGCCCCGCTACCTTGTCGGAGACCTCGCCACGTGCCGAGAGCACAAGCACCTTGGTCTCACAATCAGTTGTCCTGAGTTGCCTGAGCACGGTCATGCCGTCGACATGGGGGAGATTGAGGTCGAGCACGACAAGATCAAAGGTCTCGACATCGAGCAGATCGAGGGCCTGCTGCCCGTCGTAGCAGCAGTCGACGCTATAGGCTAAGTTGCGCAGGCTGCGTGCGATCGCATCGCACAGCGCCCGCTCGTCCTCGACGACCAAGATGCGCATAACGTTCTCCTTGCATAGTCATTCGCGCTTAACACGGATTTTATAGTCGGTATGGTCCAATGGGTCGCGAAACGAAAGGAGTGGTCAGATTGTTCAAAGCGATTAAGCCTGTGGCGCAGGTGGCTTTGCTGATCGTTGGGGTAGCCATGGTTGGCTTTGGCATTATGCGCGGCGAGGCAGATGCCGTGCTGGCCAAGGCGATCAGGCTGTGCTTGGAGTGTATCGGAATTGGTTAAAAGAAAAAATACCGTATCGCATCTTTTGGCGAGATTTCGCGGATTGATTCAGGCGGCGGCAACGCTTGCGACCAATATTCACCTGCCTAACTTTGCCAAGGGAGGCATCTACCAGGGGGCGGGCAAAGCCGTCTGCGTGCCGGGGCTCAACTGCTACTCGTGTCCGGCGGCCTCGGGTGCGTGCCCCATCGGGTCGTTTCAGTCGGTGGTGGGCTCGTCTAAGTTCAGCTTTTCGTATTACGTCAC
The DNA here is from genome assembly GCA_959602645.1 of uncultured Collinsella sp. Lineage (GTDB taxonomy): Bacteria > Actinomycetota > Coriobacteriia > Coriobacteriales > Coriobacteriaceae > Collinsella. The sequence continues at coordinate 78,888 of CAUGTZ010000004.1, read as the reverse complement.
CGGAACACTCATTCTGATCGGCGTGCTGCTGGGGCGTTTTGTATGCGGCTTTTTATGCCCGTTTGGATGGCTGCAAGAGCTTCTGCATAAGATTCCCGGCAAAAAGCTCTCGACGAAAAAGCTCAAGCCGCTCACGTACATCAAGTACGCCGTGCTGCTGTTTGCCGTGGTGCTGCTGCCCGTTCTGGTAGTCAACGATGTGGGCATGGGCGACCCGTTCTTTTGCAAGTACATCTGTCCGCAAGGCGTGCTCGAGGGCGCGATTCCGCTGTCCATCATGAATACGGGAATCCGTTCCGCGCTGGGAAAGCTCTTTACCTGGAAGCTCGCAATCCTCATTGTGGTTGCGGTGCTGAGCGTGCTGTTCTACCGCCCCTTCTGCAAATGGATTTGCCCCCTCGGTGCGTTTTATGCGCTCATGAACAAGGTGTCTTTGCTGGGGATCCAGGTTGACCAGTGCAAATGCGTCTCGTGCGGTAAGTGCGCCAAAGTGTGCCAGATGGACGTGGACGTTACGCGTACGCCCAACCATGCCGAGTGCATTCGTTGCGGCAAATGCGTGGGCGCATGCCCCGTCGATGCCATTAGCTTTCGCTACGGGCTGGGTGTGACGGGCGACAAACCCGCGCAGCCCGCGCAAGCCTGCGAAAACAAATAGGTACCTATATAAGTTTCGATATAAACGGAGGAACCATGAAACTGTCAAAAATTGCGGCTCTGTTGATGCTGCCCGTGCTGGCGCTGACTCTCGCGGCGTGCTCTGCGCCCAAGGGCGACGCGAAGGGTGCTACGAGCGGCGATGCGCAGATTGCCGAGCTCATAGCGCAAAAGCCGTCGAGTGCCGAGGAGGCGGCCGAGCTGTACCAGCAGCTGCTGCAAAAGGAAAACGAGATCTTTGCGAGCGATAACGCCCTATGGGAAAAGGTGTTTCTTGCGGCCAACAAAGACACTCCCATGATTGAGGACGGCAAGAACTACGGCGACTTTTTGCTTGATACCATCGAGGGCGCCAAGGATCAATTTACGGCTGACGAGCTCAAGACGCTTAAGGCCGGCGCGCAGCAGGTCAAGGAGATCGAGGATAAGCTCATGGCGCTGGAGAAGGAGTTTCCCGGATGTGGCAGCACGCCCGGCGAGGGAGAGAGCGTCGATGCCTCGACCGCAGGCATGACCAACGGCGAGAGCGGGGAGACGAAGTTCCCCAGCTTTAAGGGCAAGGACTTGGACGGCAACGATGTAAACAGCGACGAGCTGTTCTCCAAGAACAAGGTCACCGTCATGAACTTCTGGTTTACCACCTGCAAGCCGTGCGTGGGAGAGCTGAGCGATCTGGAGAAGCTCAACAAGGAGCTTGCCGAGAAGGGCGGCCAGGTCGTGGGCGTTAATTCCTTTACGCTCGATGGCAACAAAGACGAGGTGGCCGATGCTAAGGACGTGCTTTCCAAGAAGGGCGTGACGTATAAGAACATCTGGTTTAAGTCGGACAGTGAGGCCGGCAAGTTCACCTCCAACCTGTACTCGTTCCCGACCACGTACGTGATCGACCAGAACGGTAACATTGTGGGAGAACCGATCATGGGCGGCATCAACTCCGCTGAGCAGCGCGAGGCGCTCAATAAATTGATCGATCAGGCGCTCGCGAAGAGCGAACAGTAAGTCCGTGGGACAGACAACTGAAGGGGAGTCGCTGGAAACAGCGACTCTTTTTTCTGCTTCGGGGTAGCATCATGGGTATACGTCGAAAGGGCACGCAGCTTTTCGTGCATTGCCCGAGCGGTGCGCGAAGCAACCAAGCTGTGAGTTTTCTTAAGCGTTCTGGGTATGGCAGTGTCAAGAATATCGGCGGCATAAGCGGCTACACGGGAAAGGTGGTGCGTTGGCTATGAAGGTGGTTATCGTTGGAGGCGTCGCGGGCGGCGCATCGGCGGCCGCACGTTTGCGCAGACTCGACGAGCAGGCCCAAATTGTCATCTTTGAGCGCACGGGTTTTGTATCGTATGCCAACTGTGGGCTTCCGTACTACATTGGCGGCGTGATAGAAGAAGAGAGCGCATTGACGCTGCAGTCTCCCAAGGGCTTTTGGGATCGCTTTCGCATTGCGGTCAAGACGAGTCACGAGGTGTTTGCCATCCATCCCGATTCGCATACGGTCGAGGTTCGCAATATGCTGACGGGCGAGGAATTTGTCGAGACGTATGACAAGCTCATCCTGTCGCCGGGTGCAAAGCCGATTCGCCCTGCGTTGCCGGGCATCGACTCGGATAAAATCTTTAGCCTACGCACCGTTGAGGACACGCTGCGTATTCACAGCTATGTTCGAGAGCGGCGACCGAGCAGTGCCGTCGTGATCGGCGGCGGCTTCATTGGCGTCGAGACGGCGGAGAATCTGTGCGAGCTGGGGCTCCAGGTGACCCTTCTGCAGCGTCCCGTCCAGCTTATGAACAACCTGGATTACGACATGGCGACCCTTTTGCATACCGAGGTGCGTGAGCACGGTATCGATCTGCGCCTCAAGGCCGATGTGACAGGTTTTGAGGAAGTTGATGGCCGCGTTGTCACCCATGTTGCGGGCGATGACCCTATCGGAGCCGATATGGTGCTGCTTGCCATTGGCGTGGCACCTGAGAGCCATCTGGCGCAAGAGGCGGGGCTCGAACTGGGCATCAAGGGGGCTATTGTGGTCAACGACCGCATGGAGACCTCTGCTGCCGACGTGTATGCCGTGGGCGATGCCGTGCAGGTCACGCATCAGGTGACCGGCGAGGACGCGGTCATTTCGCTCGCCGGCCCCGCCAACAAGCAGGGGCGTGTCGTCGCCGATGTCATAGCCGGCATGGACAGCTGCTACCTCGGATCGTTGGGCTCATCGGTTATCAAGGTATTCGACTTGACGGCGGCAAGCACGGGACTATCCGAAAAGGCAGCACACGCGGCGGGAATTGACTGCGACAGCGTGGTCCTGTCGCCCGGTTCGCATGCGGGTTATTATCCGGATGCAACGCCCATGACCATGAAGGTTGTCTTCGAGAAGCAGGGATTGCGCCTGCTGGGTGCGCAAATCGTGGGCATCGATGGTGTGGACAAGCGTATCGACGTTCTGGCGACTGCCATCCAGGCAGGCATACGCGGCGATAGGCTTAAGGATTTGGACCTAGCATACGCGCCGCCGTATTCATCGGCGAAGGATCCCGTCAATATGGCGGGCTTTATGATCGAGAACCTCAATCGCGGCATACTGGCGCAGTGGCATTGGGAGGATGAGCCCAACTTGCCACGCGATGGCAGCGTGCAGCTGCTCGATGTTCGTACGGAAGGGGAGTATGAGCGCGGGCATATCGATGGTTTCGTAAACATTCCCGTCGATGATCTGCGCAATCGCCTGGGCGAGCTCGACCGGGCCAAGCCGGTCTACGTGATTTGCCAGAGCGGCATTCGCAGCTACATTGCTTGCCGTATTTTGGCGCAGCATGGCTTTGAGTGCTTTAACTTCTCGGGCGGCTATCGCTTCTTTGCAGCCGTGACTGAGGCTCGCCGCGGCAGCGCTAACGTTATGCCGTGCGGGCTCGAAAAGTAGCGCGCATTGGAATGTGACAAAGTGACAGCCTCTTTGTCGCATCGGGGATGTTATATGCGGGATGGTGCGCCATGCGGCGTGCTGTCCCGTTCGTTTTTTGGCGCGGTTCGTTACATTCCTCACTGGTATCGGCCAAAAATGAGGATAGAGTAGGACAAACGCGCCGAACGTGAACGGCGGGGGAGCGGGCGAGCGCGCCCGCGCGAGAGAGGTTGCCGTCCATGCTGGATCTCAGAGTTATTTGCAAAAGGTACGTTACGCAGTCGTTTACGCAGGTAGCGCTCGACAGCGTAAGCCTGTCTTTTCGCGATAACGAGTTTGTAGCCATCCTGGGTCCTTCGGGCTCGGGTAAAACTACGATGCTCAACGTCATTGGTGGACTCGACCATTTCGATTCCGGCGACCTGCTGATCGATGGCATCTCGACCAAGGACTTCAGCGATCGCGATTGGGATGCCTACCGCAACAACCGCATCGGCTTTGTGTTCCAAAGCTATAACCTCATTCCGCATCAGACCATTTTGGAAAACGTGGAGCTAGCGCTCACGCTCACGGGTGTGGGGCATGCCGAGCGCCGCCAGCGTGCGCGCGAGGCGTTGGAGAAAGTCGGCCTGGGGGAGCACGTTAACAAGCGCCCGAGCCAGCTTTCGGGTGGGCAGATGCAGCGCGTGGCCATCGCCCGCGCTCTGATCAACGATCCCGAGATCGTGTTGGCAGACGAGCCGACCGGCGCCTTGGATTCCACAACGTCCGTGCAGGTCATGGATTTGCTCAAAGACGTTGCGCGCGACCGTCTGGTCATCATGGTCACGCACAATCCCGAGCTGGCGTACCAATACGCTACGCGCATCGTCAACCTGGCGGACGGCAAGATTACCGACGATTCCGACCCTTTTGATGTTGCCAAGGCCGCGCGTCGCGAGGCTAAGCCTACGCGAAAAACCTCGATGAGTTTTGTGACGGCGCTGGGGCTTTCTGCTCGAAATCTCATGACCAAGAAGGGCCGTACGGCCATGACTGCCTTTGCGGGCTCGATTGGCATTATCGGTATCGCGGCGATTCTGGCGCTGTCCAATGGCGTAAACGGCTACATCAAAAAGGTCGAGGAGGATACGCTCTCGAGCTACCCGCTCACCATTTCCAAGCAGGATTACGACCTGTCGTCCATGATGGGCGGGCAGGGGGCTGCGGATGATGACTCGCCTGAAAACGTGGATTCGTCCGACGACAGTGCCGGCGGCAAGGCTAAGGGAACCGATAAGATTCCTGTGGTCACGGCCGTAAAGGATATGTTTGCGAGCGTTAAGTCCAACGACATGACGAGCTTTAAGGCATGGCTCGATGCCGGTGGCGATGGCATCGATAAAGAGGTCAACGCCATTCAGTACGGCTACGGTGTATCGCCGGTTGTCTATCGTGCCGGCAAGGGCGATGAGAAGCCTGTCCGGCTGGTGCCCAACGCCATGACCGAGGCCATGAGCGGAGGCGCGAGCTCGGCAGCAACGGTGAGCATGGAATCCATGGGAACCTCGGTCTTTAACGAGATGATTGACGACCAGAGCCTGCTCGACAGCCAGTACGATGTCGTCGCCGGTCATTGGCCCACGTCTGCCAACGAAGCCGTGATGGTGCTTTCGAGTCGTGGCACGGTGGGCGACTATACGCTCTACAGCATCGGTGCGCTGGATATCAATGAGCTCAACGACCTGGTTAACAGCGCTATGACGGCTGACGGTGGCGTCGGAGCGCCCGAGACCGGTACCGACTTTACCTACGACGATGCGCTGTCCACGACGTTTAAGGTGCTGTCGCCGGCCGATGCGTATCGCAAAAACGAAGAGACCGGCATGTGGACTGACATGTCTGGCGACGCCGACTTTATGACGGCCAAGGTTGCCGACGGTATTGACGTGCGTATTGTGGGCGTGGTGCGACCGAACGAGACGGCCAACGCGAGCGCGTTGTCCCCGGGTATTGCCTATACGCACGCGCTGACTCGCCAGCTTATGGAGCGCGCCGCCAATTCGCAGATCGTAAAAGAGCAACTTGCCCATCCCGAGACGGATGTCTTTACGGGCAAGTCTTTCGATGAACTGCAGGGCGAGGCCAAGCAAGGCGTGGATCTGGGCAGCATGTTCAGCGTGGACGAGGCGGCGCTCAAGGGCGCGTTCTCGTTCGATACGTCTGCGCTCTCGGGCACTGCCGGCGGTATGGACCTGTCGGGTCTTGACTTGTCCGGGCTGGACATTGACCTTTCGGGCGTAGGTAAGGATATCGACTTCAGCGACATTATGGCAAAAGCACCGGCCCCAGATTTCTCGGGCATCTTTGACGGTCTGGAACTCACGCCCGAGCAAATGCAGCAGGTCGGAACGCTTGCCAACCAGCTGTTTGAGGGCTTTCTGCAGTCCGATCAGTTTAAGGCGCTGTCGCCCGAAGATCTTAAGGACGCGTCAAAGCTTGCCGCCGCATTCTCGGCGTATCTTGAGAATGATGCCGCAGCCCAGCAACGCCTGGCTCAGCTCAAGGCGCTGGGCGGTGATGCCCTGGCCGAGCGTCTGCAGCAGGCGATGACCGACTATGTGCAAAAGCAGCTGGCTCCGTATCTGCAGCAGGCTATGGATCAGGTGATGAGGACGATTAGCGAGCAGATCGCGACGACGGTATCGGCTCAGCTCAAGGCGGGCGCGGCAGGGCTTATGGACCAGATGGCGACGCAGATGTCTTCGAGTTTTGCTAACCTGGCGAGCGCCATGCGCGTGGATGCGAGCGCCTTTGCTCGTGCCATCCACTTCAACATGGACGCCGAGGACCTGAGTTCGCTCATGATGAGCTATGCCAAGGCGTCAAAGCTCACCTACGACAACAACCTGACCACGTTGGGCTATGCGGACGAGGCGGACCCCATCTCGGTCAAGATTTTCCCGCGCGACTTTGAGGCCAAGGAGCGCGTGCTTGATCACATCGACGCGTACAACAAGCAGGCCAAAGCCGCTGGCCACGACGAGCAGACAATCTCGTACACCGACTACATGGGTATCATCATGGGCTCGGTGACCGACATCGTGAACACCATCAGCTTGGTGCTCATCGCATTCGTGAGTATCAGTCTGGTGGTGAGCTCCATCATGATCGGCATTATCACCTACATCAGCGTGCTGGAGCGCAAAAAGGAGATTGGCATCCTGCGCGCGATCGGCGCGTCAAAGCGCAACGTGGCAAACGTGTTCAACGCTGAGACCTTTATCGAAGGCCTCATTGCCGGCGTCTTTGCCATTGTCGTCGTGGTGGCCGTGAGCTTTCCGGTTAATGCCTGGGCGCTTGCGGCCAAGCAGGTGCCCAACCTGATGAGCCTGCCCGTTCAAGACGCGCTGATGCTCATTGTAATTTCGGTGCTGCTGACGGTCGTTGCCGGCCTGCTGCCTGCTCGCAGCGCATCCAAGAAAGACCCTGTGGAAGCCCTACGCTCCGAATAATGTGACAAAGGGACAGTCCCTTTGTCACATTGGGTGGCTAGCTCGTTTTGCCCATCAATGTGATACGGATGCTTGGATGGGTGTACTCGTCAAATTCATCCTCGGGATCCGTGTCAAACGAATAGTACGTTTTGATGGGGTTGTCACTCGTCCTGATGGAGATTCTCTCGTAGAGCGAACCGTTCAAAAAAGCCTGCCTAAACTCTTCGGGGAGCTTTTGCGGTGCTAGGAGCTCGGGACTCACGGTCTTGACGTCTACGGTTTGGACGACAGAGGAAAGTTCGTCCAAGTCGAGCTCGATGCGGGCGAGGTTGTCCTCAAGGCTCGCGTCGGGGTCGATCTCTGCTATGTAACTCACTTCCTTGAGCGTTCCCTTGTTGTCGAAATCCAGGTACGTATAGGTCTTCTGGGTATCGGAGTCGCCGTCGTGAAGGTAGCCGCGGACGTGATAGCCGTAATCTTGATATCGCTCGTAAGGGTCATCGGCGGACACGTACTCGCATGCGGGTCCTAGCGTCTTGCGGGCGATGGCAATTTGCTCGGCCGCGGCCGCGGCGTTCTCCTGCATCTCGATGTTTCCCTGCGCCAGCTGCGGGATATAGGCACCGCACACGATTGCGATGGGCAGCGCTACAAGTGCGACGATCCACTTTTTTGTACGGGGGATGGGCACACCACAGGCCTCCGCCATGGCCTTTGCGTTAGCGAAGCTCTCGGTAAGCACATCCGCTGCGGTGGCGACGGCGCCTACGGCAGCGGCGACTTCTGCCGCGCCACCCAGGTTGCGCGCGGTCTCGTTGTCGCTGTTCTTGAGCAGGTGCGCGGCGGCCTGCGTGCCAATAACGCCCGCGATTTGTGCCGAGCGGTCTTTCTCGGACTGCTCGACGGCGAGTCGGCGCTGCATTTCTTTCCACTGCTTGCCGCGCATGCCAAAGCGCGGCGCGAGCGCGCAATAGCAGAAGATGACGAGCTCGACGGCGGTGAGCACCAGGGCGGCTATCATGCCCGTTTCTTGGAAGCCTTCGTGATGGAAGACGATGTCGTCAATCATTTCGAAGGGAATGATCAAAAATGGCAGCACGAATGCCATGGCAAGCGCCGCACCGGCAACCTTGGGATAGATGCAGTATCGCTGGATGCGCTTACGTTCTTGTTCGGAAAGTGTTGCCATGGCTGATCCTTGGTGTCGTAACGGTCGTTGCGGCGCATGGGGCGCGGGGTGCATCAGTTTGAGCTAGCGCTGGATAAGAACATAGAGCAAGATGCTCATCGCGATGAGCAAGAAGCCTGCGATGTTAAACATCAGTGTGGCAAAGTTGCCCACGATGGGGCGTTCGACATAGCTTTTGTCTGGGTTGCTGGGGTTGTAGTACACGGTCATTTGGCTACCGAGGGGCCAAAGCTGCTCCGCGAGGGTGCCTAGGCGGGCGATGGGGCCTGTCTGCACGTGCAGCCAGCCCTTGGCGTCTTCGTGGGCGGTGGCTTGCGTGCGGATGGGGAGTCCCGACAAGCTTTTGGTCTTTATGCCACGGAATTGTTTTTTCGCGCGGTATTGCGTGCCGTCGACGATGTATTCCAAAACGGGATACATCCTGCCTTCGCCCATAAAGCGATGGTTGATGACCGTTCCCATGGTCACGGCGGTACAGGCCTTGGCTTTCTTGCGAGCGACGGCTTTCATGAGCGCGCTCACTCCGATAAGCAGGATGCCGATGCCCCCAACCAAGATGAGCGCGAGCAGGGATATCTGCGACGTGGTCACGGCGTTCTCCTTTGGCGCGATACCGTCATATGTGACCCAGTATAGAGAATCCCGCCATCGATGAGCTATTGCGGGGGGGGGGTCAATTCTGAATGTGACAAATGGACTGTTCCTTTGTCACATCGGGGACTGCGGAATCGAGGTCTAATACTTTTCCCGAGAAGTGAACGAGTGAAAACGGACTCCCGAAGCATCGACACTTTTGGCGTGCAATTTCCTGCGGTTTTGCCAGTCAAATCCTGCGGTTTTGACGCCTAAAAATGTCAATGCTTCGGGGGTCCAAATACAGCCGTTCACTTCTCGGGAAAAGTATTAGACCTCGGAATATGGGCGGCGTTCGCGAACGGCAACTAGCTTGCGTCCGGTAGCCGGCACTTGGGGCAAAGGGACTGCCCTTTTGCCCCTTCACCATTGCATCGTATCTGGTGTGGAAAAAAAATCGCCTGCGTTCTCGCGCCTGCGAAGAGTTCCTGAACCGCTTGAATGGGATGTGACAAAGGGACTGTCCCTTTGTCACATTGATTTGAGAGTGGATGTTGATGAATTTATCGCTGGCCCCTATGGAGGGGATTACCGGGCATGTGTTCCGTCGCGTGCATGCGGAGTGCTTTGGCGCACTCGATTGTTATTACACGCCGTTTTTGCCGCCGCCGCGGGTGGGCAACCGCTTTGGTGGCAAGGCGTTTAAAGAGGTCGATCCTGCCAATAACCAGGGGCTTAACGTAGTACCTCAGCTGATGTCCAAGAATGCGGACGAGTTTGTGTGGGCGGCGCAGGTGCTCGCCGAGATGGGGTACCGCGAGGTCAATCTCAACCTTGGCTGCCCCTCGGGTACGGTTGTTGCCAAAGGCAAGGGTTCGGGCTTTCTGCGCAACCTGGATGAGCTCGAGGTGTTCTTGAGCGACGTGTGCGAACGCTCACCCTTGCCGGTGTCGGTCAAGACCAGGCTGGGGTTGGAAAGCGATGACGAGTACGAACGCGTGCTCGACCTCTATTGCCGCATGCCGCTGGCAGAGCTGATCGTGCATCCGCGCGTGCAAAAGGACCGTTATACGGGCTCGCCGCGTAAAGAGTTTTACGGCGAGACGTTGGAGCGGGCGCCGTTTCCCGTGGCCTATAACGGCGACATCTTTGATCTTGAGGACATGGATGCGCTGGTGGGGGCCTATCCCGGAACACGCCACGTAATGTTGGGGCGCGGCTTGCTCGCGAACCCCGCGCTGACTCGCATGGTTAAGGGCGGCCCTGCTGCCACGGCCGCTGAGCTGCAGCGCTTCCACGACATGCTGTTTGCGGCCTATGCGGACGAGATTGGGGACAACGCGGTCTTTCGCATGAAGGAGTGGTGGTTCTACGCCAAATGCGCCTTCGCCGATCCCGCGACCGTTCACAAGCTCGTTCGCAAGACCAAAAAGGTCGATGAATACCGCGCTGCTGTCGAGCGCGTCTTTCGCGAGCAGCCGCTTGCGCCTGTTGCCCGCTTTTGTGGCTACTAGTCGTTGGGGACGTTCTTTAACGACTAGTCATTCAAGAACGTCCCCAATGACTAGATTGAAAAGCTGTACGTCAGCATCCAAAGATGTCGGAAAATGTCGACTTTGGATGCTGGCGTACATGTTTGGTTCGTATGGGTTCGGCTCGGTTGGCGCGAACTGGCCGCAGTGCGCGTGCTAGAGCAGGTTCTTCTGCACCCACGCGATGATGTCGCTCGACTCGTAGAGCGGTTTACCGTCGATGAACAGGCAGGGAACCTGGCGCTTTCCGCCGACGGCGATGAGTGTCTGCTCGGCATCGGGGTCGGTCGAGATATTGCGCTCGGGGATGGTCACGCCGTTATCGGCCAAAAAGCGCTTGACCTTTATGCAATACGGGCAGCCGGTCATAACGTAGAGCACGAGTTCGTGATCAGTAGCCATGGTGTCTCCAATCGGTTGAGGTTTCGGTTGAGATACCCAAAGCCGCCGCAGTCTATGCGCGATCCATTGATGACTCGATGGCATGGACCAGAAACGCCGTGGCTCCGGTGCCGCAGGGCTTGTCGTAGTAGTCGATAAAGCGCTGATCGGCAAGATAGCCGTGGGCGAGGCCCAGGTATGCTTCGTCTTGGGGCTCGTGTCCCCAGTTAAGGCCAATCCATCGACGGTGCATTGCTACAAGCTTGCGGGCCTCGCTGCCTTCCGGTTCGCCATCGCCCATGGCAATCGAGAGCTGGCCCAGAACAGCGCGTTCAAGTTCCTTCATGTCGTTCCATGTCTCGGGGTCCATGCCCAGCAGTGCCTCGTTTGCTGCATCGATAGCCTCGTCGCCATAGCGCGCCCGCGCCTCGGCGCCGAAGCGCTCCTCGTTTTCCTGCACGGCGCGCCAGCGCTCCAGCTGCGGCAAGACGGCACCCATGAGTGAGACGGCCTCGTCGAGCGACATGCCGGTGTTTTGTGCCAGGCGCGGGGCACAATCCTCGATCATTGCCTCCATCGTGGTGCCGTAGGTGTACTTGCCGTGCTCGTAGCACCACTTGCAGTAATGGTCGGTCGTGGCGCCCGTGGCGTCGGTGCCGCAGTCGTTGGGCGTGAGTATCATGCCGCAGCTCTGACAATAGTGCTCGGGCATTTCGAGCAGGTGGGACAGCGGTTCTCCGGTTATGGCGGCAATGAGCTTCATCATGTCGATGCCCGGTGTGACTTCGCCGCGTTCCCAACGGCTGACGGCTTGGCGTGTGACGAAGAGCTTGGCGGCGAGTTGCTCTTGGGTAAGATGATGGGCGCGACGGACAGCAATGAGCTTTTCTGCGAAGGCCATAACGGCTCCTTTCTGCTGGTTGTTGGCTTTAAGCATACGCGGCGGCAGGTGCCCTTCCAAGCAACCGTTGGTTGCGCGACGGGGGCTGCGGCGAAGAATTGCGTACAACGTCCCACGCCTCCATGCCGTACAATGACCGGCATGGAACCTATTGCACACATACATACCGATCTGCCGCAGAAGTTCGGCATTCCGCGCAACAGCTTTTTGGCGCCCCATTTGCAGGGACGCATCGTCTTTGAACCGGAATTTGCCTCCAACGCAGCAGTTGAGGGTCTGGATTCCTTCTCTCACCTATGGTTGCTCTGGCGCTTCGAAAACGGCACGCCCGGCGGCACGGCTAAGGACATAGCCGCCGATGCCAAAAAGCAGGACAGGTCCGGAACTAATGCCAAGTGGTCGAAAACCGTGCGTCCGCCGCGTCTGGGCGGAGCCGAGCGTGTGGGCGTCTTTGCCACGCGCAGTCCGTTTCGCCCTAATCCCATCGGTCTCACCTGCGTCAAGCTTGATCGTGTCGAGCTCACCGACGATGGTCCCATCATCCATGTGTTGGGGGCCGACCTGCGCGACGGCACGCCCATCTACGACATTAAGCCCTACATTCCGTTTGCGGATTGCCACCCGGATGCGACCGGCGGCTGGATTGAGGATGCGCCGTGGCAAGAGCTCGACGTCGAGTTTCCGCAAGCGCTGCAGGATATGGTCCCGCCTACAAAGCTTCCTGGCTTGGTTGAGGTTCTTCGCCAGGATCCGCGCCGCGCGGGCAGCAAGCACGAGCCAAACCGTGTTTATCACTTGGCCTTCGCCGGGCTCGACATATCTTTTACGGTCGATGAAACCCGGCTAACCGTAGTCGCCGTCAACGACGCGCAAGACTAATCAGCCATTCGTCCGCACCCGTCAAATTAAGAGCCAAACCCCATGCCAAAACCGCCCATGCTGGTGGACAATAACGCCTACCAAAACAATCCGCTTTGCATGGGAGCCCAGGATGAAATACGACTTTACTTCGCTTATCGACCGCCACGGCATGGACTCCATCGCCGTTGATTCTTGGGGTGAGATCCCCGGCATGGCTCCAAACGCACCCGACGAGGGCTTCGATCGCATTCCCATGTGGGTGGCGGACATGAACTTCGCCACGGTGCCCACGGTCCAGGAACACATCATTCAGCGTGCCCAGCACCCCATGTTTGGCTACTTTGATCCGCGTGCCGAGTACTCTGACCGCATCATCGAATGGCAGAGCCGCCGCAATGGCGTCGAGGGTCTGCGCCCTGAACATATCGGTTACGAAAACGGCGTGCTGGGCGGTGTTGTGTCGACGCTGCGCGCGTATGTCCAGTCGGGCGATGCGGTGCTGGTCCACAGCCCCACCTACATCGGCTTTACCAAGTCTATCGAAGCCGCGGGCTATCGCATTGTCCACAGCCCGCTTAAGCTCGACGACCAAGGCGTGTGGCGTATGGACTTTGAGGACATGGAGCGCAAGCTCGCCCAAAACCACATCCATGCCGCGGTGTTCTGCTCGCCGCACAATCCCTGCGGGCGCGTATGGGAGCGCGACGAGATCGAGCGCGCCATGGACATCTATCGCCAGCATGATTGCGTGGTGATCTCGGATGAGATTTGGTCCGATATCATCCTGCCGGGTCACAAGCATATCCCGACGCAGTCGGTGAGCGAGGATGCCCGCATGCGCACGGTTGCCCTTTATGCGCCCAGCAAGACGTTTAACCTGGCGGGCCTGGTCGGCAGCTACCACATCGTCTATAACGAGACGCTGCGCGACCGCGTGTGCGCCGTGTCCGACAAGACTCACTACAACGAGATGAACGTCCTCTCCATGCATGCGCTTATCGGTGCCTATCAGCCTCAGGGCTATGAGTGGGTGGACGAGCTCAACCAGGTGCTTGCCGGTAATATCGAGTGCTTCTGCGATTACGTTGACGAGCATTTTGCGGGCGTGTCCTATTCGCGTCCGCAAGGCACGTACATGGTGTTTCTGGACTGCACCGAATGGTGCCGCGAGCATGGCCGCGATATTCAGTGGCTGCTCGACGAGGGGGCGCGCGTGGGCGTGGGGTATCAGGACGGCCGCCCGTTCCACGGGCCCTGCCACATTCGCGTGAATCTGGCGCTGCCGCTTTCGCGCGTAAGGGAGGCGTGCGACCGCCTGGACCGCTACGTTTTTGGGGTATAGGGGGCGCTCGATTCGAGTGCTGCCCCATGCGCCCACGCCGTCAAAATGCGTGGGCGCATGGGGCGCAGAGGGTAGCGAGCGCGTTTTCCGCATTCGCTACTTTTCCTGAATCTGCTTGCCGCAAAGATACTCAATCGAAATCTCGTAGAGTTGGACGCCCTTTATGTCTTTGGCGATCTCCTCCTCGACTTCTTCGGCAGAAGGGTAGTACTTAAGCGCGAGCTGACGGACTTTGTCCTCGATAAACGCGGGCGCTTCATCTACCAGGCGACAACGACCAAAGACAACGGTACTCATAACGTAGGGAGCCCAGTCGCCGTCCTTGTACCACTCGTTGCCGTAAACGGTAAAGCAGACTTTATCATCATGCTTGAGTGAATCGACCTTGTGGCCAGCCTTGGCGCCATGGAAATAAATCTTGTCGTGCTCGGCGTCAAAGAAGTAGTTGACGGGAATGGCATAGGGGTAGCCATCATCGCCGTTGACGGCAAAGACGCCGCGCTTGCAGGCAGCGAGCAGTTCGCGCGCTTTCTCGTCGGTGATGGCGCGTTTCTTTCGACGTAAGGGCCTAAACATCGTTGGCTTCCTTTCTACTGCGCATAGTGGTTGAGCACAAACTATAGCGAAACAGCCCCGTTTTTCTTGATACAGGCGAGTATGTTTTTGAGCTTGCTAAAGTCGAGCGGTTTGGGCAGATGGGCGTTCATGCCGGCGTCGTGTGCCGCCTTGGCGTCTTCGGCAAAGGCGTTGGCGGTGAGCGCGATGATGGGGATGTCGGCCGCATCGGCCTTTTCGCTCAGGCGGATCGCCCGGGTTGCCTCGTAGCCGTCCATGCCCGGCATCATGATGTCCATCAGGATTGCATCGAAGCTGCCGGCGGGACGGCTAACGTATAGGTCGACTGTCTCGTTGCCGTCGGCGGCGCGAGTCACGACGATGCCTTCGCTTTCGAGCAGAGCTTGGGCAATCTCGGCATTGAGTTCGTTATCTTCTGCCAAAAGAACGTTCATGCCGGCAAGCGAGCAGCTGATCGCCTGCTCGTCCGCACCTTCTCTTGCCTGAGGGTTCTTGTCGATATCGAGCGGTATCTGGACGTTGAACGTGCTTCCCGCGCCAACCTCACTCGAAATCTCAATCGTGCCGCCCATCATATCGATGAGCGATTTGACGATAGACATGCCAATGCCGGTTCCTTGGAACTTGCTGCGCGCATCGTCGCCTTCCTGGGCAAACGGCTCGTAAATGTGCGTCAAAAACTCGGGCGTCATACCAATGCCGGTATCCGAGACGCTAAAGCAAAACACGGCGTGCTCGTCGTCGACCGGTTTGATGGTCGATGAGAACGTGACGGTGCCTCCGTGCTTGTTGTACTTGATGCTGTTGTCGAGCAGGTTGACAAGGATCTGCCGAATATGGGTGGGGCTGCCGATCATATATTGGTCGACAGCGTAGGGCTCGCTGGTGTCGAGCATGGTTATGCCGCGGTCCGATGCGCGGAGCTTGCACAGTACGAGCGCATTGTCGCACAGCTCTTTAAGGTTGAATGATTCGTGCTCGAGCGTCACTTTGCACTCCTCGATCCTGCCCATCTCGAGGATGTCGTTAATCAGTGACAGCAGGTGATTGGCGGCAACGCGCGCCTTGGCGCGGCTTTCGCGGGCGACCTGCATGTCGCCTTCTCTCAATTCCTCAATTTCGATAAGGCCTAGGATGCCGTTGAGCGGCGTGCGGATGTCGTGGCTCATGCGCGTGAGGAAAGCGGTTTTGGCGGCGTTGGCGGCATCAGCTTTCTGCCGTTCCTCCTGTGCGCGGTAAAGCGACCAGACAAGGATGGCGATGCTGGTGAGCAAGATGCAGATGATAACAGTCGCAATGGCGGTGCGGTTACGATAGAAAAACTGGAACGTGTCCGATTCTTGCGCCGAGTACGATGTGGGGAAATAGCTGTTTGCAGAGAGCGATTCACCTGCATTGACGATGCCCTTATTGATGATTCCCAGCAGCTCGGGCTTGCCTCGCGAAATTAAACACGATAGCTGCGCCGTGTTGGTGAGTTCCTGTGTTTCGAAATCCTCGATGTCGTAGGTGTCGCGGAGAGTTTCCAGGCGCGTGCTGGGGACAATGATGCAACGTGCCTTCCCCTCATTGAGGGCTTTGAGCACCTCGCCGTCATTCGAGTACTCGGTTACTGTTGCGTTCGGGAAGAGACTTTCGAGCTCAAAACGGTTAACGATTGTGCTCTTTGTACAAGCGATGTTCTTAAGGTCGCTGTTCAGGTTTTTGCCACTGTGAATGGCGGTCAGCGAAACCGTTCCCATCGAGTTTGACTGGATGACTCCTGTCTGCTCGGCGAGCCAGTAGTCGCGAAACAATGGCAGGGCGACATCGATGGTTCCGTTGGAAAGGGCTTTGATCATTTGCCTGTTGTTCGAGAGTGCGATTGTTTTGACCGTAATACCAAACTTGTCGTGCAACGTCGTTGCAAGCGAGGCGAGCGATCCTTCCATCTCGCCGTCGTCATTTTGCGTGCAGTAGGGAAGTTGGTTTTTAAGATAGCCGAGCGTGATGGTATTGCCGTTTGCTTTGAGCCAGGTGGTCTCGGGGCCGGTGAGCGATGACGAGCCACTGTTTTGGGTCGGGTAACTCGATTTGACTTCCTCGTTATAGCGCGGGTTATCGCGGGCGATGGTCGTCATGGCGGCGTTGATGTCGTTCATCAGATCGGGGCGGCTTTTGGGAACGGCAAAATAGTAGTCGCTCGAGCCTACGTAGAACATGGGTGACGCATCGGGCGACGAAATGGTATCGTTCATGATGACGGCGTCGACCTCGCCGTCTGCAAGCGCCTCAAAGAGGACGCTGCCGGTGTCGATTTCTTTATAGGTGCAGGTGACGCCTTCGTCGGCGAGCCACTGCTGGCCGACGATAGTTTGCATAACGCCAGAGTTGCAGCCGATGGTGAGGCCTTGGAGCGCCTGGGGGTCACCCTTGGCCAGATCGTCGCGGTCGGGCCTGGCGTAGATGTAGTAGCGCTCGGTGCCCTCGGGGTTCGAGGAAAAGAGCAGCTTCTGCTCGCGTTCTGCCGAATACGAGATGTTGGGCATGAGGTCGATTTCGCCTGCTTCGAGCATGTCCATAAGCTCGGAGAAGGTGCCGCTAACGTATTCGTATTGCCAGCCCTTTGTGTAATACGAGAGGGTCTGGAGGTACTCGTAGCCCCACCCCGAGAGTCGCTCGCCCGGCATGCCTTCCTGGAAGCCTTTGTTGTTGACGAGCCAGCCAACGCGGACCGTCTTGACCTGCTGGTCGGAGTCGGCGGCAAAGGCGGGGGCGGGCATGACGGCGCTCAGTATGGCGAGCGCGGCAAGCGCGACGGCCAGGGTGCGATATAGAGCCAAGCGAAGGACGGCGGAAGGTTTCACATGAAATCCTATCGAGTTGAGACAGTTTCGCATAAGGATACCAGCTCAGCCTGCCCATTCAGCCGCCGCACCGCTAAACGGTCACTCCCGGCAGTTGGGGACAGTCCCTTTCTGCCGGGTGTGGGACAATAACGAGCGAATGTGATTGGGCGTCTGGAAAAGGGGTCGCGATGAACAAGTTGAGGACGCTTGCCGACGTGTTGCGCCAGGCTGGCTTTGCACGCATCACGGGCCTGTTTCTCGTCTTCTATCTGCTGTGCTCGACGGCCGTCTGGCTGTCCGAGCCCACGACCCTTACGTTTGGCGACGGCCTCTGGTTTAGCTTTGAGACCGTATCGACCATCGGCTTTGGCGATATCCCGGCCGAAACGCCGGTTGCCCGCGCTATCACTGTCGTTTTGAGCGTCATCAGCATCTTCTACATCGCCATGCTCACGGGCGTGGCGGTGAACTACTGCAATACGCTCATCAAGATGCGCCAAAAGGACACCATGGCGCGCTTTATGGACGATCTTGAGCATTTGGAAGAGCTCGATCGTGACGAGCTTGCCGACCTATCGCGCCGTGTGCGCGAATATCGCCGACGCCAACGCTAGAACGGGCGACGCGCGTCACGACGAGGGGGACTGAATATGAATATCACGGTATACCTGGGTGCCAGCGTCGGCAATGACCCGGCGTTTCTGCCCGCGGTGCAGAAGCTGGGCGACTGGATTGGCGCCAACGGACACGCGCTGGTATACGGCGGGTCCAAGTCGGGTCTGATGGGTGCGCTCGCCGATAGCGTGCTCGATGCCGGCGGCTATGTGACGGGCGTGGAGCCGAGCTTTTTTATCGAGGCCGAGTTTCAGCACGATGGCATCGACGACCTTATCGTGACGAGCGGCATGACCGAGCGTAAGGCCAAGATGATCGAGCTCGGCGACGCGTTCATCGCCTTCCCGGGCGGTACGGGCACGCTCGAGGAGATTGCCGAGGTCATGTCCGCTGTGTCGTTGGGGCATCTCGATGCGCCGTGCATCCTGTACAACCTCGGGGGCTACTACAACGACCTCAAGGCGTTGCTCGAGCATATGATCGATAAGGGCCTATCGAGCCCGCAGCGCCAGCAGGGGATTTACTTTGCCGATAACCTGCACCAAATCGCATCGATTATCGACAACTAGGCCTCGGGCCTGCCGCGCGTGCGGCGCCCAACGGTGTCGTTCGCGGCGCAGATGGTTAGCCCGCCCGCGCCGTGCCCGCCCTACAATAAAACGTAACTATGTCGACTTTGACCGCGGGAGGACCCGATGGATAACCTTGCCAAACCCACAAACCGCGCGCTGTTTTTAGTGAGCGTTGCCGTGACCGGTGCGTTCGCAGGTGCCGCGGTCTGGCTGTTCTTTTTCGCGATGGAGCACGGCATCGACTATCTATGGACCGAGATTCCGCACACGCTGGGCGTCGCTTCGCCCGAGCTTGCCAGTGGCCCGTTTGGCTTTTTGCCGTACCCGTTTTTTGTCTGCCTGCTGGGCGGCCTGCTGATCGGTCTGTACGAAAAGCTTACGGGCACCAAGACCGATGACCTCAACCAGGTGATGGCTAAGGTTAAGCAAGACGGGCACTACCCGTATGACAACCTGGGCAAGCTTTCGCTCGCGGCGTTGCTGCCGCTGCTGTTTGGCGGAAGTATTGGACCGGAGGCCGGCCTGACCGGTGTTATCGCGGGTCTGTGCAGCTGGGTTGGCGACCGCATGCGTCGCTTCGGCGCCGAGTTTAGGGAGCTTACGCTGCTGGGTACCCAGGCCGCGTTGACGGCGCTCTTCACCGCACCCGTCTTTGGCTTTGTGGCGCCGCTCGCCGGTAGCGCTGACGGCCAGGGCGCCGACGACGATGGGGATTCCGCGTCCGACGAGATCACCATCAAGCTGCCCAAGGCACAAAAGACCGTGGTCTACGGCATCGCGATTGCCGGCGGTCTGGGCGCCTATCTGCTGCTCGGACAGCTTATGGGTGGCGGCATGGGCATGCCCAGGTTCGAGGCTGCCCAGGTGGGCAATCTTGAGCTTGCCTGGCTTATTCCTCTGTCGCTCGTCGGTACGGTCTGCGGCTGGCTGTACTTTGTCTCGGAGCACGCGAGCGAGGCATTGGCCCACGCCATAGGGGAGCGCCCTGTCGTCAAGGCAATGCTGGCTGGTCTGGCGCTCGCCATCTGCGGCACGGTCCTGCCCTACACTATGTTTGCCGGCGAGACGCAGGCCGACGTGCTCATGGAAACCTATCTGACCATTCCCGCCGGCGTGCTTATCGCGACCGGTCTTGTTAAGGCCATGCTGACGCCCGCCCTCATCAACCTTGGTTGGCGCGGCGGCCACTTCTTCCCGGTTATCTTCTCGGGTGTGAGCCTGGGCTATGGCCTTGCCATCCTCACCGGCGCAGATCCGGTCTTTTGCGTCGCCGTCTGCACCGCCTCGACGATGGTCGCCGTTATGCGTCAGCCCGTCATGGTCGTGGGCCTGCTGCTCATGTGCTTCCCGCTCAAGGGTATCGTCTGCATGATCATCGCCGCCGTTATCGCCGCCGGCATTCCGCTGCCCAAGCCGCTGCGCAAGTAGTACGGTGGCGCACGCCGGGGACATGCCGTTTGCCATGGATTTGCGGATGGGCGATTGCGACCGATTGTGGCCTACGTGGGTCAAGTTTCGTGTGGCTACAAATCGCGTACTCGATAGACCTTGGTGCTGACGGTGCAGCTGATTGCACATAGCGCGAGGGCCAGTACGGCAATTCCTGCGCACAGGCAGCCAAGAACGGCAGGGTCGGGATTCGCTCCGGCAATCGACATGAGCCAGTTGCTGATGGGGTTGGAGGAGCTCAGCGTGGCCATGGTGCCGCAACCAAGCAGGGCAAACAGGCCAACGGATAGGCGTAGCGCCTCCATGTGTCCAAATCGAAAGAACAGCGGCTGTGCCAGGAACACCATCATGAGGGAGATGAGCATCGATGCTGCCGAGGCGATTGCGATTTCAAAGACCGTCTGTCCCGTCGAAGGAATGCCCGCGCTGCTGAAGAGCGGGATGGCGACGATACTCAAAAGCGTGGCTGCACATGCCATGACGGCGGAGAAGACAATAACGCTCAGGTAGCGTGCGCAGATGATGTCTTTGCGCGAGAAGGGCAGCGTTGCCCGATAACGCTCCCAACCGTTTTGATTGTCGAAACCGGCCAGTGAGTTCATGAATATGATGGGCGACATGGCACTGACGGCGCCGGCACCGGCGCTTATACCGGAATCGCCATCCGATGCGTTGGCGAGGGTCAGCACGACGAAGATGAACAAGCCGACGCCCGCAATGCTCGGGACAAGCGTGCGAACGATGGCGAGCTCGGACATAAAGGCTCGTTTCATTTCGAAGCCCCTTTCAGTATGAGGCGAAGATAGTCATCAATGGTTGCCCGATCGCAGGGAATCTCGGGGAAGGCCTCGAGCGCCTCGCGACGGTTGGGCACGAGCACGTCCACGCTATAGGCGTGGTGGGCGGCACGGGCGCCTTCGACGCAAGCCATGAGCTCGGACGCCTGTGCTTGGGTGCAGTGGGCGATGCCGGCTCGATCGGTAATGTCCTCGCGCGGCAGGTCAAACACAATCGAGCCGTTATCGATGCAGATGACGCGGTCGGCAGTGCGATCGAGGTCGGATGTAATGTGGCTTGAGAGCAGCACGCTGTGCTGGCCGTCGGCGACAAAGGCGAGCAACTCGTCGAGCAGTTCCTCGCGCGCCATGGGATCGAGGCCCGCGGTGGCTTCGTCCAAAACGAGCAGCTTAGCATTGTGACTGAGCGCACAGGCGAGCTGCAGCTTCATGCCCATGCCGCGGGAGAGGTCCTTGACCTTCGTCTTGGGATCGAGGCCAAATCGGTCGATGAATCCGGCGAACGTTTCGCAGCTCCACGTGGGGTATGCCGGGCCTACGAGCCTCTCGACCTGGCCCACCTTGAGCGTGGAGGGGAAGGGACACGTGTCCAGGACAAGCCCGATGCGGGAGCGCAGGTGGCGCTGCGTCTCGTCGGGCGCGTTGGCGTCGCAGCGCTGTCCAAGCAGATGCACCTCGCCGGCATCGAGCTTTATAAGCCCAAGCGCGGCGCGAATGGTCGTCGTCTTGCCGGCGCCATTTGCGCCCACAAAGCCAACGATCTGGCCGGGCTCCACGGCGAGTGTGACCACTCGCAACGAAAAACGGTCGCTCACACGGCGTGAGATGCCTTTGAGTTCTAAAAGGTTTTGCATGGTATAGCCTTTCTTGCAGATGGCTACTGCATGGTTTCGGGGGCTACCAGGTCGAGCATCTCGTGCAGCTTGTCGCGCGTAACGCCCAGGGCTTCGGCTTGGCTCGCCGCTTTCGCAAGCAGTTCTTCGATATGGCAGAGCTGGTTTTCGCGCAAGAGCTCCTGGTTGCCCTCGGCGACAAAACAGCCCTTGCCCTGCACGGTGCAGATGAAGCCGAGTTGCTCCAGGTCGGCGTAGGCGCGCTTGGTGGTGATGACACTCACGCCAAGATCGCTCGCGAGTGCACGGATACTGGGGAGTTTGGCTCCCGCCGCGAGCGTGCCCGAAAGGATCTGAGCTTTGACTTGCGAGGCTATTTGCTCGTAGATGGGCTTGTCGCTCGAATTGGATAGGATGATGTCCACAGCGGCTCCTTAGCTGTTGGGCTACACGTGTATATAACCGGTAAGCACAGTATATATACACTATGTACAGTTACGCAAGAGACAAATTCGGATTGGGCCGGCTACCCAGGCCCCAACTGATGAATTTGTCCTGATAGGTGCCCTAGAGCGGGATTTCGCGGCTACAATAGTGCGGTTACATCGACGTAATGCACTCAATGCAAGAAAGGATCCGCATGGCAAGCCTGTCGGATGAAATCTCGTCGCGCCGCACATTCGCGATCATCAGCCACCCGGACGCCGGTAAGACCACGCTTACCGAGAAGCTGCTGCTCTATACCGGCAGCATCCAGACTGCCGGCTCGGTCAAGGGCAAGAGCTCGGCCAAGCATGCCGTCTCGGACTGGATGGACATCGAGAAGGAGCGCGGTATTTCCGTTACCTCCTCGGTGCTGCAGTTCACCTACAACGGCGCCTGCGTCAACATCCTCGATACCCCCGGCCACCAGGACTTCTCGGAGGATACCTACCGTACCCTTATGGCCGCCGACGCCGCAGTCATGGTCATCGACGGCGCTAAGGGCGTCGAGGCCCAGACCAAAAAGCTCTTTAAGGTCTGTACGCTGCGCCATATTCCCATCTTTACCTTTGTGAACAAGCTCGACCACGAGGCTCGCGATCCGTTTGAGCTCATGGAAGAGATCGAGAACGTCCTGGGTATCAATACGTATCCCATGAACTGGCCGATCGGCAGCGGGCGCAACTTCCGCGGCGTGTTCGATCGTCAGACCCGTCGCGTCATTGCCTTTGAGGGCGACGGCCACGCCAACGCCACCAAGAAGGTCGCCGAGGTCGAGGCCGAGCTGGGCGATCCGGCCATGGACGAGCTTATTGGCGAGGAGAACCACAAGAACCTGATGGACGACATCGAGCTGCTCGATGGCGCCGGTGACGAGCTCGACCTGGATGCCGTGGCCTGCGGCAAGCTGAGCCCGGCGTTCTTTGGCTCGGCACTCACCAACTTTGGTGTGGAGCCCTTCCTTAAAGAGTTCCTGCGTCTGGCCCCGACGCCGCGCGCCTATACCGATACACTCACCAGCGAGCCGGTCGCGCCCGCCGAGAACGACTTTAGCGGCTTCGTGTTTAAGATCCAGGCCAACATGGACAAGAACCATCGCGATCGCATTGCCTTTGTGCGCATTTGCTCGGGCAAGTTCGAGCGCGGCATGGATGCCTTCCATGTGCAGGGCAACCGCAAGCTCAAGCTGGCTACGGGCACCTCGATGATGGCCGACGATCGCGCCATCGTGGACGAGGCGTACGCCGGCGACATCGTGGGCCTGTTCGATCCCGGTATCTTTAGCATCGGCGACACCGTGTGCTCCGGCAAGCGCCACGTGCAGTATCCGCAGATCCCGACGTTTGCCCCCGAGATGTTTGCCCGCATTACGCAGGTCGACACGCTCAAGCGCAAGCAGTTTGTGAAGGGCATGGAGGAGCTTGCCCAGGAGGGCGCCATCCAGATCTTCCGCGAGCTGGGTGCCGGCATGGAGAGCGTCATCGTGGGCGTGGTCGGCGTGCTGCAGTTTGAGGTACTCGAGCGCCGCCTCAAGGCCGAGTACCGTGTTGAGGTTCGTCGCCAGCCGCTGCCCTATACGGACATCCGCTGGATCCAAAACGACCCCGACACCATCGATATCCCGGGCCTTTCGCTCACGCGCGATACCCTGCGCGTCGAGGACATGCGCGGCGGCAAACTGCTGCTGTTCACGAGCCCGTGGAACGTGGACTGGGCTACCGACCACAACCCCGACCTTGTCCTGTCGGAGTTCGGCAACGTAACGTTTTAGCGCACCGGCGCGGTGATCCTGTGGGGCCGCCGCGCCGTTTGCTTGCCTGCCGCCGCGTGAGCGGCTATCATACCCACCGTCGCCTCAAGACCGTGGCGGCCGAGCAGTTCGGGTCCGATATCCTGCTCGTTAAACCTAAAACCAAAGGAGTACATAATGATCAAGAAGGTCATGGAGGACTACAAGGTCCTGTTGCGGAGCATTCCCGCGGCAACGGTTTCGCTGTTTATCGTGAGCGTTATCATGATGAACCTGCTGGCCAACAAAGAGCTCATCAGCCTGCCGTATCTGGCACTCGATTGCGGCTTTGTGGTGAGCTGGGTTTCGTTTTTGTGCCAGGACATGATCTGCAAGCGCTTTGGCGCCAAGGCATCCATCAAAATCTCTATCCTCGCACTGCTGGTCAACCTGGCTGTGAGCCTGTGCTTTTGGGCATGCTCGCTCACGCCCGGCATGTGGGGCGCCTACTACGACACGGGTATGATCGAGGTCAACACCGCCCTTAACGCCACCATCGGCGGCACCTGGTACGTGGTGTTTGGATCTTCGCTCGCCATGCTCGTCTCTGCCGTCGTTAACTCCACGCTCAACCAGTCGCTCGGCCGTATGCTCAAAAAGAATAACTTTGCGAGCTTTGCCTTCCGCTCCTATGTGTCTACAGGCGTTGGCCAGTTTATCGACAACCTGGTCTTTGCCATTGTGGTGAGCCACACGTTCTTTGGTTGGACCTGGGTGCAGGTCCTTATGTGCTCGCTGACCGGCGCTGTTGCCGAGCTGCTGTGCGAGGTCTTCCTGAGCCCTGTGGGCTACAAGGTCGTGCGCGGCTGGGAGCGCGAGAATGTGGGCGCCGAGTATCTCGAGCGCCACGCAACCGCCTAAGGAGCAAATATGCGGGTTTTGATCACGGGCGCTTCGGGCGGTATCGGAGCCGCGTGCGTGCAGCGCTTTTTGGACGAGGGCCACGAGGTCGTGGGCTTTGATTTGCTGCCGGCAGCGATCGAGCACGAGCGCTATCGCCATCTGATCGTCGATGTCCGCGAGCCGGACTCGTTTCCAGGCGAGCTTGAACCCCAGGTGATCGTGAATGTTGCTGGTACGCAGGACTCGGCCGACGATATTGCCGCCAACCTGTGCGGCACCATCAACGTGACCGAGCGCTACGCCTTTGTGGGGGAGGGGCTTGCCGCCAAGCCGGCGCCGGCTATTACATCCGTGGTCAATGTGGGGTCGGCGAGCGGGCATACGGGATCGGAGTTTCCCGCCTATGCTGCCAGCAAGGGCGGCGTTATCGCCTACACCAAGAACCTTGCAAACCGCTTGGCGCCGCAGGCCATCGCCAACAGTGTGGACCCGGGCGGCGTTATCACGCCGCTCAACCGTTGCGTGATGGAAGACGAACACCTGTGGAACCAGATTATGGAGCTCACGCCGCTTAAACGCTGGGCCACCGCCCAAGAGATCGCCGAGTGGATCTACTTTGTGGGCGTGACCAACCGGTTTATGACCGGGCAGGGCCTGCTCATTGACGGTGGCGAGGCAGACCGTACCCAGTTTATTTGGCCCGAATAGGAAACGCGTCCGATGGAAAGCCGTCGGACGCGTTTTTGATGTATCGATTTTTAGCCGAGGCAAGTCCAGTTGACGGGGATCGAGCCGTGCTGTTCGAGTAGACGATTGGATGCCGAGAAGGGGCGCGACCCCATAAAAGCGGGGAGTTCTGCCGTGGCACGGTTGGCCGAAAGCGGCGAGGGGTGTGTGGAGGCCAGGCAGAACTTACCGGCTGCCTTGCCTGCGCCGGTCGCGGCGAGCTTGCCTTCGACCATCTGCTGGGCAAAGCGACCCCATGCCAAAAAGACTACCGGCTGGGGCAGCTGACAGCAGCGTTCGATAACGTAGTCGGTGAGCGTGCTCCAGCCCAGTTTGGCGTGTGAGTTCGCGGCATGCTCGCGCACCGTGAGCGTGGTGTTAAGGAGCAGGACGCCCTGTTGTGCCCATGGCGTCAGATCTCCCGTGGCGGGAATGGGGCAACCCAGATCGGCTTTGAGCTCCTTGTAGATGTTGCGCAGGCTCGGCGGCAACTTGGTTTGCGTCGCGGGAACCGAGAACGATAACCCCATGGCCTGGTTGGGTCCGTGATAGGGATCTTGACCCAAAATGACAACTTTGACATGGTCGGCCGGCGTATAGGCGAGGGCATTGAGGATGTCGTCTTGTGCCGGGTAAATGGTTTGCTCGGCACGTAAAAGGGCGATGCGCTCGAGCAGCTGGTCCGTCGTGTCACGTACCGGCTGCGGCGCATCGCCCAACCAAGTTGCTATGTTGCGGTCGCGAGTTGCGGTGTCCATGGGGCTCCTTTATGGCAGATGCTCTGTTGGCATCTATTGTAAAGGCGTCCGGAGACCTTTATGTCGGGGCTACAAAAGGTGAGGCGCTTACGAGGCTTGCTCGGGCGCTCCTGCCATGCGAGCCTGTCCATGTGCGCGAAGGCGCGGAAGCTCGATGGTTGCCACCATGACGCCGGTGAGGATGAGGGCGGCGCCAAAGAAGGCGATGGGGCTCAGCACTTCGCCGACCAAGAAGAACGAGAAGACGGCAGAGCAGACCGGCTCGAGCGAGAAGGCAAAGCCGGTGGTCTCGGCGGGTACGTGAGGCTGCACGAGCGTCTGGGTGATAAAGCCGTAGGCAGAGCAGATGAGTGCGAGCGCAACGACCACGACGATTTCGTTCGGCGTGCTGGGAAGCGTAAAGCCGCCCAAGGTGCATGCGGCGATGCCCGAGAACAAGCCACCGAAGCCCAGCTGCCAAACGCCCAGAGCCAGCGGATCGACTTCTTCGACAAAGCGCTTGGCGATGATAATGTGGCCGGCATAGATAAAGGCCGAGAGCAGCATGATGATTGCGCCGGGATTGAGGCTGGTAAAGTCGGCGCCCGAGAGCAGCAGCATGCCGCAAGTGACGATGGCGGTGCCGATGAGCACCTTGCGCTCGGGGGCGCGACGCAGCAGGGCCGCATTGGCAAACGGTACGATCACGACCGTCAGGCTCTGCAAAAAGCCGGCGGTGGAGGCAGAGGTAAGGCTGGAGCCCAGGCACATGCAGGTGAGCTCGGTCGCCATGATGGCGCCGATGATAGCGGAACGAATCATCACGTCGCGGTTGACGCGCAGCGCGTGCTTGTGGAAGAGCAGCAGACAAGCTGCAAAAGCGATGATGCAGCGTAGCGCAACGATGCTCGTGGCGTTCATGCTGTCCATGCCGATCTTCATGAGGGGGTACGAAAAGCCCCATGCGACGGGAACGGAAAATGAGAGCGCGATTGCTTTTTTGCGATCCATGGGACTCCTTTTGTTACAGAACGGTTTCGCAAAAAGGATTCTGCTCCCAGAGATGGATGTAGTAAAGCGAATGTATCTTCAGTATGATTAAGAAATACTAATGTTGGAAGAAAAGGTCCTGGCAAAACGTTTTACGGCTACATCGATGTGGAGGCACGATGGCATCGCGGTATCAGATTGTATGTATGGTGGTCGATTGCGGCAGCCTGAAACGTGCGGCCGACGAGCTGGGCTATACGCAAAGTGCGGTGAGCCAGGCTGTCAAGGCGCTCGAGCGCGAGTTGGGCACCACGATTATCGAGCGCGGCAAGCAGGGCGTGTCGCTTACGCGCGACGGCAAACAGTACCTGCCGTATCTGCGCCAGATCGTAACGGCCGAGGCCGAGCTCGAGGGCAAGCGCCAGGAGTTGCTGGGACTCTCCTCGACCGATATTCGTATTGCGACGTTTACCAACGTGAGCCGTACCGTGTTGCCGCGCGTGATTCGCGACTTTGGGGCCCTGCACCCGGGCGTGCGCTTTACCCTCAAGCAGGGCGATTACACGCGCAACGCCCAGTGGGTGCACGATGGCGTGGTCGACTTTTGCTTTACGGCGCGTGGATTTACCGAGGGGCTCGAGAAACGCGTGGTCTATCACGACGAGCTGGTGGCGCTGTTACCAGCCGTCCATCCACTGGCGGCAAAGGAAAAGGTAACGCTTGCCGACCTGGCGTCCGAACCGTTTGTGCTGCTGGATGAGGGCGAGCAGAGCCTGGTGCTCGATGCATTCGCGGCGCACGGGCTGTCGCCGCACGTGACAAGTGAGGTTACCGACGACTACACCATTATGGCGATGGTGGAGGAGGGCCTGGGCGTGAGCATGCTCTACCGTCGTACGGTCGAGGGCATGCAGGCCGATATTTGCGTGCGTCCCATCGTGCACGCTCCCTCGCGCGACGTCGTGGCAGCCTGGCGCAGCTGGGATACCATGCCGATCGCCACGAGGCGCTTTATCGACTACATGAGCTCGCATATTGTCAATTAGCTGCCGATGTGCCACCTAGTTGTGTATGCCTAGCACGCTCCGGTCTTGGCTTGTGCCAGACGGTAGGTGCGTGCCGGGTGGCAGAGCAATACCGCCACGACCATAAAGAATGCCGTGGTGCCCAGGCTGATGGGGTAGACCATCATGATGTTCGCAAATGTGCGGAAGTGCGGGAACACGCAGAATACCCAGTAGAAGCGGATGCCGCAGACGCAAATCATGGTGATGAGGGCGGGCATGAGCGAGATGCCAAAGCCGCGCAGGTAGCCGGACATGTTCTCGTAGAACATGCTAAAGGCGTACGCCGGGAAGATCGAACACACGCGGATATAGCCGATCGAGACGATGTTGGGATCGCTGTTAAAGAGCGCCAGGATCTCGCGCCCCAGACCGACGATGATGACGATGGTGGTGAGTGCGACGATACCGCCTTCGACCAGGCAGACCTTGAGCGTTTTGGTGCAGCGGTCGATCTGGCGGGCACCGTGGTTTTGTCCCACAAAGGTGGTGCAAGCCTGGCTAAAGCTGTTGAGCAGGTTGTAGCACACATACTCCAGGCTCATGGCAGCGCTGGATGCCGCCATGACCTCGGTGCCCAAGCTGTTGATGGCGGACTGGATGATGATGTTAGCGACGGCAAAGACGGCGCTTTGGATGCCGGCGGGCAGGCCGATCTTAACGATGCGCTTGAGGGCGACGGGGTCGATAGCCAGATCGCGCAGGGTGACGCGGACGACGGAATCGGTCTTGAGCAGACGGATAAAGAGCGTGACTGCGCTGACGGTATAGGCGATGGCGGTGGCGATGGCGACACCCGCGACGCCCCAGTGGAGCACGGGGACAAAGATGAGGTCCAGGCCAATGTTGAGGACGGTGGACACGGCAAGCGCCTGCAGCGGCATGCGGGTGATGCCGACGGAGCGGAAGATTGCGGCCTCAAAGTTGTAGAGTAAGATCGAGGGCATGCTGAGCAAAAAGACGCGCAGGTAGAGCGATGCGAGCGGCATGGTTTCGTCAGGGACGTTGAGCGCGGCGAGCATGGGCTCGGCAAAGATCTCGCCCAGTGCGATGACGACAAAGCCCACGAGTGCCATCAGAATCGAGGTGTGGACGGCGCGCTTGACCATGTTCTGATCGTTGCGGCCGATGGCGTTGGCGATGACCACGTTGGAGCCAAGCGACAGCCCAATAAACAGGTTGATCATAAGACTGGTAAGCGGAACATTGGAGCCGACCGCCGCCATGGCGAGGGTTCCCTGGTCGCCCGAGAAGTTACCGATGATGACCGTGGCGATGAGGTTCGACAGCTGCTCAAGGATGCTCGTGGCGGCGACGGGAAAGGCGAACAGGGGAATATTGCGCCACAGCGAGCCGGTGGTCATGTCAATGTGCTTGGACGCGGTATCAGTCATACGCTCTCAATCTCTACTATGCGATTCGCTAGATATTTGCGCAGACGATGATACTCCTAATGCATCCAGCCGGCACTTAGGGACGTTCCTTTTCTGCCGGCAGCTGGGGACACTCCTTCAGACTAGTCATTTGGTCGTTGGGGACGTTCTTAAACGACTAGTCATTCAAGAACGTCCCCAATGACTAGGTGGGGAAGGCGTGCGACAATGGTGGGCGTTGTGTTGTCCGCGCTAAGGAGTTGCCATGTTGTTGTGTCCCGTTTGCCATAAGCCATTGGTGGACGACGAGCGCGGTGCTGCATGCGCGGGCGGACACCGGTTTGACCGTGCGCGCGAGGGCTATCTATATTTGCTGCGCTCGTCCAAGAGCGGCGACTCCATGGGCGATCCCAAGTCGCAGGCGCGCAGCCGTCGTGACTTTCTTAACCGCGGTTACTATGCGCCGTTGCGCGATGCGATGGTCGAGCTGGTGCGCGAGCGGGTGTCCGGGCGTTTGGCGTCTGCGGACGCTCCCGTGACCTTGCTCGATATTTGCTGCGGCGAGGGCTACTACACGAGCGCCATGGGTGCGGTGCCGGGCGTGGAGGCTTTCGGGTTCGACTTGGGCAAAGAGATGGTGCGCCTGGCTGCCAAGCGCGGCGATGCGACCTATTTCGTGGCCAACATGAAGGATATCCCCGTGGCTGATGGCGCCTTCGATATGGTGACCGAGCTCTTCGCCCCCTTTAACGAGCGTGAATTTGCCCGCGTGCTGGCGCCCGAGGGCTCGCTCTACACCGTGGTGCCGGGTGCTCGGCATCTGTTTGGGCTCAAGGAGGTGCTCTACGACACGCCATATCTCAACGATGAGAAGCCGCCGAAGACGACCGAGCTCGAGTTGGTGGGAACGCAACGGGTATCTGCGAACATTACGCTCCAGACGCAGGCCGACATCGAGGCGGTGTTCCAGATGACGCCGTACTACTACCGCACGCGCCCTGCCGATAAAGAGCGCCTGGCAAACCTGGACACCCTTCAGACCGATATCGACTTCATCATTGCCGAGTACCGTCACAGCTAACAACCTGCCAAAAAGGGACAGGTTTATTTTGGCAGGTTTTATCTGGGCAAACGTAAAGGGCCGACCGCGGAGATGCGCGATCGGCCCTTTTTAGTTGCTTGGCTACAAAGGTTATGAGAAGCGAGCGCTTACAGGCGGTCCTTGTTCTCGGCCTTAATGTCGTGTGCCTGCTGAATAAAGAACAGGTCGTACACCACGATGACAAAGGCGCCAAAGTTGATGGCGTCGCCGCCAAACGCGGGAAGCGTGAGCACGGCCTGCGCAATCGTGGCGATTGCGGCGACGATGCCGAGCTTAAACGCACCATCCACCTGCGAAGGCTTGTTGGCGCCCTTGATGCCCGCAACACCTGCGGCAAGATCGACAAGACCCTTGATGACAAGTACGGCCGCGGCGAGCATGGCGTTCGACCCGTACGTGGAATCGAGGCTGCCCTTGGCGATGCCGACGCCGGCGATGACGAGGCTGGCGATGCCCAAAACAAAGTAAATGAGGGCAAGGACTTTGAGTGTCTTGCGAGTGTAGCTCATGGCTGGTCCTTTCGAAGTGGACATGACGTATTTGATGCGCATGCATGGCGCATGTCGCGAAGCATATTGTAATTCAACAAGGCGCTGCGTACGTTCATCCAATAGTTGAACGCTCCGTTCGCGACATGCCGGCACTTGCGTTGTGCTAGGTTTTTACTTAACTGGATCATACTGTGCATTTATTTGAGGTGAATGGTGAATATCAAGCAGGTTGGCTATTTTATCGCCGTATTTGAGACGAAGAGTTTTACCGCTGCGGCACACCAGTGCAACGTGACCGTCCAGGCCATTTCCAAGTCAATTAGCGAGCTCGAGCAGTTGTTTAACGTTCAGTTTTTTGAGCGTGGAAATAGTGGCGTAAAGCCGACTCGGGCCGCCCGTAGCTTTTATGCCAAGGCTCACAACGCCGTCGAGGCGTATCGTGAGGTTGAAAACTTTGATCCGTTTGGATGCGACCTGACCGTCCCGTCGGCCTCTGGGGCGCAAGCGATGCCGGAACTCTCGATTGGCCTGTGCGTTCCCGCACTCGATAACGACGATAAGCTATATAAGGGGTTGTCTGCGCTTATCATGCGTGGTGCCCGCGTGCGCGTGAAGTTTTGTGCCGTGCATCCCGGGATCGCTCAGCAGGAGCTCGAGCAGGGTGACCTCGACGCCTTGCTTACGGTGGGCACATATGACAATACCAATGATGATTGCGAGCAGCTGGGAACCCTGCCCACGGGTATTGTCGTCGCCGCCGGCCATCCGTTCGCTAAGAGGCCTTTTGTGACTGTGGCTGATTTGAGCTCATATCCGGCAGGACAGTCGGCTGCGTTTGATAACTTTAATAATTCGATTTTTTGGCAGTACGAAAGCCGCGGTGTCCTTGGTGAGACGCGCATTATCGATGGCCCCGCTCAATTTGGGTCGTTTTTGGTGGCAGAGCACGGCTTTTTCTTAAATGCGATTCTTCCCGTTCCCGGTCAGATTGCTAGCGGGTTTGAGGTTGTCCCCATTGCGGGTAAAGGGGCCCTGACAGTTCCGGTGTGCCTAGTTTCCCTTAAAGATGAAAAACCCCAAGCTTATCACGTCGTAGAAAACTACTTGATTCGCATGGTGGGTTGCGCCAACGGGTCCGCCGCTCGCTAGCATATCCGTCGATGCGCTCGCCGCTGTCGGCTTTGCTGCCTGACGACATACTGTCGATTGTGCCGTGTGTCGCAATCGAATGAACGCAAACGCCATCAATAGCAGACCGCCCTCCGTTTCTCGTCTGTCTGAGAAACGGAGGGCGGTTTTTATGCGTGGCGCTTTGTATAGTTGAGCCCGTTGCCTAGCTCAGGCGCTCCTGGCTTTCCTTTTTAACGCGGTTGGCGAAAACGAAGTACACGGCACTTACGACCACGGCGGTGACATCGGTGGCGCTGGTGCCGACTCCGCCCAAGAAGGGCTCGGAAAGCAGCAGGCTCACAACGGCGCATGCTAGGCAAATGATAGCCCAGACCCAAACGATGCCAATCTTGCTGGGGTTATTTGAGGCACGGATGCCCAATATGGCAGCGATGATTTCGACGATGCCCATCACGATGACGACAACGCTGTAAACCGAGAGGTCGCCGCTGGCGTCGCCCGAAGCCGCAGTGAGTGCCAACGCTCCCGCGGCGATGCTAAAAATACCTCCCAATAGATAGATGATGGACATGACCTTTAGGACTTTACGGTTGTTGCTCATGTTCAGTTCCTTTCCCTTGAGCCGTTATGGCACCGTGCACGTATTGCCTGGCGCCATGAATTACTGATTGAGGGGTTCGTTGCCCAGATCTTGCGAGGCGAGTTTCTGTTCTTCGTTAAACTCGTCCGCTTCGGCGAGTTCCTCGGCGGTAGCTGCCTTTGGAGCGGACTCAACGGCATCGCAATGATCGAAAACGAGTTGATAGGGGGCGATGTCGCGGCGGGAAAGCATAAGCTTTACCTCGCGGCGCAAAGAGCGCATGACGCTGCCGCGGTCTGTCTCCTTGCAGGTGGCGACAACGCGAATGGTCATAGCGGTACTGCTAAGGTCGACCACGCCCTTGTAGAAGGGGCCTTCGATAATGGCGGGAACGCGGTCATGCACACTTTTGAGCTCGTCTTTAAGCACCTTTTCGACATAGGGTAGAGATTCTCCCACCGGTATGGTGATGTCCATGATGGCGTAAGAATTAAGTTTGGTCATATTGGTGACATTCGAAATCGAGCTATTGCGCAGCAGTAGAACATTGCCGTTGCCGTCATTGATCTTTGTGGTTCGCACGCCAATTTCCATAACGGTGCCGGTATTGCCGCCAACCGAGATGACGTCTCCAACGCGGAACTCGCCTTCAAAGATAATAAAGAGCCCGCACAAGATATCCGTGATGAGGTCTTTGGCTCCAAAGGAGACCGCGAGTGTAATGATGCCTGCCGAGGCCAAAAGCGTTGCGGTGTCGACACCCAAAACGCCTAGGCACCAATAGAGCATGGCGATGAGGGTTCCGTATTTTGTCAGGCTCGAGAGAAGTCGGCATATCGTCTCGCCGCGCGCGCCAAGCACGTTGGACAACATGCGAAGAAGCGACTGTGCGATTGCGCACACTGTGAGCGCCACACAGGCGTACATGATTGAAGCGGTGAGCGCGAATATGTTGAGACCGCGCTGCCAGTCATTGCCCAGAATGTAGGTGAATACCGAACGCGGGCCAAATAGAGTGTCTTTAAACAAGACGGCCAAAAAGACGATAAACACTCCGATACCGGTAAACCATCTAAGGACCGTGCCGAGTTTTTGCTCGGGGGTTTTGTCTTCCCATTTAAAGGAAATGTTGAGCCATCGGCCAATGGCACTTTCGCTGTGCTTGATACGGCCGTCGGATGTCGTGACTGTGATGTTGTGCCGTCTTGCCGTGAAATCGTCTTCGCGCTTCGAACGTTTTTCTTCGACTCTTATAGTGTCGAGTGTCAGCAGAGGGTAGATAAGGACAAAGCATATGGCGGCGATGATTCCGGTTGCGATGGTGAGCGGAACGCGCTGGTGCATAAAAGAGTCTTCGGGTGCCGCGACGTAAACGTAATAGTCGTCAGTCTCTAGGCAGGAGGCGTAGAGTTTCTGGTTGTCGATGTAAATGAAATCGCTAAAGCCGTCTGCAAGGTGCTCGTCAGCCAGTCCTATTTCGGACGCCTTTTTCCCCATAAGAAGATTGTTGGGATGATATGCAACGGTGCCGTCTTTTTTCTCGATTGCAAAGGCGAAGCCTCCGGCGCCCGCCTTGATGCCGTCGAGCACCACGCCGATCTTGGTGCTCTTGAGCATTTCTTCTAAGCGCATAGGGCGCACGGCAATCTGAGCGATTCCGTCTGCAATGCCATCTTGATCGTAGAGTGCGACGCCGATGTACTGATATGTCTCGCCAGTGGTTCTGTTGATAGAGAGGGGCTGTATATACTCATCCTTGCCGCCCAAAAGCGAGCGGAACTCGTAGGAGGAGTCGCCGTACTTGGTCGAAAGACTATAGGATCGTTGTGACGTGCTCGAGCTCGTCATATTGCCGTCGCCGTCGTAGAGGTAAATTGACTCGACGCCAAGCGTTTCTGCCAAGCTGTGCAGATCGGCTCGCGTGGCGAGCTCTGGATTGTGCTCAACGATGTAGGCGATAATATGGCAGGTAGTGGCGTAGTGGTCACTATATTGCCTCGTAAGTTCATCCTCGCGCATTGCATTGTTTTTGAGCGTTTGATCAATCTGCTCTACGCGCTCTCGATTGACCGTCGCTTGGCTCGAAAGGGCAAAGAGCGTTTGCATATAGAAGGTTACCGCCAGGAGCAAGACGAGTCCTGCAACGGACAAGGCTGTTGCGCGCCTGCCCACGGCGGGGTTAAACCTAAGGTTGCGACCGATCTTGACGTATTCGTGATCGCCTTGGTCGCTATGCTCGTCATCCGCAAGGACAAACAGGTCATAGAGCGCCACGGCGGCGACGATTGCGATGAAGGCAAAGAGGATGACGCCCACGGTGATGTTGCGTGCGGTGGCGGTGTCGCTTTCGGGAATGGCGAGAATGTAATAGGTGTCATCGACCAACTTGACGCGACAGTACAGGCTTGTGTTCTTGACGGAAGTGAAGAATGTTTTGCCGTCCTCAAGATTGCTAATATCGATGCCGTTGTCGAGTGCATCGGTACCTATCATGTTCTGGTCGGGATGGTAGGTGATCAGATGCGTTTTTGCCGATACGGCGAGGACAAATCCGTGGCTGCCGAGTGAGATGTTCTTGAGCATGCTCTCGGTCGATCCGGTGTCCTTGACAAGGGCGTGCAGCTCTCGGGGATTTTGTTCTACGATGGCCATGGTGTCGTCATCGATTTTGGCGGCATAGTATCGCATGAGCCAGTCTTGATCGGGAAGATCGACCTCAACCGGATCGGAGGGCTTGCCGGTCTCGAAGCACTGACGTAGCTGGTTGAAGCGGGCGCGGCTAAAATCGGCTTTGGTGTCAGCTGCCTTGGCGATGATAGAGCCGTCGCGTCGGGCGACGAGAACGTTATCGACCTTGAGCAGGTCCTTGAGTTCGGCCATTTTGACATCGGTCGCTTCGTAACCGGCATCGTTAGCCGCCATAAATGCGATGCTTGCGGCGCGCGTGCGATACAGGTCATCAAATGTTTGGGTGTTGTCTTTCGTTTCCGCCCGAGCCGTTTTAACGAGATCGGGGAGTTCGGCGGCAACGCGATCAAATTCCAGAGCGTATTCCTCTTGCGATAGACGCGTTTGCATCGAGGCGAGTAGGAGTCCCATCGCCAATGCGCAGACGGTTACGGCAACGGCAAGCGCCACAGACTTCTTTTTTAATCGCTTGGACATGGGTAGGCTCCCTTAGTTCCATTTATTGATGAGCTTATCGACTGTTTTGTCTTTGAGCATTGAGCGCACTTCGGCGGCAATCTTAGGCGAAAGCTCAGAGCCCTTCTTCGTTGCGACGGCATAACGCTGTGGGTTGATGCCAAAATCGGGCAGGACGGTGCGCTCGCCATCGAGATAGGTTTTGGCAATTGCGCCGTCCGTCGCCATGGCGTCGACGTCGCCGGCTTCCAATGCTTGGGAAAGCTCGGCGTAGCTCGCGTATTGGCTTAGATGCCATGTGTCGTAGTCGATGCTGCCGCTCTCGGCATCCTGTTGCCGGGGTATGCCGTCCGAAAGCCCCAGTTCCAAAAACTTCGCGGCAAGTTGAGGTGCGGCGTTCGTTCCGGCTACCGTGCCAATTGTTCCGCCTTCAAGCTGGGAAAAGGATTGAATGAGCGATGTGTTTTCGACAACAAGAATTACCGAATCGGTGTAATAGGCGGGAGAGAAGTCAAACAGCTTTTTGCGTTCGTCGCTTATCGAGTAGCAAGCAATCAGACAATCGACTTTTCCCGACGAGAGCATTTCTTCGCGCGTCTCGGGCGTTACGGTTATAAACGAACAGTCTCCATAACCGAGACGGTTTGCCAGCTCGTTGGTGAGGTCGATTTCGAATCCGTAGTACTTGCCGTTGTTGGGGTTACGTTCGCTAAACCCGACGATATCCGAGCGGACGCCTACACTCAGCTTGCCCTTGCCAGGCATGCCGGAATTGCCGTTTGAGCAGGCTGGTAGCAACATGGCTGCAAGTGCGGCTCCGGTTGCCGAGATTGCCAGCCGGCAGGCATTTCGGCGTGTGACTGAATGGTCCATTTGCATTCCTCACGACGATTGTTCAGTTCTTTAATGATATGGACGGGTAACTGTGGAATAGTCGTGAAGCGGCAGGTAAACAAAGGGTTGAGGCGGAGGATAAAATCTGTCGGCATCGGGCACTTTATTGCTAAATAGATGTCAGCATGCTGCGATGGGCGTTAGGTCCTGGACACCCTTCAGACCGATACCGACTTCATCATCGCCGAGTACCGCCACAGCTAACAACCTGCCAAAAAGGGACAGGTTTGTTTTGGCAGGTTTTATCTGGGCAAACGTAAAGGGCCGATCGCGCAGTAACGCGATCGGCCCTTTTTAGTTGCTTGATTGCGGGGGGCTGTGGGAGATGGGTGCCTACAGGCGATCCTTGTTCTCGGCCTTAACGGCGTGAGCCTGCTGAACAAAGAACGGCTCGTACACCACGATGACAAAGGTACCGGTGTTAACGACGCTGCCGCCGAGAGCGGGAAGGGTAAGCATGCGCCTGAAGGCGCTTGGGGCCTGCACGGTCCAACCTTTCAAAAAGGAAAGCTGGGCGTAAGTCAAATCGATGGCAGCTCATGTACGGCGCTGCGATGATGAGGGCGTAACAAGGAGTTGGTCTAAGGAGGAGCCATGATGTATGGAACAGGGCAAGCGCGCGAGCCGCGGTCGTTGGGAAGGCGCATGAGCGATTCCGTGATCGCTGCCGTGTGCACGGGATTGATGGCGGTGCTTTGCGTTGGGATGTTGTGGGCCATGTCGCATGTGGGACAATAGCGGACGGTTGGGTGCTGACATCAACGGCGCCCGCGTATCCGTTTTGCTTGTGAAGGAGTGCCCATGGGCGTCGTCGATCCCTTTTCTGTTGCTCGGGCCGCGGGGCTTGAGCTGATCGGGAACCCCGAGGGCCTCACGCTCACCGACGGCGCGATGGGGCTGCGCGCCGATTTTGGCCGCATGCTTCCACGGCTCAGGCAGGGCCGCCTGCAGCAAGAGCTGCTGGTGAAGGCCGCGCGCACAAAAGGCATCGAGAGCCCATGGGCGATTGACGCCACGGCAGGCTTTGGCGAGGATTCGCTGCTGCTGGCCGCTGCGGGCTTTACCGTCGATCTGTATGAACAGGATTGCGTGATCGCGGCGCTCCTCAAGGATGCCTTGGATCGCGCGGCAGATGATCCGGCGCTTGCGGCTGCCGTGGCGCGCATGCGCTTACATGCGGGTGAGGACAGCATTGCTGGCCTTCGCCATACGGCTGAGCTTGTCGAGCGCGGTGAGCTCGCGGCTCCCGACGTGGTGTACCTGGATCCCATGTTTCCCGAGCGCACCAAGAGCGCAGCGGTTAAAAAGAAGTTCCAGCTTTTGCACCATTTGGAGCAGCCGTGTGCCGATGAGGAGACACTGGTCGAAGCTGCGCTTGCGCCACACCCGCGCAAGGTTGTTATCAAGCGGCCGATGAAGGGGCCGCTGCTTGCCGGCGTTAAGCCGAGCTATCAGCTTGCGGGCAAGGCCGTCCGCTACGATGTTTTGGTGCCACCGCGCCCGTAGCCTGCGCGCGGTGGCCGGCGATGTGTCGGTGCCGTGCCGCTGCGTGAGCGCCGCGCCGATGCGGAGCCTATTTCCAAGGATGCGACGTCAGGTGCCACCCGCCGCAGTATTCGCATTTGTAGCAGGCCAAACCGCGCCGCCCATGGTTTTCGCAGTCGGCCATAACGGCCTCGGCCTCGGCGCGTGTATCGTAGCGGTTTTTGCGCTCGCACGATTTGTAGCGCCAGGCCTCATCGCGCTCGGCGTCCAGGGCGTCGCGGCGCTCGTCCTCGCGCGCAAACAGGTCGCTCATGTCGCCGCCGGTGGCAGCGCCCAAAAACTCGCTTTTGGCCTTTGACCAGGCGGCTCGCTTTTTGCTTCCCATCTGCTTCGTGCCCTTTCCAAACGCTGGTATCATTGCTCAATCAAAGTGATACCAATAAACGTGAGGCCGCCGCGTGATGATCAGAAAAACCCTCGAGACCGACATTCCCGCCGTCATGGCTATCTATGACGCCGCCCGCGCCTTTATGCGCGCGCATGGCAACGCCACGCAGTGGCCCGAGGGCACGCCTTCGGCCGAGCAGCTGGCTGCCGATATCGCCGTCGGTGGCAGCTATGTGTGCGAAGTCGACGGTCGCGTGGTGGCGACGTTTGCCTTTTTGCCGGGCTCGGACGAGTGCTATGACGTCATCGAGGACGGTCAGTGGCGTAGCGACACTCCGTACGCCGTACTGCACCGCGTGGCGTCCGACGGCACCGTGCACGGTATCGCGGCCGCGATGTTTGCCTTTGCCAAGGCGCGCGCTGACCACCTGCGTATCGACACGCACGCGGACAACCTGCCCATGCAGGGCGCGAGCATGAAAGCGGGGTTCGAGCGCGCCGGCGTCGTGTATGTGTCGGACGGCACGCCGCGTGTTGCGTTCGACTGGCTGCGCGAGGCATAAGAGCGAGGACGCGTATCAACAATCCATGTACATGAAAATGGCCCCGGGTGGGGCCATTTTTGGTCGCTGCGCTGTTAGGGGAGGTGCCGGCTTTCGCAAGGCGCGAACCTGCGAAAATCGCCGCGCGGCAACGCGGGGCGATGAGCTCGGTCGGGGGATAGGGCCCGCTTCGCCCGCCGGCCCGTAAATTGTATCATCCAGTGTGGAACGAGGGTGCCCGTTGCCGCGTGCGGTGGGCTTGCAATAAGAGGAGAGCCATGTCGAAGCAAGCTGTCGTTGGAATCTTGGCGCATGTCGATGCCGGCAAGACTACGCTGGCCGAGGCCATGCTGTTCAACGCAGGTCGCATTCGCAAGCGCGGCCGTGTGGACGACGGCGACTCGCACCTGGATACCAACGCTATCGAACGCGAGCGCGGCATCACGATTTTCTCGTCGCAGGCCGTGTTCGACCACGGTGATACCCGCGTCATGCTCGTGGACGCTCCCGGACACGTGGATTTTTCGGCCGAGGCAGAGCGCACGTTGCGTGCGCTCGACTACGCGATTTTGGTGGTAGGTGCCAACGACGGCGTGCAGGGACACACCGAAACCTTGCGGCGCCTGCTTGCACGCTATGGCATCCCGACGTTTGTCTTTATCAACAAAATCGATTTGGAGAATCCCGGCCGCGATGTTTTGCTGGCACAACTTGGGCAGCGTCTTTCCGAGGGCTGTCTGGATGCCAACGAACTGCTGACGGGCGGTGCCGCTTGGGAGGACGCTGCCGCGTTGGACGAGGCAGCCCTCGAGGAGTTTCTTGAGACAGGCGAGCTTTCCGTCTCAACGCTTTCGCGCATGGTTGCCGAGCGCAGGCTCTTTCCTTGCTTTGCCGGCTCGGCGCTTAAGGAGCAGGGCGTGGGCGAGCTGCTGGATGGCATGTGCGCGCTGATGCGTGAGAGG
Source organism: uncultured Collinsella sp. (assembly GCA_959602645.1). Taxonomy (GTDB): domain Bacteria; phylum Actinomycetota; class Coriobacteriia; order Coriobacteriales; family Coriobacteriaceae; genus Collinsella. Next base: position 38,684 of record CAUGTZ010000004.1, on the reverse strand, counting down.
GCGTGGCCGCCGGAGTTCGCCGCGCGCGTCTATCGCGTCAGCCGCGGCGATCGCGGCGAGCGCTTGGCTTGGGTAAAAGTGACCGGCGGCACGCTGCATGCAAAGCAGATGATCGAGGGGCGCTCCGGTGCCGAGGCATGGGAGCAAAAGGTCGATCAGGTGCGCATCTATAACGGCGAGAAGTATGAGCTTGCCCAAGAAGTTGCCGCTGGCGGTATTTGTGCCGTGACGGGTCTTGCGCACGTTCGCCCAGGGGACGCCTTGGGCGCGGAACCCGCGTGCGATGCGCCCGTCATTGCGCCAGTTCTCACCTATACGGTGCTTCCGGGCGAACACGACGTCCACACGGTGTTCAAAGCGTTGACTGAGTTGGCGGATGAAGATCCTATGCTCGGCGTAAGCTGGAATACGCATCTTGAGCAGATTCATTTGCAGTTGATGGGCGCCGTGCAACTCGAGGTCGTACAGCGGGTGTTGGTCGATCGCTTTGGCCTTTCGGTTGAGTTTGAGTCTGGCGGCATTCTCTATAAGGAGACTATTTCGCAGCCGGTCGAGGGCGTGGGCCACTTTGAGCCGCTGCGCCACTATGCCGAGGTGCATTTGCGCCTGGAGCCGTTGCCAGCGGGTTCGGGCGTGCAGTTTGGCACCGTGACCTCGACCGACAAGCTCGATCTTAACTGGCAGCGTTTGGCACTCACCAACGCCATGGAGCGCGATCACCTGGGCGCACTGACCGGCTCGCCCATCACCGATGTGCGCATTACGCTTACGGGCGGCCGCGCGCATGCCAAACACACCGAGGGCGGCGATTTTCGCCAGGCCACGTACCGCGCGATTCGCCAGGGTTTGATGCAGGCGCGTGAGGTAGGCGCAGCCGTGCTGCTGGAGCCGTGGTATCACTTTGAGCTCGAGGTGCCGGGGGAGTGCGTGGGCCGGGCGCTCTCGGATGCCACGCGCATGGGCGCCGAGTACAAGCCGCCGACGATGGCGGGAGACCGGGCGAAGCTTGTGGGTCGCGTGCCGGCATCCGAGGTGCAGGATTATGCGCTGGAGGTGGCTGCCTACACGAGCGGTCGCGGTCATCTGTACCTGGAGTTCGCCGGCTATGCGGCTTGCCATGATGCCGAGCGCGTAATCGAGACGGCCGCCTATGAGCCCGAGGCCGATCTGCCCAACACGCCCGATTCGGTCTTTTGCTCTCACGGCGCCGGCTATACCGTCAAGTGGTACGACGTACCCGCCGCGGCGCACGTAAAGATCGATCCCGCCACCTTCCGCCCCTATCGCCCCGCCGACGCGGAATTTTTCGGCCACATGTGACAAAGGGACAGCTCCTTTGTCACATTCAGTTGGTATAACTCGGTATAAGTTGGTATAACTATTGCTAGCCTTTGCCAATCCGAGGAGGCCGACATGAATCCAAATCCCTTTAAGCCAACGGCTGGTAAGCGGCCTCCGATGCTCATCGGTCGCGAGTCGGTCATCGAAGATTTTGAGGAGGGGCTCGATAACGGTGCCGGAGCGCCGGGCAGACTCATGCTCATTACAGGAAACCGCGGCTGTGGCAAAACAGTTCTCCTGCGGGAGCTGCAACGTCTGGCCAGTGAGCGCGGATGGGCGGTTGTCTCCGATTCCGCTTCGCTTGGTTTATGCGACCGCTTGGCCGACGCACTCCGCTCGAATAAGCCCGTTGTGACGTCAATGGAGTTTGGCCCATCGTTTGGACGGATGTCGGTTGAGGCGGCGCGGGCAAAAGGCGAGACGTTGCGAGGGCTGGTCAACGAACGTCTCAAGAAACTCGGCCCAAGCAAGGGTATTCTGTTTGCGATTGACGAGGCTCAATCGGCGTCTATTGAGGAGCTGGCGGCCCTCGCCGTTCTTTATCAGCAGGTGCTGGGAGATCAGGATGCTACGGGCTTGCCCGATGGCGACCAGCGTGGTCTTGCGCTGGTCTTTGCCGGCTTGCCCAGCATGGTTGACGATCTGCTCGAAGAGCCGAGCGTGACGTTTTTGCGGCGCGCCCAGCAGCGTACGTTGGGGGCGATTTCTTTGCCCCAGGTGCGCGATTCATATATCCAGACGGTCGAATGTGCTGGTCTTTGCATTGATGCGGGGACGGCGGACCTTGCGGCGCACAAGAGCATGGGACATCCCTATATGGTTCAGCTGGTGGGATATTACATGTGGCGGTCTGCTGTCCGGCGTGGCTCGCAGGTCATTGAAGGGTGCGATGTCGAGGTTGGTCATGCGGATGCCGTCTCTGAGTTCTACGAAGCGGTTGACGCGCCTCTGTATTACGGGCTGCGCACCCCACAGCGCCTCTTTATCGAGGCCATGGCGGTTGACGAGGACAAGCCGACGCGTATGGCGGATATCATTGAGCGCTGCGACCGCACCCAGAGCTGGGTGAGCAAATACCGCGCGAGCCTGATTCGCGAGCGCGTCATCGAGGCCGCCGGATACGGTCTCGTCCGGTTTACCGTGCCCATGCTGGGCAAGTATATTCGCGATCGCATTTTATGGCACGAGTAATGTGACATGAGGGACTGTCCCTTTGTCACATTCGATCAATAGGAAGGGGAGCGATGGCGGTGTCGCAACAACCAAGTGCTATCGAGGTGCGCGGCGCGCGTGTCCATAACCTTAAGGACATCGATATCGATATTCCGCTGGGAAAGCTCGTGGGTATTGCCGGCGTGTCGGGCTCGGGCAAGAGCTCGCTGGCGTTGGGGGTGCTCTATGCCGAGGGCTCGCGTCGTTACCTGGAGGCGCTCAGCACTTATACCCGCCGTCGTCTGACGCAGGCCGAGCACGCACAGGTGGACGAGGTGCTGCACGTGCCGGCGGCGCTCGCATTGCATCAGCGTCCTAGTGTGCCAGGCGTGCGCTCGACCTTCGGCACCATGACCGAGCTCAACAACAGCCTGCGCCTGCTCTTTAGCCGCTGCGCCCATCACGTGTGCCCGCATTGCGGGACGCGTGTGGAGCCGAGCCTTAACGTGGCCGCGGGCCTGTCGCTCGCATGCCCCGCATGCGGCCGCGAGTTCTATGCGCCGGGGGCCGAGGACCTTGCCTTTAACAGTGGCGGCGCGTGTCCTACCTGCGGAGGCACCGGCGTCATGCGCGAGGTGGACGAGGCGAGCCTGGTGCCCGACGAGTCAAAGACCATCAACGAGGGTGCGGTGCTTCCCTGGGGCACGCTGATGTGGGATCTGATGAAGCAGGTGGCCGGCGAGATGGGCGTGCGCACCGACGTGCCGTTCAACCAGCTCACGCCTGAAGAGCGCGATATCGTGTTCCATGGCCCGGCAGTTAAGAAGCACATTCTCTACGTTCCCAAAAATGGCGAGGGCGCCACGCCGCTCGACTTTACCTATTACAACGCCGTCTATACCGTCGAGAATGCGCTCGCCAAGGTTAAGGACGATAAGGGGCTCAAGCGCGTTGCGCGCTTTTTGCGCGAGGGACCGTGCCGCGATTGCGGCGGCACGCGTCTTTCCGACGCCGCGCGCCAGCCCCAGGTGCGCGGTATCAATCTGGCGCAGGCGGCAGCCATGACGCTGGGCGAGGCGATTGAGTGGGTGCGCGGGGTGCCCGCATCCTTGCCGACCGAGATGCGGCCCATGGCCGGGGACATCTGCGATTCGTTTTTGAGTACGGCCCGCCGCCTGGTCGACCTGGGCCTCGATTACCTTTCGCTCGACCGCGCCGGTGCCACGTTGTCTACGGGTGAGCGCCAGCGCGTACAGCTTGCCCGCGTGGTCCGCAACCGATCGACGGGCGTGCTGTATGTGCTGGACGAGCCTTCGATTGGCTTACATCCCGCGAACGTCGACGGCTTGGTAGGCGTAATGCGCGATCTGGTGGATGACGGCAACACCGTGGTTGTTGTCGACCACGACACGCGCGTGCTGGCAGAAGCCGACTATCTGGTCGAGATGGGCCCCGTTGCGGGAGCAGGCGGCGGCCATGTAATCGCCGCCGGTACGGTAGACGAGGTCGAACAATCGCGGGGTAGCCGCATCGCGCCGTTTTTGCGCTCGGACCCCAAGCGTCTGCGCCCGCAGGTGGCTGACGACGAAATGTTCGACCTAGGCCATATCCGCATGGCGACCGATGCCATCCATACCGTCAAACCACTCGAAGTCGATATCCCGCGCGGCCGCCTTGTCGCGGTGACGGGTGTTTCGGGTTCGGGCAAGACGACACTGGTGCTCGAGACGCTCATCCCGGCGCTCAAGGCGCAAGCGGCCGGCGAGCGCCTGCCAAGGCACGTGCGTTGGGTCGATGCCGAGGGCATCGCGCGCGCCAACCTGATTGACGCCACGCCCATCGGCGCCAACGTACGCTCGACGGTAGCGACCTATGCCGACATCCATGATGAGCTGCGCCGCGCCTTCGCCCGTACGCCCGAGGCCAAGGCGGCAGGATATAAAGCGGGTGCCTTTAGCTACAACACTGGCGCTTTGCGTTGCCCCACGTGCGATGGCACGGGCTCGATATCACTTGACGTGCAGTTTTTGCCCGATGTCGAGATCGTCTGTCCTGCATGTCGCGGCTCGCGTTATGCAGACGCGGCCTCGCATATCCATCGTGAGGGCAGGGACGGGAGCCTGCTCACATTGCCGCAGCTCATGGACATGAGTGTGGACGAGGCCCTCGACGCCACACTGGGACTCAAGAAAGTTCAGACGCGTCTGCAGACCCTGCACGACCTGGGGCTGGGCTATCTCACACTCGGCGAGCCCACGCCGGCGCTCTCGGGCGGCGAGGCACAGCGCCTTAAGCTTGCAAGCGAGATGGGCCGTGTGCAGGACGATGCCGTATTTGTATTCGACGAACCCACGATCGGCCTGCATCCGCTCGATGTTCAGGTGCTGCTGAGCGTGTTTGATGGCCTCGTTGCCAAGGGCGCCACGGTTATCGTGATCGAACACGACCTCGACCTTATCCGTAACGCCGATTACGTGATCGACATGGGCCCGGGCGGCGGTGACGCAGGCGGACAAATCGTCTGCACCGGCACGCCGGATGACACTGCGGCCTGCTCCGCAAGCGTCACTGGCCGCTACCTTTAACTGAATGTGGCAAAGGAACAGTCCCTTTGCCACATTCCGGGGAAGTTTGTCTGGCGCAGGGCCTCGTAGAGGACGATGGCGGCGCTGTTGGAGAGGTTGAGTGCGCTGATGCGGTAGTCGTCCGGATTGACGAAGTTGCCGCAGATATCCTGCTGAAGGATGGCCTCGTGGCCGCTCTCGCTATGCCCGAGCGCCTCCTCGTGGGCTTCCCAGGCCTCGGCGTTATCGAGCGAGTCACAATCGCGCAGCATGGGGATGCGCTCGCAGCGCGCGGGCGCTGCGGCGAGCAGCTCTTCGGGAATCCCCGAGCTCTCGCTGCCAAAGACCAAGTAGTCGCCATCGCGGTAGGTGCTTTGCGCATAGGTGCGGCGTGCCTTTTTGGTCAGCAGATGCAGGCGCTCGTCGGCGGGGGAGAGGCCGTTGCGCGAAAGGAAATCCTCCCAGCCGGCATAGGTGGTCACGTCCAAGTTTTGCCAGTAGCCCAGGCCGGCGCGACGCACCGTCTTGTCGTCGAGCGAAAAGCCCAGTGGCTCCACCAGATGCAGGCGGGCGCCGGTAACTACGCAGGTGCGGCCGATATTGCCCGTATTGGCCGGAATCTCGGGCGCATACAGCACAATGTTGAACATGAATCTCCTTGGCTCAGAACGAAAAACCACCACGAAGGGGACAGGCACCTTCGTGGTGGTTTTGGCGGTTACGTGGGCGGAAAAATGCCCGCTTCGATAAACCTAGGCGCGGTGCCAGTCGGTCAGGCAGGCATCGAGGGCGGCGATGAGCGCATCCTTGTCCATGTGACGGCCGATGACGCACAGGCTCGTCATGCGATCGCCCGTCTCGTCGTCCCAAATCTGCATGATCTCGGGGTTCTCGTCGATAATCTTCTGCTTCTCGCCCTCGGGCGCAGAATCGACAAACAGGCCGTTCTCCATCAGGCGCATCTGGTGGCCGGCCTGCTCGAACATGTAGCACATGTCCGGATCGCCGGTCTGCCACAGCGGGCCCTTGACGCGAATGACCTCGTCGGGCCACTCCTGCTCAACAAAATTGGTGAACTTCTGCAGGTCAAACGGCTTGCGGCGGGAGTACACAAAGGTCTCGATGTCGTACTCGAGCACCTCGGGGTCGTCGTGCTCCTCGGGATGCTCCATGGCCTCGATCCAGGCGGCGGAGTTGTAGGCGCGCATAAAGTCGAAGCGGTCGGTGTCGAGCAGCTCCTCCATGGGGACCTCGCCGTTTTGGGCCTCGACAATCACGGCGTCCTTCTGCAGGCTGCGCACGATGGCCTTGAGCTCGGCAATCTGCTCAGGCGTGACGGTATCGGTCTTGTTGAGGATCAGCGTGGAGCAAAACTCGATTTGCTGAATAAGCAGGCTCTCGATGTCGTCCTCGTCGATATCCTCGGCCAGGAGGTCGCGACCGCCGTTGAACTCGTCGTACATGCGGGCGCAGTCGACCACGGCCACGATGTTGTCGAGCGCGAGCTTGGGCTCGCCGCCCACCTTGGCCTCGTCGCAGAAGCTCGAGATGGTGTAGGCGATGGGGATGGGCTCGCAAATACCCGAGGCCTCGATGATGATGTAGTCGAACTTGCCCGAATCGGCGATGTCCTGCAGCTGGTTGGCCAGGTCGTCCGAAAGCGTGCAGCAGATGCAGCCGTTGGTGAGCGGGATAAGGTCGTCGGTCTCGGAAAGGCCGCCGTCAGCGATGAGGCTGGCGTCGACGTTGATCTCGCCGATATCGTTGACGATCACGGCGGCGCGGATGCCGCCGTCGTTTGCGAGGATGTGGTTGAGCAACGTGGTCTTGCCGGCACCGAGGTATCCGGTAAGCATGATGATCTTCACGGGTTTGTTGGGCATGTGCCCTCCTTTGTTAGACATGGCTTACAGTTGAATCTTATGCCAAACGCCTGCTCTTATACCCACGCGCCGACAAATAACACAGGCTACTCCCAGGCTCCCCATACGTCGGGACAATAGCCGACGGTGGCCTTCTTGCCGTTGCGCACGATGGGCTCGGCCAGAACCTGCTGATTCTCGAGCAGCTTATCAAAACGCTGGCTGGGGGTGAGGTGCTGGATGAGTGCGAGCGTCTCCTCGTCCTTGGCTTTGGGGTTGAGCAGCTTGTCGATGCCGCCAACCGCCTGCATCACGCTCGTGAGCTCGCCCTTGCTCATCTCCTTTTCCTTAAGGTCGATAAACTGCACCTTAATGCGGCGCTCCTTAAAATAACGCTGGGCCTTCTTGGTATCGAAGGACTTTTTGGTACCGAAGATCTGCACGTTCATTGTTTGGTTCCGCCGTTCTACCTGATGAAGTTGGTCCTAGCGCGATCGGCCTGGGGAGCTTCGATGCCGGCGGCCTTTCCCGCCTCGATGCAACGCAGTAGCCAGGCCATGTTTTTGCCGATGTTTCGCATGGTGGCAAGGCCTTCGGCGTCTTGGGCGGCCTCGCCCGGCATGGCACCGAAGACGTTGTTCCAGTAGGTGGATGCTACCACGGGCATCTGGTTGATGGTGAAGTACTTGTTGAGCACGTCGAAGGTGGTCGACGTGCCGCCGCGACGGGCAACGGCGACAGCGGCGCCCGGCTTGTGCGCAAAGGCCTTGCTGCCAGCATAGAATGCACGGTCGAGGGCAGAGAGGATGCGTCCGCTGGGATGCGCGTAGTAGACGGGCGAACCAAAGACAAAGCCGTCTGCCTGCTCGGCAGCGGCAATCAGCTCGTTGACTACATCGTCGTCAAAGGTACAGCGGCAATCGAGCTTGCCGCACTGGCCGCAACCGATGCAATCGCGAATGGGCTTAGCGCCTAGCTGAAACACCTCGGTATCGATACCCTCGGCGTTGAGCTGCTCGGCGACCTCGGCGAGTGCGCGGGCGGTGTTGCCGTTTGCCTTGGGGCTGCCATTGACCAAAAGAACCTTCATCACTAACTCCCTCTGCTGTCGGTGACTTCTGCGGAGGATTATCGCACGAGCGGGCAGATGGCGTGGGGCACGATTCCAGCCCCGAGGGCCCACGGCAGGCACGCTCACCAGGTACGAGCGGGATACGGTCCAGAGGATGTTGGAGTGCGGGGCCTCGTGCGAGCAGATTGTAAGGGGTCTGGGCAGGTCGCATTCGATGGCGAACTCTGAGGTCTTAGAAGGCGGGCTGCTGTGCGGCTATGGTTTATACTAAGGCGGTTGCTATCGAGTAATTCATACTTGGTTTGATTCGATTGTGAATGCGTAACTAGGATGGAAAGCAAAGGAAACTCTATGGAAACAGAGGATGCTGTTTGCTTGATGACTTCGATTGCCTTGATTGTCCTTTCAATCCAATACCGAAGAGGAAGATGGCTCTGCTCAATTGCTGGATATGATGTCACAAAAAGGGAGAGCGAGATTGATATACGCCCTTACGCAAAGCTGATTTCTTCTGTGACGTTATGGATGGGGCTGCTGTTTTTCTTGTGGGCGGTAGAGGGCTGGGTACGTGATTGGAATACCAGCGTTTTTGAAGTTTTGGTTCTACTTCTGTTCAGCTTGGCTTCTTTGTCGTTCGTGCGGCTCGTTAGGTTTGTGTTTATGAGGCGATAGCCAGCGGAAGTGGCTGGACGACAAAATGGACCAATGCAGCCAATTGTCAATAGAATTTGATAGGCTTGGCTTAACAGATTTGCTCGAGGGCATATCCGTGGCGGGGGATAGGTTCTATCTTGTTGAGCACTTATTTGCATCAGGCAAAGTAAACCAAGAGTATCGAAACGGTGCCCCCGGGCCCCGGGAGGGACTGCGGGGACGTTCGGCTAACTGCGGGTACGACCTATTTGCCCAATGTGTTCGGTTGAGATCGGAAATTAACCATCATGCGCCCCATAACGCTAGTCCAGCTTGGTGCCCGGTACCTGCGGCGCCTCTTTAATCAGCGCATTGAGTTCGTTCAAAATGGAAACGGGCTGTCGGTCGACGGCGTCCAGATGAAGCGTCGCCACGCGAAGGGGCGGCTGATATTCAAATGAGCCAAGGAGCACGGGCGATCCCAAGAACCGTTCGATTTCGTCTGCAACCGCGTCGGTCTCTTCGGGATCAAGCTCGTCAAAGAGCGCCACGAACATCGGTCCGGTCGAGCGGAACAGACGACCCTTGCCGCGCGAGCAATCCATGAGGCAGGCGGCGCTTTCTGCCAAAACGCGGTCGCCTGCATCAAAGCCAAAGCGGGCATTGACCTGTGCGATTTCGTCGATTTTAATGGCGATCAAGCCCGCGTTTCGTGCCACGCGACGCATCTCGCCAATGGCGTTGACCAGGGCGTGGATATCGCCCAGACCGGTCACGGAATCGGTCGTATCTGCCAAGCTTCGGTTGGTGACAATGCCCACATACATGTTGGGCTCGGTATCGGTGCCGTCCAGGCGGTAACCCGTGCAGTCGCAAAGCGCGTATTTTCCGGCGGTATTCATGACGCGATACTGCATGCAGTGGAAGTGCCACGTGCCGTTTACCACCATATCGAGCTCGGCACGTACGTTGTCGCGGTCCTCGGGGTGAACACGGGCAAGCCATATATCGAGCGAGTTGTAGGGATGCTGGGAAGGTAGGTCAAAATCGCGCACGGCATTAACCGACCATTGCGATTCGCCGGTGTCGAGGTTAATGATGAACGGATAGCGCGTCTCGGAGCTCATGGAGATCGCTTGGAACACTCGGTCGTTGCAGGGGGGGGGGTTGTTCGGTGACCGGGCGTTGCGGCGCATCGCCTTCTTCCGGTTGTTGCACACGGTACATGAGCTTGTAGCGATACATTTTGCGGTCGGCGTCCTTTGTCATCTGGCGACGCGTATCGCCTGCAAGTGGGTCGACGCGCGAGCAGCCAAAGCTAAAGCTGGCGATCATGGGCGCCTTGTCGCCTGATGTTGCCTCGATAAGATTGGCACGCGTCCGCTCCAGGCGCTGCTCGAGCTCGGCTTCGTCTGTCGTGGGGGATATAAGTACAAATTCGTCTCCACCGATACGGAACAGCAACTCATCGTGCTCCATTGTCTCGGTGAGTGCGCGGCAGATGCTCAGAATGTAGCAATTGCCCTCGGTGTGGCCAAACTTATCGTTGCAATGCTTAAGGCGGTCGATATCGATATAGGCGCAGGTGAAGGGGGTGCCTTTGCGCCAGAGCTGATCGACATGGCGGTCGAGTCCGCCGCGGTTGCCAAGATTGGTGAGCGAGTCGATATAGGCGCCGCGCTCAAGCAGCTCGCGTTCTTGTTGCAGGATGGCGAGCGTTTTCTGCAGTTGCTCACCGATGGCACGCAACTCCGGGGGCAGCGCGGCAACATCGAGCTCGGTGGTTGAGGCCCCGTTCGCAAGTCGCTGAAGATGAGCGATGATTGATTGCTCGCCCAGGCGATACGACTCGTTCATGATGGATGACCTCCTTGGATGGAACAATGGTTTGTATCTTACTCCCAATTTGGTTTAGATTGGGGTATTAGTTAGCTCATGGGAACAAACGCTCCCTCGACGGTGGCGTTTGCGCACGAGCGTATTAGTTGCTGTCGCCACCGTCGAGCAGTGCCTCAAAATCCTCCGCCTGCATGGGACGGTAGTAGAGGAAGCCCTGAGCGTAGCGGGCGCCCATTTGGCGTAGCATGTTTGCCTGCTCATTTGTCTCGATGCCTTCGACCACAACGGGCAGATGGAGCGACTGCGCCATCTCGAGCATTGATGAAATGATTTGCACGCTGCGGCCTTGATCGCCGTCGACGGGCACAAACGTGCGGTCGAGCTTGATGACGTCGACGTTGACGTTCTTGAGCATCGCGAGCGTGGACTGGCCGGTGCCAAAATCGTCCATGTAGGTCGAGAAGCCGCGGTTGTGCAGGTCGGCCGTCAGCTTATCCACAGCTTCGGACTCTCCCGTATAAGCCGTCTCGGTGATCTCGATGCGCATGAGCTCGGGCGGCAGATTGTATTGGTCGGCGAGCGCTCCCATATGTTCGGCAACGTCGCAGGCAAGGATATCCACGCGCGACACGTTGAGCGAGATCGGAACCACGCGAAGCCCTCGATCGATGCGCCCGCGCAGCCACGAGGCAACGCCCTGCCAAACGTATTTGTCGAGCGTCACCACAAAACCACTTTCCTCGAGAGCGGGGATAAAGGTGACGGGTGAAATGAGGGAGCCATCCTTGTCAATCCAGCGCGTGAGCGCCTCGGCGCCAATAATCTCGCCGGTTTCCATGTCGACCTGGGGCTGCAAGTAGTAGGTGATGCGGCCGTTTGAGAGCGCGTACTGGAATTCGGTCAGCGTGCGGTGGAACGAGACTTCGCGCTCATACTCCTCGGGGCGGAAAATGGCAATGCGCTCCTTAAAGTCGTTTTTTGCGCGTCGATTGGTAAACATGGCCTTGGCCTGTGCATCGATGGTGATTTCCTCGTTGGAGTCGATAGGGCAAACGCCCATGGACGGCCAGAAGCCTACGCCGTCATCGTGCTTGGCCACGGTCTCGCGAATGCGACTATAGATTTGATGGACGGTGTCGTGCTCAAAGGGGATGAGTATGCAAAAGTCGTCTTGGCCCCAGTACCCTGCGACGCCCATGTCGGCATTCTCGATGTCTTTGAGGACTGTACCTACGTCGGCGAGCACGCGGTCGCCCTCGGCCTGTCCGTGCCATTCGTTGAACAGTCGCATGTGCCCCATGTCGACGGTGGCGATACACCAAGCGCCGTCGCGCCTTGTCTGGAGAAATGCGTTGGCGCGCCGCATAAACTCGCTGGGTCGACAGAGGCCCGTGAGCATATCGATGCGCTCGGCGATGGCGCTTTTGCGCTCTATCTCGGGTATGGGGAGGCTGTCGTTGGGGACAAGTCCGCCGGCCGTGCGAAGGCGACGGTCGAGTTCGCCTAAAACGGCGGTCGCTTGATTGGTTAGGCGCTCGTAAAAGGCCGGAACGACTAGACAGACGGGGGTAATGGTATCGCCCGCGATTCGAACGGGAGCGAAAACGGCCTCTTTTAGATGACGGGCCAGTTGCTCGAATGCCTCGTGGTCCAAATCGTTGCTGAGCACGACAAACTGGACGCTTCGTGAGCGGTAGACGCGACTCCTGCCACGGGTGATCGACAACATGCGGCCTGCGTATTCGGCGAGCATGTTGTCGACAGCCTCGGCTCCGTAAAGCTCGTTGAGCTTTGTCGTGCCGCGAACGCGCACCGCTATAAGCCCCGTCTCGCAACAGTCGCGACGGCAGGCATCGATAGCGTTGAGCAACATGCGCTGCGTTCCAAGGCCCGTGGCGGCGTCGACGGTCTCGGCAAGCGAGTGGTTGACGAGCTCGCCAACATAGAGCGAGGGGACATTTCCGTCGCCGTCGATACGAAACCCGCGAGCACGGCAGAGAACGTAGTCGCCGGCGGCGTTGCGTACGCGGTATTGCATGACGCGACGGTGCTTGGAGCCGTTATAGATCTGGTCGATATCGTCGCTATAGGCCTCGAGGTCATCGGGGTGGACACGCGTCTTCCAGTAATCGTGGCAGTTGTCTATATGCTCCGAAGGAAGGCCGAGATCGCGCATGGCGCCTTGTGACCAAAGGGTGCGATGTTTGTCCAGGTTCTCGATAAAGAAATAGCGGCCTTCATTGAGCATCGAAAGGGCGTCGAAAATGCGATCGCTAACTTCGAAGTCGTCGGCGTGGACTTGCGTGATATTGCGTCGATCGAGGTGCACGGCATGGCGCAGCTTGTAGTCGTACATACGATGGTCGGCATCGAGCGTCATGCGATTGGAGGCTTCGCCCAAGGCGGGGTCGGCGTGTGACACTCCGTAGCTAAACGAGTGAGGCATCTCGGAATCGTTATTTTTGAGCAGGACCTCTCGACAGTGCTCCAGACGTTCGGCAAGGTCATCCTCGGTCGCGATCGTAGACAGGATGGCAAACTCGTCGCCTCCCAGACGAAATGCCGCCTCGTCCACCTTCATATACAGCTTGAGATAGAGGCTTACCTGCAAGATATAGCGGTTTCCCTCGTCGTGTCCAAAGATGTCGTTGCAGTGCTTAAGGTTATCGATGTCGATAAACGCCATGGTCACGGGCAGTTCCTGCTCCCAGATTTCCTCTAGGGAACGGGCGAAGCCGCCGCGGTTACCAAGCCCGGTGAGCTCGTCGGTAAAGGCGGTCCTTATCAGATCATCCTGACGCTCGAGAAGGTCACGGATGGTCTTTTCGAGCGTTTCGGTGTAATTGCTGGCGGTATCCATGCTGTAAGCGGCTTTCTGGGGTCGGGGGCGGGTTGCGTCGGGCGAGCTCGTTGTGCACACGCGTTGCTGCTCAACGTTTTGCGTGTATCCAGGCCCCCTTGCCGCGTCGCTGGTTTAATTTGTCGGTCCGTGTTCGCTGCCGATGACTGTTCAGTAGTATAAACAACAATATTGGATTGTATATGGGTACCCCTGCCGCGGATGGCTATTATTCGCCAATCGGCAGCGTGACGATGCGATGCTCGATATAAATGCGACCGAGGCGATATATGTTGACGGGTATACTTGTTCCGGTTTAAAACGCAGGAACGGAGATGGTTGCATGGCACAGCCAGATACGACGCGCACGGTGGGACTTGCGCTCGAGGGAGGCGGCTACCGCGGTATGTATACGGCGGGCGTGCTCGACGTATGGATGGAGCACGGTTTGACCTGCGACCATATGGTGGGAGTCTCGGCGGGTGCGGCGTTTGGCTACAACTTTAAATCGCGCCAGATTGGCCGCGCCATTCGCTACAACAAGGCCTATTGTGCTGACAAGCGCTATGCGAGCGTGACGAGTTGGTTGCGCACCGGCGATATGTTTAATGCCGAGTTTGCCTATCACGAGGTGCCTATCGAGCGCGACCCCATCGACTTGGAAGCGTATCGCGCCTGCCCCATGCGATTTACGTGCGTGTGTACCGATATCGAGACGGGCAAGGCTGTCTATCACGATTTGCCGTATGGCGACGAGCGCGATATCGAGTGGATTCGGGCGTCGTCTGCGATTCCTGTGGCGACGCGTCCCGTTGCTATTGACGGGCATAAGTATCTGGATGGTGGCGTGGCTGATTCTATTCCCAGCGCCTGGCTGTTTGCACAGGGCTACGACCGCAATGTGGTGGTGTTGACGCAGCCGGCGGGCTTTGTGAAGCAGCCTAACAGCGTGATGCCCATGCTGCGGCGCGTGTTCCGTTACTATCCGGAGTTTGTTGCAGCGCTTGAGCATCGGCATGAGGTCTACAATGCCACGCTCGATGACCTGGCACGTCGCGAGGCTGCCGGCGAAATCTTTGTGGTGCGGCCGAGCGAATCGGTGAAGGTGCCGTCGCTGTGCCGCGAGCCCGATGAGCTCGAGCGCATCTACCAGGTCGGCCGCCACGATGCGGAGGCGACCTTGCCCGCGCTGGAAGCGTATCTGGCGGAGTAAGGGCCGCATGCGGAAAGCGCATCCCGGAATGGACGTCCAAACTGGGATGCGCTTTTCGCTATTGAAGATATGGGGCTGCGGAGCAGCTGTTCGGTATGGGCCTATGCCTGCTGCCAGGTATCGACGAGCTCCTTGGCTGCGGCGTAGGGGTCGTCGGCACTGCAGACGGCGCTCACCACAAAGAAGCCGTCGACGCCGGTAGTCTTGAGCTGCGGCAGGTCGGCCGTCTTGACGCCGCCGCCCACCACGATGGGCACGGGGCTTGCCGCATGGAGGGCAGCCAGGTCCTCAAAGCTCTTGGTGATGATGGAGCCATCTGCCGCGCGTCCGCAGTCGCGCTTGGTCTCGGTCTCGTGGAGCGGGCCCACGCCCAGGTAGTCGACCAGGCTCATGTCGGCGGTCTTGACGTATTCGAGCATCTCCTCGCAGCGGGCCGAAAGGCCCACGATGGCGTCGGGTCCCAGAAGCTTGCGGCAGACCTCGACGGGAATATCGCTCTGACCCACGTGCACGCCGTCGACAGCAATGCCCTGCTCGCGCGCGGCGAGTACGCAGTCCAGGCGGTCATCGATTAGCAAGGCGACCTGGCCGGTCTTGCCGGCCTGCGCGATAGCCTGCGCGGCGTCGCCCGTCAACGCGATGATCTCGCGGGCGCTTGCCACCTTGGAGCGCACTTGGATGCAGGTAAAGCCGGCGTCGAGTGCTTGGGCCACCACATCGCCCACGGGACGGTCGAGGGTGTTTTCGGGGCCGAGTACCAGATAGGCCGAGATATCAAGGTTGTCGCGGATGCTCATCGTGCTTCCTCCTGCTTCTTGATCTGTGCTTCCATGCGCTCGAGCTTGCCGGTCATGGTGTCGGTAAATCCGGGTCGAATATCGGCTTTGAGCACGACTTCGGTGCGGATGCCCTTGCTCGCCAACACAAAGGTCGCGTCGCGCACGACCTGCATGACCTCGTCCCAGTCGCCCTCGATCTCGGTGAACATCGAGGTGGTGCGGTTGGGAAGGCCGCTCTCGCGAATGACGCGCACGACCTCGGCGACCTCGGCGGACAGCTCGTCGCCGGTGCCGCACGGGGCGATGGCCACGGCGACGAGTGTGTTCATGCCGGCATTGGTTACGGACTCGGACATGGCTTATGCCTCCTCGAGCTCGAGTCGGTTATCGGCGATGTCTTGGGCGGTTGCGCGGTAGAGCTCGTCGATAAAGGCGACCTTAAAGCTTGCCGGGGCATCGGCAACGGCGGCGGCACGCGTGCCGGCAACGTTGTAGACGGCGGTGCCGCAGATGGCCGCCGTAAACGGGTCGGTGGCGCAGGCGTATACGGCCAGCACGCCGCCCTGCGAGCAGCCGCAGCCGGTGATCTTGGGCATGAGTGGGCTGCCGCCGTGGGACTTGGCAACGGTCGTGCCGTCGGTAATCAGGTCGACTTCGCCCGAGACCACCACGGCGCCGCCGGTGGCGCGGGCGAGCGCCACGGCGGCATCGCGGGCGGCGTCAACCGTATCGGTGGTGTCGACGCCGCGCACGCGGCTCAGATCGGCGGCTTCACCCTCAAGACCCCACAGGCCGGCGAGCGCGATAATCTCGGAGGCGTTGCCGCGCACGATGGCGGGTTTGTACTGCTTGAGTTCGTTTACCAGCTGGGTGCGCAGGCTGCCGATGCCCAGGCCCACCGGATCGAGCACCCAGGGCTTGCCGGCGTCGTGTGCCGCCTTGGCTGCGCGGGGAATCGTCTGCTCGTAGATGGGGAAGAGCGTGCCCATGTTGAGATAGATGGCACCGCCGCCGGCAACGAGTGCCTCGCCCTCGTCGGGCAGATAGACCATAGCGGCCGAACCGCCCACGGCGAGCTGCGCGTTGGCGACAAAGTCAATCGTCACCGTGTTGGTGATGGAGCCGGCCATGGGATTGGTGGCACGAATCTCCTCCACGGCCTTGACCACGTTTTGCTTAAGCTGTTCCGAATCGATCACTGCACATGCCTCCTTGGCATAGAAAAGGGGCGCTGTGCATAGACAGCGCCCCTAAAAAGGCGGCATGCTCCCTACGCCAGCATTAACTGACAGGTTCAAAGGATTGGGCCCCATGCCCTCTCAGCCTTGTGGTTTGCACCGCCGGCACTCCCGCATCGAATCTGTTGACCCTATACTAGCGCACCTGCCAATAAGGGACAGGTTTATTTTGGTAGGTGGCAACTGGGGCGTTGCATTTTCCCAGATAAAACCTGCCAAAATAAACCTGTCCCTTATTGGCAGTCCCTTATTGGCGGGTCGTTACAATGGATGGGATTAAGAATGACCGAGGGGACCTTATGATCAAACTTGTGCTGACCGATATGGACGATACGCTGATTCCAGCCGGGCATGACGGCGCCAGCGACTACGCCATCGAGGGCATTCATGCCATGCAGGCGGCGGGTCTGCACTTTGGCCCGGTTTCGGGTCGCCAGCCGTCCGCGATGGGCTGGATGTTCAAAAATCGTTCCGAGTGCTTTTCGACCGGCGCGTTCTGCAACGGCCAGGTCATGTTTGTCGACGGTCAGGCGGTCGCTTCGCGCGCGACCGACAACGATGCCCTGATGCGTCTGGCAGACTACCTGGAGCAAGAGACCGACGATACGTACTTGAAGGTCTACAGCCTGGGTGATGACTTTTGGAATAATGATGCCTATTGCGTGACGAGCGATCCCGAGCGTGTGCGTCGCGCTATGGAGTCGGGCGGCAATGCGTGGCTCAAAGGCGAAGAGGCTCCGTGCCGTCCTGTTGTCGATGATGCGCCGGTGTTCAAGGCGAATATCTGGAGTGCCCGTTCGCGTGAGGAGCTCGCGGAGCTACGCGAGCGCGTTGCCGCCGAGGTGCCGGAACTCTCGCTTGTGTTTCCCAACAACCGAGTGCGCCTGTTCGACATCCTTCCGGCCGGTTGGGACAAGGGCTGCGCTGCGCTGGAGCTGGCGCGCGCTTTGGGCCTGACGACCGACGAGGTGGCCGTATTTGGCGATTCCGATAACGACCTGCCCATGATCGATGCCGTTCCCAACTCCGTTGCAGTCGCCAATGCCAACGAGGCCGTTACGGCGGCGGCGCGCTGGCATATTGGCGCTGCGGCGGATGATGCGGTCGCCGGGGCTCTGCATCAGATTGCCGCCTGCGCCGCGACGGGGGAGATGTCGTCGTTTATGCGTCAGATGGATGCGACGGGTTTCGACGTCACGAACGTCTAGGGAGGGCGCTATGAAGCTTCAGCAGCTCAGATATGTTGTAAAGGTTGCCGAATGCGGCAGCATCACCGAGGCCTCGCGCCGACTCTTTGTGTCGCAGCCTTCGATTACCGCATCGATCCGCGATCTCGAAAACGAGATGGGTGTGCACATCTTTGAGCGCACCAACAAGGGCGTCATTGTGTCCGAGGAAGGCGAGACCTTCTTGGGCTACGCGCGCCAGGTGCTCGACCAGGCCGACCTGCTCGAGGGCAAGTACAAGGGCGCGTCCGAGCAGGTGCCGCACTTTAGTGTGAGCTGCCAGCATTATTCCTTTGCCGTTAATGCGTTTGTCGACGTGATCCGTGAATTCGATGCCGCGCGCTATGACTTTACCCTGCGCGAGGAACAGACTCACGAGATTATCGAGGACGTCGCGCATATGAAAAGCGAACTGGGCATCCTGTATCTGTCGGAGCATAACCGCGAGGTTATCGAGCGCATGCTGGCGGCCAACGAGCTCGTGTTCGAAGGGCTCTTCTGCGCCACGCCGCACGTTTTTGTGTGTGCCGACCACCCGTTGGCTGACCGCTCCAGTGTGACGCTCGAAGACCTCGAGGACTACCCATTCTTGTCCTATGAGCAGGGCAGCTATAACTCGTTTTACTATTCCGAGGAGCTGACCTCGACCTTTGAGCGCCGCAAGAATATCCGCGTGCGCGACCGTGCGACGCTGTTCAACCTGGCCATGGGACTCAACGGCTACACGGTGTGTTCGGGCGTGATCAGCCACGAACTTAACGGTCCCGGCATCATTTCGATTCCGCTCGATGTAGACGAGTACATGGAGATCGGCATCATCACGCGCAAAAATACGACGCTCACACGCTACGGCCAAGCCTATATCGACGCGATCCGTCAGCATATCTAGGCTGCTGTGCTCCGCGCGGGTCAAATTTCTTTACGGCAGTCCAGACTGATATAGGAACTATCTATATCAAACTGTTGTAAACGTATATTTTACGATGGCCATATGAGCGCTCATACTCTGTCCCAGTAAAGCAACCAATGCAAAGGGAGATATCTATGAGCACTTCAATTCAACCGAACGCGCCGTTTCGCGCTGATATCGTCGGCAGCTTTCTTCGTCCGCAGACCGTAAAGGATGCCCGCGCTGCCTATGCGGCAGGCACGCTTGATGCCGAGGAGCTTAAGGCCGTCGAGGACGATGCCATTCGCGATTTGGTGGCAAAGCAAAAGGCCGCCGGCCTGCAGGTCATCACCGATGGCGAGTTCCGCCGCAGCTACTGGCACCTCGATTTTATGTGGGGGCTGAACGGCGTCGAGCGTCGCACCTCGCGTACGGGCTATATGTTCCACGATGAGGAGACCACCGCCGACACCGCCGTGGTAACCGGTCCCATTTGCGGCGAGAATCATCCGTTTGTCGAGCACTTCAAATTTGTCAAGGCGCTCGAGGGGGAGGGCCAGGTCACGCGGCAAACCATTCCGGCGCCGATCCAGACGTTCTCCGAAGTCACGCTCGACCGCTGCGATGGCCAGCAGGAGAGTCTGCACGCCGTCTACAAGACCGACGAAGAACTCGTCGATGCCATTGCCGCAGCATACCGCACCGTGATTGCTGACCTGTATGCCGCGGGCTGCCGCAACATCCAGTTTGATGACTGCACCTGGGGCATCTACTGCGATACCGACTTTGTGTCCAAGACTGGCATGAGCCCGGTTGACCTGCAAAGGGTGAGCGAGCTGGGCGTGGCGCTCAACAACGCCGCCATCGAGGACAAGCCCGACGACCTCGTCATTAACACGCACGTGTGCCGCGGCAACTACCACTCTACCTATGCTTTCGAGGGCGGCTATGACCCCATCGCGCCGTACCTGTTTGCACATGAGGATGTCGACGCATTCTACCTGGAGTTCGATACGCCGCGCGCCGGCGGTTTTGAGCCGCTCAGCTACGTTGCCCCGGGCAAGAAGGTCGTGCTGGGCTTGGTGACCACCAAGGCCGCAGAGCTCGAGAACGAGGATGTTATCGTCGAGCGCATCCGCGAAGCCGCAAAGTACGTGCCGCTCGAGAACCTGTATCTGTCTCCCCAGTGCGGCTTTGCCAGCTGCGAGATTGGCAACAAGCTGACCGAGGACGAGCAGTGGGCAAAGATCGCCCTGGTCAAACGCATCGCCGAGCGCATCTGGAAGTAGTGCTGCCGTTCGCAGGGGGCGTCGTGGTCGGAGCGGCATGCATCGCGTACAATGGTTCGGATCGTATCGTTCGGGCAGGTAATCCGATATGCCCGAGCGCCCTTCCATTATGAAAGGACATCCATGTCCCAATCCTCGACGCCCGCCGTCGCCGATGCCATCTACGATGCGTCGTCGCTCGGTCGCCCGCGCATGTTCCTACTCGGTCTGCAGCATCTATTCGCGATGTTCGGTGCCACGGTGCTCGTACCCGTGCTCACCGGTCTCTCGGTGTCGGCGACCCTTTTGTTTGCCGGCCTGGGCACGCTGCTCTTCCACTTCCTATCGCGCGGCAAGGTGCCAGCGTTTTTGGGATCTTCGTTTGCCTTTATCGCGGGCTATGCCGCCATCGCGCCCAACGGCGAGGCCGAGCTTTTGCCCTACGCCTGCCTAGGTGTAGCCTGTGCCGGCCTGCTCTATCCGGTGCTGGCGGCCCTGTTTCGCGCGTTTGGTGCCAAGCGCGTTATGCGCTTCTTCCCGCCGGTAGTGACTGGCCCCATCGTCATTTCCATCGGCCTGATCTTGGCAAGCTCTGCCATCGCCAACTGCCAGACCAATTGGCTTGTTGCCGTTGTCGCTGTGGCGGTGATCGTCATCTGCAACATCTGGGGCCGTGGCATGGTCAAGATCGTGCCGATTCTGCTGGGCGTTGTGGTGAGCTATGCCGTTGCGACTGCGCTCGGCGAGGTTGATTTCTCGGGCGTCGCAGCCGCTCCCTGGGTTGGCTTGCCCGTCGTGTGGGATAACACCGTGTTTGCGCTCTTTGGCCCGCAGTTCGATAGCGGTCTTGCCACGACGGCCATCATCACCATTATGCCGCTGGCCTTTGCGACCATGATCGAGCATATCGGTGACATCTCGGCTATCGGCTCCACTTGCGAGCGTAACTACATCGCCGATCCTGGCCTGCATCGCACGCTGCTTGGCGACGGCCTGGCGACCATTCTCGCATCGCTCTTTGGCGCTCCGGCTAACACCACCTATGGCGAGAACACCGGTGTGCTTGCCCTAACGCGTGTGTTTGACCCGCGCGTGATTCGCATTGCCGCATGTTGTGCCATTGCGCTCTCGTTCTGCCCCAAGTTCGCGGCTGTCATTGCGGCCATGCCGGCGTGTGTAATCGGCGGCGTGTCGCTCGTGCTCTATGGCATGATCAGCGCCGTGGGCGTCCGCAACCTCATCGAGAACCAGGTCGATTTCCAAAACAACCGCAACGTACTGGTGGCCGCCCTGGTGCTCGTGCTTTCGCTCGGCATTGCGTACAGCACCGCCGGCGCCATCGTGCTTGAGCTGGGCGGCGTGACGATTTCGCTTTCCGGCCTTGCCGTGGGCTCGCTGGTGGGCATCGTGCTCAACGCCATCCTGCCGGGTAACGACTTTGAGTTTGACGTCTCCGAGCTTGAGGAGGCTGCTGAGTAACAACTGCGTCCAGCTAAAACAAGATATGGTGCCCATGCGTATATGCGCGTGGGCACCATTTTTAATGCGTCAGTATCCAGTGGATGCCGCGGGCCATGCGCAAGTCGGTCTGGGAAAAGTGATTGCCGGGGTTGAGCTCCAGCGTCGTGGGAATACCACGTTCGCCGAGCAGCTTTTCCATTGCGCGCGTATCGTCGAGTACGTGCCGCATCATGCGGTTGGGAGTCTTGGTCTCCTTTTTACCGAGCGACAGATAGACAGCCTGCGGGCTGCCGGCAAATGGCGCCGTGCTGGCGCGATCGACAAAGTCGGGAAACCATAGCGACCCCGATGCGCTCGCGGCGCGGTCAAATGCGTCGGTTTGCCAGAGGGACCAGAGTGCGAAGAGGCCCGCGAGCGAGTAACCGGCAATGCCACGCCAGGTGGGCGGCTGAGGAAGCGATGACTCGACCTGGGGGATTATCTGATTCAGCAGCTCATCAAGAAAACCGGCAGCTTGGCCGCCGAAAGGCTCGGCATCGCGTACGGTCCCGTCGCATGCCCAGGGGCTCAGCTCGCGATTCCAATCGAGCCCGCCAATGGTGACGAGGGCGAATGGCGGACAGTCGAGCTCTCGGCAACACTTATAAACCTCGCTGCCGTCGCCCACGACCACAGGAAGGTAGATGACAGGCGCGCTTTCCGTATGATTCGAATAAACGGTTATCTGCTTTTGATGCGCTTCCATGACGGGCTTCTCTCAGTGTTGTGATATCGGCAGCCCCAATTGTCGCACGCCAGCGTATGCCGGTTGGGCTAGACCAAAGACAATCTCGTGCATCCCCTGCGGACGCATATGGAAAACGCCACCGCCGGAGGGGAGCTCGGCGGTGGCGTTGTTAAACGGTGCTGGGGCTCGGGGCCTTCGCGGGAGCTGCCATGTGCGCAGAGGCGTCTAAGAGCGCTTACGGCTCGCCATGGTGCCTGCGGCGATAGCGGCTGTTCCCGCAAGGACGGTTGCCACGATGGCCGCACCCGAGGTGTCGCCGGTTGCCGCGAGCACGCCGGTAGTCTTGGCTTTCGTGGTTGAAGCCGCAACGGCCTTGGTCGGCTTTGAGCCCTCAGGCTTGGGGTTCTGCTTGGTCTCGTCGGGCTTGGGGTCTTCCGGCTTGGCTACCTCGGGAGGTGCGATGGTCGTACTTTTGGCGACTGCTTTGATATAGAGGGAGTCGACCGTGGCGTCGCCCGTGCCGATGGCTTGGCCTGCCTCGTAGATGCCGTCACGGAGCTTGCGATAGTCAATGACCTTGCCGCCTTCGGGCGTCTGGATGGCGGCGTTCTCAATCTTGATGGTGCCGATTATCTTGCCGTCAGCGCTCATGGCACGGGCAAAGATTGCCGCTGTATCTCCTTCGGCCGTTACCTTGCTGCGGATGATCGAAATGGCTGCGGGTGTGACGCCCTCGCTGGTCTGGGCGATGATGCCGATGTTCTCGCCTTGGGGTTCGCGCCTCGTCTCGCCATCTTGGTTTTCGCTGTAGGGGATGGGGCCGTCGCCGTTCTCGACATAGCGGGCTATGGCCTTGACAACGGAGTCGCTGATGTAGATGTGGCCGCCCTTCTCGTTGGGTCGATCGTTTCTGGTGGAGAATGCAGCCGAAACCTCGCCTTCCGCAAACGCGTCCACGGTGGAGCCGTTCTTGACGACGATGTCGTCCTGGTAGGTGAAGAGGGCGTTGGCGCCACCGTATCTGCCTTTACTTGCACGGACCGTCACGTTTGCATGATCGAGGGTGATGCCCTTGTGGGCATAGACGCCATATTCAACACCGTTTACGTTGAGGGAGGCGTTTGTGGCTGCGAGACTGCCCTTGGCCTCGACGGCAGCGTCTTTCTCGGAGCTTGCCTTGACCTGGCTGCCGTCCGAGATGTTGATATTGCCGCCGCTCCAAAGGGCCTCACCATCGGCTGAGCTTGCCTCGACCGTCCCGCCACCCTTGATGGTGAGGTTCTTGTCGGCTCCAATACCCTTGTCCTTGGTAGCCCTGGCGGTGACGGCTCCGCTGTCGTCAATCGTGATATTGCCGTTTGCCCTGATGCCATCCGATGCACCCGTGGCGTTGACGTTGCCCGAACCTTTGATAGCGAGATCACCTCCGGCATTGATGGCATCAAACCCAGTGCTCGTGGCGTTGACGGATCCGGCTCCGTCGATGTTGATATTACCCGTGGAGAGGATAGCGTCCTCAGTAGATGTCACGCTGAGCGTGCCGCCCTCGTCGCCTTGGATATTGAGCTCGGCATTCTCGTTAGTGCCATGAGAAACGTTGATGCTTTCGCTCCATTCGGCAGTGACGATGTTGGTTCCCGAGTAATTCACGTTGAGCTTGCCTGCGGCCTGGATCTCGCCGCCGTTATAGTTGTTGAGCTTCAAGTCGTCGGCGCCGTCCCACGACCAGGTACCGGCCTCGTCGCTCGCCGCGGTGTTGTACTTGTTGCCGCCGACCTTGACCCATTCCGCTGCGAGCGAGACGCTCGGCATGAGCAGCGAGCTCACCGTGAGCGCGCACACGGCGCCCGCGACGATGCGGCGCGTCACGCGGCGCCAGCTGCCGTGCGCGAGTCCTATGCGACGGCGAACGTCGGGTTCGGCAACATGGGTTCCGGCGGTAGTGTCATTGCGTTTGGGGGTCGTGAACAAGGCTGCCATGGTTGCTCCCGTTCTCATAGGGCCTATACGACTAGATTCAGCGTATCTGCTGGATGTTGCCGGCGGTAGTGCCGTTTGGAGGGCAAAATGGCCAAAATGGGGGAGAAATAGGCCGCACGCCGGCGCAGGGACCGGCGCTAAAAGAAAAGCGCGGGGCCGCATGGCGACTCTGCGCTTTATTGTTCAGCTTTTGCAGCCTTGCCCTTACGCTACGAAGAAGTAGACGAGGAAGGCAAGGGCCGCGATCCACCCGTCCCGTGCGAAAAAGTGTTTACGAGCGCTTGCGGCTCACCACGGCGCCCGCGGCGATGGCGGCTGTTCCCGCAAGGGCGGCTGCCACGATGGCTGCGCTCGAGGCGTCGCCGGTTGCCGCGAGCTTGCCGGTGGTCTTGGCTCCCGTGGCTGCAACTGCAACGGTCTTGGTCGTCTTCGTGCCCTCGGACTTAGAACCCTCGGGCTTGGTCTCGCCTGGCTTCTCCTCGGGCTTGGTTTCCTCGGGAGGCACGATGGCCGTGCTCTTGGCGACTGCTTCGTTATAGGGGGAGTCGATCACAGCGTCGCCCGTGCCGATGGTTTGACCCACCTCGTAGAAGATGCCGTCGTCGCGTTCTTCCTTGTTGCGATAGCCAATGATCTTGCCGCCTGTGGGCGTCTGGATGGGAGCGCCTTCGATCTCGATGGTGCCGATTGTCTCGCCGTCCGCGCTCGTGGCAAGGGCGAAGATTGCCGCCGTGTCTCCCTCAGCTGTGACCTTACTGCGGACGATCGAGATGGTCGCGGGCGTGATGCCCTCCTCGGTCCGGGCAAAGATGCCGATGTTCACGCCCCTATGCTCGGGAATGACCTCGCCGCTTTGGTCGTTGCTGTAGTGATCGGGGCCATCGCCACCGGTCTCGATATAGCGAGCTATAGCCTTAACAACGGAGTCGCTGATGTAGATGTGGCCGCCAGCGACGTTTGGCTGGTGGTTTCTGGTAGAGATTGCAACCGAGAATTTGCCTTCCGCGAACGCGTCCACGATGGAACCATTCTTGATGACGATGTCGTCCCCGTCAGTGATGAGGGCGATGGCCTGGCCGCCGCTCGCGCTTGTACGGACCGTCACGGTCGCGTGATCGAGCGTAACGCCCTTGTAGGCATAGACACCATATTCAACACCGCTTGCGTCAAGGGAGGCGTTCGTGACCGCGAGACTGCCCTCAGTGTCGACGGCAAGATCTCCTTCGGAGTTTGCCTTAACCTGGCTGCCGCCCGAGATGTTAATGCCGTCGTCAGCCCAAATCCCCGTTTCTTCTATCGAGCTTGCTTCTACCTTGCCACCGCCTTTGATGGTCAGGTCACTGCCCGCGGCGATGCCGTAACCTTCGTCTCCTTTAGCGATCACTGTGCCAGAAGAATCGATGGTGGTCTTGCCCTTGGATTGGATGCCTTCGGTACCGCCCGTTGCATTCACAGTGCCCGAGCCTGTGATAGAGAGATCGCCCTTTGCCTCAATTCCGTCGGAAGAGGTGCTTGTGGTGTTCACAGTGCCTGGGCCAGAAATGGAGAGGTCGCCTGTGGACTTAATTGCATCGGCCTCGGCTGTCACATTGAGCTCATCCGTGCTATTCGAGTTCGTTATGTTCAACTCTGCTTTCTGGCTAGTGCCATCCTTCGCCTTGATGGCGGCTCCGGTGTAATCGGGCTCGGTTTTCACGGTGTTCTTGCCCTCGTAGACAATGTTGAGCTTGCCTGCAGCCTGGATTGCGCCGCCGTTATAGCCGTTGAGCTTCATGTCGTCGGCGCCGTCCCAGCTCCAGGTGCCGGCGGCGTCTCCCGTGGGTCCCGCGGCCGCTTCGTGGCGGACGCCGCCAACGTCCACCCACTCGGCCGCGAGTGAGACGCTCGGCATGAGCAGCGAGCTTGCCGTGAGCGCGCATACGGCGCCTACAACGATGCGGCGTGTCACGCGGCGCCAGCTGCCGTGTGCGAGCAGCGTGCGACGGCGTACGTCGGGCTCGACAAAATGGGCTCCAGAGGTCTTGTCATTGCGCTTGGGGGTCGTGAACAAGGCGGCCATGGTTACTCCCATCCTCATAGGGCCTATGCGATTACGCTCAGCATATCTGCAAGATGTAGCCGGCGGTAGTGCCGTTTGGAGGGCAAAATGTCCAATAATTCGGGGAGCAATACATCGCGCGCCCGTGCGTTGCCTGGCTTTAAAAGAAAAGCGCGGAGCCGCTCGATGCGACTCCGCGCTTTGGTGTTTTGCTTTAGCAGACTATGCCGTTACGCCACGAAGAAGTAGACGAGGAAGGCAAGGGCCGCGATCCACATGAGCGGCTTGATCTTGGAGGCCTCGCCCTTAAAGAGTGCGACGACCACGTAGGCGATAAAGCCCAGGCCAATGCCGGCAGAGATGGAGTAGGTGAAGGGCACGCCCGCGACGATCATAAACGCCGGGAAACCCTCGGAGACATCGGACCAGTCGATCTCGGAGGCCTCGCTCATCATGAGGTAGCCGACGTAGACCAGGGCACCGCAAGTGGCGGCGCTGGAAACGATGGAGACGACGGGGGAGAAGAACGCGGCGAGGATAAACAGCACGCCGGTCGTGACGGAGGTGAGGCCCGTGCGGCCACCGTCGGCAGCGCCAGAGGTGGACTCGACGAAGGTGGTGATGGAGGAGACGCCCATGAAACCGCCCACGGCAGCGGCGGCGGAGTCGACGATCAGGATCTCCTTGATGTTCTCGACGTTGCCGTCGTCGGTGAGGAACTCGCCCTGCTTGGCCACGGCCATCGCGGTGCCCATGGTGTCGAAGAAGTCACTCATGAGCAGCGAGAACGAGATGACGAGGAGCGCGGGGTCGGTAAGGACCTTGACGATGGCGGGCACGCCGCCGGCGTCGGCGATGGGGCCGCCGATGCTCGAGAAGTCGAGCGGGGCGATGATACCGGTCGGAGCCTGGGTCACACCCAGGGGGATACCGGCGATAACGGCGACGATGATGCCGATGAGCAGCGAGCCCGGCACGTTACGAGAAGCCAGAGCGACCGTCACGATGATGGAGATGATGCCGACGATAAAGGTGGGGGAGGTGATGTCGCCCAGACCGACGAGTGTACCGGCGCCAGCGGTGATAATGCCGGCATCGCACAGGCCAATCATGGCGATGAACAGGCCCAGACCCACCGAGATGGCGTGACGCAGGACAACCGGGATGGCGTCCATGATGGCCTCGCGCAGGCCACAAAGCACGAGCAGCAAGATGACGATACCCTCGAGGAAGATAACGCTCATGGCCACGTGCCAGTCACCGCCGCAGACGGTGGTGGCGATTCCAGCGATCATCGCGTTGACGCCTAAGCCCGACGCGCAGGCGAGCGGGCGGTTGGCGAAGATGCCCATGCAGATGGTCATGATGCCGGCGCCCAGGCAGGTGGCGCAGGCGAGCGCTCCCGCATCGATGCCAGCGCCCGAGAGCACCGCGGGGTTGACGGCGATGATGTAGGCCATTGCCAGGAATGTTGTCAGTCCAGCGCGGAGTTCGGTCCCGATTGTGGACTTGCGCTCGCTGACGTGAAATAGTTCGTCCATGCATACCCTTTCCTTGTTCGGCCCCGAGTTTAGGCCGATTGACACGAACTCACCCACTATAGCCCCTTTACGACGCTGTTGTTCCTCGCATGTTGATGTTCGGCGCTTTGTAGCAGACGGACGGTATTTTTCGCATGAAAATGTATGGGTACCGTATACTTAAGCGGTTACAACGACCCCTATGGAGGAACGTATGATTAAAGAGCTTTGCCACGACGAGGCTATCCTGTCCCAGCGTTGCGAGGTTGCGACCGTCGAGGACGAGTCGGTCGCACAGGACCTGATCGATACCATCAAGTCGCTCGACGATGCCGGCTGCCTTGCCGCTAACCAGATTGGCGTTACCAAGAAGGTTTGCGTCTATCTGGACGACGCCGGCGAGCCCCACGTGCTCTACAACCCCCGTTTGGTGTTTGGCCTGGGCGCCAGCAAGATGGAGGAGAGCTGCCTGACGCACGAGGAGGTCACCAAGTCCACGCGCTATATCAAGTGCAAGGTTGCCTTTGACCAGATTGTCGACGGCAAGATGAAGGAGTGCCGCCGTGACTACGCGGGCTTTGAGGCACAGATGATCCAGCATATGATCGACCACTGCCAAGGTAAACTTGTCTAGGGTGACTACAGCACCGCACTTCGTCTCTTTTGGCCCGGGCATGACATTGTTGTCATGTCCGGGCTTTTGTGTTTAGCGCCTTTTTGTTTGGAGACAATGAACTTAGCAAGAACGTAAAGCTAGGAGGCGCCATGTGTACGAGTATCCGATTTACCGATAATTCTGGTCACATGTATCTGGGCCGCAACCTCGACTGGAGCTTTGACTACGGCCAACAGGTTCGCGTGATGCCGCGCGGGTTTCACATCCCGTATTCGTTTATCGACGACGCGACGGCGGTACACGCGGTGATCGGTATGTGCATCGATTACAAGAACTACCCTATGTTCTTCGATTGCGGCAACGATGCGGGCCTCGCCGTGGCGGGTCTCAATTTCCCGGGTTATGCCGAGTATGCCGAGGGGCCGGTTGATGGAAAGACCAATATCGCGGCCTATGAGTTTCCCCTGTGGGTGGCAGCGACGTTCTCGACGGTCGATGAGGTCGAGGCCGCGCTGCGCGACACGGTGATTGTCGCCAAATCTGCCGGAGAGGGGCTGGGCGTGTCGCTGCTCCATTGGATTATCGGCGACAGCCAGCGCAGCATCGTGGTCGAGATGATGGCTGACGGCCTGCATGTATACGACGATCCGGTCGACACCCTTGCCAACCAGCCGACCTTCCCGTGGCACATGGAAAACCTGCGCACCTATATCACTGCCACAAGCGATTTTCCGCAGACGGCGACATGGCGTGGCGCCGAGCTCAAGCCCTATGGCGCGGGTGCCGGCATGCGCGGTATTCCGGGTGACTGCTATTCACCGAGCCGTTTTGTAAAGGCGGCGTACCTCAATGCCAATTACCCGCAAAAGGAGAGCGAGACCGAAAACGTCGTCCGTATGTTCCGCTCGCTCGAAGGCGTGGTAATGATTGAGGGGGCGTCCAGGATGGGCGATGGCAAGTTCGAGAAGACTATCTACACCGGATGCTTTAGCGCGCGCACGGGCAATTATTACTACGCGATGTATGAGGATCCGTCGATTCGCTACGTGAGCCTGACAGATGCCGAGGGCGCGAGTCCCGATAGGCTCGTGGTTCCCGAGCCGCGTCGTTCGTAGCCGATAGCTTTACTGCAATGCAAAGCGGCCCTGCATCTCTCGCGAGGTGCAGGGCCGCTGTCGTTGATTTGTGACGTCGCTAGAAGTTGACGTCGTTGAGTTGTTCGCTCTCGAGGCCGTCGAGCTGTTGCTGTTCGGGCGTATCGGCGACGCTCTCGAGCAGCTCGGTGGGATCGACGTTCATGTCCCTACCGGCCTCGTTGCCGTTGACCAAGTCGTCCGAGAAGATATCGACTTCCATTTCCTCGGCTTCCTCGATCTGAACTTCGAGCGGCACTTGGGTGCGTACGAGTTTGACTGCCGGACGCATGCGGGCAAAGAGGGGCACGTACTCGATGATGATGGCCGAGTTCTCTAGACCGTA
Source organism: uncultured Collinsella sp. (assembly GCA_959602645.1). Lineage (GTDB taxonomy): Bacteria > Actinomycetota > Coriobacteriia > Coriobacteriales > Coriobacteriaceae > Collinsella. Next base: position 8,948 of record CAUGTZ010000004.1, on the reverse strand, counting down.
CCAGCGTGCCGGGCTTCCGCAGGCGCGGCGGACGGCGTACTTGATGGCCATCACGCGGTGGTCGTTGCGGTTGATGTCCGTTTCGGGGGCGAGCATCTTGCGCAGCATGCAAAAACGGAAGTCGCCCACGTTGCCGCGTGTCTCGTAGATGGAGTAGGTGTGATGCTGCGGCGGCAGCTCACCCGATGCCATCAGGTCGCCAACGATCTGGCGCAGGTAGGCATTGATGCGCTGGTTGACCTTAAAGCCCAGGTCCAGGCGCACGCGGAACAGGAAGTCCGTGCCAAAGGTCTCGACGGAATACTCGTGCGTATAGGGCTCATCGGTAACGTACACGTTGATGAACCAGTATGCCTTGGCGCGCTTGGGATGCTTATCCAAGATGGAATAGAGCACATCGCGGTCGAGCGTGAGCGGGTCGGGGCTGTTGGTGAGGAACACCAGGTTGTCGGCAAGCACGGGATAGGTCTCGTCGTTGCGCAGGCGGTCGAGCTGGTCAATGTACTTGGAGACGGGCAGCAGGATGGTCTGCGTGCGCTCGATGGCGGTGCCGCGGCGCCACACGTACATAAGGCCAAACAGCAGCGCGGCCAAGAAGATCATGACATAGCCGCCGTCAAAGAACATGGTGAGGCACGAGGCGAAAAAGCACAGCTCAATGGCGCCAAAGAGCAGTGCGAAGACGCAGGCACCCAGTTTGTGCTTGAGGATGCCGGCGATGTAGCTCGTCAAAAGCGTCGTGGTCATGAGCATGGTCACGGTGATGGCGAGGCCGTAGGCGCTCTCCATGCGCTCGGAGTTCTGGAACAGCAGCACGATGAAGATACAGCCGACCCACATGATGTTGTTGACGAGCGGAATATAGAGCTGGCCCTTGGTGTCGCTGGGGTAGTGGATGCGCAGGTGCGGCATGAGATTGAGACGGGTTGCCTCGGATACCAGCGAGAACGAGCCGGTGATGAGCGCCTGCGAGGCGATGATGGCCGCTACGGCCGAAAGCACGATGGCAAAGGGGCGCAGGGGCTCGGGAAGCATCATGTAGAACGGGTTGACGATATCCATCGCGAGCATCTGGGGGTTGGAGTTATTGGCGAGCAGCCAAGCTCCCTGACCCAGATAGTTGAGGATAAGGGCCGCCTTAACAAACGGCCAGGATGCATAGATGTTTGCCTTGCCCACGTGGCCCATGTCCGAGTAGAGCGCCTCGGCGCCGGTCGTCGACAGAAAGACGAAGCCGAGCACCATGATGCCCGAGTGGTTGATGGGCGAGAATAGGAACATGATGCCGCGAATGGGGTTGAGCGCGCGCAGGATGGACAGGTTGCCGAGCATGTTGAACAGGCCGGCGCCAGCCAGGAATAGGAACCATAGCGTCATAAGCGGGCCGAACAACTTGCCGATCGACGAGGTGCCGGCGCGCTGCATGGCAAACAGGCCGCAGATAATGATGATGGTGATGATGATGACGTTGGTCTGGCCGTCACCCAAAAGCGCATGGCCCCACTCGATAGTGCGCAAGCCCTCGATGGCCGTGGTAACCGTGACCGCAGGGGTGAGGATGCCGTCGGCGAGCAGCGCCGCGCCGCCGATCATGGCGGGGAGAATCAGCCACGGTGCCACCTTGCGCACCAGGCTAAACAGGGCAAAGATGCCGCCTTCGTTGTGGTTGTCGGCCTTCATGGCGATAACCACGTACTTGACCGTGGTCACGAGCGTCATGGTCCAGATGACGAGTGAAAGCGCGCCCAAGATCATGTCCTCGCTGACGGTGCCGATGCCGCCGTTGTTGGCGACGATTGATTTCATGGTGTACATGGGGCTCGTGCCGATGTCGCCATAGACGACGCCGAGCGTTACGAGCAACATGCCAGCGGAGAGGGGAATGGCTCCGTGCCCGCCTTGACCACGCTGGTCTTGGGGGCTTGCCTCCAGTTCGTTTTGTGCCACGTGGACTCCCTTGGACATCCGGTTATCTATCTAGGACAGATAACCTTTATGCCGTCTTTATACATACAAGAGCAGTTTGGCACATTGGTTAGCTTTAGACAATAATCCCCAGATGGGGATTATTCATATACGCAGGCAGCATTTCAAAGCGGGGGCTATTAAGCACGTGCTGCTTGAGCGATACCGGCTTTGGCGTTTGCGCGTTTGCCGGCGAGTTCGCAAAAGATCGCGCCGCCGATGATAAGCGCGGCGCCCATCAGACGGACCGGTGTTATGGCTTCGCCCAAAAGGACGGCCGAGAACACGACCGCCGAAAGCGGCTCGAGGTAGCCGACGACCGCGACGGTCTGGACGGGCAGCTTGGCGACAGCGCTAAAGTAGAGCAGGCAACCGATGCCGGTGTTGACGACGCCGAGCATGACGACGGCGCGCCAATCAATATTGGCGGCGACGCCGGCGGACAGGAATGAGGGGGCGCCCTGCGTGATGAGCGTGAGGACCAGCGCGGTCACAAAGGCTGCGCTCACCTGGAGCGCGGAGTTCTCAAGGCCTTCGATGTGTGGCGCACCCTTGCTGGCGATGACCATCAGCGCATAGCAAAATGCCGAGGCGATTCCGCAGGCGATACCAGCAATGGGCATATTGCCGCCTAGACCTTGCGCTGCAATGAGAAAAGCACCGCAAGCGACGGCGATAAAGCCGGCGATTTTGCCGCCGGTCAGCTTTTCGCCAAAGATGAGCGGGGAGAGCGCCATGACAATGATGGGGCCGCAGTAGTACAGCAGCGAGGATACGCCGACGCCGATCGTCTGGTAGGCGCGGAACAGAAAAATCCAGCTGGCGCCCAGCGCGGCTCCCGAGAGGAGGAGGGCTACGGCTTCGCGGGGGCGAGATGGCGCCTGCAGCTTATGGCGTTGGGTGATGACGAGGATGGTGACAAGCGAGAGTGCGCCCAAAAACGTGCGTAGTAGCACGATATCGGAGCTCGGCAGCGCGATGGCAGCGGCGATGATGCCGTTGGAGCCAAACAATAGCAATGCTGCTAAGTACGTAAGCAGTCCGTTGTTCATGCGCTGACATCCCCTCTATATCCGTGCATGTTCACTATGGGTGAACTGGCTATAGAAGAAAAGCGAATATAATGCATAGATAACATGACAAAAGCTCATGCATGGGTGGAGGGGTGCCGTGGAAACGAATGTTCAAAAGATGCAGGTGCTGCTGGAGACCGTGCGCGCCGGAAGCTTTACGCGCGCCGCCGAGCGGCTGAGCTATTCGCAGTCGGGCGTGAGCCGTATGGTGGCCGATCTTGAGGCCGACTGGGGCTTTAAAGTTCTCGATAGAAGCCGCGAGGGCGTAGTACTTTCTGCCGACGGGCGGCAAGTTATGCCGGCGGTCGAGGCGCTCTGTGAGGAATTCACTCGCTTGCAGCGACGGGTGGATGAGATGCGTGGGCTCATGCGCGGCAAAATCTGCATCGGTACGTTTTCGAGTGTGGCGACCCACGTGCTGCCGCCGGTGATTGCGCACTTTCGCGCCGATCACCCGGACGTCGATTACGAGTTGCTGATGGGTGATTACTCCGAGATTGAGCAATGGGTGGCGGAAGGCCGCTGCGACCTGGGCTTTATTCCGCGCGAACCACGCGGCGCCGGCATAGCGTCGCGGCCGTTGGTGCAAGACGAGCTGATGGCCGTGGTGCCAGCGGACTCCTCGCTTGCCACCGCGGAGGTCGTTTCCCTTGCCGATTTGGCCAACGAGCAGTTTATTCTGCTGGAACGCGGCACCGATGACGAGATTACGCCGCTGTTTCGTCGCGCGGGCCTGACGGTGCGTTCTAAGCTGTCGACCTGGGATGACTATGCGATTATGGCTATGGTCGAGGACGGCCTGGGCGTGAGCATTCTTCCGGCGCTCATCTTGCGCCGCTGCCAGTTCGATGTTGCCGTGCGCCCACTCGAGGGACATCCTCATCGGCAGATCAATGCGATATATCGCACGGCTGACGTTTCGCTTGCGGCGGCTCGTCTCCTTGAATATCTCTAAAGGCGCGTACCTGTTGTCCACTTTGGGACAATCCTCGGGGTTCGGTACATTTTCTTATGAAATTGAACTTTGGAATGAGGTGCCGCGTTATACTGCTGCCTAAATTGAACTCTGGTTCAATTCGTGTTCTATAAATTGAACTTTGCCAGCAAGGAGGTTCTAGTGGCCCAAGAGACGTTTAGCGATCGCCTGCGACAGACTATGTCCGATCGCGACGTTCGCCAGTCGGACGTAATCCGCGCATCGGAGATGCTCGGCAAAAAACTCGGCAAGAGTCAGATGAGCCAATATGTGAGCGGCAAGACGATTCCGCGGCGCGATGTGGCAGAGCTGCTCGCCCGCATTTTGGAGGTCGATGTTACCTGGCTGCTTGCCGGTGACGCCGATCAAGGCGAGGCATCATCGCCCCGTAACGTTTCCAAGCCCGAACCCCATCCCTCAGCTCAAATTCCAAGGAGCACCACCATGCGTACTTTTTCTAAATCCACCAAGCTCGATAATGTCCTGTATGACGTGCGCGGTCCCGTCGTCGACGAGGCTGCCCGCATGGAGGACGAGGGCGAGCGCATCCTCAAGCTCAATATCGGCAACCCGGCGCCCTTCGGTTTCCGCACGCCCGACGAGGTCATCAAGGACATGCGCCAGCAGCTGCCCGACTGCGAAGGCTATTCCAACTCGCGTGGCCTGTTCTCCGCGCGCAAGGCAATCATGCAGTACTCGCAGATCAAAGGCCTGCCCAACGTTCAGATGGAGCACATCTACACGGGCAACGGCGTGTCCGAGCTCATTCAACTTTCGATGAACGCGCTGCTCGACAACGGCGATGAGATCCTGATCCCCAGCCCCGACTACCCGCTCTGGACGGCGTGCGCGACCCTTGCCGGCGGCCATCCTGTGCACTACCTGTGCGACGAGCAGGCCGATTGGTATCCCGATCTGCAGGATATGGAGTCCAAGATCACGAGCGCGACCAAGGCCCTCGTCATCATCAACCCCAACAACCCCACGGGCTCCGTTTACCCGCGTGAGGTGCTCGAGGGCATCGTTGAGGTTGCGCGCAGGCACCAGCTCATGATTTTTGCAGACGAGATCTACGACCGCCTGTGCATGGACGGCTATGAGCACGTCTCGATTGCCTCGCTCGCTCCCGATCTGCCCTGTGTCACCTTTAGCGGCCTTTCCAAGTCGCACATGATCGCGGGCTATCGCATTGGCTGGATGGTGCTTTCGGGCAACCAGCGCTGCATGAGCGACTTCATCATGGGCATCAACATGCTCTCCAACATGCGCCTGTGCTCCAACGTGCCGGCCCAGTCAATCGTCCAGACGGCGCTCGGCGGCCATCAGTCGGTCAACGACTATATCCGTCCCGGCGGTCGTGTCTACGAGCAGCGCAACTTTGTGTATGAGGCGCTCAACAAGATCGACGGCATCTCGGTGGTCAAGCCGCGCGCGGCGTTCTACATCTTCCCCAAGATGGATGTTAAGAAGTTCAACATCACCGATGACGAGCAGTTCGCTCTCGACCTGCTGCACGAGAAGAAGATCCTGATCACGCGCGGCGGCGGCTTTAACTGGGCCGAGCCTGATCACTTCCGCATCGTGTACCTGCCGCGCATGGAAGTGCTTAAAGAGTCGCTCGAAGACCTCGCCGACTTCTTCGATCATTACCGCCAGAGCTAGTGGGATAGAAGCTCCGCACTATGAAAAGCTCCCTGCAGTTGTTTTGCTGCAGGGAGCTTTCTTGAATCGGCGGAACTATATAACAATTCCGTTGCAGTGGTCGATTTCGTGCTGGATGATCTCGGCGGTGTAGCCCGAGAAGTTTTTGATGCGGTGGACGAAGTCCTCGTCCAAATACTCAACCTTAATGCGACGATAGCGGGTACAGGGACGCTCGCCGATCAGCGAGAGGCATCCTTCGCTCGTCTGATAGGCATTGACCTGCTCAAGAATTTGAGGGTTGTACATCAGGAGCGTCTTGTTGCCGTCTTTTACGCAGATGATGCGTTTGCGCACGCCGATCATGTTGGCGGCGAGACCGACACACTCGTGCTCGTGTTCGTGAAGCGTGTCCAAAAGGTCCTGTCCGGTAGCGGCGTCTTCGGGGTCGGCATCCTCGGAGGGCAGGCGTAAAAAGAACTCGGACTTCATGATGGGCTTAATCATGGCGGGCTCCTCATGTCTTATGCTTTCGTGGACTTTTAATAATAGCGCGGAAGGAAAGCTGCGCGTCCGCGTTACAATCTTTCGACGTTGGACCATGTTGCCAGATTCGTCGTGTACGGCGTCTGGTGTAAGTCTAGGGCTCATTTTCGCCCTGGACTGTTCCTCTGGGGCGATGCGATTGTCGTTCTAAGAGGAAGGAATTTCATGGGGACCAAATCCCAAAAGCAAACTCAATCACCGTCGACAGCCTCGGCGATTCTCGTCGTAATGTATGTTGCAGCCTTTGTTGCCGCGTTTAACGAGAACATCATTAACGTGGCGTTGCACGACATTATGGCGGCCTTTTCGGTGAGTGACACCACGGCGCAGTGGCTCGTTTCGGGCTACATGATCGTGACGTCGATCTTTACGGCCATCATGGCCTTTCTGTCCGGCCGTTTCTCGACGCGCAAACTGCTGTTTTTCGCATGCGGATGCATGGTCGCCGGCGAAGTCCTGTGCCTGGTCGCTCCGTCGTTTAGCGTTTTGCTGCCGAGCCGTATCCTGCAGGCTGCGGGATCGGGCATTTTGTTCCCGCTCATGATGAACGTGGTACTGTTCTGCGCCCTGCGCGAGAAGATTGGCCTGTATCTGAGCCTGGGCGGTGCCTGCATTACGCTGGGGCCGGCGTTTGGACCCGTGATCAGCGGTCTAATGTGCACGTTGTTTGGCTGGAGGGCGGTGTTCGTAGTGCCGCTGGTGGGCGGCATTGTGGTCGCTGCGGCGGGCGTAAAGCATGTTCAGAATGTCGGAGAGCGCTCGAACACCACGCTTGATATTCTGTCGGTTGTTTTGCTCGCTGCCGGTATAACAGCATTTGTGTATTCCGTAGGCGAGTTCTCGACCAATCTGGTTGGCGGTACCGTGACGCTCTTAGCCGCCATTGTGCTGCTCGGCCTGTTTGCGGCCCGTCAGCTCAAGCTTGAGCATCCGGTGCTTAACGTGCGTCCCATGGCGAGTGTTCGTTTTTGGCCTGCGTGCTTGCTTGTGGTGGTATCGATGATGACGACGTTCTCGATGAGCGTTTTGTTGCCGCTCTATTTTGAGGGCGCATACGGCATGACCGCACTTGTTGCGGGCTTGCTCATTTTGCCGGCAATCGCCTGCAACGCCGTGACCTCGATTGTGGGCGGACGCGTGATGGACGCCCGTGGCGCATGGCCGCTGCTGCCGGTCGGCTTTGCCCTGATTGCCGTGGGGCAGACTACCATCTCGATGACGGCGGCAAGCATGAACATCGGCGTCGTCGTGGCGCTGACCGTTGTGGTGTATGCCGGAGTTGGTTTGGTGCTGAGCCCCTCGCAAACGGCCGGCTTGGAGACGCTGCCCGCCGCTGAGCATCCTCACGGAACGGCATTGCTCAACACGTGGAACATGATTGCCGCATCGTTTGGCCCGTCGCTGTTTATCGGCCTGCTCTCGAGTTCTGCTGCGACCGCCGGCGCCGCTGGCGCTGCGACCGACGTTGCCCAGGCGATTGGATTTGTAACTGCCGTGCGTGTGGCGGCTGTAATTGCCGTGGTCGGGTTCGCGGTGTCGCTGGTGTACGCTCGTCGTGAGTCGCACATGTCGCATTAATGTGTGCACATAGATTCTGCAGCTAGATTGGATGGCGACACCATAAACTAATGGACGTTTTGCCGAGAGGCATGAATGTTTAAAGCGCAAAGAGTGCGCGACGGGCCCCGCGAATGGGGCGATGATGCCCGAGAGGGCCAAGAAGGAGTCTCATGTCCGAGAACGAAGAGATCATGAACGAGACCGAGAACGAGACCATGGCTGCCGAGGTCGAGGCAGTCGAGACCGTGGAGACCGAAGCTGCCGAGGTTGAGGCTGCTGACGAGGTTTCCGCCGAGGAGGAGGCCGAGGTTGTCGAGGCCGCCGTTGATTACGATGACGAAGAGCTGATGGACAAGATGCAGAAGGCCGCCCGCCTGCTGCGTAGCCGTCGCTTTGCTATTTCCAAGGAGGAGGAGGCCAAGGCCGAGCGCATGGCGAACATCGAGCGCGCCATCAAGCTTCTTGACCTCAAGCCCAAGATGGAGCAGAAGGAAATGTCCGACCTGCTGGGCATGCGCCTCCGTGAGCTCGATGGCCTGATGGCCGAGGCCGAGGCTGCCGATCTGGTCGGCCGCATCGACGACGCCGAGGGCGATATGCGCAAGATTGTTGTCTTCGCTGCCGAGGATGCCGCTGAGGGCCTGGTCGAGCTTGCCAACAAGAAGGAGAAGCTCCTGCCCGAGCTTTCTTACGAGGAGGCCACCGAGCTGATGGCCGCTCTCGATAAGGTTATCGCTCCGCTCGTCGCCATGGGCCTGGACGAGGACCGCGGTCCTCGCGGCGGCCGTGACGACCGTGGTGGCCGTGGCGGCGACCGTGGCGGTCGCGGCGGCTTTGGCGATCGTGGTGGCCGTGGTGGCGACCGCGGCGGTCGCGGTGGCGATCGTGGCGGCCGTGGCGGTTTTGGTGACCGTGGCGGCGACCGTGGCGGTCGCGGCGGCTTTGGCGGCAACCGTGGTGGCTATGGCGATCGCGGTGGCAACCGTAGCGGCTTTGGCGGCAACCGTGGTAACGACCGTGGCGGTCGCGGTGGCGACCGTGGCGGCCGCAACGGCGGCGGCTTCCGCGGCAACCGCTTCTAGTTGGGTTACGCGGTTTTACCAAACCGCGTAACTAGTTGACGCTGCGTGCCCACCAGAGCGACAACTTGTCATTCAAAGAGGACGGCATGACCAGAAGGTCTATGC
>CAUGTZ010000003.1 GCA_959602645.1 uncultured Collinsella sp. | reverse complement strand
GAAAGGCGGCGTCGGTTTGAGCGGCGAGGGCGGCGTTCGCGTATCTTGCAAGCTCAGCGTCGACTTGCTGCTCTGGCGATAGGTCTGTGCCGCTGGCCTGGGGCGCGCGCGTATTGAATGCGTCGACAAAGCCCTGCATGCCCTGCTTCATAAAGAAGGGGCCGTAGATGGGTGAATTGAACGCAATGGGGACGGAAAAGGCTGCAGCAAGAACGAGCGTGGAAATCCATACGGCCTTGTCTCTTAGGATTAGTTTGAGAAGAAGTCGACAGTACATTCAGAAGCACCTGCATTCCTCAAAGAATCGTTAGATTAAAAGTAACAGATTGAATGAAGATGCGCGCGGCGGGGGCGAGGCGAATGGCTGAGCGGTATCGATACACTGGTTCAACGGTATTATATTGACCACATAGATTATTAACTTGCATTTCTAACAGTTAAGGAGACGGGTGCTTTCCAGCACACTCCTTCGATGATGCCTTCCGCTAGTTGCTATACCGGTTTCAGCCAATAAAGAATGTGCCCGGGCGCTCAGGTTCACCGTTAGCGTTGGCAACATATGAGATGGGCCAGACCCTTGCCGCGCGCCGATTGCGCGAGAGGTGTCGGGCTCCATGTTTATTCCACCTGCTTGTTATCAACCAGCTTCGTTCAACGTCAGACATTCAAGATGTCAGACGTCGAACCTGCGCCAAAGACGCAGCTGGGGCTACTAGTTGCCTACAATCGCTCGCGAAGCTCACCTGTTCGTGCGTGAATGTCTGACAGCTCCGTCAGACATTGTCGGACATTTATTTGATTGTTCGACAAATGCGCACGTGGTCGCGTTCGCAAAGATAACTGAACGGTCGATGGGTGCGTTGAGACCGGAGCAAACGGCGGATGCCAGAAAAATGGTCTCACAGAATCGCACCCATGGTTGATAAAATTGACCGCCCGGGCGCAAATACCCGGGCGGTCAATTCATCCCCTCGTTCGCGATCCTGTTGGGTTTTGGGCTTTGACATGTTGTTGACGGATGGATCAGCCGTACAGCTTGATCTCCCGGGGTTCGACGGCACCCTCGGTCCTCGAGGGATTTCCACCGCCCCTTACAGGCCTGGATTTATTTAATGGTTGATTTAACCCGGCTGAATAAGACGGGCATGGGCCGGTCGACAAAATGTAAGGTAAAAAAGCAGATGCGGCCGTACGCCGGTGCGGGATTCGGGTGATGTGATAGAAAGTAATTCACGTATTGCATCCAACTGGGAGGCGCATCATGGCAACCGCCACCGCAGCCCTGAGAATCCCCGAGGACCTCGCGAACAGGTACGACCGCCTGGCGAAGTCGACGGGCCGCACGAAAAACTTCTACATGACGGAGGCCATCGCCGCCGAGATAGACAGGCTCGAATACGAGTACGGCCTCATGAATTATCCGGGAAGCGTTTGGTTGCGAGGCATGCCAGTGTGCGGGGCCTGATTCGTCAGGCCCCGCACAGGGGGACCGCGATGGTGGCCACCGCGCCACCCGAGGGGCTGTTGGCGAGCGAGACGGAGCCCCCGTGGGCGCTCGCGGCCTCGGAGGCGGTGTGGAGGCCGAGCCCGTAGTGGCGGCCTCCGTCACGCGAGGAGCGGGAGGAGTCGTCTGTGAAGAGGCGCTCGCAGCCGCGTTCGAGGGCGGCGGGAGAGAAGCCCGGTCCGTCGTCGGCGACCTCGATGACGAGGTACCCGCCCGCGACGTCGCAGGAGACAGCCACGCGCGAGCGTGCGTGCTCGGCGGCGTTGGCCACGAGGTTCGCGGCGGCTCGCGCCAGGGTGGTTCGGTCGAGCGGGGCCTCGGGCGCGCCCGCGACAGCGGGGCCCATGGCCGCGTCGAGCGCCACGCCTCGAGCCCGGGCGATCTGAGCGGCCTCGGAGAGAACCTGCTCGCAGAGCTCGGCCGGCCGCATGGGGGTCCTCTCCGCCCCGCCGGACCCGCGCGAGGCCTCGATGAGCAGGCGCACGTAGCCGTCGAGCCTTTCGACACCGTCGGCTATGTCGCGCGCGGCGGCCGAGAGGTCGCCGTCATTCTCATCTTCCAGCTCTTCCGCCACGAAGTCGGCGTTGGCGCGCAGCACAGTGAGCGGCGTCTTGAGGTCGTGGGCGAGCGACGCCATCTGCTCGCGCTGCCCCCGCTCCGCGGCCCAGCGGGCCTCGAGCGACTCGGCGAGGGAGGCCCGCATGGCGTCCATCGCGGCGAGGACGTCGTTCACCTCGCGCACGTTAGTACTGCCGACCGCGAAGTCGAGCTCCCCCGCGCCGACGCGCCCCGCCGCCTCCGCAAGCGGCGCCATCTTGCGCGAGATCACGCGGCTCGCGCGGCGCGCCACGAGCGCAAGCGCGAGCGCGCTTCCCGCCGTGGCGCCGACGAGCATGAGGTTCTGCGGGTTGGGAAGCAGGCCGGCGAGGTCGCGCGAGACCCACTGCGGCAGGTACTCGCTGACGAGTGCGCAGGCACCGCCGCCCTTGAGCGGGAACGCGGCGTAGGTGAGGCCCGAACCCCCGCCCTCGATCTCCACTGTGCCCGGATCCGCGGCGAGTGCCGTACGGGCCATTTCCGTCGCGTCCTCGAGCCGCGTGCCCTCGAGGTCTGTCATCAGAACGTATCCGTCCTTGTTCAGGATGAGGTAGCGGTACGCCGTCGGCACGTCCTGCTGCCCGCAGACACCGTCGCGCGCCAGGCCCTCCGCGACCTCGCGCGCATTGGCCGGCCCCCAGCTTGCCTCGTAGACGACGCCCGCGTTGATCGCCACGGAGAGCACCATGAACGAGGCGAGCCACGCCGTGGCGACCGCCGCGAACGCGTAGGCGAAGTAGCGCGCGATGACGAAGGAGAGCGGCATGCCGCCGCGACCTCGCGCCCCGATCCTCAGAGCTGCCACTTGTACCCCATCCCCCAGACGGTCGCGATCGGATCGGCGCCGGCCTCGGAGAGTTTCCTCCGGGCGCGGCTGACCTGCATGGATATGGCCGCGTCGTCGGCGACGCTCTCCCAGCCGAGTACCGCCTCGCGTATCTGCGCGCGGCTCATGACCTGCCCGGGGTGGCGGGCGAGATACTCGCAGATGGCGTACTCGGTGGGCGTGAGCGGCACGGCCTTGTCGCCCACGGCGAGGCCGCGCGCCCCGAGGTCGATCCGCACCTCCCCGAAGGAGAGGGCGTGCGAGCGCGGTCGGCGCTCACGGCGTAGATGGGCCGCGACCTTGGCGCGCAGTTCCGCGGCCCCGAAGGGCTTGCGGACGTAGTCGTCGGCGCCCAGGCCGTAGGCGGCCACGGCATCCTCCTCGGTCACGCGCGCGGTCAGGAAGACGATGGGCCCGTCGAAGTCCGGGCGGATCTGCCGCACGAGCTCGAAGCCGTCGAGCCCCGGCATCATGACGTCGCAGAGCACGATATCGAAGCGCGAGAGGTCCATCCCCGGGACCGCCGTCGGGTCCGCCGCCCTGACGACCTCATGGCCGTCGCGGCCGAGGACGCGCGCGAGCGCGTCGAGGATCGCCCGTTCATCATCCACTGCCAGTATCCTCGCCATGTTCGACCTCCTGAAACTCTCGTCGGAATTGTACTAGCGCCGCACTCAGCGGTCTAGAGACCTGCGCACAGCCACGGGTGCCTCGGCCGCGTCGCACGCGCGGTAGCGCACGCCCGAGCCGCCGCGCGCCTCGATCTCGAGCCAGCCCTCGCCGTCCGACTCCCGCCCGAAGAAGATGAGCTGGAGCTCTCGGACATTGCCTCTGTCGTCCGCCGCGTCCACCAGGTAGACGTAGTTCGACCCCGCCCCGGTTGCGTCGGCATAGGAGCTCGCGTGGCTGCCGGGCTCGGGCGCGGGCGCCCACATGGCGATCTCAGGGTTGGGCAGCACGCGGTCGGCGATCGAGCGCAGCGCCGACCCCCAGCCGGCGTCGAGCAGAGCATTCCCGCCCAGGACGAGCGATGCGGAGAGGAGGACGAGCATGGCGGCGAGCGGCTTCCTACGCATCTACCCTCCCGTCCTCGAAGCGGCAGAACCAGACGAGAAGGACGGCGTCGGCTGCCAGGGTGAGCACGAGGCTAGCGAGCGCAGTCGTGAGGAGAGGGCCCGCCGCGCGTGCGGCGTCGATGAAGGCCTCCACCCCGAGCGACCCCAGGCGCGCAGGCCAGGCGAGCGGCACCCAGCTCAGGGGCGTCACCAGGGCACCGGTGAGCTCGCCAGTCATGAGGCCGTGCGCAAGTCCGCCCACTGAGAAGAACGCGAGGAGCATCCCCGCCGCGCCGGCGCAGATGGCGGCGTTGCGGCCGAGGCGCAGGGCCACGCCGAGCCACAGCGCGTAGAGGGGCAGGCTGCCCAGCACGATGCCCGCCCAGGCGGCCGCAAGCGGAGCGGGCCCGAGCGGCAGGCGCCCGGCGGCGGCGAGCACGGCCCCGAACACGCCGAGCGCCACGGCCAGCGCGCCCGCGCCGAGCGCCGCAAGGGCGAGTAGCTTCGCCGCGACGGCGCGCCCGCGCGAGGGGACCGCCGTGAGGTTGGCGAGGCGCCCGGCAGCGCGCTCCTCGTCCACGGCGAGCCCGCAGACGATGGCGGACATGAGCGGCATGAGGGCGCCGAGGAACTGGGCGTAGGCGTCCGCGCCCAGCGCCGGGTCCCATCGGGCTACGGAGAAGTACTCGCCGCAGGCAAGACCGGCCGCCAGGCCGCAGACGAGGTGCACCGCCGCGAGCGGGGAGCGCGCCAGGCGCAGGGCCTCGGAGAGCAGGGCCCGCGAGAGAGTCATGCGCGGCGTCGGGTCGGAGAGTCGCGTCACGGCCATCACCTCTCCTCGGAGCGCGCGAACCAGGCCGCGCCCGCCGCCGTGAGCGCGGCGAACGCGAGCGCGCAGACCGCAAGGCCCGCCAGCGTGAGCATGCCATCCGCCGCGAGCGCCCCGCCGAGCGCCATGTCCGCCGCGAGTGGCTCGCCGCTCGGCAGCACGGGGATGAAGCTCGTGGGGATGACCATGCTCGCCGACGGCGGAAAGAGCTGCGGCAACGGCACCAACGACCAGGCGAACCCACCCACGAGCTGCGCGACGAGCGGGCAGAAGATGCCCGCGAGCATGCCGAGCCGCACCGTGAGAAAGAGCCCTGCGGGGATCATCCACGCCGCGGTCACCGTGTTGACGAGCGCGCAGAGGAGCATCGTGAGCGTGCCCGCGGCCGTGAGGCCCTGCGAAGAGAGCGCCGATCCCGCGAGGTAGATGCCGAAGACCACGAGGTTCGAGAGCGTGCAGAGCGCGAGGCACCAGAGCGCCTTGGCCCACCAGGCGCGCCTAAGCGGGAAGCCCAAGCCCAGAAGCCCCCGCATCCGCGTGCGAGCGTCCGCCCGCGCGACGCACGCCACCACGAGCGAGAGAGACACGGGCAGGAAGAGCGCGTACCAGTAGTTCCACGCGCTGAATATCTGCACACCCCGGTAGGGCATCGCGCCGAGCAGTGGCATCGGCAGCGCCATGAGCACGGCCAGGCGAACCGGTGCCGCGTGGCGCGACTTCAGGGCCTCGGCGCGCAGGCCCGCGAGCAGGCCGCCTTTCTCGCCCGTCATGCCGCCACCTCCCCGCGCGCTCGCCGCCCTTCCCGGCAGAAGCTCATGAAGAGTTCCTCGAGGTCCTGCCCGGGCCGAAGCGCATCCTCGTAGGCGAGGCGCCCCCCGCAGATGATGCCGATGGTGTCCGCCATCTGCTGCACCTCGGAGAGGATGTGGCTCGAGACGATCACCGTCGTACCCGCCGCCGCGAAGCCGCGGATCTGGTCGCGCAGCTCCTCGATGCCGATGGGGTCGAGACCGTTGGTGGGCTCATCGAGCACGAGCAGGCGTGGCCGGGCGATCAGTGCCAGCGCGAGCCCCAGGCGCTGCCGCATGCCCATCGAGAAGCGCCCGGCGCGCTTCTTCCCGGTGTCCGCGAGGTCCACGGCGGCGAGCACCTCATCTATGCGGCTCTCGGGAAGGCCCAGCAGCGTGGTGCGCACGCGCAGGTTCTCGCGCGCGGTGAGGTTGGGGTAGAGCGGCGCCTCCTCGATGAGGCTGCCGATTGCGTAGAGGTCCTCGCGGCGCCAGGCGTGCCCGGCAAAGAGGATCTCACCGGCCGTCGGCCGCAGCATCCCGCAGATCATCTTGAGCGTTGTCGACTTGCCGGCGCCGTTGGGGCCGAGCAGCCCGTACACCTCGCCCTCGCGGATATGAAGGCTCACGTCGGCCACGGCGTCCTGCGCCTGGTCGCCGCGGCCGAAGCGCTTGGTGAGCCCGCGCGTCTCGAGCATGTAACCCATGGGTTTATCCTTTCTCTTCCGGGCGCGCGGGCCGAGTCGCCGTGCCCGCGCGCCTTACCTTTCGGGTTCACCATCCATGGTGGGGCGCGTTTCTAACGAAGCCGTAACGGCCGTTTGGTTCTTTTGGCGCTAGCCCTTCTTGACCTGCACATCATGATTAATTTACTTAAGGCAACAACTTTCCCGATCGATGTAATCACCGAATCAAAACGTGTACATAAGCCATCAAAGATGCCGAAAAATGTCATATTTGGAGGCTGATGTACACAAATGCAGAATCCCGCACAACCCAGTAGCATCCTCCATATGTCTGGACTCTCTATGCTTACGCTGGATAGACATCGCCAGAACGGGTATAGTATCGAAAGTTTTGTCGTTTACCAGCGGGGGAGTCCTGTGGGCATCAAGAAGAAGATCAAAAAGGAGCTTATCGGCACTTCCGATTACCCGTCGAATAAGATCTTTACGATCTCCAATTTCATCACCTTTACGCGCCTGATCCTCACGCTCGTCTTTCTGTACCTGTTTGTGACGGACAACAACCGTGTCGTCGCCATTGTCATCTATGCCGTCGCGGCTTCCACCGACTGGATGGACGGTCAGATTGCCCGAATGACCAAAACGGTCTCGTGGCTCGGCAAGGTTATGGATCCCATCTGCGACCGTGCGCTGCTGTTTACCGGCGTGCTGGGTCTCGTGGTCCGCGGCGAGCTTCCCATCTGGGTCTGCGTGCTCATTATCGGCCGCGATATCTACCTGGGCATCGGCACGCTCATCGTGCGCCATTATCACCGACGCCCCATCGACGTCGTCTTTCCCGGCAAGATTGCCACGGCGCTGCTTATGACCGGCTTCTCACTCATGCTGCTTGGGTTCCCCGTCATCGACGGCTGGCATCTGCTGCCCGCCACGTTCATGGCATTCCCGGGCCTCAACGGCAGCTCGGTGCCCCTCGGCATCTTCTTTGTATACGGCGGCGTCATCTTTTCCATGCTCACCGCTGTCATCTATTCCATTAAGGGAGGGGTGGCCATTAAACAGGCCATCGCGCATCCCGAGGACGAGGACATCGACTTTCTTAACCCCGAAATCGAAGACTAAGTCGTTGGGGTATGATTACGTACGGTACATTTTTTGCGGCACGTCCGCGATAGTTAGGGGTTGTCATGGACAACAAGGTTAACAATATGCCTCAGAACGATAAGACTGCGGACGCCACCTGCGTTTTCCGTGTTCCTTCGAGCGATGTCACCGTTCCCGACCTTATGGCCAACGTGCGCATCACCGCTCCGGTTCTGTCCATCGTCAAAGGTCCGCAGACCGGAGCTGCCTTTGAGCTCGAGGACGACGTGACCACCATCGGTCGCGATCCCGCGAACGGCATCTTCCTCAACGACATGACTGTCTCGCGTAGCCACGCACGCATTATTCGTGAGGGCCTGGGCGCCCGTATTGAGGATCTGGGCTCGCTCAACGGCACCTGGGTCGACGGCGCCATCGTCAACGCGGCTCCGCTGCACGACGGCTCTTCCGTTCAGATCGGTACGTTCACGCTCATCTACCACGAGAGCACGCCGGAGCGCATCGAAACCGGTGAGTAGGTAATGGCCGAACGCAATTATCTGAGTATCGGCCAGGTCGTCAATCTACTTCGAGGCGCATACCCCGATCTATCGAACTCAAAAATTAGATTTCTAGAAGATGAGGGGCTCATCACCCCTCATCGTACGCCTAAGGGGTATCGCCAGTACTCCAAGGAAGACGTTGACCGTCTCGAGGTCATCCTGCACCTGCAGAAGACCCGCTACATGCCGCTCAACGTCATTAAGCAGCGCTTGGAAAACGCAACGGACCTGTCAACGCTCGCCTACGAGGTGGGCTTGCTGTCCGATGTTCCGCTTAAGACGGAGCCCAAGGAGACCAAGCAAAAACTGCACCCCATCGAGACGATCCCCGACATGCTCGGTGTTGAGATTTCGTTTATCCGCTCCCTGGCCGAAAACGACCTCATTCGCATCATCAAGAGTCCGCAGAATCGCGAGCTTGTCGATGGCCGCGATTTCCCGATCATCCGCTATTGCTCCGAGCTTTCGCGCTTCCATATCGAGCCGCGCAACCTGCGCCAGTACGTATCGTCCGCAAACCGCGAGTCCTCGATGTTTGAGCAGGTGCTCGTAAGCATGCTCGGTATGGATACTTCCGACGACGAGCGCGATGCCAAGCTCGAGCGTGCCTTTAAGAAGCTGCATGACCTCACCGAGGGCGTGCATACCGCTCTGCTCAAGAACCGCGTCTTCGAGTCGCTCAACGCCGTAGTCGAGGACGCCGATATCGATGCCCTCGACGAGGAGATCGCACGCTCTGAATCCACCAAGGCCAAAAGCGAAGAGGCATCTACCTCCGCGGTCCCCGTGCGTGAGGAATCCCTCGTGCAGCCGCTCAAAGTTATTGCCCCCTCGCACGCCGCCACCGCCAGCGCGAACAAATAGACGCTGCCGCAAACAATCCTCCCCTGAAAGGTCATGCCATGTACGACTTCGAATCTCACATCGTCGACATCCCCGACTATCCCGAGCCCGGAGTCGTCTTTAAGGACATCACGCCGCTCTTTGGCAATCCCGAGGCGCTAAAGGCCATGGTGGATGCCCTGGCCGAGCATTTTGCCGGCATGGGCATTACCAAGGTCGTCGGCCCCGAGGCTCGTGGCTTTATGGTGGGCGTGCCCGTGGCTGTCGCACTGGGCGCCGGCTTTGTTCCCGCACGTAAGCCTGGCAAACTGCCGCGCAAGACGGTGAGCGAGAGCTACGAGCTCGAGTATGGAACGGATTCTATCGAGATCCACGCCGATGCCATTACCTCTAAAGATACCGTGTTGATTCTGGATGACTTGGTCGCGACGGGCGGAACCGTCGAGGCAACAGGTAAACTGGTGCGAGATATGGGCGCAAAGCTTGTGGGTTACGGTTGTATCCTCGAGCTTGCGTTTCTCAACCCGCGCGAGAAGCTCACGCCTTCCAACGAGGACGTTGAGCTCTTTAGCCTGGTAACGGTGGACTAGACGTTACCCTTAGATACCGGAAAGGAAGCTCCATGCGCACAGCAAACACGCATAAAAACATGGCACGCTGCGCTGCTACGGCAACCCTCGCTTGTGTTTTGGGCCTGGGCCTCGCGGCTCCTGCCTATGCCGATACCGCATCCGACCTTGCCGCCGCTCGTACCAAACTCGAGCAGATCGGCACGCAAACCCAGCAAATTCATGAAGAACTCTCCGCACAGACGCAGGAGCTTGATCAGACTGCAGGCGAGATCACGCAAAAGCAGCAAGAGATTGCCGAGGGCCAGGCAAAGCTTTCGAGCTACGTTGCCGGTGAGTACAAGACCGGCGGTCTGAGTCTCCTTCAGGTTCTGACGGGCGTCGACGATCTGGGCGACATGCTCAACCGTCTGTTCTATTACGGCAAGGTTTCCGACAAGCAGGCCCAGACCATTCAGGATGTCAAGGACCTTAAGCAGCAGCTCACCGATAAGCAGGCCGAGCAGGAGAAGAACGTCGCCGCGACGCAGAAGAAGGTCGACGAGCTCAACGCCCAGCAGGCTGAGGCCCAGAGTGTCGTGAGCTCCCTGGACTCCCAGCTGCAGGCCGAGCTTGCCGCCGAGGCTGAAGCCAACGCAGCACTTCAGGCCGGCATTAACGCCAGCACCGCCGAGAAGGCTACGGTGAGCAACGACACCGCCGGTACGACTGAGAACACCAACGATGGCGGCAATACGCCCGCGCCCACTCCTACGCCCGCTCCGGCCCCTACGCCGCAGCCCGCCCCGGCTCCGGCTCCGGCTCCGACGCCTTCCGCACCGAACCAGTCTGTTGACGGCGGCTCCGTTGTTTCGCGTGCCTACAGCAAGCTGGGTTGCGCTTATTCCTGGGGCGGCATTGGACCGGACAGCTTTGACTGCTCCGGTTTTGTAAGCTACTGTCTCACGGGCCGCTACTGCCGTCTGGGCACCACCGGCACCTTCATGGGTTGGACCCGCGTGTCCGACCCGCAACCGGGCGATGTCGTGGTTAACTCCTACCATACTGGCATCTATATCGGTAATGGTCAGATGATCCATGCTTCCGACTACAAGACGGGCGTCATCATCAGCTCCGTCGCAGCCGGCATGAACAACAACTACATTTTCGTGCGCTACTAAGTCACTCTGTATAGCAAACGAATGTGAACCTCGTGGCCTTTGGGCTGCGAGGTTCATTTATTTGTGACCGTGCTCCATACATGACCCCAATGAGCTAGTTTTCAATACTAGATGCACGTTTCAAAGGTAAGCAAGATGGCTATAATAAATGAGAAACATCTAGAAAGGACCCTCTATGAGCTGGGCACTTATCTCCGATTCGAGCTGCAACCTCCGCGATTGGCAACCGACCGCGCCCCATACCACCTTTGCATTTGCACCCCTCAAAATTCGAGTGGGGGAGCGCGAGTTCGTCGATGACCTCACGCTCGATGTTCACGAACTCAATTGCGCCGTGCAGGCGGAGTCGAGCGCTTCTTCGAGCGCCTGTCCGAGCGTAGGCGAGTGGACCGAACTCTTTAGGCTTGCCGACAAGACGATTTGCATGCCCATCTCCGAGGGAGTCTCGGGAAGCTACAATGCCGCGGCCACCGCACGTGACATGGTGCTTGCCGAGGAGCCGGACCGTCAGATTCATTTGGTTAACTCGCGAGCCGCAGGTGGCAAAATGGATTTGATCTTCCTGCTGTTCGACCGCTATCTTGCAAGCAACCCAGATACCTCCTTTGAGGACGCCTGCGCCTATTTCGATAGCTTGGAGCAGAACAGCAAGATTCTCTTTAGTTTGTGCAATTACGAAAACCTTGCGAAGGCCGGACGTATCCCTAAGGCGGCCGGCGTTATTGCTAACAAGCTCAATATCCGCATTTTGGGCACGGCGAGCGAAGCGGGCAAAATTGAACTCGTTGGTCACACCCGCGGCGAAAAGAAGATGCTCACCAAGATTGTCGACACCATGGAGGCCGAAGGCTTTACTGGCGGCGAGGTCGTTATCGACCACGTCGAGAATGAGGTAGGCGCCCAGGCACTTGCCAGCCGAATTGCGGAGCGCTGGCCAGGCTCCAAGACTATCATCATGCCCTGTAACGGGCTAGATTCATACTATGCCGAGATGCACGGCCTCATCATCGGCTACGGCATGGGCGTGGCTTCGGGCCGATAATTTCCAACTAGACAAACGCACGGGCGGGATAAGGGGCCAATGGCTCTTTATCCCGCCCGTCTTATGCCTCGATTAGCTATTAAACCCATTAAACTTAAGGTAGCTCATCAGGTATGCCTTCGAAACGAAGGACGATACCGCACTGCGCACGAGCAGCGACTCGCGCGTGACCTGATGGGCGGTATCGGGCACGGGAGTCTGCTCGACGGAAAACGCCGCACGAATCGATGCCTCAAGTTGATCGACTACATAATCGAAAGCAGTCGGAGCGTCGTAACTCAAGCGCTGAATATTAAAGAGTGCCTGAACCGCAGCGATGGGCAGCACCTGCTTAAAGATACAAATGGCGATGAGACGCGCAATCTGCTCACGGCCATACTGCTTTTTAACCGGAGCAGGAACGAGACCGACCTTCACGTAGTTATTGATCATCGATGGTGTGATAACGGGCTGCTCTACGCAAATCGAAAGCGGCTCCATCCACAGCGCAACATATTCAATAACCTGATCGCGATAGAGCGTTACGTTGGGCAGCTGGTCATAGCGTGGCAGGCTCAAAGCGTTGAGCTTACCCACCATATCGGACTGAATAAATGCATCCGGCAGCACCGTCGGCTGAATATCCTCCGGCTTAATGCTGACCGATGTATCGGACATCGGGATAACATGTTTGACGTGGTTCATAAGGATCCTCCGTTCGTTATCTATATTGTATTCTAGGTCATCTAGTTTTGTATATCACATAGCTGTTAAGTAAAAGTGGTTTGACAGCACATTGATGCACTGCCCAACCACTTTGTTTGAAGATAACAACCTTACATAAGATATATTATCGTACTTATCCGCGTAAGAAAGCGTATGCGCTGGTAGCCGCTATGGCTCCGTCCGAAACGGCGGTCACAACTTGACGTAAACGCTTGGAGCGGATATCGCCGGCAGCAAATAAGCCAGGCGTGCGGGTGGCCATCGATTCGTCGGTCACAATACCGCCGTCGGGCGCCAGATCTACCAGATACTCTACAAGCTCAGTATGGGGCTGCGTGCCAGCAAAGACAAAAATGCCAAACGAACCAGGATCAAAGGACTCAGAATAAGTGCCACCCGTAGCGTTGTCCTTAAAGGTGATAGTCGTGGGCATGGCCTCGCCCGAAAGTTCCACAATACTAGTTTGGTACCTAACTGAAATATTATCTTTTGCGAGCACCTTTTGAACTACGCCATCGGGAGCACGGAACTGATCGCGGCGCAAGACGATGCTCACGCTGCTGGCGATTTCTGACAAGAACAGGGCTTCCTCGCAGGCAGCATTACCGCCACCGATGACAAAGACCTGTTTACCGCGAAAGAACATGCCATCGCACGTCGCGCAATAAGAAACGCCACGACCGCGATACGTATCCTCGCCAACAAAACCAGCAGATCGCGGCGTGGCACCCATGCAAGCGATAACGCTCGAGGCCAGCGTATCGCCCATATCGTGATGCACCGTAAACAGCGCCACATCCGCATCGTAATCGATACCCGCAACCATGCTCCATGCAACCTGTGCTCCCAGGCCCTCTGCATGTTGCTGAAACCGCTCGCCGAGTTCGGCGCCACTCAAGAGCGGAATGCCCGGATAGTTCTCGACCTCATTGGTTGTGGCGATCTGTCCTCCCGACATACCTTGCTCAATCACGGTCGTCGTTAGGTTGGCGCGCGCCGCGTAAATGGCTGCAGCATAGCCCGCAGGCCCGCCGCCGATAATCGCAACATCGATCGGCTGATGAGTAGTCATGAAAAGACCTCCTGTCGAAAGATTGGCGTTCTTTGCGCTCATACCCAAATTTATGCGAACGTGACACTCATGCACTACAATGATTCTCTGTGAAACAAAGATGAAGGGGAGATATCGATGGATCAGACGCAGACGAGCGATGACGCTCCCCTGCTCACGCACAGCACTCCCCAATCGGGACAAACCACGCTCTTGGCTCAGCAAAAACCTCTCGTGACTATCGTGCACGCCTCGGTCGGCTCGGGCCACAAGGCCGCCGCAAATGCGATTGCGCAGGCATTCGACCACATCCGCGGCACCAATGGCATCCCAGAGGATGTTGAGATTGAAGTGCTCGATATCCTTGATTTTGGACGCATAAAATTCGACGGCAACAAAACGGCCGCCTCGTTTACCGGCGCCACGCGCCCAATCTATGACTTGACCTGGCGTTATACCCTTACCGGACACCTGCTTTGGGGCGGTGGCACGGCATGGTCGCGCATCATGTTCCCCGCATTTAACGATTACGTTCGAACTCGCAGGCCCATTGCCGTGGTAGCCACACATATCACGGCAGCCAACGTCGCCGTCGGCGCGCGCGTCATTACGGGCATCGACTATCCCGTCATTTGCGTACCGACCGATTACGAAGTCGAGGGTTGGTGGCCCCATAAGGACACCGACCTGTTCTGCGTGGCAAACGAGTTTATGGCCGAAACACTCCGACCCCGTAAGGTTCCCGAGGCAAAGATCCGCATTACGGGCATCCCCATTCGCGCCGGGTTTGATACGGACTACAACCGCGAGGAAGAACTCGAGAAGTTCAATCTCCCCACCGACAAGACCATTGTGTTGGTGATGGCAGGCGCTAGTTTGCCTCAACCGTACGTTCGCTTTCGCGCGGAGATGGACCGCACCCTACCCTTCCTGCGCAGTTTCGAGGACATGCACTTTGTCTTTTTGCCGGGCAAGGATGCCGAATATGCCACCCGCCTCAAAACGCTCTTCGACGCCATGAAACTCGAGAACGTCACGGTTCTTGACTATGTCGATGACATGGCAGCGCTCATGCACGGCTGCGACCTGGCAATTCTCAAATCGGGCGGACTCACTGTTACCGAATGCCTGTGCGCACACCTGCCGATGATTCTACTGGGCAAGTCCTATGGCCAGGAAAAGGCCAACACCACCATGCTCACCGGCATGGGTGCCAGCATGCATGTCACCACCGCACGCGAGCTCATCGTGACGCTTCGCCATCTCCACGATCATCCCGAGTCGCTCAAGGCGCTACTCATTAACGGCGAAGTGCTGCGCCGTCCACGCGCAGCCGAGGATATCGCCATCGCAACCATGGAACTTGCAGGCAAGCCCCAAAAGCGCAAACGAGCCTTCTGCCGCTTCTACTGGGGCGGAAAACCTGCGCATATCCGCTAGCCGAAAGTTCGCTGCTCGGCGGGAGCCGCCCATATATCATTCCATGCTCAAACATTCTCGCGGGGCGCTCGCATCCCTCCCGCCCACCTCTCACACATATCATTCCATGCTCAAACATTCTCGCTTCGCTTCGCTCGCTGCGAAACTGCGCGTGGAACGATATGTGTGAGAGGTGGGCGGGCGTCTACTCGCTTGAAAACAATAATCAATCTTTCTGATATGCAGATGCGACAAAGGATCAATCCCCTTGCCGCATCTGCTAACTGCAATTAATTACTTTGGTTCACCTTTGCAGCTTCTAATATGAGGATCCGGCGCAGCTTGTAGTGCGTAAACGCAGCTGACCGGCCCGACCCGCCTATATATCGTCCCACGCGCAGTTTCGCAGCGAAGCGAGAATGTTTGAGCATGGGATGATATATAGGCGGGTCGGGCCGGTCAGCGGACAGTACGTAAACGACTAGGATACGCCACTGGAGCCGAAGCCTCCGTTGCCTCGGTCGGTTTTGTCTAGTTCTTCTACTTCTACGAGATTGACCGTGGGGACTTCTTGGATGACGAGTTGGGCGATGCGGTCGCCTTTGTTGATCTGGATATTGTTGGTGGGATCCAGGTTGATGAGGATGACCTTAAGTTCTCCTCGATAGTGGGCGTCGATGAGACCGGGCGTGTTGACTATAGACAGGCCCTGCTTAATGGCTAGACCGCTGCGGGGCTGGACAAAGCCGGCGTAGCCATCGGGCAGCGCAATGGCCAAGCCAGTGGAGACCAAGCGGCGCTCAAAGGGCTTGAGGGTGCAGTCTTCGTTGGCACGGAGGTCAAGGCCGGCATCCGTGGGATGTGCGTATTTGGGAAGCTCGACCGTGGGATCGAGACGCTTAATGTTAACGGTAATGTTGGACATGAAATCACCTTAGCTTGTCGAGCTCTTGCAAAAACTCGTCGACGTCTTTGAAATCGCGATAGACCGAGGCAAAGCGAATGTAGGCCACCTTGTCGATCTTGGCCAGGCGCTTGAGCACCATATCGCCCAGTTCGTGGGACGTAACAGCCGTCAGCGTACGCGAACGCAACTCCACCTCGATATCATCGATGATCTCGTTGAGCTTTTTCGTGTCGATATCGCGCTTAATCGTGGCGCGCATCAGGCCGACCAGCAGCTTGTTGCGATCGAACCGCTGCTTAGACCCGTCGGATTTGATAACCTCGATGGGATCTTCGCAGCGCTCGAACGTCGTAAAACGATAATTGCACGAACAGCATTCGCGACGACGCTTGATAGTGTTGTTCGACTCCTGCATGCGGGAATCGACAACGCGGGTATGTGCCTTGCCGCATTTGGGACAGCGCATGGTACCTCCTCCTAAACGATAACAAGGGTACCATGCGACCGAGCGGAAATCTTACGAACGAGCCGGAACTTTCAGAACTGCACCGGCATCAAGGGAGCCGCGATCGAGGTGATTGACACTACGAATCATGTCGGAAGTCTCCTGCGTGGAAAGGCCATCGATGGGATGCTCCTGGGCAAGCGACCATAGGGAATCGCCGGACTGCACACGAACCGTCTCGTAGGTGACGTTGGCTACGGAATCGGCATACGATGCTTGACGAGCAGAAAAAACTGACGTGGCGAGCACAAAGAACAGGGTAATTGCTACAGCAACAGCAACAATCGTCGAAGCCTTCAGGGCAACAGGAGCCGAAGCAGCGGCTGCACGCTGGGTGCGAACAGGTTTAGTGGCCACGGCCTGAAAATGAGAGCGTCCACCCTTCACGACCGTGAAGGCAGGCGAGGCAGGCGCCTCGAGCTTAAGGGCAAGGTTTCCCTGGACCATATCCGCTGCGTTCATTCTGTTCCCCTCTCGTTTGTTTTGACGAGAACTGTTTTATCAAGCCGCGGGGACAAAAAAGTCTAGCGCGGGAACGAGTGTTCGGTTATTATTATCTTCGAACAGTTGTTCCTGTCAAGCAATAATAGAACATTTGTTTGGTATGGGTAGAGAGGAATCCCTGATGGCTCGCAAAATTACCAAGCGTCAGCAGCAAATTTACGACTTCATCAAGGAATATCAGCAGGAAAAGGGCTATCCGCCCAGTGTGCGCGAGATGGCTTCGGCTGTGGGCCTTTCCTCCCCTAGCACCGTACATGCGCATCTCTCCGCACTCGAAGCGCGAGGCTTGCTCAAGCGTGACGCCACCAAGCCTCGCGCCCTCGAGCTCTTTGACGAGGACGGATCTTCCGTATCCATCTCAAAGTCCGATGAGCCCACGGCGCCTCGCGGCACCGTATCGCTGCCTCTCGTAGGCCGTGTCGCTGCAGGGATTCCTATTCTTGCCGAGCAGAATATCGAGGACACCTTTACCATCCCAACCGAGATCGCAACGGACCAGGGGTCCTTTATCCTCGAGGTCCACGGCAATTCGATGATTAACGTCGGTATCTATAACGGCGACTACATCATCGTCCGCGAGCAGAAGAGCGCCATGAATGGCGAGATTGTCGTGGCCATGATCGATGGTTCCGCAACAGTCAAAACGTTCTATAAGGAACAGGGACGCGTTCGCCTGCAGCCCGAAAACGACACTATGGAGCCTATCTATGCGACAAATCCCACAATCCTGGGCAAGGTCGTCGGCTTGATGCGCCGGCTCTCGTAATGCAAAAACGCATCACGGTCTTTGATACCATTCGCGGGTTTACCATGCTGTCGATGGCGGGATTTCATGCCTGCTACGACCTTGCCTACCTATATGGTTGGAAGATGCCCTGGTTTACCCAGACCATCTTCCAAGACATCTGGCGCGCCAGCATCAGTTGGGTATTTTTGTTTATTGCCGGCTGGATGTGCACTCTCTCGCGCAACAACATCAAGCGTGCCGCCAAATATGCCGTTGCCACTTTAATTGTATGGGTCGCAACGACGCTCGTCTCGGTCGATGACTCGGTGAACTTCGGCATCATTTTCTGCATGGCGGCATGCACAGCCATTGTTGCACTCGCGCGCCCGGCTCTCGATAGGTTGCCGGCGGTATGGGGTATATCGATTTGCCTCATACTCTTTGCCTGTACCTGGAGCATTCCTAAAGCGGTCTACCCTATCCCCTATCTAGCTTGGCTGGGTTTCCCAAGTCCAGACTTCGTCTCCGGTGATTACTATCCGCTCATACCATTCTTATTTATGTACCTCACAGGCTTCTTTGCCGCCCGCACGGTACAAAAAGCAAACCGTAAAGCGCCAGCATGGGCCTATGAAAATCCCATCCCGGCGCTCGCAAGCCTCGGACGCCATGCACTGCCGTTCTACCTGCTTCATCAACCGGTTATCTTGGGTGTACTGGAGCTGATTTATTCCGTTCGGTAACGCTCAAGACGTGGTGCGATACGGTCCGGAAGCTTTGCCACAATACGAACGCCGTCCTCGAGGTATTCCTCGTGCAGAAGGGTTCCCTGTTCGTGCACGAGCGTGATTAACGCGCCCTCTCGATACGGGATATCGGCCGAGAGCAACACGTCCGTGGCGGCCGCTTCACGAGCGATGCGGTCGACTAAGTCATCAAGACCCTCACCCGTCTGAGCCGAGAACAGCACCGCCTCGGGATAGCGCCGGCGAAAGCTCAAGCGATCGACGCTATCGAGCAGATCAATTTTATTGAACACGGTAAGCGTCAAGCGCTCACCGGCACCGATCTCGTCAAGGACACGATCAACCGCCTCAAGCTGACGCTCGTAATCCTCATCGGAAGCATCCACAACTTTAAGAATCAAATCGGCGCCGAGCACCTCAGAAAGCGTAGATTTAAACGCGTCGACCAGGCCATGGGGCAGCTTTTGAATAAAGCCGACGGTATCGGTGATCGTCATGCCACGGCCACCGGGCAAACGGTACGAGCGCGTTGTAGGATCGAGCGTGGCAAACAGCTTATCCTGCGAAAGTACCGTGGATCCCGTCAAACGATTAAGCAACGTCGACTTGCCGGCATTGGTGTAACCAGCCAGCGCCACGCGAAACGCCGGCGATTCAATACGGCTTTTCGATTGCACATCGCGACGTTGCTCAACCTGTTTCAGTTCGCGTCGAAGCGCCGCGATCTTATTGCGAATCAGGCGACGGTCGACCTCGAGCTGGCTTTCGCCCTGGCCAAAACGCGATCCAATGCCGCCACGCGTCTGTTCCTTTGCAAGATGGCTCCACATACCTCGCAGACGAGGCAGCAGATACTGCAACTGTGCCAGCTGAACCTGTAAGCGGCCCTCACGCGTCTGGGCATGCAGGCCAAAGATATCCAAAATCAACGCCGTACGGTCAATAATCTTGACCGGTTCGCCCACGGCTTTCTCAAGATAGGACTGCTGTGAGGGCGTCAGGTCGTCGTCGAAGATAACAACATCCGCATCCATGCGATGCACCAAACCGCACAGCTCCTCGACCTTGCCGGAGCCGATAAACGATTTGGGATAGGGCTTGACTAGGCGCTGCGACAAGCGCGCCACGCATTGAGCACCAGCAGTGTGGGCCAGACGCTCAAGCTCATCGAGCGAACGGTCAAGCGGCCAGGCATTATCGCGCCACTCAACACCAACCAAGATGGCGCGCTCGGGTTCAGGAGCCGTGGGGACCAAAGGGAAACGAGCCATTAGACAGCCTCGATGCGACGATAAATATCTTCGACGACCTCATCGATCGTGAAGTCATCCATATCGAACCACACAATACGATCGTCACGCTTAAACCAGGAAAGCTGGCGCTTGGCATAGCGACGGGAGCGAATCTTGATAAGCTCACGGGCCTCATCCATGGTAATAGCGCCACGCAAGGCATCAATAATCTCTTTGTAACCGATTGCCTGCATCGATGTGAGTGCATCACCCAAGCCCTGGTCCAAAAGGCCACGGACCTCATCAACCAGTCCCTGCTCAAACATAAGGTCGACTCGCAGGTTAATGCGCTCATAGAGCACTTCACGGCTACGCGTCAGACCAAACCACAAGGCATGATAACGCTCGCGCGGGACGCTGAATTTCGACTTCTGCTCGGCATACGACACACCGTCATCATGCATCTCGAGCGCACGAATCACACGACGCACGTTATGGGGATGAATCACGGCAGCAGATTCCGGATCGCGCTCGGCAAGCAGGGCATGCAGCGCCTCCTCGCCAATACGCTCGGCAAGTTCCTGATAGCCCGTGCGGCGTTCGTCCTTGAGTTCTCCCGAAGGAAAATCCATTTCATCGAGTGCAGCCTTGAGATACAGGCCCGTACCGCCGCAAAAGACCGGAAGACGTTGCTCGCCAAGCAAACGCTCGATATGCGCCCGGGCATCCGTCTGATAGAGCGCAGCTGAATACGCGACGCCCGGATCCACGATATCGACAAGGCGCAGGGGCACCGAGCACTCCTCGGGCATCATCTTGGCCGTACCGATGTCCATGCCACGATAGATTTGCATCGCGTCACAAGACAACACTTCGGACGAAAGACGAGCGGCCAGGCGGTCGGCAACATCGCTTTTGCCGACCGCCGTCGGACCGACAATCGCTACGGCAGAAAGGCTTGCACCGGTGGAAATCATTAGCGAGGCTCGCCCACGACGGAGCCAGACAGATACCACGTTTTGGCGACATCAATATCAACGTCGACGATTTTGCCGACGAGCTGATCGATGCTATAGCCAGCGGGAATCGGCG
Source organism: uncultured Collinsella sp. (assembly GCA_959602645.1). Classification (GTDB taxonomy): domain Bacteria; phylum Actinomycetota; class Coriobacteriia; order Coriobacteriales; family Coriobacteriaceae; genus Collinsella. The sequence continues at coordinate 116,706 of CAUGTZ010000003.1, read as the reverse complement.
CATGCACCGTCTGGTTCTTGGGGCTTTTCCCCAGAAGAACAGCGTCGTTCTTCTTGCTCGTACCCTCAATAAGCGCAGGCACCACGGTGTGAAGCTCGCCCTGGTTATACTCGTGAGCCGTCGTCTCGATAACCTTGACCAGACGGTTAAAGCGCTCAAGGATAACCTCATGCGGGGTGGGATCATAAATCTCAGCTGCCGGGGTACCGGCGCGCTTGGAGTAAATAAACGTGTAGGCCTGGGCATAACGAACCGTCTCGGCAAGCGAGAGCGTCTGCTCAAAGTCTTCCTCGGTCTCGCCCGGGAAGCCCACGATGATGTCGGTCGAAAGCGCAATATCGGGCATACGGTTACGAATACGATCGACCAGACCCAGATAATCCTCGCGCGTATAACGACGATTCATCTCTTTAAGGATGCGCGTGGAACCCGACTGAACGGCCAGGTGGAGCTGCGGCATGACGGCAGGTGTCTCGGCCATGGCGTCAATGGTCTCAGGCAGCAGATCCTTAGGATGCGAAGAGGTAAAGAAAATACGCTCGACGCCCGTATCGCCCACAGCGCGCAGCAAGTCGGCAAAGCGCGGCTTGCCAAAGAGATCGCGACCGTAGGAGTTCACGTTTTGGCCCAGAAGCGTAATCTCGCGCACGCCCTGACGCACGAGCCCGGTCACCTCGTCGACAATCTCTTCGAAGGGACGGCTCTTCTCGCGACCACGGACGTATGGCACGATGCAGTACGTACAAAAGTTGTTGCAGCCCGTCATGATGGGCACCCATGCGTGATACTGCGTCTCGCGATGCCACGGCATACTCATGGCGTCGGTATCCTCATGCTCATTCGTACGGATATGGCGCTTGCCATCCAAAAACGCCTCGGCAATGAGCTCGGCCACGTGCGCAATAGAATGGGTGCCAAAAATGACGTTGACGTTATCGACGTTGGTGAGCAAGCCCTCGCCATCTCGTTGGGCGATGCAGCCGCCCACGGCGACCACGCGCTTACCCGAAGGCGAAGGAGGAAGGCTCTTGCAGGAATTGCACTGACCATACAGGCGCGTATCGGCAGCCTCGCGTACACAGCACGTCATGAACACGACAATATCGGCATGCTCGGGATCGAGCGCCATAAGACAGCCAAACGAATCGAGCAGGCCACTCACGCGCTCGGAGTCGTGCTGGTTCATCTGGCAGCCGAATGTGCGGATAAAGTAGGTTTTACCGGCAAGAATATCGCGTACGGAACGCTGGTCCATGAGCTTACATCCTAACGATGGTATCGACGGGCGCATAGGTGCTACGAGCGTGCAGATGGCTCGCTTACGCAACAGGCTTGACGTCGTCCATGACGACATTATCCATAGCAGCCCGATTAATCTGGTGAACGTAGATAGAGAGACGAATTGCCGTGCGCGACTCTCCGTTAATGAGAATGTCGGAGAACACCGGCGCGCAGGAGACATCGAAGCCGGTCGGAATCAGAAAGCCGCGCGCAATGGCGACGGCCTTGATGGCCTGGTTGACGGCGCCAGCGCCGACGCATTGAATGTTGACGGGGACGCCATCTTTGACCATGCCGGCAATGGCGCCGGCAACGGACGCGGGCGATGATTTGCTTGATACCTTCAGGCAATCCATGAAGAAACTCCTGCGTTTAAAAGTACGTTTTAACTGCAATAACTGTATCGTACCGAGCGAACTCGGTAAAGATTTTATTCCTCTTTGGCAAGATCGAACGTCACCGTGATGCGATCACGCGAAACGCGAATCTTAGGGTCGCCGCACAGATTGAGGTAATACCGGGCGGCAAGGTCGTTAAAGTCACGCTCGACAGCACGCGAAAACTGCGCCATGTCATCCTTGGCGATGCGAAGGCCTCGACGGTCCTTGGCAAGATCGACGGGAGCCGGCGCATGCGAGGTGGAATCGCGCTCGCGCAGCAGACGCGCGGTCACGCCGCGGACGGGCTTAATCTGTCCCGACAGAATACGGTGGGCAGTGCGCTCGGACATCTCGAGACCCAGCCCGGAGCAGATCCGGATAAAGTCCTCGGCATCAGAGGCAAGGCCCAAACGATCGATAACCGGAAGCTCGCACTCGTCATCGATAAAGAGCAAGCGCGACGTATCGAGACGGCTCGAAGCCTGAGCGTACAGGGTCGCAGCAATCTCGGACGGAGAGCCCAGATACACATCGCAGCCACGCAGCTCCTCAAGGGCAAACTCGCACGCTGCGCGAATGATGTTATGGGGTCCACGAGCGCATACATAGCGACCGTCTTCGTCTTTAACCGCCTGAGGCCAGCTCGACTGGTCGGCGCGCTCGCTCAAGCGATCGGTGGCAACGCACACCTTAAACGCAGAACCCAAATCGACGCCCGATGTAACAACGCGTGCCTCATCCGTGTTCTGCTTGATAGAGAACAGCGCCATACCACGACCGTGAACACCCCAACGGTCCATTTTCATGCTCTCAAGCTTGGAGGTGACACGGGCATCGAAGATACGCTCCTGCATGTCCTGCGGCACACCCGAACCGTTATCCAGGAAGAGGAGGGTGCGAACACCCTCCTCCTTGGTCGTGGCGAGATAGACCTTATCGGCTCCGGCATCGCGAGCATTACGCAGCATCTCGATGACAATGTCCTCTACATGCTGAATGTCATGCTTGGCCTGACGGCGCTCGGCCTCCGAAACGCGGAGGCGGACATACCCCTCGCCAAGGTTTTCCTCGACGCGAAGGTTGCCCTCCCCCGACATCGACGCGATAAATGAGATGAGCTCGTTCGCGTCGTTCATGTTATTTAGCGATATCGACGGCACGGCTCTCGCGAATCACGACGACGCGCACCTGACCGGGATACTCCATCTCTTCCTCGATCTGATGGGCGATATCGTGCGCAAGCACCGTGGACTGGGCATCGGAGATCTTGTCCGGCTGAACCATGACATGAACCTCGCGACCGGCCTGCATGGCATAGGTACGCTCGACGCCGTCGTGAGAGTTGGCAATCTCCTCGAGCTTCTCAAGGCGCTTGATGTAGTTCTCGGCCGACTCGCGACGGGCGCCGGGACGAGAAGCGGAAACGGCATCGGCAGCCTGGACCAGAACGTCGAGCACCGTGTTGGGGTCGACATCGGCATGATGGGCCTCGATCGCGTGGACGATAACGGGCTTCTCGCCATAACGGCGGGCAAGCTCGGCGCCAATGACAGCATGCGGGCCCTCAACATCGTGGTCGATGGCCTTGCCCAGGTCGTGCAGAAGGCCGGCGCGCTTGGCGGTCACAACATCCAGACCAAGCTCGGAGGCCATAACGCCGCACAGGTCGGAGACCTCAAGCGAGTGTTGCAGCACGTTCTGACCAAACGAGGTGCGGTAGCGCAGAGCGCCCAGGGTCTTGACGATCTCGGGATGCAGGTCGTGGATACCGGTATCGAAGGCGGCCTGCTCGCCGGCCTCGCGCACACGCTGCTGAACCAAGTCGGCGGCCTTGTGGTACATCTCCTCGATGCGAGCGGGGTGAATACGACCGTCGGCAATGAGATTCTCGAGCGCCACACGAGCAGTCTCACGACGGACCGGATCGAAGCTCGAAAGCACAACGGTCTCGGGGGTGTCATCAATCACGAGGTTGACACCGGACACCTGCTCAAAGGTGCGGATGTTGCGACCCTCGCGACCGATGATACGACCCTTGAGGTCATCGGAGGGAATATGCACGGAAGTGACGGTGACCTCGGCGGTATGGTCGGCGGCGCAACGCTGAATCGCCAGGGAGAGAATCTCCTGAGCGGTCTTGTGGCACTCGGCGCGGACCTGCTGCTCGGACTCACGGATGATGGTGGCCGCCTCGTGGGTAACCTCGCCGCGGACCTTGTCGAGCAGCTCCTTGTGAGCGTCCTCGCGCGTAAGGTCGGCAATACGCTCAAGCTCGGAAGTCTGCTTGGCGCAGAGCTCCTCAAGCTCGCGAGAGCGCTTCTCGACCTGACCGGCCTGGCTGGACAATTGATGCTCGCGTTTATCGAGCGCATCGTTGCGGCGATCGAGCGATTCCTCGCGCTGCATCACACGATTTTCGAGTGTGCGAATCTCGCTCTTACGCTGCTTGTCCTCGGCCTCAGCGGCCTGCTTGTTCTTGATGATCTCTTCCTTGGCCTCGAGCAGGGCCTCTTTTTTGAGGGTCTCGGCCTGACGCTTTGCATCACCGATCAGGGACTCTGCCTGCGCGTGTGCCGACTGGATCTTTTCGTCGGCCTCGTGAAGACTACCCTGCTTGGCGGTGCGCATGTAGGCAATGGCGGCGATGGCACCCAAAACGAGGCCAACGAGCGCTGCAATGATAGGCATGCTCACTCCTTTTTATGGATTCGTTACACAACAAAGCGAACCGTCCTTACGAACGGCTCGCGACATTTGAGTAATATGGGCGCAGCTTATGCGGGTCGGATACAGATAAACATATAAACAAACTCATCACAGATGAGCACATATCACAAAGCAAATGACGGTATTTATCCTACGTTGAACCGCAACAACTGTCAAATAAACGCACCCGGCACGGCGCCAATCGAGCGGTGAACGGCAGGGGCGTAACGGGTGCTATGCTTACACGGCGCACTCCTCGCTTAAGGCATCGAGACGTGCCTTAACGGCATCGGCGGCGATGTGATACGAAAAACCCTTACCCATCAAAAACCTGACGAGCTTTTCGAATGCACGGACCTCGGGGACGCGACGTTTAGCGAGCAAGGCCGAAGCGCGGGCCAAGTCGTCATCCACGGCAAAATATGCCTCGGGATACCCGGGGATATCGTCAAGCACGACATGACGACGCTTGAGCTCAACCTCGATCTTGCGCTGTCCCCAGCCGCGACGTTTGCGCTCTTCGATAAAGTACGAGCAAAAACGGTTCTCATCCAAAAAACGATACTCGGTCGCACGAGCAACGGCAAAATCGATCGCGGGCTGTCGAAAGCCATAGCGCGCCAACTTATCGCGCACCTCGCCCGTGGCATGATCACGGCGCGAAAGCATCTCGGTCACCATGGTGAGTGCACATTTACGTTCGATAAGCTGCACCGCCTCGCGAAAGTCATCCCAATCACAGGGAAGATCGGGGCGGTTTTTAACGTACAGGCGCGCCACGCGCACGGGAATCCAAATGGAACGTTCAAAACCGCCCTCAAGATCGCAATCGATATACGCGCAGGGCTTTTTAGACGCATAACCGTTCGAGAACGAGGAGGCCGCCTTCTTATCGGGAAAGACGACCGTGGCGTCGGTCACCGTATACGACATGTCGGCATCCGCTACTCGTCGTCATCGTCGAGCATTGCGGAGCCATCGATGGCGTACAGCTCATCAAACTCCTCGGGGGCGGGCTGGCCGGTCAACTCAACCTCGGAGGGGGCATCATCGTCATACTCAAGGCCGCAGGCAAGGCGAACCTTGTGCTCGATCTCGTCAGCGCAATCGGGATGCTCACGCAGGAATGTCTTGGCGGCCTCGCGACCGTTGCCGAGCTTATCCTCGCCATAGGCAAACCAGGACCCCATCTTTTTGCAGATGCCGCACTCGACGGCCATATCCAGAATCGAGCCCTCTTTAGAGATGCCGGTGCCATACATGATGTCAAATTCGGCCGAGCGGAACGGAGCGGCCACCTTGTTCTTAACAACCTTGGCACGCACGCGATTGCCGATAACCTCGTCCTTGAGCTTGATGGTATCGATTTTGCGAATATCGATTCGTACGGAAGAGAAGAACTTGAGCGCGCGGCCGCCCGTGGTGGTCTCGGGGTTGCCGAACATGACGCCGATCTTCTCGCGCAGCTGGTTAATGAAGATGCAGGTCGTGTTGGACTTGGAAAGCGAGCCGGCGAGCTTGCGGAGCGCCTGGCTCATCAAACGAGCCTGCAGACCCACCGTCGTGTCACCGATCTCGCCCTCGATCTCGGCACGCGGAGTCAAGGCGGCAACAGAGTCGACGACGATGGCGTCGATGGCACCGGAGCGCACAAGCATATCGACAATCTCGAGCGCCTGTTCACCCGTATCGGGCTGGGAAATCAAGACCTCATCGATATCGACGCCGATGCGCGCGGCATAGGTGGGATCAAGCGCGTGCTCGGCATCGATAAATGCCACAACGCCGCCCATGGCCTGCGCCTCTGCAAGAATCTCGAGCGAAAGCGTCGTCTTACCGGAGGACTCGGGGCCATAAATCTCAACGATACGGCCACGCGGCACGCCGCCGATACCCAAGGCGGCATCGAGCGCCAGAGAGCCCGTCGGAATAGCTTCGACCTCGAGCTCGGGACCGCCGTCGCCATACCTCATAATAGAGCCCTGGCCGAACTTCTTCTCGATCTCGGCCTTGGTGGTGGCGATCATCTCGTCGCGCTCTTTGCCCGTCGTGCGTGCATGAACGGTACGTACGGGACCTGAATTCTTGGCCATGAATAGCCCTCCTCTTAACAACCTGAAACGATAATAAACGAACGGCTGTTCGTGGTCAACCGTTCAGATTCATCATATGCACCTGACCATTCCAAAACCCGACCAAACGCCGACCAATCACCGACCAAACGCTTGACCGCGCCAATCACAAATACGACTGCTCGAACAAATTTAGGCCATATACCAGCGCAAACACCAATACCGTCAAAGGTCCCTATCTCCACAATTAAGGGGCCCTAAGGCCCCTTAAACCACGTCTATTCCATAGAATTGAGCACGCGGACAATGCACTCCAAAGCCTCCGCGACCGCATAGGCCCGAACGCACGACCGATCGCCCTCATAATGACAACGTGCAGACTCGACAACCGGCGCTCCCCCATCGGCCGCGCGATACGCCCAGCCAATATAGAACGTGCCGGCAGGGTCTTGCTCGGTGCCACCACCGGGCCCAGCGTAGCCCGTTGCGCTTACGGCAATATCGCTCTGATAGAGTTCAAGCGAGCCCGCGGCCATCTCGCGCGCCGTCTGATGCGACACGGCACTAAACCGATCGAGCGTTTCCTGCTCGACGCCGAGCACGCGATGTTTGATCTCATCGCAGTAGGTCACCGCACCGCCACGAAGCACCGCCGAGGCACCCGGGATATCGGCAATCGTCGAGGCGATCATGCCCGCCGTCAGCGACTCCGCCGTCGACACCGTCACACCACGGGCACTCGCGCGCTCGACAATATCGCGCGCCAACTCCTCGTTGTTTGCGGCGATCTGCAAATAAGACTCCGTCATACCCACCAGGACCTAGACCGAAAAGACGATCTTACGGCAGTTCCAGAAGTACTGGGCACCCGAGACAATGGTCAAAATCACGGCGATGACGTACAGGAAGCGCGACACCGAATAGACACCGAGCAGCAGCGACACCGGCCCCAGCTGAAGACCGGCCATCGCAAAGACGCACAGATAGCCGCAGATAGAGACCATCGTGGTCGCCGTCTTATACTTGCCGAGCTTATCGGCGGCAACGACCACACCGGCAGCACTTGCGACCATACGAAGGGCGCTCACCAACAGCTCACGGAACAGGATAATGAACACGGACCACACGGTCACCGCGCCAAAATCCAGGAACAGCAGCAGGGCCGAGAACACCAGCAGCTTGTCGGCGATGGGGTCCAAGAACTTGCCGAAATCGGTGATCTCGTTGCGCGAGCGTGCCAGATAACCGTCGACCTTATCGGTGCACGACAGGATCACATACAGAATGAAGGCGGCGGCTGCAAGCGGACCGTCGAAGGTGCTCCAGTCCGTACCGGCAACGCTCGCGTGAGACAGAGCCGAGACGATCATGAACACCGGGATAAAGACGATGCGAACGCACGTCACGATGTTGGCGGGCGTCCAAACACTCGTCAGTTCCTTATTGCTCTCGTTTGCCACAACGCTCTCCTACTCCACAACATGACCGATAAGCTCATAGCAGAAGCTATCGGTAAACTCGACAGTCAGAATATCGCCCACGGACGCCTCGCTGGCATCCAGATGCACCGCGCCATCGGAATCGGGCGCCTGGAACCAAGCGTGACCGATCAGCTCGGCGCCGTCCTCGGTCTCCTCGATGCCATCGACGATCACCTGGGCGCGCTCGCCCACATGGGCCGCCGTGGCGGCAAAACCGAGCGACTCGGCCAGATCCATGGCCTCCTGGGCGCGCTCGAGCTTGACCTCCTCATCGACCTGGCCCTCCATCTTGGCGGCCAGGCTGCCTTCCTCACGCGAGTAGGCAAAGACGCTCGTGTAGTCAAAGCCGACGGTGTCCATAAAGTCGATAAGATCGCGGAACTCGTCGTCGGTCTCGGTCGGGAAGCCAACCATGGCCGTGGAGCGAATCACAATACCGGGGATGCGCTCGCGAAGGTCGCGGAACAGATCCTCGAGCTCCTGGCGCGAACCGGAGCGACGCATGGCCTTGAGGATGCGCGCATCGCAGTGCTGTACGGGGATATCGATATAGGGCAGCACCTCGGGCGTATCGCGAATCGTCTCGATAAGCTCGTCGGTCATGCCCTCGGGCTGCAGATAGAGCACGCGGACCCAGACGTTATGCGGGCGCACAGCCTCGGCGACGGCACGCAGCAGCTGCGCCAGATTGCGCGGCGAGCCCTCGGCGACGTCCTCGTCGGCAAAGTCGGTGCCCCAAATGCCCGTGTCCTGGCCGATCAGCACGATCTCGCGCACACCGCCGGCAACCAGGTCACGCACCTCGGAGATAATGCTCTCGGCATTGCGCGAATGATAGCGACCGCGAATATAGGGGATCATGCAGAAGCTGCAAAAACGATTGCAGCCATCGGAAATCTTGACGTAGGCAACGGCACCCTCGACGGTACGCTTGACCTGCGGGATATAGGCCGCGATCTCGCGCTCCACGCCCAGTACGCCATCGATGACAGAGACGATACCGTCTTCCTCATCGGCCTTCACAAAGGCCGCGACCTCGGGAAGCTCGTCGGGCAGGTCGTCGCCGTAACGAGACGGCACGCAACCGCACATGACGATGGGGCATGCGCGAACGCCGTCCTGCACCTCGTTAGCGAGCTCGAGCGTGGTCTCGATACTCTCGGACGTCGCCGAGGCGAGAAACGAGCACGTGTTGACGATAGCGATATCGGCATCCTGCGGATCGAATGCCTCCTCATAGCCCGCGGCGGTCAGCAGCGAACGCATGCGGTCGGTGTCAACCTCGTTCTTAGCGCACCCGAGGGTGATGTAGAGCACGGAGCCCAAAGGTGTATCCATGTTGGAGAACGGTCCTTTCGAGTAAGTTAGCGGTAGTTGGTAAACTGCAGCGGCTGGCCGTAGTCTTGGTCGCGCAGGAACTGGATCACGGTCTGCAGCGCGTCCTTAGAGGCCGAGGAAACGCGCAGTTTATCGGCCTCGATGGTCACCTTGACCTTGAGTTTTTGATCCTTGATGTCCTTATTGATCTTCTTGGCGGTCGCCTGGTCAATGCCCTCGACGATATGGCCGAGCACGCGCACGGTACCGCCCGAAGCCGCCTGCGACGCGTCCCAAGAGACAGCCTTAAGATCGATGCCGCGCTTGATGAGCTTAGAGCTCAGCACGTCAATGATCTGCTTGGAGACAAAATCGGCCGGGGCATTGATCGTAAAGAGCTTGTCGCCCTTCGAAAGCTCGATGGTGGCGCCGGAGTCCTTGAGGTCATAGCGCTGAGAGATCTCGCGGGTGGTCTGTTGGAAGGCGTTATCGACCTCCTGCATATTGACCTCGGACACAACGTCGAAGCTGGAATCTTTAGCCATGGTTCTTCCTTTCGGTACGGGGAGCCTTAGTAGCTGTCGTACGAATAGTCATCTGAATCGTTTGCAGTCTGGCCGTCGGATGCCGTGTCGGTACCGTCGGTAGATTGGGCGTCGGTGCCGTCGGTAGACTGGGCGTCGGTGCCGTCGGCGGTATCGGTGCCGTCGGCACTCTCACCGTCTTCGGAGTCAGTGGTCTCCTTCTTAGGAACGGTAATGGTCACGCGCGCCACGCCCGATGTCTTGGTGTCGTAGCGAACCTTTTCACCGTTCTTGGTAACCGTGACATCGGAGGGCTTGGACGTGGTGATCTCGATCGAGGACTCGGGCGTGTACTCCTGCTCAAAGGGACCGGTTGCCTGGGCGCCAAAGACCGATTTACCGTCGACCTTGACCTCGATCCAGGCGGTCTTGCCCTTGGCAACGGAGACCTTGACCTTGATAACCTCGTCCTCTTTCTTTTTCGCGTTCGCCTTGGCGGCATCGGAATCGGCAGAATCCGTCGCCTCGTCGGTGCCTTCATCCTCGTCAACAGATTCGGTCGTCTTGGAAGACTTCTTGGTCGTCGTCTTGGTGGCCGCGGGCGTCTCGGGCGTCGACTCGGGTGCAGAAGAGCCGCAGCCACGCAGGAGGACCACGATGAGCAGAATCAACAAAAGCGCCACGGCACCGATGCCGGCGTAGATGATGCGCGGATCGAGTCCATTGTTCTGGGGGGCACGTCCACCGCCGCGTCCGCGATTAGAGCCACCGCGACCGTTTACCTGCGGCATACGGCCGCGACTGCTATCGGGACGACCACGATATCCGCCTTGGCTCTGCGAGCCGCGCTGACCCGAACGCGGCGCAAGCTCGCCACGGTTCTGATAGCCACGCTGGCCAGAGCGAGGCGCCGAAGAGCGTTGCCCGTAAGGCTGCGATTGAGAACGGAGGCGCGGCGTCACCTGCGTGGTATCGGCGTCGGCATATCCACCGTGGGAACGCCCGGCAGAAACTCCGCGATAACCACGACCGGAGTAGCCACCGTCGCCGTAACCGGCGCGGGGATCGCGACTCAACCCGCGAGCGGCGGGAAGCGCACGATCATCCGGCATGGGCGTACTGCGAAAGCGATCTCGCTGAGAACGAATCTCCTCGCTGGAGCCCGTCTCGGTGATATAGCCCGCCTGCGGAGGGCGCTGGCCGTACCGCGTCGAGCGACCACCCTGAACCATCAGAAAGCGTCCGTTATCGACCGACGAACGCGAGTTAACGTAGCCGGCAGCATCCTGAAAACGACCGCCCTGCTGCGAGGTCTCGCGTTCATATGCCATGAGGTCATCAAAATAAGCGTTGACGACCTCGCGCGGGTTAAGCCCCAAAAAGCGAGCATAGCTCGAAATCATGCCCTGCGCATAGCCGCGCGGAGGCATCGATGCAAAGTTACCGGTCTCGAAAAACTCGATGATCTGCGGCCTGATTTTGATGGTGTTGGCGACCTGCTGGATGGAAAGGCCCATCCGGCGACGCTGCTCGAGCAGCATGTCACCAAAGCGTGCAGCCATCAGAATCCTCCAAACTCACGATCTTCACGTGCCATCTCGGCGTCGACAGACTCCAACGCGGCGAGCCCCTCCTCGTCCAGCAGGACCTCGCGCGGCTTGGAACCATCGGGCGGGCCGACGACACCCTTTTCTTCCAGCATGTCCATAATACGCCCGGCGCGCGCATAGCCAACCTTGAGGCGGCGTTGCAGCCCAGATGTGGAGCCCAGCTGCGATTCCACCACAATATGGGCGGCCTCCCAGATAAGCGGGTCGTCATCTTGCGGTTCGGCAACGCCCGTGCGAACAATGCCGCCACCAGCCATGGACATGGAAGCGGGCGCCACGGCAGAGAGAATCTCCTCATGGTAGTCGGGCTCGCTTTGCGACTTAACGAACTCGACGATCTCGTTGATCTCGTCGTCCGAAACAAAGCAGCCCTGGATACGGCGGGGCTTACCCCAGTCGACTTTGGAGAACAGCATGTCGCCCAAACCAGTAAGCTTTTCGGCGCCCATCTGGTCGATAATGACGCGGGAATCGATGCCCGTAGCCACGTTAAAGGCAATACGATTGGTGATGTTGGCCTTGATAAGGCCCGTCACCACGTTGGAGCTGGGGCGCTGCGTAGCCACGATAAGGTGAATACCAGCGGCACGGCCCAGCTGGGCGATACGGACGATCGAGGCCTCGACATCCTTGCCGGCTACCATCATCAGGTCCGAAAGCTCGTCGATGATGATGACCAGATAGGGCATCTTTTGCGGCGGGTTATCGTAATGCTCGAACTCGCCGGCGGCCTGCTTTTCGTTATAGGTCGAAATCTTGCGAACGTTGAGGCGCTCGAAGACCTTCAGGCGACGCTCCATCTCGGACACGGCCCACTGCAGCGCACTGGCAGCCTGCTTGGGCTCGGTCACCACGGGCACATAGAGATGCGGCAGGCCGTTATAGCCCGCAAGCTCGACGCGCTTGGGGTCGACCATGATAAGGCGAACGTCCTCGGGAAGGGCGCGCATGAGCAAGGTCGTGATGATGGAGTTGATCATGACCGACTTACCCGAACCGGTGGTGCCGGCGATCAGCAGATGGGGCATCTTGGCGAGGTCGGCGACAACCGGCGTGCCCTCGGCATCGCGACCGATGGCAAGCTCGAGCGGACCGCCCTTCACATAGGGAAGCACGTCGCCCAGGTTGACGTTCTGACGCTTGCGATTGGGGATCTCGATACCCACAAGCGAGGTGCCGGGAATCGGCGCAAAAATGCGCACCGACTGGGCGGCAAGCGAAAGCGCGATATCGTCCTCGAGGCTCGAGATCTTACTCACGCGCTCGCCCTCACCGGGCTGCAGCTTAAAGGTCGTGACCGTGGGGCCGGCAATCCAGCCGACGACGCGGGCGCTACGGCCAAACTCAAGCAAGGTGGACTGCAGCGACTCGGCAGTCTGTTCCAGCTCCTTGTCAGAAGACGCGGAGGACGCCGACTGCGGGTTGGCATGCAGGATTTCGAGCGGCGGGAGCTTGAGGCCGTCCTCTTGGTCGCCCTCGGCATCGGCATTGGTACCGTCCGCTCCCCCATCGCCGGCTGCAACAGAAGCAGCGGAAGCCGTGGGGGCGGAGGCATCGGAAACCTTGGGATGCTTTAGGAAGTCAGGGATCTGCGGAGCTGCCGAAACGGGATTCACGGCAAACGGCGGCTCGGACTCGTCAGCCTTGTCCGGATCGTCTTCCATCGAAAACTGTCCGGTGACCTGTCCTGCCTTGGCACGGCGACGCGGCAGTAAGGTTGTCTTGGCGGTCTCGAGCGGAGCCTCGTCGTCCTCGTCATCGCCCTCGGTGAGTTCGATTTCGCTATCGGACCAAGACGGGTCGGGCTCGCTCGTGTTGAGCTTGGGCGCGGCCTTGCCCTTCTTGGTATGGCGGCGCGGCAGCAACGTGGTCTTGGCTCGCTCGGCCTCCACGGTCTCGGACACATCGACAAACGGGTCATCGTCCTCGTCGTCATCCAAAACCGAATCGACATCGCCACCCATGACCGTGGTCACGGCGGCGTCAGTTCCCTTCTGACGCAGGATGCTCAGGTGCGGACGGGCGACGCCGGGAACCGACAGGGCCTCTTCGTCGCCCCACGGGCTCGCATTGACATCGGCACGACGGCGCTCGGCAAAATCGGCGGCGCGATCGCGTGCGGAGCGCAAAACGCCGCCCACCGAGAAGCCGATAATGACCAGGCCAACGACGACAAGGCCCAGCAAGACAACCATGGCAATAGGTTTACCCAGGGCGTTTTGCAAGGTACTTGCGATAAAGGCGCCAATGTAGCCGCCCGAGGCGGAAAGGTTCTGCGGCGTAAACATGAGGTCACACGAATCGCTCGTGCCCGGCACCATCAGCGACAGGATAGAGACAATGGCCACAAAGACCACGGCGCCGCCCGCGACCGAGCGAATGTTGAGCGGCGAGTCCTCACCCAAAAAGAGCGTGGCGGCGAACAGCAAGATGACGATCGGCAGCACGTAAGCGCCCAGGCCAAAGCCGAGGTGATAGAAGCCGGCGACAGCAGCCGTCACGGGCGCCGTTGCCGGCGAAATCACGGCAATGAAGGATGCAATCGCCAAAACGGCAATGACCACGCCGGCGATATCGCGATTGGCCGAAGGCTCGACCAGGGGCTCGAACTCATCGAACTCGGACTCGTGGCCCTTATTGGCACGCAGATGGGAACCGGCACCCTTCGCAGATGCCGGTTGGTTGTTGGCCTTATTGCCTTTGGCGTTTTGTGCAGATCCGCGCGCCAAACTAAACCTCCATGACGACCGGGATGATCATCGGGCGAGTGCGCGTACGGCTCCAGATAAAGTTGGAGAGCGAATCGCGCACGGCTTTGCGAATGGCATCGGAGCCGCTGCTGGTAAAGCTAAACTTGCCCTTCTCGATCGTCTTCATGATGGCTGCGGAGGCATCCTCGGAGAACTGATCGTCGATGGCAAACGAAACGCCGCGGCCCGAGAACTCGATAGCCTCGATCTTCTTGTGCTTGAGCGAGACGATGGCAACGGCCGTGACCATACCGTCGTTGGCGAGCTTTTGGCGATCGCGCAGGACGATGGGATCGGTGTCACCGATGCGCAGACCGTCGACATAGACGACGCCGGACTCGACGGGCGTACCGCGCTTTACGATACCACCGCGCATCTCGAGCGTGTCACCGTTGTCGAGGATAAAGATGTGATCGTCCTTGATGCCCATCTTACGGGCAAGCTGGGCATGGGCGCGCAGATGCACGGCTTCGCCGTGAACCGGCATAAAGTAGGTAGGCTTGGCCATGGCCATCAGAAGCTTGAGCTCCTCCTGGCTGCCGTGGCCCGAGACATGAACGAGTGCGCGATTCTTATCCCAGACGTCGCAGCCGAGCTTGGCCAGGCTGTTGACGACCTGCTGGACGGCCTTCTCGTTGCCGGGAACGGGAGTTGCCGAAAGAATGACGGTATCGCCCTCGTGGATGGAGAGCGTCTTGTGCTCGCCGTTAGCCATGCGGGACAGGGCCGACAGCGGCTCGCCCTGCGAACCGGTGCACATGACGACGATCTTATCGTCAGGCAGGTTATCGATATCGAAGGCATCGAGGATATCGGCATCGTCGATGTTGAGGTAGCCCAGCTCGCGCGCCACGCGGGTGTTGGTGAGCATGGAGCGTCCGGTCACGACGACCTTGCGGCCGCACTTGCGAGCGGCGTCGCAAATCTGCTGTAGGCGATGGATGTGGCTCGAGAACGACGCGACGAACACGCGGCCCGGGGCGTTCTTGATGGCGTGCAGCAGGTTGGGGCCGACTTCGGCCTCGGACTTGGTAAAGCCCGGAACCGTGGCGTTGGTGGAGTCGGAAAGCAGCAGGTCGATGCCCTGTTTAGCAAAGCGGCTGATGGCGGCATAGTCGGGCGTGACGCCATCGATGGGCGTCTGGTCGAGCTTAAAATCGCCCGTGTGCATGACGGTGCCCTGATTGGTGCGAATGAACACGCCCAGAGCGCCGGGGATGGAGTGCGTCATGGAGAAGAAATCGAGCGAGATGCCACCGAGATTGACGTGGCTGCCGCCCTTGACCTCACGGAACTTGGGCGCGCGAATGCGGAACTCGGAGAGCTTACCCTCGATAAAACCGAGCGTCAGCTTGCTCGAGAAGATGGGCACCTTGTTGTTGAGGTCCTGCAGCAGGTACGGAAGCGAACCGGTGTGGTCCTCGTGGCCATGGGTGACGATGATGCCGCGGAGCTTCTCCTCGTTCTCCAGGACATAGGTGTAGTCGGGAAGCACCAGGTCGATACCGGGCTGGGAGTCGTCGGGGAACATGAGGCCGGCGTCGACGAGCACCATGTCGTCGCCGCACTCGAAGACCGTCATGTTCTTACCGATGCCATCAAGGCCACCGAGCGGGATGATCTTCAAGGGAGATGATTTTTTAGCTGCCATAGGTTCGTGTGGTTTCCTTTCTTCGAAACGGGTCTGGAACAACCGACGGGGCGCTTCTGGCAAACCGACCGCCGGGAACGTACAAACATGCATCACAGAGTCGATGCAATAACCACAGTATGATACCCATTTGCCCACCAGCAGACCACCCATGCATCAAAGCCCCATCTGAACTGGTCTATCCCGCCGGTCTGGGGCCATCGGGGGCCGCGGCGAGTTAAGTTTGCTGCTCTACAGTCCTGCGCAAGACGGAAAGCACATTAAGTGCTTTCCTTTGCGTGCGGAACTCGCGACAAACTTAACCCGCCCCGGCCCCCGATGGCCCCAGACCTGCCAAAAAGGGACAGGTTTATTTTGGGCGGTTTTATCAGGGGATATGCCAAGGGTGCAGGTATCGACAGCTCAGAAAATAAGAAAACTGAATAGACTATCTGACAAAATCGCAAGCAGCACCCACCAGCCCTTTTGCTATTTCCGGCGGGGGCCGCGGGTAAAGTTTATCGCGAGTTCCGCACGAGCCGGAGAGCACTTAATGTGCTCTCCGCGCGAGCAGGACTGTAGAGCAGGAAACTTTACCCGCGGACCCCGCCGGGAATAGCAAAAGGGCGACCCCTTTAGGAGTCGCCCTTGTTGAGCTGATTATGTACGGCTGTTACTCGGCGTCGTGGTGACGGCGGGGCTTGCGGCCTCCGTTGTCGCCGGGACGGCGCGGACGGTCACTGCGCTCGGAGCGCTCGCGACGCGGACGCTCACGGCGCTGGAAGTGCTCGCCGTCGCCCTCGGAGGCACCCTCGGCGCGAGCCGGGGCCTCGGGCTTGTCAAGACGATCGAGCGAGATCTTGCCGCGATCGTCGACCTCGATGACGACGACCTTGACCTCGTCGCCCACGTTGAGGACGTCCTCGACCTTCTCCACGCGGCCCTTGGCGACGCGGGAGATGTGCAGCAGGCCGTCCTTACCGGGCAGCAGGTTGACGAAGGCGCCGAAGGGCTGGATGGAGACCACGCGACCGGTGTACTCCTCGCCCGGCTCGGGAACCTTGATGATGAGCTTGATGCGCTCGACGGCCTGGTCGACGGACTCGCCGGTGCCGCCGACAAAGACGGTACCGTCCTCCTGGATGTCGACCGAAGCACCAGTCTCATCCTGGATGCCGCGGATGACCTTGCCGCCGGAACCGATGACGTCGCGGATCTTGTCGGTCGGAACCTGGATGGAGACGATGCGCGGAGCGGTGCTGCGCGTGGTGTGGCGCGGCTCGGGGATCACGTCGAGCATCTTCTGCAGGATGAAGGCGCGACCCTCCTTGGCCTGCTGCAGGGCACGGGCCAGGATGTCGAAGGTAAGGCCGGTGGCCTTGTTGTCCATCTGCAGGGCGGTGATGCCCTCGGTGGTGCCGGTGACCTTAAAGTCCATGTCGCCCAGGAAGTCCTCGAGACCCTGGATGTCGGACAGGACCACGGTCTTGCCCTCCTCCTGGATCAGACCCATGGCGATACCGGAGACCGGGCGCTTAATGGGCACGCCGCCGTCCATAAGGGCGAGCGTGGAGCCGCAGGTCGAAGCCATCGAAGAGGAGCCGTTGGACTCCATGACCTCGGAGACCACGCGGATGGCGTAGGGGAACTCGTTCTCGTCGGGGAGCACCGGGAGCAGGGCGCGCTCGGCAAGGTTGCCGTGGCCGATCTCGCGGCGCTTGGGGCTGCCCATGCGGCCGGTCTCGCCGGTGCAGAACGGCGGGAAGTTATAGTGGTGCATGTAGCGCTTGCCCTCGGTGGGCTCGATGGTATCAAGACGCTGGCCCTCGTTGAGCATGCCGAGCGACAGGACGGAGAGCACCTGGGTCTGGCCGCGCTGGAACAGGCCGGAGCCGTGAACGAGCGGCAAGTAGTTGTCCTTCACCATGATGGGACGGATCTCATCGGCGGCACGGCCGTCGACGCGCTCACCGGTCTCGACGACCATGGTGCGCATGGCCTTCTTCTCGAGCTTCTTGAGCGCCACAGGGATCTCGCGCTCCCAAGCGGCCTGCTCCTCCTCGGTGAACTCGGCACGGATGGACTCCTTCAGAGCCTCGACCTTGCCGATACGGGAGAGCTTGTCGGCGTCGCGAAGGGCGGCTGCCATCTCGTCGTAGTGAGCGAAGATGCGCTCCTGGACCTCCTCGACGGGTTGGTCGAGCGGGTACTCCTTCTTGACGATGGGGCCGTTGACCTGCTCCCACTCGGCGACGAACTCGTGTTGAGCCTGGCAGAAGGCAGCAAGGGCTTCCTGGCCAAACTTCATAGCGGCGAGCATATCATCCTCGGAGATCTCCTCGGCGCCGGCCTCGACCATCGAGATATAGTCGGCAGAGCCGCCCAGCTCCAGGTCCAGATCCGAGTTCTCGCGCTCCTCGTAGGTGGGGTTGACGATAAACTCGCCGGTCTCCACGTTACGGCCGATGCGCACGCAGGCAAGCGGGCCCTCGAAGGGAACGCCGCCGAGCGTCATGGCCAGGGAAGCACCCATGACGTTGATGACGTCGAAGGGGTTGACCTGGTCGGCGACGAGCGAGGTGGCGACGATGTGCACCTCGTTGCGGAAGCCGTCCGGGAAGCTCGGGCGAATCGGACGGTCGATCATGCGCGCGGTGAGCGTGGCCTTCTCGCTGGGACGGCCCTCACGCTTGAGGTAACCACCCGGGATGCGGCCGGCGGCGTACATCTTCTCGTTGAAGTCGACGGTCAGCGGGAAGAAGTCGTAGTTCTTGCGCTCCTTAGAGACGACCACGGTGTCGAGCATCGTGGTGTCGCCCTGCTTGACCAGGCACGCGCCGGTGGCCTGCTTGGCAAGCTCGCCCGACTCAAAGGTGTAGGTCTTGCCGTACAGCTCAAAGGTCTTGGATACGAGTGTCATTGTTCTCCTTTACCCCACAGGCCCCTTGCCTGCGGGCTTCTCATGTGACGCGGGCCCCCTGCCCCCGCCACGCTTCAGAGCGTGATTGTTCACGCCCTTACACAAAAAGAGCGCCCCGCTGCGCAGGACGCTCTTAGCATGTACAAATCCTTACTGGATGTTGTCGCGGATGCCCAGAGCCTTGATGAGCTCACGGTACTCGACGATGTCGTTCTTCTTGATGTAGGAGAGAAGACGACGACGGCGGCCGACGAGCATGAGCAGGCCACGACGGGTGTGGAAGTCCTTCTGGTGGGACTTCATGTGCTCGGTCAGCTCCTTGATGCGCTCGGACAGGATGGCGACCTGAACCTTGGGGTTGCCGGTGTCGACCGGGGTGTTACCGAACTGGGCAGTCAGCTCAGCCTTGCGCTCTTTGGAAACAGTCATTGTTTCACCTTTCGTTTCTTGTCGCCCGCGGGCGACATTATACGCCTCGGACTGGGAAGCCGCCGGTGGAGCGAGCATCCAAGGTCGAGGTACCAACAGGTCGGTATGTTACCACAAGCGGCCCGCGCCTGCGCATCATCACCGACCCAACATGAATTCCATCGCACGGAGGCGCTGATCGGTGTGCGTCGCAGCCCAAACATGCGAAAGCCCCAATAAAAAGGCAGCGGTATGGGGATCGATCCTCTCGGCCATGAGTGCATCGAAGGTCATGGACATGAGGGCGCGCAGCCACGCGACCTCACCGGTCGACACCAGCTCGGCACCCGGAACGCTCGACGCGCACGACCCGCACATGAGCCCGCCCGCCCGGGGCGAAAAATACGACAGCATGGGGTCTCCGCACAGCACGCAGGCCGAAAAATCGGGTCGATAGCCAACGTGCGACAGCAGCTTAAAGACATATGCCGCCACAAGTAGATCCATATGCGCCGTGTCGAGCCCGCTGCCCACCAGGGCAAGCGCTCGCTGCGTGATGGCAAAGGTAAATGGATCCTCGGCGTCCTCAAACGAGCACACGCGCGCGACCTCGGCGATCGCGCTTGCGGCACAGGTCGTCTCGTAATCGGGCGCAGCGCCGAGCGGCGCCTCCATAAGCTCGGCCTGGGAAACCACGTCGAGCGACCGTCCATGCGCGAGCAGCATATCGACGGTGCAGAACAGCTCGCAGCGCGCAGCAAGGCGCCCACCGGGTTTGCGGGCGCCCTTTGCCACGGCGCGAACCTGCCGACCCCGCTCGTCAAGCATCGTCAAGATCAGGTCCGTCTCTTTGAGCTTCGTCTTATCGAGGACGAGCACCTTCGTGCGATATGTCCGGGAGCCTGCCATGCGCGCCGCGCGTCCTTAGTCCTCGGCGTTGTAGCCGAAGCGGCGAATCTGGGCCTCGTCGTCGCGCCAACCGGCCTTGACCTTCACGTCCAGCTCCAAAAAGACCTGCGTGCCAAAAATGCGCTCGAGATCGCGGCGGGCGTCGATACCGATATGCTTGATCATCTCGCCGCCCTTGCCGATGATGATGCCCTTTTGGCCCTCACGCTCGACGTAAATGGTGGCGTGCACGCGCAGCACCTTCTTGGTCTGCTCGAGCGCATCGCAGATCACGCCAACGGAGTGCGGGATCTCATCACGGGTGCGGCGCAAGACCTTCTCGCGCACAAACTCGGCAACGAGCGTCTCATCGGAAGCGTCGGTACCCATGTCCTCGGGAAACCAACGCGGGCCCTCGGGCAAAAAGTGCGCAACGGTCTCGATGAAGGCGTCGACGTTGAAGTTCTTGACCGACGACGTCACGATCTCATCGTCATAGTCCATGAGCTCGTGGGCGGCCTTTAGCTGTTCCATGACCTGTGCGGGATCAGCCTCATCGGCCTTGGTGAGCACCAAGACTTTCTTGGAACGGGCGCTCTTGACGCGATCGGCAACCCAGGCGTCTCCCCTGCCGATCGGCTTGGTGGCATCAATCAAAAACGCGACGACATCGACATCGTTCAGCTCGAACAGCGCGCTCTTGTTGAGCTCGGACCCAAGGCCGTCCTTGGGCTTGTGAATACCCGGGGTATCGACAAAGACCAGCTGGTAGCCGGGACGGTTGACGACGGCGCGCATGCGGCGGCGGGTCGTCTGGGCCACCGGCGAGGTGATGGCGACCTTTTTGCCATAGCAGGCGTTGAGCAGCGTGGACTTGCCGGCGTTGGGGCGGCCGACAAGCGCCACGAAGCCGCTGCGGAAACCGGGCTCAACGTCGCCAAAGCCCACGAGGCTATCGTCCTCGTCGCACAGGGCGTCGAGTTCCTCGTCGCTCATGCCCTCAAACGGGTCTAACTCCTCGATCTCCTCGTATGCCTCGGCCGCTTCGGTATCCACCGCATCCAGGGACTCGTCATCCAGAGTTTCATCGATAGGCAGCATAGTGTCGGACATGGAAATCCCTTTCTAAATAAAGTCGAGTGCGTGGGCAAATACCAGCAAGCCCACAATCGCGGCGGTGATGGAAAGTACGTATACGGAGGCGGCGGCGATATCCTTCGCACGCTTTGCCAACGGATGGAGCTCCTGAGTCGCCAGGTCGACGATCGCCTCCATGGCGGTGTTGCACAGCTCGCCGTGAATCACCAGGCCACAGCAGATGATAACCGTGGCCCACTCGGCAATGTCGAGCCCCACGATGCAGCCGGCAATGACGGTGCACACGCCCGCCACGAGCATGACCTTAATGTTACGCTCGGTTTTAACGGCGGTGACGAAGCCCTCCATAGCGTAGGAGAACGACTTTAAGAAGGACAGATGGTCCTTGTTCGATCCGGGAATCATAGACGGCTCCTAGTCGTGGGCGTGGTTGGTGATGGGGCCGACGTGGACCAGCTTGGGGTCCTCACCGCGCTCAAGCGCCAGATCGCGCAGGATGGCGTCCTCGCGGGCCTCCATGACCTCGGCCTCGTCGTCCTCAATATGGTCATACCCCAGCAGGTGCAGCATGCCATGAACGAGCATCAGACGGCACTCGTCGGCAGGGCTATTGCCAAAGCCGGGGGCCTGACGGGCAATGACCTGCGGGGCCAAGATGATATCGCCGAGCTCGAGCGTCTCGTCGGCGGGAATATCCTCGTCAAAGGCCGAGTCGCATTCAAACGAGAGGACATCGGTGGTGCGGTCGATACCGCGCCACTCGTGGTTGAGCTCGTGCATCTCGTCCTCATCGACATATGAAAGGGAAATCTCGACTTCACGCTCAACGCCCTCGGCGGCAAGCACGACCTCGCAGATGTGCTCTACCTCCTGCGCGTCGAGCAGCGTATCGAGCTCGGCATCGTTGCTGATCAATACACTCAACGGGACTCCTTTCGGTCGTGCACGCGTTTCTCGCGCACATCATCATAAGCATCGTACGCCTCGACGATACGCCCCACCAAGGCATGGCGCACCACGTCGGCACGCTCGAGGTGAGAAAATGCGACATCGTCGACACGGCCTAAAATCTGCTCGACGTCGGCAAGACCGCCGCGACGACCCACCAGGTCGCGCTGACTCAGGTCGCCGGTAATCACAAACTTGGAGTTAAAGCCCAGGCGCGTCAGGAACATCTTCATCTGCTCGGGCGTGGTATTTTGCGCCTCGTCGAGCACCACGAAGGCATCGCTCAGCGTGCGGCCGCGCATGTAGGCAAGCGGGGCGATCTCGATCACACCGCGCTCCATAAGCTCATCGATGCGTTCGCGATCCATCATGTCAAAAAGAGCATCGTAGAGCGGACGCATGTAGGGGTCAATCTTTTCCTCGAGGGTACCGGGCAAAAAGCCCAGGTTCTCCCCCGCCTCGACAACCGGACGCGTCAAGATCAGACGACCCACCTCATGACGCTTGAGCGCGGCAACGGCGAGCGCCATGGCCAGATAGGTCTTACCGGTACCGGCAGGACCCAGGCCAAACGTGATGGTATGCGAGCGGATGGCATCCACATAGCGCTTTTGGCCGAGCGTCTTGGGACGAATGACACGACCGCGATACGAAAGCAGCACATCATCGCGAAGCGACGTAGCCTCGTGCTCACCGTCGCGCAAGATGGCCAAGCAACGAGAGACATCGTCGGCAGACAGCGTGCGTCCGGCGGCCGCCTCACGAAAAGCATGCTCGAAAAAGCGCGCCACGAGCTCGACCTCGTCCGGGTCACCGCTCACGGCGATGCTGTCGCCACGGGCGACCACGTGGGCGCGAACCAAGCTCTCCAGCGCACGAAGGACGCCGTCGCCGGCACCCAAAACGCGCGAGGGATCAATTCCCTCGGGAACGGTAAGTCTAATCTTCGAGGCTTCCATGAACCTCCCTGCGTGCATGGACCAAGCCGGAATCATCGACTCCGATGATAGCAACATCGAGCAGGCACGGGGCTGTGAGTCCACAGGTATCGTCAAGACGGGCATGATGGAACGAACCGAGCGTCAGGTTGTCGCCATACTCAAGCACGGCACGCTCGACGGTTCCCACGCGACGGCGAGCGTCGGCAATGGCGAGTTCCTGCGCCGCGGCCCTCATGCGGCGGCTACGCTCGGCCATAACCTCGGGCGGCACCTGGTCGGGCATATCGGCTGCAAGGGTACCAGGACGCTTGCTGTAGCGGAACACATGCATACGCGAAAAGCCCACGCGGCGGCACAGAGCCAGCGACTCCTCAAACTCCTCGTCCGTCTCACCGGGAAAACCGACGATGACATCGCACGAAAGAGACACCTGGGGCAAGTTGGTGCGAATCATGCGCACCGTCTCCTCAAAGGCCTCGGCGCTATAGGGACGGCCCATGCGATGCAGTGTCCTTGTGCAGCCGGACTGCACGGGCAGGTGCAAAAACGGAGCGATGCGCTGCGGATAGCGCGCCATGACCTTAAGCAGGGACTCGGAGATATCCATGGGCTCGACCGAGGAAATGCGCACATGCGGAATGGACGTGCGCTCCATGATCGCCTCGAGAAGCTCATCAATCTCGACGTGTTCGTCAGTCGCGCTCTTGCCATCGTAGGCGCCAAGGTTCACACCCGTCAGCACCACCTCGGGCACGCCGGCCACCTGAGCCTCGCGAACCTGCTCGAGCACGGACTCGACCGGCACGGAGCGCTCGGGGCCGCGAGCCTTCCACACAATGCAATAGGTGCAACGATGGTTGCAGCCGTCCTGGATCTTCACGCCCAGACGCGAGCGACCGAGTGCGTCGACAACCTCGCCGTCGCTGCAGGCGGGAACGTTATCGGACTCAACGCCCAGCACCTCGCAGACGCGTTCGGCGACATCGATCTTGGACGGCTCGGCGATCACGCGGTCCGAAAGCTCCAGCAGCTCCTCGGGATGCAGATTGACCACGCATCCGGTCACGACCACATAGGGCTCATTTGGATAGGCCAGCGCATGGCGAACGGCCTTACGGGTCTTGGCCTCGGCCTCGCCCGTAACGGCACAGGTGTTAATGACGATCAGATTGGCATCCTGGGGCTCCACCATGGCAAAGCCCAGGCGCATAAGATCGGCAGTGATGCGGTCAGACTCAACCCGGTTGACACGGCAGCCGAGGTTGACGACGGAAATATGGGGTGCGAGCACGCGGGCTCCTTAATCGAGGATATCGTCGAGGGCACTCTTGATACGGTCGGTCACCGACTTCTTACCGGAAGCGACGTCATCGCCCATCTCATCGGCAAAAGCACGGAGCAGCTCGCGTTGCTTATTGGAAAGATTGGTGGGAACGACCACGCGCAGTTGCACGATCAGGCGGCCACGCGAACCGCCCCCGCCAATGCGCGGCATGCCGTAATTATTGACGCTCACGGTGTCGCCGTACTGGGCGCCGGCGGGAACCGTCACCCTAACGACCTCGTCGGGCATAATGCCCTCGACCTCGATCTCGCAGCCGAGCGCAGCCTGTGCAATCGAGATATCGCTCACCAGGTACAAGTCGTCACCGTTGCGCTTAAAGCGCTCATGGTCGGCAACGCGCACGTTGACAATCAAGTCGCCCGAAGGCTCGCCGCGAAGGCCGGCCTCGCCAAAGCCGCTCACACGCAGCTGGCGACCGGTCGAAACGCCGGCGGGAATATCGATGTCGATCTTTTCATGCGAAGGCGTGCGGCCCTGACCGTCGCAGGTCTCGCAGGGATGGTCGATAACCGTGCCCTCGCCATGGCAATCGGGGCAAGGCGAGGAAGACTGAACCTGGCCCAGGAACGAACGCTGAACCGTCGTGACGTAGCCCGTACCGTGACAGCGGCCGCATTGCTTTTCCTGTGCGCCCTCTGCCCTACCGGTGCCATTGCAGTCCTCGCAAGGAGCAAGGCGGTCATAGCTGATCGTCTTTTTGCAGCCGAGTGCCGCCTCCTCGAGCGTCACCGAAAGCGAAATGGCCATGTCACGTCCGCGACGACGCTCACGACGGCTGCGGGCGCTACCGCCGGCACCGCCGCCAAAGAACGACGAGAACAAGTCGTCCATGCCCATGCCACCAAAGATATCGTTGATATCGACGTAGCCCGAACCACCAGGGCCGTCGGCAGTGCCGTAACGGTCGTAGTTAGCACGCTTCTGTTCATCGGAAAGAACGGAATAGGCCTCGTTGAGCTCCTTGAACTTGGCCTCGGCCTCGGGGTCGTCCGAAACATCCGGATGTACGGTACGGGCCTTCTTTAGAAACGCACGCTTAATCGTCCGCGCGTCGGCATCCTTGTCGACGCCAAGCACCTCGTAGTAATCCCTATTTTCCGACACGACCGAATCCTTCCGACTTTCATTATTGTCACAGTGCGTCCTATACCCAAGCTGGGCCGACCGCAAACAGAGGGTTTGATGTTATTGCATTCCGTAAGGCGAAAGCATGGCACGCTGCGAGCAGCTCGCAAACCAAACCGACACGAGCGCAAACATAAATCCGTTGGCAAAACCGTTGGCAAACTGCATCGCACCGCGCTTCCACCACAGCAGGCTGCGATGAAGCACACCGTCCGAAAGCACCATGAACAGGCCCATGGTAAACGGAATAAAGCACATCACGGCAAAGGCCGAGAACACGCCCGAGATGGCCGACAGCACCAAAAACGGCGCCACAATGCCCATCAGGTAAAAACCGGTACGAGCTTTGCCTTCCAAGCGCTCGGCCTCAACATGGGCGCGGCCGACCAGGTCGCCGCCCGCGGCACCGTTGGTGCCAGCATGACCCATGCCGCTAATGCGGACCTCGTCGCCATCGTACGTGCCGGCAGGAAACTCAATCGTCTGCTCGGAGGTTACGCGAGTACGACCGCTGCCACCGCAATCGGGGCAGGGGTCGGCCACGACCTTACCGGAACCGCCGCACTCGGGGCAGACCGACTGGAACGTGCCCGCACCAAACAGGAAGGACAGGTCGACGTCGATGTGGCCGCGGCCACCGCAGCTCGGGCAGGTATGGGCATGCTCAGACGAAACGGAGCCCGAGCCGCCGCAGTTGCTACAGGTGTCGAAGCGCGTGTAGCGGACGGTCTTGCGGGCACCGCCCTTGGCCTCCTTGGCGTCGAGTTTGATATCGACGACGACGTTGGCGCCGTTCTCGGGATTGTAGGCAGCCTGCCCACGACGCTGCTGGCCCCAGGCACCGCCAAAAGGAAAGCCGCCCTCAAAGGGATTGCCATAGCCCGCGCTGCCGGCGTAGCCGCCGCCATAGGGCGAAGCCGTAGGAGCTCCGGCAAAGGGATTGCCAGAACGCATGGCGTCGTAGCGCGCACGTTTTTGCTCATCCGAAAGCACGGCGTAGGCCTCGGAAACCTCTTTGAACTTTTCCTCGGCATCCGGCTCTTTGTTGACGTCCGGATGGAGTTTGCGGGCCTTTTGCTGGAAGGCCTTTTGAATATCACGCGAGGTGGCGTCCTTGGAGACACCCAGAATCTCGTAGTAATCTTTTTCGTTCATCGTCGCCATGCGCGGCAACCTCCTGCTCACAGCAGCGTATATATTCCGGTAATTCTACCCGAGCGGCCTAAGCTAGACCCCAAAACAGCTCGAACAGAACATTTCCATCGAGCCAGCCCAGGTGGGTCGGCGCCAGACGAGCGCGAACGCGGCCCGCGACGACATCTGCCGAAGTGAAGGGTCCCCCATGGACCCCGAGCGTCTCGGGCACCCAAGTGGCAAGACCCAATTCGAGCGCGCGATCGCAGGCAGCTGCCAGCTCGCCCGTTGGGATGACGCAAGCTGCACGAACCAACAGGTCGGACGCAACACCGCGCGTCATGCGACAAGCGAGCATCAGATCTTCGGCCGCAGCCTCGCGCTGCGACAGATATTCTGCCTCGAACGCCGTCGCGTCATCGTCACGTTGCACCAGACGCACGCGGTACGCATCGCCTCGAGCAGACACGCCGGGGAACAAACCTGCAAGACGGTCGAAATCCTCGGCGTCGAGCATGCCCGCGGCAGAACGACCCAGGCCCAGGTAGCCCCGTCCGGTCCAATAGGCAATGTTATGGGCGCACTCATGGCTATCGAGCGCATAGCTCGCCACCTCATAAGGGTGATAGCCGGCCGCACCCAGACGCTCACGCGCCGTGTCCATGCATGCGGACTGAAAATCCTCATCAGGCTCGAGCGACTCGTCGCGGCATGCCATGCGATAAAGGGGCGTCCCCTCCTCGAGCGTAAGCGGGTAGACCGACACATGATGCGGAGCCGCCGCCAGCACGCCATCGAGTGTGCGCTGCCAGCTCGCCCCCGTCTGCCCGGGAAGGCCACACATAAGGTCGCACGACACATCGAGGCCAGCGTCCTTCACCGTCGCGATAGCCGCAAGTGCCCGATTGGCATCGTGAATGCGGCCAATAGCAGCCAGCTCGGTATTGTCGAGGGTTTGCACGCCCAGAGAGATGCGCGTGACACCAACCTTGGCAAGCGCAGTGGCGAGCTCAGCGGTCAGCGACTCGGGATTAGCCTCGCAGGTAAACTCAGCAGGCTCACACCACAGAGAGATACGCCGGGCAAGCTCTACTAGACGCTCCCCTGCCAGCGATGGCGTGCCGCCGCCAACATAGACGGTGCGGATGCCTTCAAGCGCCCCGGCGTCGCCAAACGCATCGAGGCGCGCATACAGCTGCTCAAAATAGGCATCGAGCGCAGCGCTCAGATCACACGGAGCCACACTCCGTGAGTCGAAGTCGCAGTACCGGCACTTTTGAGCGCAAAACGGTACGTGCACATAAAGCGCGGTAACGGCCACCCTTAGGCCTCCAGCGGATGGGCGGGCACCGACTCGCCAGCTGCAAGCGCGGCCTCGCAGGCCACCACATCACGCTCGATATCATCGACCAATGCCATGAACTCCTCATACGTGGAGCAGCGCACCACCTGCGCGCGCCAGGCTGCAGCATGGGGCATGCCTTTTAAGTACCAGCTTGCGTAAGTGCGGGCACGCGACATGAGCGGCAGGAGCTCATGCGTCAGCGTTAGGTGCTCACGCAGGGCGTCCAGGCGCTCAACGGAGCTGCGAGCCGGCACCGGTATGCCATCGAGCGCAAGGGCGCGAGCATCGCCGAACACCCAAGGATTGCCATAGATACCGCGCGCGATAAACACCGCGCTGGCACCCGAGATGCGCAGATGCTCCGCGGCATCCTCAGCCGAGAACACGTCGCCCGAACCGATGACGGGAATCTCGACGGCGTCGGCCACCTCATCGACGACCGACCAATCGGCCTGGCCCGTATAGAGCTGCGTGGCGCAGCGACCATGCACCGCCACCGCTGCTGCCCCCGCCCCCTCGAGCATCTGGGCAAACGTCGCGGCATTACGGTCCTCGGCATAAAAGCCCTTGCGGATCTTTACGGTCACGGGAACGTGTGCCGCGTCCACAGCCGCCTGGACGATCTTCTCGGCTAGGTCGGGTGTGCGCATGAGCGCCGAGCCCTCGCCCTTGGTGACGACTTTGCGGGCCGGGCAGGCCATGTTGATATCGATCAGCGACAGGCGATCGCCCACACGCTCCTCGACGGCAGCGACAGCGCTCGCAAACTGATCGGGCTTGGAGCCAAAGAGCTGCACGCAAATCTGCTGCTCCTCGTCGGCCGGCAGCACCAGGCGCCACGTTTTGTTGCTGGCATAGGCAAGGCCTGCCACGCTCACCATCTCGCTGTAGGCAAGGTTGGCACCGCGGCGGCGGCACATGATGCGGTAGGCAGGGTCGGTCACACCCGCCATGGGAGCCATAAGGAACGGCTGCTCGGCATAGGCGCCCAGCAGCCGCTTGCTGTATTCAGAAAGCGCCATAGACCTACTCGTCCACCTTGAGGATCGCCATAAAGGCCTCCTGCGGGACCTCGACCGATCCGATGGCCTTCATGCGCTTCTTGCCCTCTTTCTGCTTCTCGAGCAGCTTGCGCTTACGCGAGATATCGCCGCCGTAGCACTTGGCAAGTACGTCCTTGCGACGCGCCTTGACGGTGGAGCGGGCAATAATCTTGTTGCCGATAGCACCCTGGATGGGCACCTCGAACAGCTGACGCGGGATAATCTCCTTAAGCTTGTCGCACAGGCCACGGGCCAGGCCATAGGCCTTGTCCTTGTGGACGATAAACGACAGCGCGTCCACCTCGTCGCCCGAAAGCAAGATGTCGAGCTTCACAAGCTCGGATGGACGGTACTCGTTGAACTCGTAGTCGAGCGAGGCATAACCCTTGGTACGGCTCTTGAGCTGGTCAAAGAAGTCCAAGATGAGCTCGGCGAGCGGCATATCGAAGCGCATCTCGACCGATTTGCTCGTGAGGTGGATCATGTCGGTCGTGACGCCGCGGTGCTCGATAGCGAGCTGCATGACGGCACCCGTGTACTCAGGCGGGCAGATGATCTTTGCCTTGAGGTAGGGTTCCTCGATACGCTCGATGCGCGTGGCCTCGGGAAGGTCCTGCGGACTGCGGACATCGATCATTTCGCCGTCGGTCTTGTAGACGTGATAGTCGACCGAGGGACTCGTGGCAATGAGGTCCAGGTTGAATTCGCGCTCCAGGCGTTCCTTGACGACTTCCATGTGTAGCAGGCCCAGAAAGCCCACGCGGAAGCCAAAGCCGAGCGCCACCGAGGTCTCGGGCTCCCACACCAACGACGGGTCGTTGACGTGCAGCTTATCGAGCGCGTCACGCAGGTTCTCGTAGTCCTTGTTATCGATCGGGAACAGGCCCGTATAGACCATGGGCTTAGCCTCGCGGTAGCCGGGAAGAGGCTCGGGGCAGGGATTCGACGCCCACGTGAGGGTATCGCCCACGCGAACGGCCTCGGGATCCTTCAGACCCGTGACCACGTATCCGACCTCGCCGACGGTCAGCGCATCGACCGGGGTCTCGGCGGGACGCTTGACGCCCACGCCATCGACCAAAAAGTCGCCCTCGGCCTGCATCATGCGCAGGGTATCGCCCTTTTTGATGGAGCCGTCAAAAACACGGACCGTGGCAACCACGCCGCGGTATTCATCAAAATAAGAATCCAGGATGAGTGCCTTGAGCGGCGCATTCGCATCGCCCTTGGGTGGCGAGATCAAAAAGACAATGGACTCCAGCAGATCGTGAATGCCCTCGCCGGTCTTGCCCGAGACACACACGGCATCATCGGCAGGGATCGCCAAGTCATCCTCGATCTCGGTCTTGACCTCATCGGGATGGGCCGAGGGCAGGTCGATCTTGTTGATGGCCGGCACAATGTCCAAGTTGGCGTTCATGGCGAGCGTCGCGTTGGAAACGGTCTGCGCCTCGACGCCCTGAGTGGCGTCCACGACGAGCACCGCACCCTCGCAGGCGGCCAACGAACGCGAGACCTCGTAGGTAAAGTCAACGTGGCCCGGCGTATCGATCAGGTTGAACTGATACGTCTCGCCGTCGTCGGCGTCATAGGACACGCGAACGGCATTGGACTTGATCGTGATGCCGCGCTCGCGCTCGATATCCATAGTGTCGAGCAGCTGCGACTCCATGTCGCGCTCGTCAACGGTATGGGTGAGCTCGAGGATACGGTCACTGATCGTGGACTTGCCATGGTCGATGTGCGCAACAATTGAAAAGTTGCGGATGTGGGAAATGTCAATTAAAGTATTCATGCGGACTATCTTACCCGAGCGATACAAAAAATGGAGCCTGTTCCATAAAACAGGCTCCATTTATGCGCGTAATCTGTGTGGTGTGAAATTTACAACTTAGGCGTTGATGCTGTTCACGAGCTTGGCAAGACCGGACTTGCGGTTGGAAGCCTGGTTCTTGTGGATAACATGCTTGGCGGCAGCCATGTCGAGACGCTTGGTGACGGTCTTGAGGGCAGCCTGGGCCTTCTCGGCGTCGCCCTCGGCGACGGCGGACTGGACGTGCTTAGTCAGCGTCTTGAGCTCGGACTTGACAGCCTTGTTACGCATGCGAGCTGCCTCATTGGTGCGGATACGCTTCTTCTGAGACTTGATGTTTGCCACTTCTGGAGTTCCTTTCGAGTTCCTTGCAAAAAATGTATGACACCTCTGAGACACGGTGAGGTCATGCAAGCGCCTACTATAGCACGCTCCCCCTCAAAGGGATAGAACGAATTTGTCAAATAGGCAGGTATCATCACGATTTTCTCAAGATGTTCGTAATCCAGAGCAAAAGCGCGGTCTGAGAATCGGCCGAACCCTTCAGCGCGAGCTCCACATCGACCGCGCCCTCGAGCGCGGCAACGAGCTCTGCCATCGAAAAGCGACGTGCCCAGGTCAGGTGATTCTTGACCTGCCAGGACTGGAGCTTAAGCGTGGCGGCGAGCTCGCGACCCTGCCCGCGCGCATCGAGCGCCTTGGCAACGATAAGCTCGCGGATGCGGCCGCACAGCAATGTGTAAGTCCACACGTAGCTCTTGGCGGGCAGTAGATTGAAGAGCTCGAGCGAGCGTCGCATGTCACGGACCGAGACCGCATTGAGAAAGTCCCAGGGTTGAACCTCGGCCGTACGTACAATCCAGCGCTCAACGTCGGCAAGCTCAATCTGGGGCGCCTCGACCATCTGGGCAAGCTTAGCCAGGTCGTTATCGAGCATGCGCGTGTTTTCACCCGAACGCGAGACGAGTTCCTCGGCGGCCGCCGTCGAGATCGACTTGCCGTGCTGCGTCGCCATCTGCTGCACACGGCGCGGTAGCTCCCAGCGCTTGGTGCCGGAGCAATCGATCACGGCCTTCTTGTCAATCTTGGCAATCGCCTTATACAGGCGCGTGTTCTTGGCGAGCGAATCGGCGATGATAAGGCAGACCGTTGTGGGGCTGGGACTTGCCAGATACTCAACGAGCGGCTCCGAGACCGCCTTGGCGAGCTTTGAACAGCCATCAAGGATTACCAGGCGAAACTCGCTGCCCATCGGAAAGGTGTTAAGCGATCCGATAATGGACTCGATATCGGGGTCCTTGGTCATGTCGCGCTCGTCGAGGTTGAACTCGACCATACCCGACTTTTCCAGACGCGCTTTCATACGCGAGACGGCGTGATCGCGCTTGACTCCGTCGGTACCGACGATCAGATACGCCGGCAGCAGACCGGTTTCGGACATTGCGCTCCCCTCTCGCAGACTCTCGAATTCGTACCGTGCCATTTTAGCCCAGGGGCCAGCCGCGCGCCAACGATGTCATCACGGTCGCTGGCATCGCATCGCAAAGCCCTTCGCAGTCGGCGTGACGGTAATGTCGCCGTGTTCGATGGTGCACGCGAACACACCACCCGCTTCCTTCACGGCATCAATGCAGGCATCGGACGGATGCCCGTATCGATTCCCCTCGCCCGCGCTCGCGAGGGAAAGCTCGGGCTTCAGGACGTCCAGCAACTTACCATCGACTGAAACCTTGGAGCCGTGATGCCCAAGTTTAAGGACATCGATATCCCCCACCTCCTGCACGAATTCCCGTTCTTGGTCGAGCTCGGCATCACCGGTGAGGAGCATACGCAGGCCCTTGCCTTCCTGAACATAAGAGAGCAGCAGGACAAGCGAGTCCTCATTTCCCTCGCCATCCACGGACTCGAATGGCCACATCACGCGAGCGCAAAATAAGCCGATGTCGACCGTATCCCCACGGCGCACCTGCCGATACTCCACGCCAGGTCGGTTCAATACCTCGGCAGGAGCATCCTCCAGCGCATCCGCCGCCACGGCAATCGTTCCGACCGAAAACTGTTCGAGCACGGCAGGCAAACCACCCCAGTGGTCCTCATCCCAATGCGTCACAAAAACGGCATCGATATGGTGCACGTTATTGCGAACCAACGCCGCAACCACACGCTCGTCGAGCCCGCAGTCGACGAGAGCTACTGCGCCGCCTTGGCGGATAAGAATCGCATCGGCCTGGCCCACATCGAGCACCGTCACCGAAGGCGGAGCGAATCGATCCCAATAGACGTACGGAATCGCAGCCAAGAGCATCAGGCATGCAAGCCCCGCCGCCATAGGACGTGCACGGGGACGCGGCCACCAGACCAGCAGAACCGCCAGAAAACACGGCACTAGGTAAATCCACATGCTATCGGGCGGCACGCTCACGTATGCACCCGGCACGGCGGCAAACAGCTGCTCGAAGAACAGCGCGCAACGGGCGGCAATCATGGGCACAACGAGCGC
Source organism: uncultured Collinsella sp. (assembly GCA_959602645.1). GTDB lineage: Bacteria > Actinomycetota > Coriobacteriia > Coriobacteriales > Coriobacteriaceae > Collinsella. The sequence goes on along the minus strand of CAUGTZ010000003.1, from coordinate 83,447 downwards.
CCAAGTCCGCAACGGTCCCACGAGCGAAAAGGGAGCCAGCACGATCGACACAGCGAGCAGTACGCTCACCACCGGACCGATGACCGCATTTGCCAACGGAGCAATGAGCGAGAATGTACCGAAGGCAGGAATGGTAATGGGAAGTGTCGCCAGTTGTGAGCACAGCGTGACGGAAAGCACGCTGGCAAAGCCTGATGGCACACCTAGCTCACCCAAAGCGTAGGTCGCATAGGGACAAAAGCACAGAATGGCTAAGACGCTGGCACACGAGAGTTGAAAGCCCATCTCGAACAGCACCGTCGGCCGCAGTAGCACAAAGATGGACATGGTTACGAAGAGTGCCGAAAGGCCGTGCCGACGACGCCCCGCGCCGTTTACGACAAGCGTCACGAACACCATGCAGCACGCACGCACGGCCGAGGGAGACGCCCCCGTAAAGGCAGCATAGCCGACAAGCGTTATCGCCAATATCGCCCGCTGAAGACCACGTGAGCACCGAGTCTTTTGCAATACACCCTCGATTACAAACCCCACGATAGCCAAATGGCTGCCCGAGACGGCGATAAGATGCGCCGTTCCCGTCACCGAAAACCAGTCGCCCGCCGGCTGGGCGCGCAGCTCGGCCGAACGACCGCAGGCGACACCGGCTATGAGCGCCCGCGCCGGGTCGGTCGCAGGCGCGATGGACGCAAGCAGCCCATTTCTCAGCCGAAGCAGCGGCACCGGAGAGCCCTCATCGACCGACACGACTCGAACGGCTTTAGCCTTGCGCACCTCGCCTCGGAGCACGCGCGATCGTCCATATGCATCGTTCTCAAAACGTGAAACGCGACCGATAACACGCACGTGCGCCCCGACCTTGAGCTCACGATCACACGATAGGCGAACCGTTGCCAAGTTCTTACCGTCCGCGCGTGCCTCGCAGGTATAGGAATACACGTCGTCGTTTATGGATGGATCACCCTGCACGACAAACTCGAGGCCGCTTGCCGCTCGACCGTCGAGCGCCCTCGAGGCGCTGAGCGCACCCACAGCCCACCACGCCGAGACGACCGCTCCCGCCACGAGACCGACGGACGCGGCATACAGCCACCGCTTCAAAGGGGCAAGCCTCGCACAAGAGTGAGCCAGCACAACGAAAACCGCTGCCGCAACGGGAATGGCCCATAGCGGCCCGACCGCCGTCGCCCGCTCCCTCAGCAGCGCATCAGCGGCTATGCTGAGCACCAAGGCGCAGCTCACGCACATGCCGGCACACAGGGCCATCGTCCACGGAATCAGGGGCCGCGGAGGTATCACGTGCTCTCGCTCGGTCGCACTCATACGCAGATGCAATCTTTGATTTTGGCAAGCTTCTTCTCGCCGATTCCCGACACGCGCATCAGATCGTCAACCGAAGCAAAAGCACCGTTCTTTGTCCGCTCATCGATAATCGACTGTGCCATTGAGGGACCGATTCCCGAGAGCGTCTGCAGCTCTGCCGAGCTTGCCGTATTAATGTTTACTAGGCCTGTTGCGCCACCGACGCCTGATGATGCGGAAGCCCCACCATCAACACCGGCTTCCGCAATGGACACCTGCTGCTCCCCTACCGTTGGAACGTGAATTTTTTGTCCATCAGTGACCTTGGATGCACGATTAAGCCCCGTAACGTCTGCTTCGGGCGCCAGCCCGCCGGCGGCATCAATCGCCTGAGCCACCCGCGCCCCGTCTTTGAGGCGATATACACCGGGTGACACCACGGCGCCATCAACATCGACATAGACCTCTGCCGCGGCAGACGCCTTAGGCGAAGAGCCTTCGGATGTCTTTCCGCTCGAAGCATCGCCGGATCCCGGCACCACTAACGTGCCCGAACCATCAGTGCGCTCAAACGACACACCGCCGGCACCGCCGCCAAGGTTCGCCATCGCCAGCCCACTCGCCATCGCAATGACGACCAGTATCGCCATCACCACTGCCTTATGACCGAGCAGCTTGCCCGCCCAGCGGTCCATCTTTTTGACTCGTTCGTGTTGTTCGCGCTGCGCCATAGCAAAACCTCCCAACACCATCGTGTCAGGAAAGGAGCTCCACAACAGCCACGCCCCAAAACCGGTTTTTGCGGTCAAACCAAAAACCGACCAAAACCTTGCACAAATCTGTCCATTTATTCAGGCAAACGTCAGCAAATGAACACTTAGCCGCAAAATGCCCAGATAGCAAAAGACCGACGATGCAGGCGCATCGTCGGTCTATGCACAAATTTACTCGTGATCTTGGTAAATCTCACGCGGAGCAAGCTCCGAATGTTTGCGTTTTAAGGTCTTAGGGGCCTTATATGTGTTGCTCTCGAAGTCGATGTACTCGGTCTGCTTGAGCAGGCGCTCAATCATCTCCTCGTGGTCGAACAGCTCCCAGGCCTCGTGCACGGCATCGAGTTTGGCGTGCGTCTCGGGACGACGCGGCATAAACAGCGTGCAGCAGTCGGGAGCGGCCTCAGTCGAGATATCGAACGTACCGATCTCCTCGGCGCGTGCGATGATCTCCTGTTTGTCCGAACCGATGAGAGGACGGAACACGGGAATCTTCACGGCTTCGTTGACGGCCATGATGTTCTCAAGCGTTTGGGAGGCAACCTGCCCAAGCGATTCGCCCGTAACGATGGCCCTGGCACCCTCGATGTGTGCAATGCGCTCAGCAACCGAATACATAATGCGGCGATACATGATCACGCGCAGGTTGCTGGGACAGGTGACCGAAATCTCACGCTGGCAGTCGCCAAACGGCACCACGTACAGGCGGCCGATCTGGACACCCGGCTCAAGCGCACGGATGATGTCCTGCACCAGGTATTCACTCGTGTCGGGCGTCTGCGGACGACCGGAGAAATGCACCGGCACGCACACCGCGCCGCGACGCGCGAGCATCCAGGTCGCCACCGGAGAATCGATACCCGACGACAGAAGCGTCACGACCTTGCCGGCAGAACCCACCGGAAGGCCGCCAACGCCGCGCTCGGAGCGCGCATACACGTAGACACTACCCTGAACCACCAGAACGTGCACCATCGCGTCGGGGTCGTGCATCTGGACCTTTTTATCGGGAAACACCTCACACAGCACCTCGCCAACCTGTCGATTGATATCGATCGAGGTGAGCTCATAGTCAGTATTGGAGCGCTTGGCGTGCACCTTAAACGAATCGAAGGAACCAAACTCGCGCAGCGCCTTCACAGCGGCGGCGCAGTACTCCTGCGGGTCGCGGTTGGTGTGATACGCCAAAGACACACGGGCAACGCCGGGGACGGTGCGGATGACACGCGCCGCCTCGTCGGCCTGATGCTCGTTAAAGGTCACGAGGATATAACCGGAAATTCGAGACACGGCGTTCACGGAAAAGGCGGCCAAGGCCGCCTTGATGTTATCCATGAGGATATGCTCAAAATGTGCGCGGTTCTTGCCCTTCAGCCCAACCTCGTGATAGTGGACTAGGCAGACGCGAGCCGCCATTTAGGCTTCAGCAACCTTGTGGCCGAGCGCCTTCTCGTAACGGGCCTCGTCGTAAGAGATGTCGCCGTCGACAATCTCGTCCATAGCCATCGAGATGGTATCGGCACCGGAAAGCCCGATGGTGATGTCATCGACATCCTGAACGGCAAGCACGCGGTTGTGCTGGCCACGCAGCATGCTATTGATGTCGCAGGCGCGCTTGGAGGCAAGCGAAGCGAGCAGGAAGCGGTTGTGATCGGTCTTCTCCAGAAGATCGTCAATGCAAGGCTTTACAACGGACACGGACCTCAGATCCTTTCATGCATATCGAGAACGCGAACGAGCTCATCGGTCGCGCGGTCGAGATCGTCATTCACCACGACGTCGTCGTAGCGGTCGGCAAGGGCAAGCTCATCGGCGGCGTTTGCCATACGCAGCTCAATCGTCTCGGGCGTCTCGGTACCGCGACCGACTAGACGCTCGCGGAGCACCTCAAGCGAAGGCGGCTTGATAAAGATCAGCACGGCCTCGGGGAAACGCTCCTTCACCTGCAGGGCGCCCTGGACATCGATCTCCAAAATCAGAGACGAGCCCGAGGCGAGCTTGGATGTGACCTCGCTCACCAACGTGCCGTAGCAGTTACCGTGGACCTCGGCCCACTCAACAAACTCACCGTTTGCCACGCGGCGGTCGAACTCCTCGCGCGTCAGAAAAAAGTAGTTGACGCCGTCGACCTCACCTTTGCGTGGTGCTCGCGTGGTAGCCGAAACCGTCAGACCCAGGTTCGAGCGGCGCTCGCGCACACGAGTGACGAGCGTACCCTTGCCTGCGCCTGACGGTCCAGAAATCACAAAGAGCTTGGAATCCTGAGCGCTCACTTATTTGGTCAGCTGCTCGAGGAGCTGCTCGCGCTGACGGACACCGAGGCCCTGGACGCGACGAGTAGCGGAGATACCGAGCTCCTCCATGATCTTGGCGGCCTTGGCCTTGCCATAACCGGGGAGAGACTCGATGAGGGTGGAAACCTTCATGCGGGAAGCGATGGGGTCATCGGAGTTGAGCACGGACTCGAGGGACTTCTCGCCCTTCTTGATCTGCTCGCGAAGCTCAGCGCGGGCGTGACGTGCGGCAGCAGCCTTCTCAAGAGCCTGCTTGCGCTGCTCGTCGGTAAGCTGAGGGAGTGCCATTCGTACCTCCAAATAGTTGGGTTATATCTGATTCAATAATTGGCATTTTAGCACGTAGAACGTACAAAATGCCTAATCGCGGCTCCATAGGTTAGACGATACCCGCAAAAAGTGCAATATACTGCGCCCAAAGTTAAGCCCCTGACCTGCGATTCCACACAAAGGATGGGAAAGTTTACGCAGGCACAGGGGCTATTTTGTGCTAATGAGACCCAAAAGTGGTGACTTAGGGGAATCTTTTACGCGACGTTTTCGACCAGCTCGGCGACGATGGCGTCAAAGGCGGCAACCGGATCGTCGGCACCGGTGATGGGACGGCCCACCACAATGTGGCTTGCGCCACGCTCGATAGCCTGGGAAGGCGTCGCCACGCGAGACTGGTCACCAAGGGCGGCACCCACCGGACGCACACCCGGAGTCACGATCAGGGCATCAGGACCCAGCAGCTCACGCATGTCGTGAGCCTCCATCGGTGAGCACACGATGCCATCGATGCCACTGTCCTGAGCAAGCTTTGCCAAGCGGGCGGCCTCCTCGGCCACGGGCGACTCGACGCCGATCTCGCTCAAGGCATCCTGATTCATGCTCGTGAGCACGGTGATGGCGACGAGTTTGGCGCGGTCCTCACGCGCCTCCTCGGCACCCTCGCGGCAGGCAGCGAGCATAGCACCCGAGCCCAGGCCGTGGACCGAAAGCAGGTCGGCACCGGCAAGCGAGGCCGAGCGGGCAGCGCCGCGCACCTGATGCGGAATGTCATGGAACTTAAGGTCGAGGAAGACCTTAAAGCCAAGGTCCTTAAAGGTCTTGACGATCTGGGGACCCTCAGCGTAATAGAGCGTCATGCCGACCTTGAGCCAGGCGGCATGGCCCGAAAGCTCGTGGGCGAGCTCGAGCGCGCGCTCACGGTCGCAGTCGAGGGCGACGATAACACGGTCGCGGGCATCATTCTCTAGCATTCGAAAGCACCCACCAGCTCGTTGATGTCCTTTACGCCCTGGGACTCGGCCCAGGCCTCGAGCTCATGCGCGATCTTAAGCGAAGCGCACGGATCGACGAAGTTGGCCATGCCGACCGACACGCAGGTGGCGCCGGCCAGGATAAACTCAGCCGCATCCTCGCCAGTCATGACACCGCCGACACCGTTGATGGGGATATCGACGGCCTGGGCAACCTCCCAGACCATGCGCACGGCGATGTGGTGGCACAGCGGGCCCGAAAGGCCGCCCTTGGGCTTGGCCACGCGGGACTTGCGGGTATGGACGTCGATGGCCATGCCCTGGATGGAGTTGATGACCGAAAGGCCGTCGGCGCCGGCAGCCTCGAGGGCCTTGGCGATCTCGGCGACGTTGACCGGCGCCATCTTCACGAACAGCGGCTTATCGGTCACCTTGCGGCAAGCAGCCATAACGGAAGAGGCGCCCTCGGGCGTGGAGCCCATGGCGGCACCGCCGGCGGCGATATTAGGGCAGCTCACGTTGATCTCGTAGCCGGCAGCCCAGGGGCACAGCTCGACATACATCTCGAGTGCGCGGACAAACTCGTCAACGGAGTGACCGGCAACCTGACAGATGACCTGGCAGCCGTCCTTGGACAGCTGTTCGAGCCACGGACCGGACTCGCGGGCAAAGGCGGCCACGCCGGGGTTCTGAAGACCCACGGAGTTGATCATACCGCCGGGAATCTCGGCCATGCGGGGCGCGGGATTGCCGGGCCAGGGCTCGGCAGCGCAACCCTTGGTGGTGATGGCGCCCAGCTGGGAAACATCAAAGAAGTTCTGGAACTGCCAACCGTAGCCAAAGGTACCGGCTGCGGTGTTAATGGGGTTCTGCATCTTGACGCCGCCGAAATCGACGGCCATGTTCACGGTACCCACTAGAAGACCACCACCTTGGAAGCATCGAACACGGGGCCGCACATACAAGCACCCTTCATACCGTCAACCGTCTCGACATTGCAGGTGTTGCAGGCGCCAAAGCCACAGCTCATCATGCGCTCGAGCGACACCTCGCAGTACACACCGGCCTCGGCGGCAGCGGCGGCGACCTTCTTCATCATGACGGCGGGGCCGCAGCTGGCGACGTAGTCGTAGCCGCCCTCTCCAAGCAGCTCGGCTGCCGGATCGGTGCAAAAACCGTGCGTGCCGAGCGAACCGTCGTCGGTGCACACGTTAACCGTGGCGCCCAGCGCACGGAACTCATCGACACCCACGACTTTGGAAGCGGTGCCAAAGCCCAGGCACACGTCCACATCAACACCCTGATCGGCAAGCATGCCGGCAAGACACAGCACAGGCGGAACGCCGATGCCACCGGCGACGAGCAGTGCCTTCCTGGTGCCCTCGGGTACCATCCAGCCACGGCCACCGGGACCCAACAGGTTAGAGGTGGAGCCAGGGCCCATCTGGGACAAACGGCGGGTATCGTCGCCCACGACGGCGTACCACAGCTCGACGGTGCCGGCCTCGGCGTCGGCGCGATAGAAGCTCAGGGGCACGCGAAGCAGCGAGGAGGCATCGCCGGGCACGGCAATGTTCACAAACTGACCGGGCTTGAGCGCACTTGCAAGCTTGGGGGCCGAGATGACGAGCGAGAAGATGCCGTCGGCGATCTCCCGGTTCGAGACGACCTCGAAGTCGTGCATGCGTGCAGTGGAAGGTGTGGGCATAGACGCTCCAATCCCCCATGCGGTTGCATGGTCTAAACGAACAGAAAGCGCGGCACCGCAAGGGCGCCGCGCACAAAAGCGATAAGGCTATGCTAGCAGATGCAGCCGTCGGCGAGCGTCTGCTTGCCACCGACAAATACATCGGTGGCACGACCGGTGAGCGTGCGGCCGGCAAAACCGGAGTTCTCGGCGCGCGACTCGTAACCGTCCTCGCCAACCGTCCAGGTTGCGGAGGGGTCGAACACGGTCAGGTCGGCGACAGAGCCCGCCTTGACCTGAACCTGATCGAGGCCCAGAATCTCACGCGGCTTGATGGCCATGAGCTCGACCATGCGGCCCACGCTCATCTTGCCCGTGTTGACCAGCTCGGTGAGTACGAGCGACAGGGAGGTCTCAAGGCCGATCATGCCAAAGGGCGCAAGCTCGAACTCGCGGGCCTTCTCCCACGGGGTGTGGGGAGCGTGATCGGTGACGATAGCGTCGACGGTGCCGTCGATGACGCCCTGACGGATGGCCTCGGCATCTTCCTCGGTACGCAGCGGCGGATTGACCTTGAGCGAGGTGTTGTAGGTCTCGTCCAGGTCGTTCTCAGTCAGGAACATGTGGTGCGGGGTAGCCTCGCAGGTAACCTGAACGCCAGCGGCCTTACCGGCACGCACGATCTCCAGACCATGGGCGGTGGAGATGTGCTGGATGTGCAGCTTGGCACCGGTCAGCTTGGCGATCTCGATGTCGCGGGCGATCTGGAGCTCCTCGCCGGCAGCCGGCCAACCCTCGAGGGCCAGACGGGTCGAGACCTTGCCCTCGTTGATCTGGCCGTGGCCGACCAGGTCCTCGTCCTGGCAGTGGCTCATGAAGACCTTGCCGAACATCTTGCCGTAGTCCATGCAGCGACGGAGCATGCCCGCGCCCTGCACGCCGCGACCGTCATCGGTGAAGGCGACGGCGCCGTGGGCGACCATATCGCCCATCTCGGACATGGCCTCGCCCTTAAGACCGCGGGTCATGGCGCCCGACGGATAGACGCGGCAGTGACCGACCTCGGCAGCGCGGGACTTGACGAACTCCACGACGGTGCCGTTATCGGTGACGGGATCGGTGTTGGGCATGGCGCACACGCCGGTAAAGCCGCCCTTGGCAGCTGCGCGGGTGCCGCTCTCGATGTCCTCTTTGACCTCGTAGCCGGGCTCGCGAAGGTGAACGTGCATGTCCACCAGGCCGGGGACGAGGTACTTGCCGGAAAGGTCGCGGACCTCGGCCCCCTCGACGGCGAGATTCTCGCCGACCTCGGCGATCTTGTCGCCGTCAATCAGGACGTCAACGACACCGTCAAGCTCGACGGACGGGTCGACGACGTGGGCATTCTTAAGAAGCAAGGCCATTATCGGCACCTCCAAGCAGCAGATACAGGATAGCCATACGCACGCAGATACCGGCGTAGACCTGCTCCAGGATGACGGAGCGTTGCGGGTGGTCGGCCATATAGGAATCGAACTCGACGCCGCGGTTGATGGGGCCCGGGTGGCAGATGATTGCGTCGGGCTTCATGAGCTTCTCGCGGTCCTTGGTCAGGCCGAAGAGCTTGTGGTACTCGCGAATGGTCGGGAACGGGGCACCCTCGAGGCGCTCCTGCTGCACGCGCAGCATGTAGACGACGTCCAGCTCGGGCAGGACGGAATCGAGGTCGCTCGTCACGTGGTCGCAGCCCAGGACCTCGGGCGACGGCGGCAGCAGCGTGCCGGGGGCGACGGCGTAGGTCTCGCAGCCCATAATCTTAAGGGCGGGGATCAGCGAGCCGCAGACGCGGGAGTGCGCGATATCGCCGACGACGGCGACCTTCAAACCGTGGAAGTCACCCTTGTGCTCCCAGATGGTGTACAGGTCGAGCAGGGCCTGCGTGGGATGGTTGTGCTTGCCGTCGCCGGCGCAGATGACGCTCGCGGGCGAGTTCTGCGTGACGATGTAGGGAGCGCCGGCGTGCTTGTCGCGTACGACGATGCAGTCGATCTTATAAGCGTTGAGTGTCTCGACGGTGTCGACGAGGCTCTCGCCCTTGACCGTGGAGGTCGAGGAGCCACCAAAGTTAAGGCTGTCGGCCGAAAGACGCTTCTCGGCGAGCTCGAAGGAGCTGCGGGTGCGCGTCGAGGGCTCGTTGAACATGTTGACGATGGTCTTGCCCTTGAGCGTGGGGACCTTCTTGATGGCACGCTCGTTGACCTCGGAGAACGCCTTGGCGGTCTCGAGGATGAGCTTGATGTCCTCTTCGGAGTACTCGGTAATGTCGATCAGGTGCTTATGGTTGAACGCCACGGTACTACTCACCTCCCAGCGGCGCGGAGCCCACGTGGGAACCCGGCGCGACGTCGTTGATCTCGACGGCGGTGTGGCCGTCGACTTCCTTCATATATAGATGCACGTTCTCCTCATGCGACGAGGGAACGTTCTTGCCGACAAAGTCCGGCGAGATGGGGAGCTCGCGGTGGCCGCGGTCAACGAGGACTGCCAGCTCAATGCGGCTCGGACGGCCCAGGTCCATGACGGCGTCGAGAGCGGCGCGGATGGTACGGCCCGTATACAGGATGTCGTCCACCAGCACGACGCGTTTGCCGTCGACGCTAAAGGGAATGTTGGTGGCGTGGATCGCGGGAGCGAAATTGGTAGCGTAGTCATCGCGGTAGAAGCTGATGTCGAGGCTGCCGAGCGGAACGTCGACGCCCTCGATCTCCTTGATCTCCTCAGCGAGCTTCTTTGCCAGAAGGTCGCCGCGCGTGACGATGCCGACCAGAGCGAGGTCTTCACAGCCCTCGTTGCGCTCGAGAATCTCGTGCGCGATGCGGGTCATCGCTCGATTGACGGCGGTCTCGTCCATGATGACCGCCTTGGGGGAAGTCGTGCCCATCGATCTCCTTCCTCACATGTCTTGACTGCTGACACAGTCAAAAAAATAGATGCCCGACCGCTCAAAGCGGACCAGACACCCACAGGAAGGGCTGCTCTTTGGCAGCAATGTAATTCCATGTGGGTATCTCGTACCCCTTTAATGGTCAAGGGATAGTGTAGCCAACCTCGAGCTTAATTGCGAGCATAAATACAGAGCAATCCGTAAACGGGCGCAGGCGCTCCATAAACCTATATATATTTGTGGGACGAGCTTGAAAACGCGCGCACGAGCTGGCATAATCCCCTCTGCTGCACGCAAATCGGATCTACGTCCAGGGCCGTGGCGTGAGCACTATCGCCAAAAGAGGAATATCTCTGTGTAGATTACGCACAGGGGGCTGCTTCTGTGCTATAGTTCAGGCTTGTTTGTTAATGCGACATGTTCGTTTGTCGCCCAAGGAGGGTCAGTTATGTCCAAAGTTTGCGAAGTTTGCGGTAAGCACCCCGTTGCCGGTCGCTCCATCAGCCACTCTCACCGCGTCACCAACCGTAAGTTCCGCCCCAACATCCAGCGCGTCTACGTCGTCGTCGATGGTCACCGTCGCAAGATGAACGTTTGCTCCACCTGCCTCAAGTCCGGCAAGGTTGCGCGCTCCTAAATAAGGTCTTACCAACAAGTACCTCGGACTCTCCGGGTCAAAGACCTCGCGTTCATATAGAACTTACCAAAGGCGCCCTCCCCTACGGAGGGCGCCTTTTTGCACTCAGTGGGGACAGACTTACATGAGTGCTTTCACGAATTGGGGACAGACATGTCGCACGCAAGCGGCACACCGACTGGCTCCGGCCCCTGCCTCACGCTGCATCCTTCCAGCCTGCAGTTGCCTTGGTCACACTCGTGGCGCCGATACCGGTGATACGAGCAATTTGCTTAACCGTGAGATGTGCCCGCCTGAGCCTCAGTAGGCAGGCATCGCGTTCGGGGCGTGGCAGGGCCTTGAGCAGCGAAGGATCTATGCTCGGCAGAACTTCGCGCGCAACGGAAAGGGCCTCCTCATCGGGGATCCGCCGGCGTGGAAGAACCTCCATTGACCAGATGCGCCCGGCAACTTCCTCGAGATGCTCGCAATAGCAACGGGAGCCTCCGACAATATCGAGCATAGGGGCCGCATCACAGATGTCAAAGGGATCATAGCCCAGCTGATACGCCTTATAGCTTGACCAGCGGTACGCCTCGAGCGAGTCAAGCGCACCTTTCACGGGATTGAGATGAATATAGTCGAGCAGCTGCACCGCCTGCGTGTCCGACTCAACCGCGACCCGCGAATAGCGATTGTCAAACAGATGTCCCGTTCTCCCCGTTTTCCCATTGAAATACTTAGCATATGCCGTCAGCGCGCACTGCATTGCCTTTGAAAGGTTGTCAAATGGGTCATCAATCATCAAATGGAAGTGGTTGTCCATAAGGCACCAAGCTAACACCGCCACGTCATGGCGCGCAAACCTGTCCGAGATATCCGATAAGAAACGATAACGGTCGGAGTCATCTTCAAAAATAATCTGTTTAGAGTTGCCACGGTCAAAGACGTGGTAATAGCCGGTGAGCGAAACGGCACGGGCGCATCGAGGCATAAATCTCTCCTTTCAAAACTGAACAGGCAACACCTAAAAGGAGAGAAGGAACGCGAAATGCTGAGCCTGTAATCTATTTATATCCAATGAGCGGCAAAAACAGGCCCAGAACGGCAAAATGGCAAATCGATGTCTGTCCCCAATGAGTGAAAGCACTCATGTAAGTCTGTCCCCAATGAGTGGGACGGTGCATTGGGCGGATAGATTTAGTTGAATCGTTTCATTTGGTTGAAGCGTTTTAGTGTGCCTTTTACAGGAATCTTACCGTTCGCCGAATAATTTCTTGCTATCATGCAAGCCGTAGGGTAAATCTCCGATCGCAAGGAGACACAAATGGTGAAAAAGTCACCGGAAAACACTACTCCCGCAATTGTGGACAACGTAGAGGCGCTTGAGGCTAAGCTCGCTCAGATGCGAGAGGCCCAGGCGCTTTTTGCTACGTACACGCAGGAGCAGGTCGACAAGATCTTCTATGAGGCCGCCATGGCCGCCAACAAGGCTCGTATCCCGTTGGCGAAGATGGCCATCGAGGAGACCGGCCGCGGCGTTCTTGAGGACAAGGTCATCAAGAACCACTACGCCGCAGAGTACATCTACAACGCTTACAAGAACACCAAGACCTGTGGCGTTCTGGAGCGCGACGAGGCTTATGGCATCACCAAGATCGCCGAGCCCATCGGCATCGTGGGCGCCGTCATCCCGACGACCAACCCCACCTCCACCGCGATCTTCAAGACGCTGATCTGCCTGAAGACCCGCAACGCCATCATCATCTCCCCGCACCCGGCTGCCGCCAAGTGCACCATCGCCGCCGCCAAGCTCGTGCTTGACGCCGCCGTCAAGGCCGGCGCCCCCGAGGGCATCATCGGCTGGGTCGATGTCCCCTCCATCGAGCTGACCAACATGGTCATGCGCGACGTCGACATCATCCTCGCCACCGGTGGCCCGGGCATGGTCAAGGCCGCTTACTCCTCGGGCAAGCCCGCCCTGGGCGTTGGCGCCGGTAATACCCCGGTCGTCATCGACGACACCGCCGACGTGCTGCTCGCCGTCAACTCCATCATCCACTCCAAGACCTTCGACAACGGCATGATCTGCGCTTCCGAGCAGTCCGTGACCGTCATCGACACCATCTATGACCAGGTCAAGGCCGAGTTCCAGAAGCGCGGCTGCTACTTCGTCAAGCAGGGTGCCGAGATGGAGGCCCTGCGTGCCGCCATGTTCAAGAACGGCGCCCTCGATCACCGCATCCCCGGCATGGCTGCCGCCAAGATCGCCGAGCTCGCCGGCATCGAGGTTCCCGCCAAGACCAAGATCCTGATCGCCGAGGTCACCTCCACCGACCCCGCCAAGGAGGAGTTCTCCCACGAGAAGCTCTCCCCGGTCCTGGCCATGTACCACGCCAAGGACTTCCAGGAGGCCGTCGACAAGGCTGAGCACCTGGTGCTCGCCGGTGGCCCGGGCCACACCGCCTCTCTGTACGTGCACCCCGCCCAGGCCGAGAAGATCAGCCTGTTCGAGCACGTCATGAAGGCCTGCCGTATCGTCATCAACACCCCGTCCTCGCACGGTGGCATCGGTGACCTGTACAACTTTGGCATGAAGCCGTCTCTGACCCTGGGCTGCGGCTCCTGGGGCGGCAACTCCGTCTCCGAGAACGTTGGGGTGAAGCACTTGATCAACGTTAAGACTGTGGCCGAGCGCCGTGAGAACATGCTGTGGTTCCGCGCTCCCGAGAAGGTCTACTTCAAGAAGGGTTCCACGCCCGTCGCCCTCGACGAGCTTGGCAACGTCATGGGCAAGAAGCGCGCCTTCATCGTCACCGACCAGTTCCTCTTCAAGAATGGCAACACCCGCGCCATCGAGGCCAAGCTCGACGAGATGGGCATCGCCCACGACTGCTTCTACGACGTCGAGCCCGATCCGTCGCTGCAGTGCGCACGTCGCGGCGCCAAGCAGATGGCTCTCTTTGAGCCGGACGTCATCATCGCCGTCGGCGGTGGCTCCGCTATGGACGCCGGCAAGATCATGTGGATGATGTACGAGCACCCCGAGTGCAAGTTTGAGGACATGGCCATGGACTTCATGGACATCCGCAAGCGTATCTTCACCTTCCCCGAGATGGGCAAGAAGGCCTACTTCGTCGCCGTCCCGACCTCTTCGGGCACCGGTTCCGAGTGCACGCCGTTCGCCATCATCACCGACAAGGAGACCGGCATCAAGTGGCCGCTCGCCGACTACGCGCTGCTCCCCAACATGGCTATCGTCGACGCCGACAACTGCATGACCGCCCCTCGCGGCCTGACCGCTGCCTCCGGCATCGACGTCATGACCCACGCCATCGAGTCCTACGTCTCCATCATGGCTTCCGACTACACCAAGGGCCTCTCCGAGCGCGCTGCCAAGCTCGTCTTCGAGAACCTGCCCTCCAGCTTCACGAACGGCGCCAAGGACCCGCACGCCCGCGAGGAGATGCACAACGCCTCCTGCATGGCCGGTATGGCCTTCGCCAACGCCTTCCTGGGCCTCAACCACTCCATGGCCCACAAGCTCGGCGCCTTCCATCACCTGCCCCACGGCCTCGCCAACGCCGTCATCCTAACCCGCGTCATGCGCTACAACGCCGCCGAGGCTCCCGTCAAGATGGGTACCTTCTCCCAGTATCCTTACCCCAACGCGCTGCACAACTACGCCGAGATGGCCAAGTACTGCGGCATCGAGGGCAAGGACGACAAGGAGGTCTTCGAGAACTTCATCACGAAGCTCGAGGAGCTCAAGGACTTCATCGGCGTCAAGAAGACCATCGCCGACTACGGTGTTGACGAGCAGTACTTCCTCGACACCCTTGACGAGATGACCGAGCAGGCATTCAACGACCAGTGCACCGGCGCTAACCCGCGCTACCCGCTCATGAGCGAGATCAAGGAGCTCTACCTGGACGCCTACTACGGCCGCGAGCCTCAGGACTACGCCGTCTGCTAGTTTTAGCACGGTTTTTAACGGCGGGGGTGCACGGGTGTTTCACACACCCCCGCCGTCGCTTCTATCGCATCGTTGAAAGGATGCAACCATGCTGCTACCCGATTCCAAGACCGAGCTCGTCCGCCGTGGCAACAAGGTCGTTTACGACCTGGGCGACAAGATCGTCAAGGTCTTTAACGAGACCAAGCCTGTCTCCGACGTGTTCAACGAGGCTTTGAATCTTGCCCGCATCAATGAGTGCGGTATCCGCAGCCCCAAGGCTCTCGAGGTTTCCCAGCTCGAGAACGCCAACGGCTGGGCGCTCGTGACCGAGAAGGTTCCGGGCACCACCCTTGCCGAGAAGATGACTGCCGAGCCCCAGCGCTTTGGTGAGTACCTCGAGATGTTCGTCGACCTCCAGATCGAGATCCACGGCTACACCTCCCCGCTGCTCAACCGTCAGCGCGACAAGTTCGCCCGCATGATCGACAGCCTCGATCAGCTCAATGCCACCACGCGCTACAACCTTCAGGAGCGTCTGGACGGCATGACCAAGGAGTTCAAGGTCTGCCACGGCGACTTCAACCCCTCTAACGTCATCGTCGGCGACGACGGCCAGCTGTATGTCTGCGACTGGGCACACGCCACCCAGGGCTCCCCTGCTGCCGACGTTGCTACCACCTACCTGCTCTTTGCCCTCAACAGCAAAGACCAGGCCGAGGCCTACCTGGAGCTCTACTGCGACCGCGCCGACATGCCCATGCAGGTCGTGCGTCAGTGGACGAGCATCGTCGCCGCTTCCGAGCTCGCTCGCAAGCGCAACGTGAACGATGAGTTCCTGAAGAACTGGATCGACGTCGTCGATTATCAGTAATATCTGAGCGATTTATTTCGCATCGGAGGCACAAAGGAAACCCCGCAGCTCACATGGGCTGCGGGGTTTCCCTTTTAGCGATTGAACACGCAGGCAAGATAAAAGGACGGCCCCGCATCCCCCCGATCTGGAGAAATGCGGGGCCGTCCCGTATATCGAACTACAAGCGAAATCGTCGATTAACGGCGGGCAGCCTTCACCAGCTCGGCAACCTTGGCGACGACCTCGTCAATCGCCACATCCTCGCGCTCGCCCGTGGCACGGTCCTTGAGCTCAACGGTGCCGTTCTTAAGGCCGCGCTTGCCCAGAACCACCTGATACGGGAAGCCCATAAGATCGTTGTCGGCAAACTTAAATCCGGGACGCTCATCGCGGTCGTCGACGACGACCTCGATACCCTCGGCGCACAGGCCATCAACAATCTGCTCGCAGACGGTAGCGCACTCCTCCTTCTTGGGGTCGAGCGGAATCACCGCGACCTCGTAAGGGGCGACGGAGACCGGCCAGACAATACCGTGCTCGTCGTTGTGCTGCTCCACGACGGCAGCAAGCGAGCGGGACACCCCCACGCCGTAGCAACCCATGATAAGCGGCTTTTCCTTGCCATCCTCGTCCATAAAGGTGGCACCCATGGCCTCGGAATACTTGGTGCCCAGCTGGAAGACCTGGGAGACCTCGATGCCACGGGCAGCAGAGAGCGGCTTGCCGCAGTGCGGGCAGGGATCGCCGGCAACGACGGTGACAAGGTCGGCCCACTCGTCGACGGTAAAATCGCGCTCGGGGCAGGCACCGGTAAAGTGATAATCGACCTCGTTGGCACCGCAGGCCCACTGCTTGGACTCGCGCAGGCTCTCGTCGCACACCAGACGGATGCCCTCGGGCAGGTTGACCGGTCCGATAAAGCCCTTGTGCAGGCCGTTCGCCTGAAGCTCCTCGTCGGTCATCATGCGATAGCCCTTGCCAAAGACATGCTCGGCCTTGCAGTCATTGAGCTCGTGGTCGCCAGGAACAATGGCCACGACCGGCTTGCCCTCGGCGTCGATGAGCGCCAGCGACTTTCGCGTACCGTTCTCGGGGAAACCGAAGAACTTGGCGACGGCCTCAATGGTGCCCATGCCCGGAGTCTCAACCTTGGTAAGCGTACCGTCACCGGGGCCCTCAGTCACGACGACCTTGGTGCTTGCCGCCTCGTCGTCGGCAGCAAAGCCGCAATCATCGCAGTAGACCAGCGAGGCCTCGCCGGCCTCGGCCAGAGCCATGTACTCGACGGAGGTGTCGCCGCCGATCTCGCCGGAGTCGGCGACAACGGGCAGAGCCTTGATGTAGCAGCGCTCGCAGATGTTGGCGTAGGCCTGCTTCATCTTGCCGTACTCCTCCTGCAGACTCTCCTGCGTGGCGGAGAAGCTGTAGGCGTCCTTCATGATGAACTCGCGGCCACGCATCAGGCCAAAGCGGGGACGGAACTCGTCGCGGAACTTGTCCTGAATGTGGTAAAGGTTGACGGGCAGCTGTTTGTAGGAGCGCAGCTCGTTGCGCACCAGGGCCGTGACGGTCTCCTCGTGCGTGGGGCCAAGGACGAACTCGCGACCGTGACGGTCGTCAAAGCGCACAAGCTCCTTGCCATAGGCGTCGATGCGGCCGGACTCGCGCCATAGCTCAGCGTCGACCATAATGGGCATCATGAGCTCCTGGGCACCGGCGGCATCCATCTCGTCGCGCACGATATTCTCGATCTTGCGAATCGAGCGCCATGCGAGCGGCAGGTAGGAATACAGACCGGCGGCCTCCTTGCGGATCATGCCGGCACGGAGCAGCAGGCGGTGGCTGGCGAGCTCAGCGTCCGCCGGATCCTCTTTAAGCGTCGGCGCATAGAGCTTAGACATATACATTGCTCGGGTCATTTATTTCTCCTCAATAAGTTTGTCGACCTCTGCCATAAGCGCGTCGACAATTTGGTCCTCAGCTACTTTACCAATGATCTGGCCATGCGAAAAGAGCAAGGCCTGACCACGTCCGCAAGCAACGCCCAGGTCGGCATCAGAAGCCTCACCGGGGCCATTAACGGCACATCCCATCACAGCGATAGAAAGCGGCGCGGAGTAGTTCTTAAGCCGCTCGGTGACCTCCTCGGCGATGGGAATCAGGTTAACCTGACAGCGGGCGCACGTGGGGCACGAGACAATCTCGGGACCGCGGCGACGCAGGCCCAACGACTGCAAAATTCCCCAGGCGACCGGCGGCTCCTCAACCGGATCGGCCGTGAGCGAGACGCGCATGGTGTCACCGATACCCTCAGACAGCAGAATACCAAGGCCCACCGAGCTCTTGATGGTGCCCTGCAGCTTGGTACCTGCCTCGGTTACGCCCAAGTGAAGCGGAACGTGGGGAATCTCACGCGACAGGGCTCGATAGGTATCGAGCGTCGTTTGCACGCTATGGGCCTTGGCCGAAAGCACAATGTTCGTAAATCCGCGGTCCTCAAAGTGCTTGACGAAACGCTCGCTCGACTTCACGAGCTTTTCGGGCTGCGTGAGGTCATCGCGCTCGGCGATATCCTGCTCGAGTGAACCGGCGTTGACCCCGATACGAATCGCACAGCCCGCGGCGCCCGCAGCATCGATCACCGCGTCAACCTTGGCCCAATCGCCGATATTGCCGGGATTGATGCGCAGCTTGGCGGCACCAGCCTCGACGGCGCCGATGGCGAGCTTATGGTTAAAGTGAATATCGGCAACAATCGGCACCGGAGACTCAGCACAGATGGTACGAAAGCCCTCGAGCGCGGCCTCGGTGGGCACGCTCACACGCACGATATCGCAGCCAGCCTGCGCCAACGCGCACACTTGCGCAAGCGTTGCCTGGGCATCAGCGGTATCGGTGCAGGTCATGGACTGAACCACCACCGGCGCGCCGCCGCCGATCTGCACGCCGCCCACATGCACGGGGCGCGTCAACTCGCGCGGCAAAGAATGGGATAGAGACAATCCAAACACTCCCCTACAGAATAAATCGAAGGATGTCGGAACGAAGCATATAGACAAACAGCAGTGCGAAGAGCGCGATGCCCACATAGCTCACAATCGTCTGAGCCTTGAGAGGCAGCTCGCGACCCGCAATCTTTTGAATAATCTCGATGACTAACTTGCCGCCGTCGAGCGGCGGGATGGGCAGCAAGTTCATAAAGCCCAGTGAGAACGAAATGAGCGCGGCAAACGACAAGAACGTGATGGGACCGGCAGCAGCTGCCTGCGAGGACATGACGCTAATACCCACGATCGAAGAGGACTGATCGAGGATCTCCATCGTATGCTGCGGCTGAAGTAGGCGAATAACGCCATCCGCGGTCTTCACAACATAGGAGAATGACAGACGCGCCGAGGTGATGGGGTCCAAACGGACCACCTGCGTAGAGGCATAAACGCCCAGACGTTCGCCCTCTTTGAGTGCGACCGAGGTCGAGCACTGCTTGCCATCGCGCTCATACTCAATAGCGATATCGTCCTTACCGGCGGCCTTGCCGATGGCATCGTAGACGTCCATCCAAGTGGAACATGAGTCACCGTCAACCGAAAGGATCGCATCACCGGACTCGATACCCGCCTTGGCGGCAATAGACCCATCGTCAACCTGACCGATCACGTTGGTATCGATCGGCACGGTGACACCCGCAATGGAATAGATGCTCATAAGGAGCAAAAAGCCCGTCAGGATATTGACAATAATGCCCGCGAGCAGCATAAAGGCACGCTTGAGAAAGCCCTGGCCAAGATAGGTGTGCGAGCGCTCTTGCGCCAAGAAATCAGCCTCACCGCACGGCAGCTCCCACACATCGCCCTCGGCAGTCGCATGCTCTCGATCGAACCGGCGGCCGTCAAAGGTGGTGTAACCCGTAGCGTCTCGAGGCAGTGTCTGATACTTGGTGGGATAGTAGCTCGGTGAGGGCTTCTCCCCTTCCTCATACCAGGGCGCGATGGAGCCCCAACCCAAGAGCAAGGAGCATGCCTCGAGCACATCCTCCTCGGAAAGCTCGAGCTCGACAGCAAGGTCGGCCACGGTCATGCGACCATGACGATAGATAGCCGCGAGCACGCGATCGGCGCATGAGACCTCGGTCGGATCCATACCGCAGATGGCAGCGTAGCCACCCAGCAGCAGCGGGGTCACGCCAAACTTGGTTCCAATGCGACGCGACGTGTAATGGATGTCAAAGCGGCACGGCAGGCCCAAAAAGAACTCGGTCACACGGACGCCGCAGGCACGCGCCGCCAAAAAGTGGCCGCCCTCGTGCAAAAACACGAGGACGGAAAGCATCAGCAGGCCCCAAAAGACCGATGAGAGAACGCTCAGAACAGTATCCATAAAACGAAAAAGCAATCCTTATGGGTTAGGAACGGGTTGCGACGAGCACCTGCGCAGCCTTTTCACGCGCCCACGCATCGATGTCGCAAAGCTGCTCAAACGAATCGACCGCCTGCATATCGTGGGCATCCATGCAGGATTCCACAATGCGATCGATATCGGTAAAGCTGCAGCCATCGTGCAGGAAGGCATCGACGGCGACCTCGTTGGCGGCATTAAGCACGCACGGCATGGTGCCACCCGTCTTGCCGGCACGCTCGGCCAGTGCCAGACAGTGGAAGGTATCCATGTCGGCAGCATCAAACGTGAGCTGCCCCAACTCGCGAAAATCGATACGAGGCGCCGGGGTATCCCAACGCTCGGGATACGAGAACGCGAACTGGATGGGAATACGCATGTCGGAAGCACCAAGATGCGCCATCACGGAGCCGTCGGCGAACTCGACCATAGAGTGAATCTTGGACTGACGCTGCACGACCACGTTAATGAAATCGAGGTCGCAGTTAAACAGATGCATGGCCTCAATGCGCTCCAGGCCCTTGTTCATGAGGGTGGCGGAGTCGATGGTGATCTTGGCACCCATGGCCCACGTGGGATGTGCGAGGGCATCGGCACGCGTCACGCAATCGAGCTCGTCGCGCGTGCGGCCAAAGAACGGACCGCCCGAGCAGGTGAGCCAAATACAATGAGCCTCGCGCGGGTTCTCCCCCAGATAGCACTGGTAAATGGCGGAGTGCTCAGAGTCGACCGGAATAAGCTGGCCCGGTTGCGCCAACGGCATAAGCAAGTCGCCACCGACGACGAGGGACTCCTTGTTGGCAAGAGCAAGGCGCTTATTCGAGGTCAAGGCCGCATGGCTCGCCTCGAGACCGGCGGCGCCCACAATAGCGACGAGCACGCAGTCGACATCGTCGCGACGCGCGAGCTCGCAAACCGCCTGCGCGCCAACGCCGAGCTTCGTTCCCTCGGGCAACTCCTGAAGCACGGCGTCATCGCCATGAGCGACATCGGCCACGGCAACCGCCGGAACCGAAAACTCGCGGGCAGCGGCAACGAGCTCCGAGGTGCTGGAATTAACGGACAGCGCCGTCACCTGTAGGCGATCGGCATGCTGGCGGCACACATCGAGCGCCTGGGTGCCGATAGAGCCCGTACAACCCAGGATGGCAACACGGAGGCGTCCATCGGGGCCATACGTCGTCTGGAATGACATTACAGCACGCCTCCGATCATCAAAAGCAGCTGCGCGGTAATGCAGCCAAAGATAAGCGAGTCGCTACGGTCGAGCATGCCGCCATGGCCCGGGATAAGGTTGCCGGAATCCTTGACGCCCACACCGCGCTTGATGCGTGACTCGATAAGGTCGCCGATAACGCCTAGGACGGACACGACCACGCCGCACAGCAGCGCATAGGGCAGGCTGAGCTTGTAGAAGTGCGTCGCCCACAGGATGAGCCAAATCAAAACCGAGCCCAGGATGCCACCGACAAACCCCTCCCAGCTCTTTTTGGGAGAGATCTTGGGGACCATCTTGTGCTTGCCGATACGGCTGCCCACGATGTAGGCAAACGAATCGGAGACCCAAAGGGACGCGCAAACGCCCACCGAAAGCAGGGCGCCGGCAAAACCGGGCACGGCATCGCGCAGCAACACGATAGCCGACAGCATAAAACCAGTGTAGATGGGACCCATGAGCGTCACGGCCACATCAGAGATGCGGGTACGCGGCGACCAGACATACCAAATGCCCACCGCGAGCATCAGGGCAAAAAGCAGGGCATTCAACAACATCGAATCGCCCAACGCCGACAGCGGAAAGAGCACGGCGGCAGCGATACCCATACGCTCGTTCGCCATCTTGCCATCGAGCCTTGTCATACGGAAAAATTCATAGCAGCACAGGCCGCTCATGACGGAGACGAAGATGGCGGTGGGAACGATACCCAAAACCAGGCAGAGAATAAATACGACGGCGTAGACGATACCTGCGGCGGCACGGGTAATAAAGCCGGCAAGCCACGAAGTCGCGGCCGCGCCGCTCTTGGCGGCAGGCGCCTTGGGAGCAGACGCCTTGGGACGATCGGACACGATTAAGCCTCCTCGGTCTTGCTCAGTCCACCAAACCTACGGTCGCGGCCCTGATAGGCCAAAATGGCGTTGACAAGACCCCAACGATCAAAGTCGGGCCAATAGGTATCGGTGACATAAAACTCGGAATAGGCAACCTGCCACAGCAGATAGTTCGAAAGGCGAAGCTCGCCGGAGGTTCGAATCACAAGCTCAGGATCGGGTAGCCCAGCGGTGTACAGGTGCGAAGCAACCATATCATCGTCGATAGCGGCCGGAACGATCTTTCCGGCAGCGGCATCGAGCGCGATCTGACGGACGGCACGGGTGATCTCGGCACGGGCTCCGTAGTTGACGGCAAGTGCCAGCGTCATGCCGGTATGGTCGGCACACTCGGCAAGACCTCGCTCAAAGACATCGCGGGTCTTCTTGGGCAGTGCGGATATATCGCCCAAAAAGACAACGCGCACGTTTTCGCGCTTAAGCAGCGGCAGCTCATCGATAAACGTCTTAGCAAACAGATGCATTAAAACGTTGACCTCATGCTGAGGACGATTCCAGTTTTCGGTGGAAAACGCATAGGCCGAAAGGACGTCGACGCCCAAACGCACGCATGCGGTAATAATCTCGCGCAGGGAGACGATACCGGCCTTGTGTCCCTCGGTGCGGGCAAGACCGCGCGCCGTGGCCCAGCGACCGTTACCGTCCATAATGCACGAAATATGATGCGGAATCTTATTGAGGTCAAGGTCGGAAAAACCGACGCCCGCAGGGGCGTCGGCAAAGTACTCGACCAGTTTGTTCTCGTCGTATTGCACCTTAGATCTCCATGACCTCGGCTTCTTTTTCCTTCAGAAGCTCCTCGACCTTGGCAACATACTCATCGGTATGCTTCTGGACCTTGGCCTGCTCGCGACGGACATCGTCCTCGGTGAGCTCTTCGTCGCGCTCGAGCTTGTTGTTAAAGTCGCGACGGATGTTGCGAATGGAGACCTTGGCCTGCTCGGCATACTCGCGGCACTCCTTGACGAGCTCGCGACGACGCTCCTCGGTGGGAGCCGGGAACGGCAGGCGCACGACGGTACCGTCAGAGTTGGGAGTAATGCCCAGATCGGAAGCGCTGATAGCCTTCACGATTGCGTTGACGAGCGCCTTGTCCCAGGGCTCGATAAGCAGCATGTGAGCCTCGGGGGTCTTAACGGCGGCAACCTGGGTAACCGGCGTGGGAACACCGTAGTAATCGACCGAAATGTCGGACAGAATGTTAGCGTTGGCGCGGCCTGTGCGAACCTTGGAGAAGTTGTGCTTGAGGGACTCGAGCGACTTGTCCATGTGGGCGGTGATATTCTCTGCCATGCTTAATCCTCCTGATAGACGAGCGTGCCGACGGGCTCACCCGAAAGCGCGCGTTTGACGGTGTCCTCGCCATCGATGTTGAGGACCAAAATCGGCATACGGTTATCCTGGCACAGCGCCGTGGCCGTGGAATCCATAACCTGCAGACCGCGGACGAGAACCTCGTGATAGGTAATCTTGTCAAAACGGACGGCATCGGAACACTTGACAGGATCCTTGTCGTAGATGCCGTCAACCTTGGTGGCCTTAATCAGAATCTCGGCACCGATCTCGCAGGCACGAAGAGCCGCGGCGGTGTCGGTCGTAAAGTACGGATTGCCCGAACCGGCGGCAAAAATAACGACATTACCCTTGGAAAGGTGGTTGATGGCGCGACGGCGAATATAGGGCTCGCAGATCTCGTTCATCTGGATAGCGCTCATCACGCGGCAGGGAACATCGTTGTGCTCAAAGGCATCCTGCAGGGCAAGCGCGTTCATAACGGTTGCCAGCATGCCCATGTAGTCGGCCTGGGCGCGCTCCATGCCACCGGCAGCGCCGGCCATGCCGCGGAAAATGTTGCCGCCGCCGACAACAACGCCGACCTCATGGCCAACGGCGAGCAGCTCCTTGACCTGCTTGGCAAGATGGTCGGTAATCTTGGGGTCGATGCCATATTGGCCGTCGCCCATCAGTGCTTCGCCGGAAAGCTTCAGAAGCACGCGTTTATATCGGATGTCGGACAAAGCGATCCTCCTTTAATTAGACTCTCAATATGATAGCAAAGGCTCTGATAAGAGCCATGAAAAAGCAGGCTGTGAGTAAAACCCACAGCCTGCTCATTACCAGCTACAAGAGCTTATTTACTCGCCACGGACCAGACGGTCGAAGGCAACGACGGTAATGCTATCGCCGAGCTCCTTGGAGACCTGCTCAGCGTACTTCTTGATGGTGAGGGAGCTGTCCTTGATGAACTCCTGCTCGGTAAGCACGGACTGCTTGTAGAACTTCTCCAGACGGCCAACAGCCATCTTCTCCTGGATAGCCTCGGGCTTGCCGGACTCGGCAGCCTGAGCCATGTAAATCTCCTTCTCGTGCTCGACGGTCTCGGCCGGAACCTGATCGCGGGTAGCGCAAATCGGGGCGACGGCGGCAACCTGAAGGGCAACGTCGTGAGCGAAGGTCTTGAAGGACTCGGCCTGAGCGGTCTCGGCCTTCTCGAAAGCGAACTCGACGAGGACGCCGATCTTACCACCCATGTGGATGTAAGAAGCAAGAGCGCCGTTCTCGACCTTGCGGGCGGAGAAACGAGCGATCTTCATGTTCTCGCCCATGATGTGAATCATCTCGGTGAGCTCGGAGGAAACGGTCTCCTCGCCCATCGGCTTCTCGAGCAGAGCATCGACATCGGCCGGCTCGGTGGAAGCGACAACCTCGGCGACCTTGGAAGCAAAGCCGGTGAACTTGGCGTTGGAGCCGACGAAGTCGGTCTCGCAGGAAAGCTCGAGCAGAGCGCCGGACTTGCCGTCCTCGGAGACGAACGCGGCGACAGCGCCCTCGTTGGTCTCACGGCCAGCCTTCTTGGCAGCCTTGGCGAGGCCGTTCTTGCGCAGAACGTCAACAGCGACGTCCATGTCGCCGTCAGCCTCGACGAGAGCCTTCTTACACTCCATCATCGGGGAGTCGGTCATCTCGCGGAGCTGCTTGACCATAGCGGCAGTAATCTGGGCCATTGTGGTTCCTTTCAAAGAGATGAAAAAGAATTAACTAAGACTGATTTACTCGGCCTTGGGCTCAGCGGCCATCTCGGCCTCGGAGACCTGCTCCTTACCGGAGCCAGCGAGGCAGGCGTCGGCCATGAGCTCGCACATAAGGGTGACAGCGGAGATGGCGTCATCGTTGCAGGGGATGCCGTACTCGACCTCGTCGGGATCGGAGTTGGTGTCGATCAGAGCGACGACGGGGATGTTCAGGCGCTGGGCCTCCTTGATGGCGTTCTCCTCGCGCTTGGTGTCGATGACGAAGAGAGCCTGGGGCAGACCCTTCATGTCGCGGGCGCCACCGAGGTTGGTCTGGAGCTTAGCGAGCTCCTTGCCGAGCACTGCCTGCTCCTTCTTGGGCAGCACTGCCATGCGGCCGTCCTCGACCATGGCCTCGAGCTCCTCCATGCGGTTGATGCGGGAGCGGATGGTGACGAAGTTGGTCAGCATACCGCCGAGCCAACGCTGGTTGATGTAAGGCATGTTGGCGCGCTCAGCGGCGTTCTTAACGGCCTCCTGAGCCTGCTTCTTGGTGCCGACGAACAGCACGTTGCCGCCCTTGGCGACGTTCTTGACGAAGGTGTAGGCCTGGTCGGCGTCAAGGATGGTCTGCTTGAGGTCGAGGATGTAGATGCCGTTGCGCTCACCGAAGATGAACGGCTTCATCTTGGGGTTCCAGCGACGGGTCTGGTGACCGAAGTGGCAGCCGGCCTCGAGCAGGGTGCGGATATTAATCTTGGTAGCCATGTTAAACCTCCTGTGGTTTGCCTCCGCGCGGGGTCATCCTCCAAAACCAACCCAGACATGTGCTACCAAAGCCCGGGCACCACGGTATGAAGTAGCCGCGCGTGCGTGATAAAAACCTGTTGCCGTGAAGCAACCCGATGAATGATAGCAGGATTGCCTCTTCCTGCCAACCCGCAATCAAAACCACACACCTCGGTGCGGCGCGGGGCCCGTCTCCTACTCGCCGCGGGGGTGGGCCTGACTCACGGCGCGCTTGAGTCGATCGGGCGTGAGGTGCGTATAAATCTGCGTCGTGGACAAGCTCGCATGCCCAAGCAGCTCCTGAACCGAGCGGAGATCCGCGCCGCCCTCGAGCAGGTCGGTCGCAAAGGTATGACGCATCGCATGCGGGGCGATGTCGGCAGGAATGCCGGCAAGTGCCGCAAGCATATGGAACCGCCTCCTAAGCATGGCGGCACTCATGCGGTTTCCGCGCGCCGAGATAAACAGCGGATGCGCGCCGTTCGCACCGTCGTTACGCTTTGCCTGTGCAAGGAGCTGCGGCCTCCCTTCCTCAATATAGCGGCGGGTAGCCTCGAGAGCGCGCCGATACAGGGGCACGATACGCTCCTTGCTCCCCTTGCCCCAAAGTCGCAGCGTTCGCTCGGACCAACCGATAGACTCCACGTTGAGCGCCGCGAGCTCCGAGATTCGCGCGCCGGAGGCATAGAGCAGCTCGAGCATCGCCGCATCTCGCAACCCCGCAGGCGTCGAGGTGTCGGGGGCCTCGAGCAACGACTCGACTTGCCGGGTCGTCAGCACGCCGGGAAGATCGCGCGGCAGCTTGGGCGAGGAAATCGCCGAGACCGCATCGCCCTCAACGATTCCCTCGGCAGCCATCCACCGATAGAGCGAGCGTATGGCAGACAGGTGTGCCGCAAGGGTCCGAGCCGCCACCTGGCCACGCGACAGCTCGGCCAAATAGGAGCGAACGGTCCGCACGTCGGCGGCGCGAGCGTCGATGCCCTCGCGGTCGCACCACGCGGCGAAGCGCTCGAGCCGCGAGGTGTAGGCGGTTACCGTATTGGGAGCGAGTCCTTCGACGCGTGCAATGTAGGCAATGAACGAGTCGACGGCATCGTACAGGTCAAAAGCTATGACCTCTCGCCTCCAAACAGATCGGAGCGCGATTCCAGATAGGCATCCAGGGCCTTGAGGGCGCGGTCCGCGTAAGCCTGGTAACGATCGCGCTTGCTGCGACGCTTACCGTCCTCGAGCGGCGGCACAAGACCAAAGTTGACGTGCATGGGCTGGTAGCCCACCGTAGCCGGATCGGTCGCATACCCCACAAGCGCGCCCAGGGCGCCCACGCGCGGCAGCTCGACGCCCGCGGCCCCGATGGCCTCGGCATAGGTGTTGAGCGCAGCGAGCAGACCCGTCGCCACGGCCTCCATGTACCCCTCGGTACCAGTAATCTGACCGGCAAGACGCACGCTCGTGCCGGGAACGGCAAAGGTGCCATCGAGCACGTGTGGCGCATCGACAAAGGTGTTGCGGTGCATGACGCCGTAGCGGAAGAACTCGGCGTTCTCCAGGCCGGGAACCATATGGAAGACGCGCTTCTGTTCGCCGAAGGTCAGGTTGGTCTGGAAGCCAACTAGGTTATAGGCGGTCTTCTCCTTGTTCTCGGCGCGCAGCTGAATTGCCGCCCAGGGACGGCGACCGGTGCGCGGGTCGGTGAGCCCGACGGGCTTCATGGCGCCAAAGCGGATGGCATCCTTGCCCGTGCGCGCAACCTCCTCGGCAGGCTGGCAGGCCTGGAACAGGTCCCCGCCCTCAAAATCCTTGAGCACCACGCGCTCGGCCGTTGTGAGCGCCTCGATAAAGGCCTCGTACTCTTCCTTGTTGAGCGGGGCATTCAGATAGTCGCCACTCCCCTGCTCCTCGTAGCGCGACTGCGAGAACAGCACGTCCATATCGAGCGTCGAGGCATCGACAATCGGGGCGGCCGCGTCAAAGAACGCCAGGGCGTCACCACCGACAAGCTTCATGACCTCCTCGCTCAATGCCGGCGAGCACAAGGGACCCGCGGCGATAACCACATGACCCTCGGGGATCTGGGTGACCTCACCGTGGACGACCTCGATATTGGGGCGGGCGGCAACCTCGGCCTCGACGAGCTCGGAAAACTTGACGCGGTCGACCGCCAGGGCGCCGCCAGCGGGAACGGCCGCACGATGAGCGCAGTCGAGCAGCACCGAGCCCATGCGCTCGAGCTCGGCCTTCAGCAGGCCGGCGGCGGAATCGGGACGGGTCGACTTAAACGAATTGGAGCAGACGAGCTCCGCCAAGTGATCGGTATGGTGGGCAGGAGAGCTCACCTGCGGGCGCATCTCGCACAGCTTTACGGCGAACCCGCGATCTGCCAGCTGAATCGCGCATTCCGATCCCGCCAGACCGCCACCGATAACCGTCACCTGATCAAACAGCATCTGCAAACACCTTTCTAATTGACACGTTTTCCATTGTGACCGAAGGGCGTCTGGGCGTGAAGGGCAAACTTGGAGGGCGCATACCTTCCATCCATCATGCGCTCGATGAGGCCCTCGAGCTCGAGCGAGCCCAGGAGCTTGAGCACACCGACGGCATCGAGGGAGACGAGTGTGGCGATGTCTTCAACCTTGAGCGGCGAGGCGATGAGGGCATGCATCACAGTCTGCTGTGTGGCATCCAGGTCGGCGATGCCGGGCGCATCGGGACGCGAATAGCGCAGGGTACCGTAGATTCGAGAGATGGCCATCTCGATGGACTCCTCGTCAATAATGCAGCAGGCCCCGTTGGCAATGAGGTAGTTGGTCCCGCGCGACTCGGGCGACAAAATGGAGCCCGGTACCGCAAGCAGTTCGCGCCCCAGGTCCATGGCGGCCTCCGCCGTCGAGAACGTGCCCGAAGGCATGCCGGCCTCCGACACGAAGAGCGCCTGCGAAAGCGCGGCAATCACCCGGTTACGCCGCGGAAAGGCAAACTTACGCGGCCCCATGCCCCAAGGCGAGATGGACACGACCGCACCGCCCGTATCGATCGTGCGCGCGATAAGCCCCGCACTCGAACGCGGGTAGACCACGTCGGCGCCCGTACCCAAAACCAAGACGTGCCTGCCCCCGGCGTTGACCGCGGCCCAACCCGAGGCCTGGTCGCAGCCGACCGCACCGCCCGAGACCACCGTCACCCCCGCCTCGACCGCAACTTTCGCGGCCAGCTCTGCCACGGCAAGGCCGTACGGCGAGGCCTTGCGCGCACCGATAATCGAGAGCGCCGGCGTCGAGAGCACCTCCGGGTCGCCACGGACGAACAACGTCTGCGGCACATCGGAAAGTTCCAGAACAGTAGCGGGAAACAGCCCATCACCGGGATGCAGTTCGTAGCGGACCTCACCCATCACTGATCCCTCCTTCCCTGATACATCGCGGCCTCGAGCACGTGGTCTTGCGTCACCCGCTCGCTTTCTGCGACATCGGCAATCGTGCGCGCGATGCGAACCAGGCGCACGATGCCGCGCCCCGTGAGATGAGTGCGTTTCGACAGGCCAAGTACGCATTTCTCGGCGGCCTCGTCGAGTGCAAAGGTCGACACGACGCCGTCAATGGACCGTGACTCATCGTGCTCGGCCTCGGCATCCGCATCGTCCATATGGGTCTCGCGCCAGGCACGAAAAGCCCGACCGCGGACAACGTAGTCGCGCAGCTCGGCCGACGACATACCCTCGGCGCCCTCGATAATCACCTGCGGATCGGGGCGGGTCACGTCGAGCATCAGGTCGATGCGGTCGGCCAAGGGACCGCGCAGCTTGGACCGATAGCGCTCGACCATCGATGCCGAGCAACGACACGGAACCTCGCGATCGCCCAAAAAACCGCAGGGGCAGGGATTGCTCGCCGCAAGCAGCTGAAAGCGCGAGGGAAACGTGAAGGCGCCGTCGACGCGCACGATCCTGACATAGCCGCGCTCGATAGGCTGACGAAGCGTCTGCAGCACACCGGTGGGAAACTCGGCAAGCTCGTCCAAAAAGAGCACGCCGCCATGGGCAAGGCTGATCTCGCCCGGATGCACCGGGCGCCCTCCGCCAATAAGGCCCGCAGTCGAAATGCTGTGATGGGGACTACGAAACGGCCGATGCCCCGCAAGCAGGCCATCGATGTTCTCATCCAAGACCGAATGAATGCAAAGCGCCTCCTGCTGATCCTCGACGGAAAGCTCGGGCAAGATACCCGTCATGCGGCGCGCAAGCATGGTCTTGCCCGATCCCGGAGACCCAATCATAAGCAAGCCCAGCTCCCCTGCCGCCGCAAGCGCTATGCCGCGCTTGGCGACCTCCTGCCCCAACACGTCGGCATAATCGAGCTCGGGCTCAAAGGTGGCCTCGAGCACTTCAGAATCCAGATAGTGCCGAGCTGCCTCGCCCATACCGCGGGCAAGCTGCGACAGATGATCGATAAAACCGCAATCGACCCCCGCAAGCGGAACATGCTGGTCGGACCTGCCGGCGATAAAAGACAACCCCATGTCGCGAGCCAGCAGCTGAAACGCCACTTCGCCCTTGACGGGAAGCACCGTGCCATCCAAGCCGAGCTCGCCGGCAATGAGGCAGCGGTCGAGATTGTCGCGGGGAATCTGCCCGTCGGCCGCAAGCACCGCGATGGCTATTGGCAGGTCAAAGCCGCTACCGGTCTTTCGGATATCGCCCGGCGCCAGATTGACCGTAATACCCGAACGCGGGATCTCGAATCCGGCAGAGCGCATCGCGCAGCGAATGCGCCCGCGCGACTCCATCACTTCCATGCTCGGGATGCCGAGCATCTGAATGCCCGGGATACCGCCCGCAAGCGATACCTCGACCGTGACGGGAATCGCCTCAACGCCGCGGATACAGGCTGCGTGAACGGCAAACGTTTCGAACGCCATCACGACACCTGCCAATCGAACGCATTGTACTGGTGCTCGATCTCGGCGATATGCCCGCCGCGAATGGTGACGCCCACGGCATCGAAGCGGATCGCCTTGAGCGGATAATGCTCCATAAGATAGCAACTCGCGATGCGACGATAGCGCCGCTGCTTTTGGGCGTTCACCGCTTCCTCGGGAAACACCCGCGTATCGCAATCCAGCGCAACACGCCTGGTCTTGACCTCGGCCATCACCACCACATCGTCGAGCTCGTCGAGCAGCACCAGGTCGGCCTCGCCCTCCGAGCATCGATAGCCTTGTTCCAGCAATGCATAGCCGCGCTCGTTAAAGTAATCGATTGCGATAAGCTCGCCCAGCATACCGAGCTCGCGAGGACTGAGCCCCTTGATAAACTCAGGCGTGATCGACCCGCAATCGAGCTCCCCCTCTTCCCAACGTTCCTTGAGCTGCTGCGTTTTGCTCATTTTGGCTGCGGCACACATGGGGTCTCCTTTCCCACTCCCTGCATTGCCTCGATAATGAGGGCAGGTTTCACGCGGGTAAGTACCGGAAGCAAACCAAAAACCAACCAAATGCCGACAAATGAGGGGCCGCGCGCAACAATAGCGTTGCACACGGCCCCTACCAGCAGGTTTATAGAACCCTTAAGGTCCCTGTCTCCACAATTGCCTTAAAAAAGGCGCTCAGTCTGCAGAAAGTTTCCGCAAAAGCTCACGCGGTGCAGCGGACAAAGTCCATGTTTGCGAATGGCCTCGATGTGCTCGGGACTCGCATAGCCTTTCGATTCGGCCAAATGGTACTCGGGATACTCGGCATCGTACTCGACCATCATCTCGTCACGCGTGACCTTTGCCATGATGGATGCCGCGGCGATACAGGCGATCTTGGCATCGCCCTTGACCACGTCGCGCTCATGGGGCACGGCGCCCAGGGGGTTACCGTCCATAAGCACGCAATCGGGCTCAAGCCCCGTATCTGCCACGGCGCCCGCGACAGCGGCTCGAATGGCGCGGGCCATGCCCATCTCATCGATATCTGCGGGAGCGATATGGCAAAAGCCGATAGCAGTCGCCACCTCGGCAATCTTCACCGAGAGCAGCTCGCGGCGCGCCGGCGTGAGCTTTTTAGAATCGTTGATGCCCCAGATGCGCGGCTCCATCGGAAGACACACGGCACACACGGTCAAGGGACCCGCTACCGAGCCACGGCCCACCTCGTCGACACCCACGACAACGCCATCACCACCGAGCTCATGCATAAGCTCGTACATGCCGTTGACGCGCTCGCGTTCGGAAAGTTCCTTGGCATGGCGCTTAAGGGCACGTTCGCAAGCCTTGATCACCTGCAGGCGCGGATCCTCGCGATAATGCTCCACGAGGGCGGGAATCTCCTCGAACGTGGCGCTCGCCAGCTCGCCGGCAACCTGCGATGCCGAAACCGAGCTCGTCATATTGGCCATACCAGGCCCTCCTTGCATGCAAATCAGATAAAAAGAAGGGCCACCCGAAGGTGGCCCTTGTGTCCAAACGAGTGGACGGACGCTGCGATCTTCTTAGCGCTTCTTGGGGATGCGAGCAGCCTTGCCCACCTTGTCGCGGAGGTAGTACAGCTTGGCTCGACGGACGCGACCATGACGAACGACCTCGAGCTTGGCGATCTTGGGGCTGTGAAGCGGGAAGGTACGCTCAACACCGACACCGAAGGAAATCTTGCGGACGGTGAAGGTCTCGCGGGCACCGGCGCCGGCCATGCGGATGACGTCGCCCTGGAAGACCTGGATGCGCTCGCGGTCGCCTTCCTTAATGCGGTAGTGAACCTTGACGTTGTCGGCAACGCGAACCTGAGGAATGTCCTCGCGGATCTGCTGACGCTCGATTGCGCGGATGTAATCCATGTGCAATTCCTTACTCTTCTAGAGGTGCCGTTCCACCTAGGCCGGCACGTAGTTGAACAAACGTATTCGAGTATACACGCGCGGGTTTCTGCTGCAAGAACAATTTTTTACGCAGACAAAAAGACAAAACCCACACATGATAACCGCCCGCCTCACGAATGAGACGGGCGGCGTGAAGGGGGCTACGCTAGGCGCCCAAACCCAAAACGTTAGACGGAACGCTTGGCCTCGAGCTTGGCCTGGGCGGCAGCCAGGCGCGCGAGGGGCACGCGATAGGGCGAACAGGACACGTAGTCCACGTCGGCCACGTTAAACAAGGCCTTGATGGACTTGGGGTCGCCGCCGTGCTCACCGCACACGCCAAAGTGCATGTCGGGGTTGGTGGCGCGACCTTTCTCGACAGCCATGCGCACGAGCTCCAGCACCGCCGAGTCGATGGTCTCGAAGGGGTTGTCCTTCAAGATCTTCTTGTGCAGGTACAGCGGGATGAACTTGGCCTCGGCGTCGTCGCGCGAGAAACCGAAGGTCGTCTGGGTAAGGTCGTTGGTACCAAAGCAGAAGAAGTCAGCGTACTTCGCGATCTCATCGGCGACCATGCAGGCGCGCGGCAGCTCGAGCATCGTGCCCACGGGAATGTTGAGCTCGACGCCCTCCTCGGCGGAAACCTCGGCGATCACGCGCTCGATGACCTCGCGGATCTGGACATGCTCAGCCGTGATGGAGACGAGCGGAACCATAATCTCGGGACGCGGGTCGACGCCCTCCTTGATAAGGCGGGCGGCAGCCGTGGCGACGGCGCGAACCTGCATGAGCGGCAGGTCACCAAAGACGACGGACAGGCGCACGCCGCGCAAGCCGAGCATCGGATTGGACTCGACCATGCCGTCGATGCGACGTAGGCGGGCACGCAAGGCGGCAAGCTCTTCCTCGCCGGCGCCAGCGGCTTCCTTCTTGGTGATGGCGACCTCGAGCTCGCGAGGATTATCCAAGAACTCATGCAGCGGAGGATCGAGCAGACGAACGACTACATCGCGACCGGACATGGTCTTGAACATCGCCAGGAAGTCCTCCGTCTGGACCTTGAGCAGATCGGCGAGGGCCTGCTGCTTCACGGCCTCGTCGTCGGACAGGATGAAGCTCTGGATAATGTTCTTGCGATCGCCCAGGAACATATGCTCGGTGCGGCATAGGCCGATGGCCTCGGCGCCAAACTCGAGCGCGAGCGCGGCGTCCTCGGGGTTATCGGCGTTGACGCGTACGTGGTTGGCGTGGTCACAGGTCTCGTCCAGACGAATCTCGTCAGCCCAGGACAGGATGGTGTCCAGATCGCCGGTGAGCTCGGCCGAAACCAGATCAACGGCGCCATCGACGACGATACCCTGGGTGCCGTCGATGGAGATGACATCACCCTCGCGCAGCACGCGGTCGCTGCCCTCGATGCGCACGACCTTCTCGGCGGCGTCGATGTGGAAGCGCTCGACGCCGCAGACGCAGGGCGTACCCATACCGCGGGCGATAACGGCGGCATGGCTCGTCTTGCCACCGTGGCTGGTCAGGATGCCCTCGGCGGCGACCATGCCCTTCAGGTCATCGGGGTTGGTCTCCCAGCGAACCAGAATGACCTTGTGACCCTCGTTGGCGCGCGCGACGGCATCGTCGCTCGAGAACACGACCTCGCCCACGGCGGCACCAGGGCTGGCATTGAGGCCGGTAGCAAGTGCCTCGTACATCTTAGACGCGTCGAACTGCGGATGCAGGAGCTGGTCGAGTTGTGCTGGGTCGATGCGGCTGACGGCCTCCTCGCGAGTGATCAGGCCCTCCTCAACCATCTCGATGGCAATGCGCAGGGCGGCGGTGGCGGTACGCTTGCCCACGCGGGTCTGGAGCATCCAGAGCTTGCCCTGCTCGATGGTGAACTCGATATCGCACATATCGCGATAATGATCCTCAAGTGTCAGGAACACGCGCTCGAGCTCCTCGCCTGCGGACTCGAGGCCCGGAGTGGTCTTGAGATCGGCGATGGGCTCGGTGTTGCGAATGCCGGCGACGACGTCCTCGCCCTGGGCGTTGACCAAGAAGTCGCCGTAGAACTCCTTGGTGCCGTCGGCCGGGTTGCGCGTAAAGGCGACGCCGGTCGCAGAGGTCTCGCCCTTGTTGCCAAAGGCCATGGCCTGGACGTTGACGGCGGTGCCGAGTTCGTCGGAAATGCCATGCTGCTTGCGGTAGATGCAGGCGCGCTCGTTCATCCAGCTGCCAAAGACGGCCTGGATGGCAAGGCGCAGCTGGAGCTCCGGGTCGTGCGGGAAGACGGGCTTGCCATCGACGACCTCGAGCTCGGGATACAGGACGGCCTCGACGTTCTCGGAGAAGATGCCCTTGAAGGTCTCCACGAGCTCCTGAAGGTCCTCGGCCGAAAGCTCGGAGTCGACACGGACGTCGGCGACCAGACGAGCCTGGGTCAGCGCGTTCTCGAACAGGTCGGCGTCGACACTCATAACGACGTTGGAGAACATCTGGATAAAGCGGCGGTAGCTATCCCAGGCAAAACGCGGATTTTGCGTCTGGGCAATGAGACCCTGAACGGAGTCGTCGTTGAGGCCCAAGTTGAGGACCGTGTCCATCATGCCGGGCATGGAAAATGGAGCTCCCGAGCGAACCGACACGAGCAGCGGATCGGAGGCGTCGCCGAGCTTTTTGCCGCAGCGGACCTCGAGGTCGGCCTCGGCGGCAACGATTTCATCGAGTGCGCCTTCGGGCCACACGTTGCCGGCACCGGAGTACTCGACACAGGTCTGGCAGGTAATGGTAAAGCCACCGGGAACCGGCAGGCCGATGCGGCTCATCTCGGCAAGGTTTGCGCCCTTGCCGCCAAGCACGAAGTTCATGGACTTATCGCCCTCAGTGACACAGGTGCCCTGGGCGTCGGTTCCAAAACGGTAAACCCTCTTGCAATCGCTCACGATACTTCCCCTTCCATGCGCTCTCGCGCACGACCGTGGTGACGAATCGACCCGCCGGATGCGGGCCGTGAGGGTACTATACGGCGGGATTTAAAGGGGCTTGAGCAGAGGATACGAGGTTTGGTAAACGTGCTAAAACTAGCGGTAAACGGTAGGTAAAGGTGGTTACCTTATGAAGATACCACTACAATAAACTAGCAGGTCAAACGCAAGTAATTTGCTAAATCGCTTTACCATAAATAGCTAATTTGGGACGGGGCTTTTTTAGCTACCCCCACACGAGCGTTCGACCCCGTCCCAGAAAAATCATCCCAGAAAGGACTACTGCTGTTGGGCGCGGCGGGCGGCCCGGCTGGCTCTTGCCTCTTGAATCTCTTCGAGGTGAGCGATGATCTCGGAGGCGCTCTCCTCGATCGCCTTACCATCGGTACGCACCACAAAGCAGCCCAGGCGCGTCATGAGGGCGCGGGCCTCCTCAAGCTCACTGCGCACGCTCTCGGGCTCGGCATAGGAGCCAGCGACGGCGCGAGCATAGTCATCGCCCAAGCGGCTATCGCGAATCTCGGAGATGACGCCAACGGTCGAAATCAAGCCGAACAACCGCATCGGGTCAACCTCGTAAATTGACTTCGGCGGCTCCATGCCATGGGCCAAAGGAACATTGGCGACCTTGTAACCCTGATAGGCCAAATACATCGACAGCGGCGTCTTGGACGTACGCGATACGCCCAGCAGCACGATATCGGCCCCCGACAGATCGTCGCAGCCGCGCCCGTCATCGTGCTCAACGAAATACTCCATGGCCTCGATGCGATGGAAATAGCGGTCATCGGTCTTATGAATCACGCCCGCAACGCCCTTGGGCACCGCACCGATGAGCGACGACAGCACGGCGAGCGTCGGGCCGATCAGGTCAACCGAACGAATATGCAGCATGCTCAGGTAGTCGAGCACGCGAGCGCGCAGCGCCGGGTCGACGATGGTATGGAACACGGCAATATCGCGATGGTCGGCATCGACGCGCGGTCCCACAAACGACTTGACCTGCTCCACCGAGGTCACCTTGGGCAGGCGCAAAACACGAAAAGCCCCTTCATCAAATTGCCCGGACGCCGCAAGCACCACCTCACAAGCGGTATCACCGAGCGAGTCGGAGATAACGATAACGGTGGGACGAGCGGTGACCGGGCAATCCATGCGGGGCTCCTTTTGCGCTTATGCGCAGGCTGGCTTACTTTTTGCGGGCAAGCTCACCGATGTTGGCGATGCCGGAGAAAACGGCCTCGAAGCGGTTGAGCAGCTTAAGGCGATTATCGCGGAGCTGCTCGTCCTTGTCCATGACCATGACCTCGTCGAAGAAGCGGTCGATGGGGGCACGCAGGGCGGCAAGAGCGGCAAATGCGGACGGGTAATCCTCGGCAGCAAGGGCGGCATCGACAGCGGTCTGAGCAGCCTCGGAGGCATCGGCGAGCGCGAGCTCGGCCTCGCCCATCAGGCTGCGGTCGTACTCCGCACCCAGCTCGGGCTTGGAGATGTGCGCGGCGCGGGCATAGGCGGTAGCCAGGTTGTCGAAGGTCTCGGCATCGTTCTTGCGGGCCTCATCGAGCGCGGCACAGCGGGCGAAGAAGATGGACGGGGCGATGATGTGCACCGCGGAGACGGCGGCAACGGTATCGGCCGGAATCTTCTCATCGCGGGCCATGCTCACCAGGCGGCCGTGGAAGAAGTCGCGGACCTGCTGGGCGACCTCGGCGGCGTCAAACTCAATGCCCTGCTCGCTATAGAGCTCAAGGGCGAAGTCGATCAGCGACGTGGGGTCGATCGGCAGACGATCGCGCAGGATGTTGATGATGCCGATGGCGGCGCGACGCAGCGCGTAGGGGTCCGAAGAGCCGGTCGGGGGCTCGCCGATGGCAAAAATACCGGCAATGGTATCGAGCTTGTCGGCACAGGCCACGATGCAGCCAGCGGTGCCCTCGGGCAGCTCATCACCGGCAAAGCGGGGACGATAATGATCGCGAATGGCGTGGGCGACCTTGTCGTTCTCCCCCATCGCGGAGGCGTAATAACCACCCATTACGCCCTGCTGGCTCGTGAACTCGACGACGGCGTTGGACACCAGGTCGGCCTTGCACAGGTGCGCGGCGCGTGCGGCATCGGCAGCCAGGTGGGCGCCCAGATGGGCCTCGCGAGCGATGGCGAGCGCAAGCTGCTCAATGCGCTCGGACTTGGCGAGCACGCTGCCGAGCTTCTCCTGGAAGGCGACCTTGGCCAGACGCTCGCGGAACTCGTCGAGGGAGATCTTCAGGTCCTCCTCGT
Source organism: uncultured Collinsella sp. (assembly GCA_959602645.1). Lineage (GTDB taxonomy): Bacteria > Actinomycetota > Coriobacteriia > Coriobacteriales > Coriobacteriaceae > Collinsella. Next base: position 45,394 of record CAUGTZ010000003.1, on the reverse strand, counting down.
AGAAGAACTTGGCGTCGTCCAGACGGGCGCGCACGACGCGCTCGTTGCCGTCGATCACGCGCTCGGCATTCTCGGGCTTGCTGTTGGAAACGACCACGAACTCACGCGTAAGCTTGCCCTCGCCGTCATAGATCGGGAAGTAGCGCTGGTTGGTGAGCATGGACTCGCAGATGATCTCGTGCGGGACCTTGAGGAACTCCTCGTCAAAGGTACCGACGAGCACCGTCGGCCACTCGCAGAGGTTGATGACCTCCTCAAAGACCTTCTTGGGCGTGTCGACATGGCAGCCGGGGCGAGCGGCCTCGACCTCGGCGATGCCGGCAAGGATGGCCTCACGACGACGCTCGGCAGAAAGCACGCCAGCGTCCTCAAGCACCTGCTCGTAAACAGCGGGGCTGGCGACCACATGGTCACCGGGGCCAAGTACGCGATGGCCACGCGTGGTGTTGCCACTCGTCACGTCGGCAAACGACACGGGCACGACGTCCTCGCCCAAAAGGCAGCAGATCCAACGGACCGGACGAACAAACGTAGCGTGCTCGTGGCCCCAGCGCTGGCTGCGGTAGTTGGGCCACTGCAGGCCGGCGATGGTCTTCTCGCACAGGGCCGTCAGGATCGGGGTAGCCGATGCGGAGGGAATGTTCTTCTCGGCGAACACGTACTCGCGGCCGTCAGTGTCCTCGCGTCGAACCAGATCCTCGGCAGCCACACCGCACTTGCGGGCGAAGCCCTGAGCGGCCTTGGTGGCGTTGCCGTCGGCATCAAAGGCAATGTTTGCCGCGGGGCCGCGCTTGACCTCATGGACCTCATCGGTCGCGGTGGCGACGTTGGACACGAGCGCAGCCAGACGACGCGGGCTTGAGATCACGCGGACCTCGCCATGGGCCAGACCGGCCTCGTCGAGGCCCTTGGCCATCATGGTGCCAAGCTGCTTGACGGCATTGTTCAGCGGTGCGGAGGGCATTTCCTCCGTACCGATCTCAAACAGGAAATCCTTAGCGTCTGCCATGGCTTACGCCACCTCGCCTTCCTGGTCGGCATTCTCGTTGATTCCGGCGACCTCGGCCATATAGGCCTCGCAGCACGCCTTGGCGACGGCGCGGACGCGCAGGATGTAGTTGGCACGCTCGACCGCGGACAGCGCACCGCGGGCATCGAGCAGGTTGAAGGCATGGCTGCACTTCATGACGCAGTCGTATGCGGGCAGCGGCAGCTTGCGCTCAAGGCAGGAATGACACTCGGCCTCGTAGTCGTCAAACTTCTGACGCATCATCTCGACGTTGGCGACCTCAAAGTTGTAGGCACTAAACTCGCGCTCGTTCTCCAGGAACACGTCGCCGTAGGTCATGGGCGTGCCGTCAGGCAGATAGCTCCACACCAGGTCGTAGACCGAGTTGACGCCCTGGGCGTACATGGCGATACGCTCCAGGCCATAGGTGATCTCGACGGGCACGGGGTCGACCTCGATGCCGCCCACCTGCTGGAAGTACGTAAACTGCGTGACCTCCATGCCGTTGAGCCAGACCTCCCAGCCAAGGCCCCAGGCGCCCAGGGTCGGGCTCTCCCAGTCATCCTCGACAAAACGGACGTCATGGTCGTTGGGGTCCAGGCCGATAGCGGCAAGAGACCCCAGGTAAAGCTCCTGGGCGTTGACCGGAGACGGCTTGATGAGCACCTGGAACTGATAGTAGTGCTGCATACGGTTGGGGTTCTCGCCGTAGCGGCCGTCGGCAGGACGGCGGCAAGGCTGAGCGTAGCAGGTGCGCCACTCGGCGGGACCGAGCGAGCGCAGCGTGGTCGCGGTGTGGAAGGTACCGGCACCGACCTCGGAGTCATAAGGCTGCATAATGACGCAGCCCTGCTCGCCCCAGTACTGCTGGAGGCGCAGGATGATGTCTTGGAAGGAAAGCGATGAAGCGTTCATGCCTCTAATATCCCCTCGTCGAAACGATTACACGGTTAGGTACTGTACTATAGCGGTTTTTAATCGATAGTGCCGATGCGGTTGAGCGGCCAGTAGCGCACAAGCGCCACGGCGATCAAATCAGAGCGATCGACGGGACCAAAGTAGCGTGAGTCGGCAGAGTTTTCGCGGTTGTCACCCATCACCCACACGCACCCGTCGGGAACGGTGTAGGGATAGCTTACCTGAGCGCCGGGAGCCTGGACCGAAAGCGGCCAGCTCATGCCGGTCGTGTAGTCCTCGTCGAGCGCTTGGCCGTCAACGACCACCTTGCCGTCCTGAAGGTCGACCGTCTGGCCGGCCGTGGCAATAACACGCTTGACGAGAACATCGTGCTCGGAGGTGCCATCGGGGTTGTGGAACACCACGATATCGCCTTGGCTGACGGGCTGGCCGAGCTCGAGGCTCACCTTTTGCGCCAAGATCTGGTCGCCGATCTCGATCGTGGACTCCATGGAACCGGTGGGCACCACAAAGGGCTCGACCACAAACGAGCGAATCAAGAAGGTGGCGACCAGTGCAATCGCGACGACCGCGATCCACTCAAACGCACCCTTTAGCACGGAATGCTGCGATGGAACCATTCTCACTCCTCGCTCTGCGAATACGATGCGTCCAGGATCTCCTGCGCGTATGCGCGTTCCTCGGGCGTAAGCCGCGCCGTCTCGATCAGGTCGGGACGCCAGCGGCAGGTGCGCTCGATGGCGTTCTTGCGGCGCCAGGCGTCAACTTTGGCGTGATCGCCACTCACGAGCACAGGAGGCACGCCCTCGCCGTTGAACTCGGCGGGACGGGTGTACTGCGCGTACTCGAGCAGGCCACCGTCCTCGGCAGTCGAGAACGACTCATCGACGTTGCTCATCTCGTCACCAAGGGCGCCGGGAATCAGACGCACGACGGCGTCGGCAACGACCATAGCGGGAAGCTCGCCGCCCGTAAGCACGTAGTCGCCGATCGACAGGCGCTCGTCGGCATACGCATACGCGCGCTCGTCGACGCCCTCGTATCGGCTGCATACAAACAGCAGGCGCTCGCTTTTGAGTAGGCGCTCGGCAACATGCTGCGTAAAGGGCTCGCCACAGGGCGTAAAAAACACAACCGTGGGCTTGGAACCCTCCGAACGAATTGCCTCGATAGCCTCGGCGATGGGCTCGACCTTCATGAGCATGCCCTGCCCGCCGCCGTACGGCTCGTCATCAACGGTACGATGACGGTCGTGCGTCCAGTCACGCAGGTTGTAGGCCTTAAAATCAAAAAGGCCGGCCTTGCGGGCGCGGCCCAAGATCGATGTGGACATGACGGGCTCAAACATCTCGGGAAAGACCGAAAGGGTCTCGATCAGCATGTTTTCCTCCCTACTTGTCCATATCGATCAAACCATCCATAACATGGACGGAAATTGTCCCCTGATCGGGAAGATCGAGCACAACCTGCTCGATCACGGGAATCAGCACCTCGCCGTACCGATCGCCCTCGACAACCCAAACATCGTTGGCGGGCGTCGACATGATCTCGACAATCGTGCCGAGCGAGCCAAAGCGCTCGTCAACCACCTCGCGACCCATCAGATCGGTATAGGCGGCGTCGAGCGAATCGAGCTCAAAGTCGTCACGATTTGCCAGCACGTAGCATCCGGTGATGCCCTCGGCGGCCGTCAAGTCGTCAATGCCCTCAAACGAGACCAGATCGCCATCGCCCGTATCGGTGACGGATGTGACCGTGCAAAAACGGTCGCGCTTGAGCGCCGGCGGCGTCAAGGCGACGCGCATACCCGGCGTCAATACAGAAGGAAGCCCCCGCAGCGGCTGCGCGAGGACCTCCCCCTTCCTTCCGTGCGGCTTGACCACACGGGCGATGTTTTTGTACTGGGACCTCAAGGTCCTAGCCCAGAACCTCTACCTCGACTGCAGTGTCGAGGCGAGCGGCCAGTGCACGGGCGAGCGTGCGAATGGCCTTGATGGTACGGCCACGACGGCCGATGACCTTAGCGACGTCATCCTCGGCAACCGAAACCTCAATCGTGGAGGCGTCGTCACCGTCGATGACCTCAAGGCTCACGGAATCCGGGTCGTCGACGATCTGAACAACGAGATATTCGACGAGATCGGCGATGCGATCTGAGAGCATTGCCTCACCCTCGAGCTGTGCAGCGTCAACCTCAGGCACGATTTACTCCTCGGCGCCCTCAGTGGCCTCAGCGGCAGCCTTAGCGGCCTCGGCCTCTTTGGCGAGCTGCTTCTTGGACTTCTTGACGACGGTCTCGGTCTTCTCGCCCTCGTTGGCGGCCTTGACCAGAGCAGCGACAGCGTCGGTGAGCTGAGCGCCCTTGGACTGCCAGTCAGCGATCTTTTCGAGATCGAGGTTGATGGTCTTGGGGGCGGTCATCGGGTTGTAGCGGCCGACCTCCTCGATGATACGACCGTCACGCGGGGCGCGGGAATCGGCGACGACGACACGGTAGTACGGACGCTTCTTAGCGCCGTGACGAGCAAGGCGAATCTTGACTGCCAAAGGAAACTCCTCCAACCAAGCAGCTTTAGGCTGCAACTACAAACAAACAGTTGAACATAATACGCCATCGACGCGGGCAGGTGAAGTCCGTGAGACCAACTTCTTCGGTATAGTCGAAGGCAAATCCATATCTTAGACAAGAATTCTCGATTTGCAAGCACATCCACGCACCCCACATGAGCCGCGCGGTATACTCATGCCATGAAAAGACGCGAACATACATACGGTTATGAGGATGCCATGGGCGTCACGCCGCCTCCCTGGACGGGTCCGGCGGTGGGCCTCATGGACCTCGATGCGTTTTTTGCGAGCGTGGAGATGCTCGACCATCCCGAGTGGCGCGGCAAGCCGCTCATCGTGGGTGGCGATGCCGATTCCCGCGGCGTTGTGTCCACCTGCTCATACGAGGCGCGTCGCTTTGGCGTGCACTCCGCCATGCCCTCGGCCGAGGCACGACGTCTCTGTCCGCAGGCCATTTGGACGCATGGGCATTTCGATCGCTACCACGAGGTCAGCGCGCAGGTCATGGCGATTCTCGCCGACGAGACCCCGCGCGTTGAGCGCGTATCCATCGACGAGGCCTTTATCGACATCACGCCAGGTCGCTTTGCACCCGAGGACCCGCTGCTGGTTGCACGGCGCATAAGCGACCGCGTGGCAGCGCTGGGAGTGACCTGCTCAATTGGCGTGGGCTGCAACAAGACGGTCGCAAAGATCGCAAGCGAGCGGGACAAGCCATTTGGGCTGACCATCGTACGCCCTGGAACCGAGCAGCGCTTTTTGGCAGCGCTGCCGGTATCTGCCATGAGCGGCATCGGGCGCTCGGCAGAAGAGCGACTGCGCCGCATGCGCATCTACACGCTCGGCGAGCTATCCCGCGCACCGGAATCCACCTTGGCGTCTATTTTTGGCATCAACGGCGAACGCATGCGCCAGCGTGCGCTGGGACTCGAACTCTCCGAAGTCACGAGCCTCGATGAAGAGCGCGAGGTCAAGTCGGTCAGCAATGAACGCACCTTTGCGAAAGATTTAACTGAGCGTGGGGACATCGAAGCGGCGATTGCGCTGCTGGGAGAGTCGGTCGGACGTCGCCTGCGCCGTCAGGGACTAACGGGCGCCACGGTGACGCTCAAACTCAAGTATTCGTATGGAAGCGGTCGCTCGGCACAGCGCCGGCTGCCGCATCCGACCGACGATGAGAACATCTTTGTGGCGGTGGCGCTCGAGCTGCTCGACAACATCTGGCAGGAAGGCATGCATGTGCGCCTGGCGGGCATCGGCATGAGCGACTTCGACCATCAGGGCGGCATCCAGACCGACCTGTTCTGCGAAATCGACGACCGCGGAGCCCAATCCAGCGACCGTCGCGACCTCTCGCTCGTCATCGACGCCGTCCGAGACAAGTTCGGCGACACCGCTCTCTCCTTCGGCCGCCAATCCCGCTTCAACGATTAGTCCCTTAGACAAAAAGAAAGCCGGGCAGCTGCGAATGATGCAGCTGCCCGGCGAACGGTAAAGGTTAGCTAAAAAGCCCCGTCCCAAATGAACTACTAAAGGAGGTCAAGGGGAAGCTGGGGGGCGTCGCCCCAGAGCTTTTCGAGGCGGTAGAACTCGCGCGCCTCGGGAGTGAAGACGTGAACGACAACCGAACCGTAGTCCATGAGCATCCAGGTCTTCTGCTCGCGACCCTCGATGGAAAACGGGTGCTCGCCGCAAGCCTCGGCGACCTTCTCCTCAATCTCGTCGACGATCGAATCGACCTGACGGTTATTGGCACCGGTGGCGAGCACAAAGTAGTCGCACACGTCGGAAAGCTCGGTCAGGTCGAGCACTTGCACGTCCTCGCCCTTCTTGTCGTAGGCGGCCTGCGCGGCGGCGCGGGCGACATCCTCGGCGGCGACACCGCTCGCGGAAAGCGTTGCGGCAGAGCGATCGGACGTGGCAACGAAGCTCTTGTGCTCCACACCTTCAAGAATCTGCTCGTCGGTCATGGTCTCGTCGGCCATGGAATACCTCTTTCTAGACAGCCCGAGCTAGCGCAGCTGGGCGTAATGGTTGTAAATCGTAATAGCCGTGGGATAAAGATAACGCCCGGTCTGGATCACATAGACCAGACCCTGCGCAAAACAGGAGAAGAACAACTCGTCGAGCGAGGACTTCCCCACCATCTTGCGCAGCGCATGGGCATAATCACCGTGGCGGTTGGGTTCGATGGCATCGGCCACAAAGACCACCATATCGAGCGGCGTCATGTCGCAAGCGCCCACGGTGTGACGGTCGACAGCCTGAAAGACCGCCGGCGACAGCTCGGGAAAAAGCTGCGGAAGCTCATAGGCGGCAACCGGGCCATGCAAAAGCGGCGTCGCGGCAGAAGGAGAGCCGGCAATCTTAATGCCGTAATGCAGAGCGCGCGTGACCAGCTCGTCGTCGGAGAGCACTTTATCCCAGTCATGGATCAGGCCAGCGGCAGCGGCATCAAAGCGGTTGACACCGTACACCTCGGCTAGGTGCAACGCAGTCTCGGCAACCCCGAGCGAATGCACGTAGCGCTTACGCTTATCCTTCATGCGCACATCGAGCAACTCGTGGATGCGCGTCAAGAGCGCGCGCTCGTCGCCCTCAAACTGATCTTCTACCGACAACGTTCTCCCCCATCAATCAAAATCGTCTTGCCCAAGATCGGCATACAGGCCGCGTTTACGGATATAGCCGAGCACGGACTCGCTCGTAAGATAGCGCACGCTCATGCCGCGAGCAACCCGCTTGCGAATGTTGGTCGAGCTAATCGCCAGCGCCGGAATCTGAATATAGCGCACGTCGAATGGCAGTCCCGATTCCTTAATCCGCGCTCGCGCCGTATCGATGTCAAAGCCGGGACGCGTCGCAGCAATAAAGGTTGCCAGCTCGGCAATCTCATCAGCATTGTGCCAGGTCACAATATCGATAATCGCATCGGCACCCGTAATAAAGTAAAGCTTTACCTGAGGCGGGTAAAACTCGCGAAGGGCGCGCAGCGTATCGGCTGTGTAGGTGATACCGGCACGATCGATCTCGAAACGGCTTGCCAAAAAGGCCGGGTTCGCGGCGGTCGCGAGGACCGTCATGGCATAACGGTCCTCGGCCGGCGTCACCGGTTTGTCGAGTTTAAAGGCAGGCGAGCCCGCCGGCATAAAGAGGACGGCGTCCAAGTCGAGGGACTCACGTGCCTGCTCGGCGGTCACCAGGTGACCGTAATGGATGGGGTCAAAGGTACCACCCATAATGCCGAGCCTAAACTCCTGCCCGTCCTCTATGGGAAGCTCGGGCAGACCGATTCCACCGCGCAGCGACATGGCCTACTCGCCCTCCGGGGTCTCGACGTCTTCCGCAGCAACAGCGTCATCGGTACCGTCAATGGCATCCACCGCGTCGACAGCCTCCAAGCTATCATCAGCGACGTCAACGACCTCGACGACGAGGTCCTCGCTACCGTCCTCGAGCTCGTCCTCGAACTCCGAGAAGTCCTCGGCGCCCTCAAAGTCAAAGGCGCGCTGGCAAATGCGAACCTCGTCGCCGGCACGGCAGCCGGCCTTTTGGAGCGCATCGTCAACGCCCATGCGGGAAAACTTATGCTGCAGGTAGATGACGGCTTCCTCGTTTTCCCAGTCGGTCTGAATAACCAAGCGCTCGATGGCGCGACCGACCACACGGAAGGCACCGGGCTCCTCCTGGACGATACGGAAGCGCTTCTCGCGCTGCAGGCGGCGACGCTCCCACTCCTCGTCGCGCAGATCGACCGGCTCATCGGAAACCGCAAGTTCAGCGCGAAGCTTGGCCACCTGCTCGCCCACGGCAAGCATCAACGTGTTGAGACCGGCACCCGTCACAGCGGAGACGGCAAAGAACATATGACCATCATCGAGCGCCGCACGCTTAAGGTCGGCAATCTTATCGGCCGTACCCGGAGCGTCGCATTTGTTGGCGACGACGATCTGCGGACGCTCCGAAAGCTCGGCACCATACTGCTCGAGCTCACGGTTAATAATGCGATAGTCCTCAACCGGATCGCGATCTTCAAATCCGCCCGTCATGTCAACGACATGCATGATCAGGGCCGTGCGCTCAATGTGGCGCAGGAACTGATGGCCCAGGCCACGACCCTCGCTCGCGCCCTCGATGAGACCGGGAACGTCGGCAACGACGTAAGAATATTCGCCGGCACGCACCATGCCCAGATTGGGCACAAGCGTGGTAAACGGGTAGTCGGCAATCTTGGGACGGGCAGCGCTCATACGCGCGATGAGCGAGGACTTGCCGACCGAGGGAAAGCCCACAAGCGCGGCATCGGCCATGAGCTTCATCTCGAGCTCGATCCAGTGCTCCTCAGCCGGCTCGCCGAGCTGGGCAAACGCGGGCGCGCGACGCACCGACGTCACAAAGTGAGTGTTGCCCAGACCGCCAGCACCACCGGGCGCCACGACAACGCGCTCGCCGTCGTGCACCAGGTCGGCAATCTCGAACATCGGAGTCTGCGTCTCGGGATCGAGCTCGCGGACCACAGTGCCCATGGGGACTTTCAAAATCAGGTCCTCACCGCTCTTGCCGTTGCGGCGGGCACCCTGGCCATGCGTGCCGCGCTCGGCACGGAAGTGATGCTTAAAGCGGTAATCGATCAGCGAGGAAAGCTGAGCGTCGGCCTGGATAACGACGTTGCCGCCACGACCGCCGTCGCCGCCATCGGGGCCGCCCTTGGGAACAAATGCCTCGCGCCTAAACGACATGCATCCGGCTCCGCCGTCGCCGCCGCAAACGTTAATTCGGCTGATATCGGTGAACTGTGACAACAGAATCGCCTCCTACAAAAAAGAGGGAGACCCTTGAATCCTAAAACTCAAGTGCCTCCCACATATGTGCTCTATGAAGGGTGAATTACGCGTTCGCGAGCGGGCGTACGCTGACCCTGTGCTTGATACCCTTGTGGAACTCAACGGTACCGTCGACCAGCGCGAACAGCGTGTCGTCCTTGCCACGGCCAACGTTCTCACCCGGGTGGATGTGCGTGCCGTGCTGACGGACGAGAATCGTGCCCGTGGTTACCGTCTGGCCGGCATAGCGCTTCGTGCCAAGGCGCTGACCGCGGGAGTCACGGCCATTACGGGAGGAACCGAGTCCTTTTTTGTGTGCCATTGTGTATACCTACTCTTTCGTTACGAGTGTAATCTACTCGGCGACGGGAGCCTCGGCAACAGCCTCAGCCTCTGCCTTGACAGCCTTCTTGGCGCGGGAGGTAGCCTGAACCTTCACGATCTTCAGCTTGGTGAGCTGCTGACGGTGACCCTTCAGACGACGATAGCGCTTGCGCTTGTGGAACTTGAAGACCAGCTGCTTCTCGCCCTTGAACTGCTCAACGATCTGAGCGGTAACCTTGGCCTTGGCCAGCTTGTCGGGATCGGTGACGATCTTCTTACCATCGTTGAGGAAGATAACCGGCAGGGTGATCTTATCGCCCTCATTGCCCTCGATCTTCTCGACGGTGATGACATCGTCGGTGGCGACCTTGTACTGCTTGCCGCCCGTGTTAACGATTGCGTACATGTTTACTTGCCCTTCATGCATCAGTTAGTGCAACAGCCGAATATAGTAGCAGGCGATAATACCCCCGTCAACGAGTATGTGGAGCAAATCCACAAGTTCGCACAGGTATGGGGCTGACGAGTCGGCCCTCGTCGTCCTCGCATGCTTGATTCTGACGCTCGACATCGTAGGAGCAGATGGTCACGAGGTCTTGCATACCGGTGGAAACAATAGGTGCATCGACGCCCGGGGTCAAGCCCTGCAACAAAACATCAGCGGCAGAAAGCAAAATTTCCGGACGCATGGAGCCCTCGTTATCGGCATGGGTGTCGAGCATGAGCACCAGATGGTCCGGGCGCTCCCCTGCCGTGAGCTCATAGCCCACCAGAGTGTGGTCAAGGTCCAGGCGTTTGCTCTTTTTGCCACGAGCGTAGTCGATGCCGTGGCCCGCGCGCAGCGTATCGACAGCGCGACGCACCTCGTCGGCGCTCACGGGGGCCTCGGGGTCCAGGTGCAAGTCGATGCGGTACGACAGACGCGTAAGCTCAGCCGTCAGCGCCGGCGTGCGCACGTCGATATAGGCGGCCTCGATAGGCGCCAAATCGGCAGGGGACGCCGCGACCAGGCGCTCAAACGCCTCATCGAGTGCGACGAACTCGGTCATAAACAGGTCATACCACTCGCAGGTCGACGACGTGCCCACGGGCAGCGCCGACGAAAAGCCCACGCGCATGTGCGGAGAGAAGCCCTGCGTCACGGCATAGGGCAGCCCCGCGCGACGTACGATGCGCTCAATGGTATGAATCACTTCGAGATGGCCCAGGTACTTAAGACGGTCGCGCTTGCCATAGCGAACGCGAAGCCTAAAGAGCGAGGGATTGTCGGTCAAGCGCTCACTCATGCGCGATCACCCACCAATACGTTCTTGGCATGGAGCGTGGGGCAGATTCCACAGCCGGTGCACGACGTGCGGGTGCAATCGGGCGTCGTGACGCCCTCCAGCGAGCGGCGGTATTCGCGCTCGAGAAAGCCGCGCGAGCAGCCGGGGCTCACGTGCTCCCAGGGCAGGTGCCAGTCCAGTTCGTAGGGCAGGTGCACGAGCTCGTTGAGATCGATGCCGTTTTTGGCAGCAGCCGACTTCCAGTTATCGAGCGAGAAATGCTCCACCCAGGCGTCAAAACGCGAGCCCGCACGCCAGGCGTCAATGATGACAGGTGTCATGTCACGGCCGGCGCGAGACAGCGCGGCCTCGACGAGCGAGGTCTCGGCATCGTGGTAGTGCACGCGTACGGCGCGGTTGCGCACGCTCGTGATGAGGAGCTTCTGACGGCGCTTGACGTCGTCGTAATCGAGTTGCGGGCACCATTGGAACGGAGTGGCGGCCTTGGGAATAAACACCGACACCGAGATGGACACCGAGATGGAGCCGCGACGTGCCTTGGGAACCACGGAGCGGCCAAGCTCGAGCACGTGGTCGGCCAGGTTGGCGATGGCCACGATATCCTCGTCACGCTCGCCGGGAAGACCCATCATAAAGTAGAGCTTCATGCGGTTCCAGCCAGCCTCGAAGGCCGCCTTGGCCGCACGGTCCAAGTCCTCCTCGGTCACGTTCTTGTTGATGATGTCGCGCATGCGCTGACTGCCGGCTTCGGGGGCAAACGTCAGGCCGCCCTTCTTTTCGCCGGCGACCGACTCGGCCATATCCACGCCAAACGAATCCAGGCGCTGCGAGGGAATGGACACGCGAATGCCCGTATCTTCCAGACGGCGGTTAAGGCGACCGAGCACATCGCGGATGCAGGAGTGATCGGTGGTCGAAAGCGAGGTAAGCGACACCTCGTCATAGCCGGTCTTTTCCAGGCCCTGAATCACCGAGGACACAATCTGGTCGGCCGAGCGCTCGCGCACCGGGCGATAGGTCATGCCGGCCTGGCAAAAACGGCAGCCGCGGGCACAGCCGCGCAGAATCTCGATAGACAGGCGATCGTGAACGAGCTGCGCGTAGGGCACGCACGACTGCGACAGCGGATTGGTAGCGCCAAAGTCCTCAACGACGCGCTTATAGACTACCGGCGGGACGTCCTTGCCTTCGCGCGGCACGGTGTAGCCATGCGGCGAACAGGGCTCGTCATGGCGAACCTCGTAGAGCGACGGCACATAGGTGCCACCGACCGTCGCAAGCTGCTCGACAATCTGGGTGCGCGAGACGCCCTCATCGCGCAGGTGACGATGCAGCTGGCAAACCTCGAGCAGCGACTCCTCGCCCTCGCCGATCAGAATGGCATCAAAGAAGGCCGCATACGGCTCGGGGTTATAGACCGAGGGGCCACCGGCGACGATGATGGGATCGTCCTCGGTGCGGTCGGCCGCGAGCAGCGGAATGCCGGCGAGGTCGAGCGCCTCGAGAAAGTTGGTGACGGCCATCTCGTGCGGCACATGCATGCCAACGATATCGAACGAGGCCACGGGCGCCGCGCCCTCGAGCGACAGCAGCGGAATGTTCGCCTCGCGCATGGCGTCGCCCATGTCGGGCCACGGCACATAGCCGCGCTCGCAGGAAATGCCCTCGGCCTGATTAAGGATGTTGTAGAGAATGGCGATGCCCTGGTTGGGCAGACCGACCTCATACACGTCCGGATAGATCATGCAGCAGCGGTAGTCGGCATCGGCCTTTGAGAGCGTGCCCCACTCGTGGTCGATATAGCGACTCGGCTTTTCGACCTTGGCGAGCAACGGCTCGATCAGATGAAAACAGTCTTGGTATGGAACGCGCAAAAGAAACCCCTAAGCAGCGAGATCAGATGCGTCCTCAAAGGGACCCATGGGACGAGTAGCGCCGGCAACCGTGGTCACCAGGTCGCGGACGTGCGAGAACGTGGCGGCAGCCACCTCGTTGGCACGGCTGTAGTCAATATCGCGCTCGTAGAGCGACACGAGCGCACGGCCCATGCCATAGGTTCCCGCGGCGGCGGTCAGCGCCTTGACGGCAAACCCAATATGCGGCGTCTGCTTTACCAGGGCGCGGGTGACGGCGCGGAGCACCAGACCGGCAGCAAGCACGCCCGCGACCTCGTAGCCACGCTCGGGCTTAATGCCGCGCCCAAAGATGGCCGCCAGTTCAAAGAGCATGCCCACCTGCGCCAGCGCCATAACGGGATAATCGGCCCCCGGCAAAAACACCAGCGCGCCCGTCGCCATATTGGTAAGCGCGCACGAGGTGATGATGCGGTTGGCGGCGGCGATGCGCATAAAGGCAAAGTTCGCCGCAAAGGCTGTCTCCTTGTCCGTGCGATCGAGAATCCAGCGGGAAAGCGTCTCGAGCAGATACGTCTTATCGGTGGCCGCCACCGCGCCGAGCATGGGCGTGGACTCCTGGATAAAAGGCACCTCCACAGCAGACTCGGCAAGCACGCACACGGGGGCGCCGGCAATCACGAGTTCCTGCACGGCGCTCTCAAGGCGGTCAGACCCGCACGAAAGCACCAGCACCACATCGGTATCGGTCTTGGGGACGATACGGTCCTCCCCCAGGCGCTCAACGCGCACAATGCCCGACGTCGTCTGTGGCACGAAGGCATCGCGCACCGTCTCGACCAAAAAACGCGAGGCAGACGAATCGAGGTAGACGGACACGCGAACCGGCGTGTCGGAATCCTTCTTGGTGGTCGCGCCCATCTTAAAGACGCGGGTCAGCTTGTCCACGGGAATCTTCATAGCAAACCCCTCCAGCGGTTACGCGGCGCCCGAACGATGCCGCCATATGGATTGTACGATACCCACCGTCAGCAACTGAATCATCATCGAGGACGAACCAAAACTAATAAATGGCAGCGGAATACCGGTAATCGGCATCATGCCAATGCACATGCCGATGTTCTCGAAGGTCTGGAACGCCCACATGCCGACGATGCCCACGCACGATAGGCGCAAGAACAGCGACTCGCACTTAAAGGCAACGCGGATCGTCGAGAAAATCAGCAGCACGTAGAGGCACAGGAGCAAAAAGGAGCCGCAGAAGCCGAACGTCTCGGACAGGAAGGCGAAGACGAAGTCGGTGTGGAACTCGGGCAGAAAGCCACCGGCAGACTGCGTCGCATGGCCCAGCCCTTTACCGAAAAAGCCACCCGAGCCGACGGCAATGAGCGACTGCTGCAGGTTGTAGGCATCATCCGAATCGGCATTATCGGGGTCGATAAAGACGGTCAGTCGGTTCATCTGGTACTGCTTGATGAGCACATCGTGGCCGAGCAACGAATCAAAGACCGAATCGAGCGCCAGGACGAGGGCCACCAGGCCCACGAGCAGGGCCAGGGTCGACAGCACCCATTCGCGACGTGCACCGCTCATGCAGATGACGATGGCGCCAGAAACCAGTACGACCAGGCCCGATCCCAGGTCGCCCATGGCAACGACGGCCAAAAACGGAATGGACAGCATGCCGCAGAGCTTGACGTAGTCGCGAACGGTATCGATGCGACCGTTATACTGCGAGCCAAGCGTAGCAATAAAGAAGATGGTGATGAGCTTGGCAAGCTCAACCGGCTGGAATGTCAAGCCGATACCGGGAATCTTGATCCAGCCCGTCATGCCCAAACCGCCCGTATAGGACAGACCTGGAATCTTAGGCGAGAGGATCACGATCAGGTCGATGACGAGCAACGCCGTCGAGAAATTGGAAATACCGCGCAGATCGGTACGCCAGACCAGCACCGCCAGCACCGCACCGATGCCAATTCCCAGCAGATGGCGTGAGAACGAGGCATCGGCCTTAAACTGCGAAGCCGACCAGATAATGATGGCACCGTAGGCGACAAGCGCCACAGTAGCCACGAGCACACCGATATGCACCTTTTGGCGAAACGTGCCGCGCGAGGCCGAACGTTGCTTGTTGACGCGGTCCAGGCTGCTGCGAGAGCCGGTCTTGGTTGAACGGAACAGATCCGCCGGAGAAAAATCCATCGCAACCTCCTATCGAACCGAAGAATCGCCCGAGGCCGAAGAGGTATCGGGCTCGTCATAAATCACGCCGAGCACGTCGCGCACGACATGCATCGCGGTATCCGAGCCACCGCCGCCCTGCTCCAGGACAGTAGCGATAACATACTTGGGATCATCGGACGGTGCATAGGCGCAGAACCACGCGTATTCGTCCTCGCCGCTTTTCTCGCCCGTGCCCGACTTGCCGTATACCTGCGGCGTCAGGGTGCCAAAGTGAGCCGCCAGGGACGTCGATGCCGTGTAAATCACGTCGTGCATGCCGTTGCGGACAAGAGCCAAATCCGAATCGCTGTTGATCTTGGCCTCTAGGCGCTTCTTCTTGCCCTTTCCGTTGTACTTATAGGCATCGCCGTCGCCATCGCGCGACACGGCAGACAAAAACACGTGAGGCACGTACTGTTTGCCGCCGTTGGCAAGACCCATATAGGCGCACGCCATCTGCAGGGGCGTCACCAGGATGTCGCCCTGGCCGATGGCAATGTTGGTCATATCGCCGGCATTCCACTTGCGGTCCTCGGCAGAGGCGTCGGTGAAGTACGACTCTTTCCACTCGGCATCGGGAATACGGCCCGCGCCCTCACTCGGCAGATCGATACCGCAGGTCTTGCCTAGGCCCCAGCGACGAAAGACCTCCTGCAGGCCCTCGGGATGATGGTCGTTGTAGAAAAACGCCTTGCCCATATCGTAGAACACGGGGTCGCACGAGTTGGCGATGCCCGATTGCAGCGTCATGGTGCCGTGGCCGGAATGCAGCCAGCAGTACTTACCCCACGACTTGCCTAGGCCCGTCCAATAGCCCGTGCAGTTCGTGGTCTGGCCGGAGGTATAAGTTCCAAATTCAAGGCCTGCCAGCGCCGAGAGCGGCTTGATGGTCGAAGCCGACATGTACTGTCCGCTAATGGCGCGGTTGAGCAGCGGGTGCGAACCCTTGTCATCATTGAGCTCGGTCCACACGTCATTTGAGACGCCGCCGATAAAGACGGACGGATCGAACTTGGGCTCGCTCGCCATGCCCAGGATCTCGCCATTGTTGGGATCGAGACACACCACGGCGCCGTTGCCGGCATTGCTGTAGCCAGTGGTCTTGGCAAGCTCGATAGCGCTCGCCAGCGCCGTCTCACAGGCCTGTTGGATCTTAAGGTCGAGCGTGAGCTTAATGTCGGAGCCGGCCTTCGCGGGCACGGCGCCGGCCTGACCGGTCACATTGCCCGAGGCATCGACCTTGACGGTCTGCTCGCCACGAATGCCCTGCAGCAGGTTTTCGTAGTAGCTCTCAACGCCCGCCTGGCCCACGATATCGCCCGACTGGTACGTAATCTTGCCAGCAGAAGCATCATCATCGCCAGAGGTTTTCTTATTCTGAGCCTCGAGCTGCTCGGAGGTAATGGTGCCGGTATAGCCCAAGATATGGCATGCCGTCTCGCCATATGGATACTGGCGCTCGGTACGCTCGGCAATCTTGACGCCCGGGAACTCGCCGGCATGCTCCTGAATATAGGCAACCGTGGAACGACGGACGTCCGTCGCGATGGTATGCAGGCTCTGAGCGCCCTCTGTATTGTCCTGAATATTGCGAAGGACCGCCACGTAAGGCATTCCAAGCACGTTGGCAAGATGGCGAACCAGAACCTCATCCTCCGCAAGGTCGCGGTAGGCCACGACAGCAAGTGAGGGACGGTTCTGGACAAGCGCCACGCCATTGCGGTCGAGGATGCGGCCGCGCACAGCGGGTGTGGTAACGGTGCGAGTCTGATTACTATTAGCCTGCTTCTCGTAATAGTCCGACGAGACCATCTGCATGCCCCACAGCTTAACGGCAAGCGCCGCAAACATCGCGCCCACACCCGTGGTGAGGATGGAAAAGCGGCCCTTAAAGGCGGTCGCCGCGGTATTGCCCTCGCCCTCGGTGGCGCGCGGGGCCGTTCCATGCTGCGTATCGTAGGTAAATCGGGAATCGCCACGACGCATGATGACCAGCGCGACCACGATGGCCACGACCAACACGATACCGGCGATAATAACCGTCAACTGGGAAGACATCTACGGGCCTCCCCTATTTGAGCTTGCGGGTCTTGGGCTTAAAGCGCATACCCGTCTGGCGCCCGCCACGTGCGGAGAATCCATAGCCGGACTGCGGCACGACGCCGGACATCAAAAACGGAATAGCAACCAGACCCGTCAGGATCGAAGACGGCAGCGCATGGCCGAAGATCGCCACGACAAAGCTCGTCTCCAAACCCATAAACAGCAAGATGATGCTGTAAATCACATTAATGACGAGCGCGAAGGTGCCCACCGTGATGCCGCGCGCACTCGGGGTACCGCCCGTCTGACCAGCGGCGCTGTGCACCAGGGCAAAAGAACCCACGGTCAGCAGGAGCGACATAACGCCCACCGGCACGGCAGCGGACAGGTCATAGAACAAGCCGCTGCAAAAACCGCACGCGACGGCACGGGTCGGGTCGCCCGAGAACACACTCAGGCACACAAGAATAATCATAAAGTTGACGCGACCGCCCGCAATGGAGATCTGCGGTGCGAGGCCTGCCTGCAGCAGCACGCACACGATGGCGGCGATTACAAACGTGCGAGAGCTCATCCCCTGCTCGTGTAGATCCATGGACATGCCCCCTATTCGCTCGAGCCGGAATCGGTCGTCTCGGACGTGTCGGAACTGTCATCCGAACTCTCGTCCTTCGTCTTGGTCGCAGCGTCGCGCGACGTTCCCTGCGGCGTGCTGTTTGCCGTGCTCACGTCCTCATCCGAGGCCGACTGTTCGTCGGTCAGCGAAGTAATGACCAGCACTTCCTCGTTGTTCTCGGCCGTCGTCTGAGCGCGCACCACAATGGTGTAGTACACGTCGTTTGCAGATTTCTCAACCGACGAGACGGTGCCGAGCGGTAGGCCCTTGGGGAACACGCCACCGATGCCCGAGGTCACGATGATGTCGCCGACTTTAACGTCGGAGTCGACGCTCACGTACTCAAGACGCAGCGTGCCGTCAGCCTGACCCTGCAGCATGCCCTGGGCGCGCGTGTCCTGCACCATGGCGGACACGCCCGAGTTCTCGTCGCCAATCAGGCGCACGGTAGAGGTCTTGGCCGATACCTCGATAATCTGGCCGATAACACCGGCCGAACTCGTCACGGGCATGTTGATGGAAAGCCCATCGGCAGAACCCTTGTCGATGGTTACGGTCGAAGTCCAGGCATCGCCGGAGGCACCAACGATACGAGCTGCGGTCGATTTGAGGTTGTAGGTCGACTGCAGGCCGACCAGCCCTTCCAGACGCTCAGCGGTCTTTTGAGCCTCGGAGAGCTCAGCAACCTTAGAGGTCAGTTCCTCGTTTTGCTTCTTAAGCTCGTCGAGCGTGTCCTGCGACGCCGTAAGGTTAGAGAACACGTTGCCGATAGCATTGAAGGGAGCCGCCACGGCCGAGCCCACAAAGCGCACCGGCGAGGTAATCGTCGTTACGCCCGAACGCACGGCATGAATCGGCCCGGCCTCGCCCTCACGAATATAAAACGTGAGCAGCAATACCGAAATCAGGCTGAAAACAATCAACGGGCGCATACCCGTTGATTGTCGCTTGGTATTCAGATTTGTGGAGAAACCCGAAGATCGTGCCAAATGGAATCCACCTTTTGGAAATTAAGCATTGGTCTGGACGAAGCCGCCATCAAACGCATTGGCCTCGAGCACGCGGGCACAGCCGTTAACGACGTTATCGAGCGCCGTGGGGCTGACGTTGACCGAAACGCCGGTCTCATCGCGCAGGCGCACGTCTAGACCGCGCAGCAGCGCGCCGCCACCGGTCAGCAAAATGCCGTAGTACATAAGGTCCGAGGCAAGATCGGGAGGCGTAGCGTCGAGCGCGTCCTTGACAGCCTTGGCCATCTCGTCGAGCGGCTTGTTGAGCGCGCGACGAATCTCCTCGCTCTCGATGCGCACGGTCTTGGGCAGACCGGTGATCACGTCGCGGCCGTTGACCTCGACGTCGAGTTCGTCCTTAAGCGGCACGGCGGAGCCGACCTTGATCTTGATGTCCTCTGCCGTACGCTCGCCGATGGCCAGGTTGTAGGCATCGCGAACGTGCGTGAGGATGGCCTGATCGAACTCGTCGCCGGCAATACGGATGGACTGCGAGACGACGATGCCGCCCATAGCGATAACGGCAACCTCGGTGGTACCGCCGCCGATGTCGATGACCATGGAGCCGGTGGGTTCCTCGACGGGCAGGTCGGCGCCGATAGCAGCTGCCATAGGCTCTTCGATCAGATAGGCCTGGCGGGCACCGGCCTGGATCGTGGCCTCAAAGACAGCGCGCTTCTCGACCGACGTGACACCGGAGGGAACGCAGACGACAACACGCGGACGCGGAGTCCACGGATAGCGCTTCTCGGACGCCTTGTCGATAAAGTAGCGAAGCATGGCCTCGGTAACATCGAAGTCGGCGATGACGCCGTCCTTCAGGGGACGAACGGCCACGATGTTGCCGGGCGTACGGCCGAGCATGCGCTTTGCCTCGATACCGACCGCCAGGATGCGCTCGTCGTTCTTGTCGATGGCAACAACAGAGGGCTCGCGAATAACGATGCCCTTGCCGCGCACGGAGACAAGCGTATTTGCGGTGCCGAGGTCGATGGCAAGATCGCCCGCATAGCTACCGAAGAACATATCCATCAAAGAAAACAACGCAACTCCTGATGTGTTGGATGATTGCTGGAAAACTACTAGCTCATCATACTAGCGCAAGCCCGGCACCTCACTTGCGGTGAAGCGCCGGGCAAAGCTAAATCCCATAAGGTCACTACTGGTTGTCAGCAGCCGAGAAATCCATATCGAGCGAAGAAACGGCCCAGCCGATATGGTTGTCGGAGCGCACGAATTTGACGGTGTACTCCTGCTCGCCGCCCTTGGACAGCGATGCCTTCACCTTGGCGGTCGTCTCGGTCATGGACTGATCCATGCCCTCGACGGACACGGTGGCACCCTGCGGAATCGAGGAGATGATCATCGACTTAGCGTCCTCGGACAGGCTCGAGGCCAGGCAAGACTCGGCCTTTGCGGCGTCACCGTCGCCGGCAGCCTGGAACAAATCGGTAACGACAGACTCCTGAGACGGGAAGCCAAAGCCGCGCGTGTAGGCAAAGCCCAGACCGCCCGCGGCGATCAAAATAAGCAGAAGCAGAACGATGAAGACTTTAAGACCCGTATGGCGATGGCGACGACGGACCTTGGCCTGCTTACGATCCTGACGGTCCTGCTGGACCATCTCGGACTCGGACAGCGTAAAGAAGCCGGTGTCCGAGGGATCGGGCATAAACTGACCGGTCGCGCCCGTAGGATCGAGAGGATCGACGGCAGGAGCGTCCATCGCGGGCGCCGGAGCCGTGGCCATAGCCGTCTGGGCAGACAGCGCGGCAAGCGAATCGTGCACGCGGGCAAGCTCATCGGCCTGCTCGGAGGTGAGCTGGCAGATGCCATCGGCAGTAGCGGCGTTAAAGGCATCGAGTGCGTCGGAGGGGCGGCCGGCGGCAGAAAGCGCCTGACCCATGCCGGCGTTGAGCGCACGCGTGTCGTCGCGGGGGCCGGCAAAGTCGATAGCCGTGCGGTAAGTCTCCACGGCATCCGCCGGACGGCCGAGCTTAATGAAGCAACGACCGAGCTCGCCGAGTGCGGCGGCAGGAGCCGGATTGGCGCCATCGATGGCAGCCTGACGGAAGGCGGTTCCCGCGTTGGCATAGTCGCCCGACTGGAACAGCGCATTGCCCAGGCCCAGATAGGCCTTGAACGGCGTGGCATAGGAAGCATCCTGCGTAGCAGCAGAGAACGCCTGAGCGGCCGTCGTGTAGTCGCCCACGGCGGCAAGCGCCTTGCCGCGGTTGGTGAGCAGCGCGCCGCGCTTGCCGTAGGTGCCGTCGTTGAGGGCGGCGGCATAGGCCTCGGCGGCCTCGGCATACATGCCCAGGTGCATCAAGGCGTTGCCACGAAGGTGATCAGCCTCGCCCATAATCTCATCGGGAGTCTTTGCCGCCCCAAGCATCTGGGCTGCAGCGGAAAAATCACCCGCGCGGTAAGCGGCGCGGCCCTGTTGGATCAGCTGGCTATTCAAGGAAGTCCCCTTTACTCGTGAACGATCTCGACATGGACGATCTCGTCGCCGGCACGCAGCTGCGAAATCACATCGAGACCCTCGACCGTGGTACCAAAGACGGTGTAACCGGAATCGAGGTTATGCTGGGCACCCAGGCAGAAGTAGAACTGCGAACCCGCGGAATCGGGGTCCATGGAGCGCGCCATGGCAAGGGCGCCATCGACATGGCTGTTGCGCGGATTGGTGGCAAACTCGCCCTTGATGCAGTAGCCGGGGCCACCGGTACCGGGCATGCCGTCGGGGCCCTCAAGACCGGCGGCGACGTCGGCGCCGGACATGTCGCGGGTATTGGGGTCGCCACCTTGGATAACAAAACCGGGCACATAGCGATGGAACTTAAGGCCATCATAGAAACCCATCGTGGAAAGCTCGCAGAAGTTCGCGACATGAATGGGAGCGCCCTCGCCGTCAAACTTGACCTTGATGGTACCCTTCGACGTCTCGATTACGGCGCACTCGTCGCCGACAAGCTGATACTCGGGCGTGTAGAGCTCTTTCTTAAAACCAAACATGTGGTTCCTTCCTCGTGCGTTTAAAGCATATTTGTACGAATTGTAGCAATAAGCACGGGCTTACATCAATTGCGCACGTAGGTTATGCCGACTATGGCGAACTAATTTTAGGAACGCTGCTGCGGCTTCCAGGAACCCACATTGGCGTCGTACTGGTTCAGCGCGCTGTTGCCGCCCTGCGCGATGGGCGCCAGGATCTCGCTTTGGTGGGAACTCATCGACTCGCCATCGGGAATGGCCAGCGAGATATCCCAGCTCTGGCAGATCACGTCGACGCGCTCATACATCCACTCGGCAAGCTGCTTTAAGTGGGCGATGTCATCCGCATAGACCGTATCGTCCTGTACTTTCAGGTTGTTAAGCTCATCTTGCGTCTTTTTGATCTGATCACGCAGGGCGTAGGCACTCTGCGACAGCTCCTGACGGGTGGACAGCGGCGTTCGGAGATAGCCGTTGTTAAAGGAATCGATGACCTCGCCGATCTGATCCTCGTCAGCATAGGACACGATGGTCTGATACAGACCGTCGAGCCTGGTATAGAGCTGATCATCGGTGAGCACGGTTTCTTCCTGGACCACCTCGGCAGAATCGTCCTGCTTGGTATCGTCCTCAGTGGCCTCGCCCTTTTGACGCGTGGGGAAGGTCGTCTGCGCGGCCTGGCCAAACTGGTCGTAGAAGCCAGGCATGACACCCATAGGATCGGCCGTCACGAACCAATAGGCACCGCCGCAAACGACGGCAAGGACCGCGATGATAATGAGCGGCTTGGGGATATGACGCTTGTGCTTGTGATAGGCGTCCTCGTCGGGATGCACCTTGCGCTTGGGTTTTTGAGCATCGTCATGCAGGGAAACGGGCGTGGGAATATCGACCTTGGGGATACCGAAATCCTTATCGAAAGCTGGCAGCACGCAGGTCTCATTGGGGTCGGCGGCGTCCGAAAGCACCGCAGCGGCAGAGGCCGGCGCATGCGGCACCTCGGTATCGATCTGCTCTTGCGTTAGGCGCGGAAAGCCCGCCGTGCGGCCCGCTGCCAGGTCGGATGCGGCCGCGTCCTCGGAGAGGATACCCGGAGCGGGGCGTCCGCATTTGGGGCACGTGCGATCATGCGGAGAAAGACGGGCACCGCAGCCCTCACAGAACACGAACTCGGTGTGCTCCGGACCATCGCCCGGACCCACATAGGCGTTGCAGTAGGGGCAGAACGAGGCGCCGTCCTCGATAGTCTTAAGGCAATGCGGGCAGATCACGGCATCCTCTTTTCGAAGCAATTCAAACAATCGAGGTTAGAGCATAACATCGCCACGGCCCCACAGGAGCAAGGCACCAATTCAACATCGCCAGGGCGCGTAGTTATTTCTTCTTTTTGCTTGGCATCGAGACTTTGATGCCTTGGGCGGACTTGGTCACGCGGGAGCGCTTGACTCCGGTACTCTTCTTTTTCTTGGGCTGGGCCTGGGCCACGCCCTCGAGTGCGCGGGCCTCGGCCTCGCGAGCGGTGCGCTCCTCACGGCGCTTCGCCATATCGGCGGCGACGCGCTTGGCAAAACGCTGGGCAGTTGAGCCCGTCGAGCTCACCTTGCCGCCACCGCGACCCAAACGGACGCGAACGCCACGGCCAAAGCCGGTGGCAGCATGGCGACGACGCGGCTTAAGCGAATCCATCATCGTGGCGAGCTTAAAGAACACCGTGCAGGTAAAGACGACGATCGCCAGCAAGATAACGGCCTCGCCCATCGACAGGTTGGCGATGGACAGCAGCTCCGGGAATCCGATAACGCCCACCAGGATGCCGGCGACAACAAACACGAAGAGCACCACACGTAAGGGCGTGAGAGGCTGCGAGATGCGCCAGATCAGGCTGACGCTCACCGCGCACGACGAAAGCAGGCACATCGTAGACAGCGTGAGCTGGCTAAAGCCAAACACGCGCGCCACAAAGATATCGAGCGCCGCGGCCAAAATGACCGCAATCGACGCCGGCAGTGCCCGCTTGAGCACGTTCGTCAGGAACGACCCCTTCACGCGAGCATTGTTGGGCTCCAGGCCCAACACAAAGCCCGGCGCGCCGATGCAGAAGAAGTTGATGAGCGTCATCTGAATCGGCTCGAAAGGGTACGGCGGCAGCGCGATGCACAGCGCCGCCAGGCCCATCGAGAACAGCGTCTTAGTCAGGAACAGCAAAGCCGAACGCTGCAGGTTGTTGATGGAGCGACGGCCCTCGGCCACCACGGCGGGCATCGAGGCAAAGTCGTTGTCGACGAGCACGATCTCGGCCACGTTACGCGCGGCATCGGAGCCGGCCGCCATGGCCACGGAGCAGTCGGCCTCCTTGAGCGCCAGCACGTCGTTGACGCCGTCGCCTGTCATGGCCACGGTGTGCTCGCGGCGCTTGAGCGCCTGCACGAGCTCGCGCTTCTGCTGCGGGGTCACACGACCAAAGACATGGTAGCGGTCCACTGCGGCATCGAGCTTGGCCGGCGTATCGAGCGTCGTGGCGTCCACATAAGCGTCCGCCCCCGGCACGCCCACCACGCGCGCGATCGACGACACCGTACGCGGGTCGTCGCCACTGATCACGTTGAGCGTCACGCCCTGCTCGTTAAAGTAGCCGATGGTCTCGGCCGCCGAGGTACGAATCTCGTCGCGGATGGTCACAAAGCCCACGGGCTCGGCCTCGCCCACCATATCGCCATCGGGCGTAAAGCCGTCCACGCGCGCCACCACGAGCACGCGGCAGGTATCGGCAAGCTCGGCGACACGGTTCTCGACCTGCGCAAAGACGCGCTCCGAAAGCACAAATTGCGCTGCGCCCATCACATAGGAGCCCTGCGCAAACGAGGCGCCGCTCCACTTTTTGGACGAAGAGAACGGAATGACCGCCAGCGGCTCGGAAACCTCGACCGGACGGTCGGCGTAATAGTTGAGCAGCGCCTGACAGGTCTCGTTGGCATCGGCCGAGGTCGCACGTGCGACGTTAGCCAGAGCAAAATCGAGCACCGTGGTATCGACGGGAACGGCGGCGTCGCCCTCCCCCGCACCCATACCCTCGACCGGCAGCGGATACGTACCCTCGACCTCCATGCGACCCGACGTGATGGTGCCCGTCTTGTCCAGGCACAGCACGTCGACGCGAGCGAGCGTCTCGATGCAGTAAAGCTGCTGCGCCAGCACCTTGCGGCGGGCCAGGCGCACCGTGGCGATGGCGAGCACCGACGAGGTCAGAAGCACCAGGCCTTGCGGGATCATGCCCAGCAGGGCGCCCACCGTGGACAGCAGCGCCGACGAAGGCACATGACCAGCCAACAGCTCGGAGAAGCACCACGAAAGCGCGCTATCGCCCGGGGTTCCCGCGGCATCCCACAGCTCGCTCACACTCGAGGCAAACAACGCCAAACCGAGCGGGATCATGATGATGCTCGCAAAGCGCACGATGGCGTTAAGCGCGTTCATGATCTCGGAATTGACCTTTTTGACGTACTTGGCCTCGTTATTAATTTTGGCCACGTAGTTGTCGGCGCCGACATGGATCACGCGGGCGCGCAGCAGGCCCGAGTCGATAAAGCTGCCGCTCATGAGCTCGGAACCGGGCTGTTTCTTAATAAGGTCGCTCTCGCCCGTCAGCAGACTCTCGTTCACGAGCGCCTCGCCCGAAACCACCACGGCGTCAGCGGGAATCTGGTCGCCGCGCCCCAGGCGGATGATGTCGTCGAGCACGATCTGGTCCAGGTCGAGCTCCACCTCGGAGCCGTCACGCACCGCGATGGCCTTCTTGGAGGTCAGCAGCGTGAGCTTATCGACCATCTTCTTGGAGCGCATGGACTGAATGACGCCGATGGCGGTATTCAAAAACACCACGAACAGGAACGTGAGGTTCTTGAACGATCCGGTCAGCAACACCAAAATCGCCAAGACAGCGTTGATCAAGTTAAACAGCGTGCAGAGGTTCTCGATGATGAGCTCTTTGACCGATTTGGTCTTAAGCTCCATGTTGCGGTTGATCTTACCGGCGGCGATGCGCTCCTCGACCTCGGCGGTCGAGAGTCCGCGCTCGATATCCGTTGCTGCCATACCACGTCCCATCACGTCGCGTCGGTATAAGAAAAACCGCCCGGACCATGCGAGGTTCGGACGGTCTCACGTTCGATGGTGCCCCATGTTGGATTCGAACCAACGGCCTTCTGCTCCGGAGGCAGACGCTCTAATCCCCTGAGCTAATAGGGCCAACGTTTGGCATTATACCCAAGTACACCACGGGCTATCAAAATAAAAGAAAAAGCTTTGCAATTCCGAGGAAGACGCGGCTCAACGGCCCACTTTAGAAGGCAAAAGCGAGTCAGATAGTATAAACTCTCATGCACCATATGTACACGGCTCGCGATGCGGGCCGTTTTTGCAAGGGTTATCCATCGAGGTGAGAGGCACACCATGATTGCAATTTTAAAAGAGAGCGCCAGCGACGAGGCCGTCAGCCATATCGTCAGCTGGATTGAGAAAAAGGGCCTGAAAACCGATGTCTCGCGCGGCGAGAATGAGACGATCATCGGCCTGGTGGGCGATACGACCAAGATCGACCCATTCCTGCTCGAGTCCATGGATGTCGTCGAGCGCGTGCAGCGCGTCTCCGAGCCGTTCAAGCGCGCCAACCGCAAGTTCCACCCCGAGGACTCCGTCATCGACTGCGGCCACGGCGTCAAGATCGGCGGCGATCAGTTCCAGGTCATCGCCGGCCCGTGCTCCGTCGAGGGCGAGAACCTCATCCGCATCGCCCGCCGCGTGAAGGCCGCCGGTGCCACGATGCTGCGCGGCGGTGCCTACAAGCCCCGCACTTCCCCGTACGCCTACCAGGGCATGGGCCCCGCCGGTCTGGACCTGTTGTGCGAGGCGTCTGCCGAGCTCGACATGCCGATCGTCACCGAGATCATGGACCCGCGCGACGTGCAGGTCTTCCTGGACAAGAAGATCGACGTCATGCAGATCGGCGCCCGCAACGCCCAGAACTTCCCTCTGCTCAAAGAGGTCGGCAAGACCAAGACTCCGATCTTGCTTAAGCGCGGCATGTCCGGCACGATCGATGAGCTGCTCATGGCCGCCGAGTACATCATGAGCGAGGGCAACGACAACGTCATCCTGTGCGAGCGCGGCATCCGCACCTTCGAGACCCGCACCCGCAACACCTTCGACCTCAATGCCGTGCCGGTGCTGCACCACCTGTCGCACCTGCCCGTCGTCGCCGACCCCAGCCACGCCACCGGCTACACCCGCTACGTTGAGCCCATGGCGCTCGCCGCGACCGCCTGCGGTGCCAACGGCCTAGAGATCGAGGTCCACGACGAGCCCAGCCGCGCATGGTCCGACGGCGCTCAGGCCCTCACCCCCGATCAGTTCGACGACACCATGCGCCGCATCCGAGCCATTCGCGAGGTTGTCTGCCATGAGACCATGGAGTAGCCCATGGGTACAGTGAGAAACGCGCGCGTTAACCAGGGCGGCCCCAAGTGCGCCGGCATCGTCGGCCTGGGCCTCATCGGCGGCAGCTTTGCCCGCGGCTATGCGCAGGCGGGCGTCCGCGTGCTGGCCTGGGACCCCGATGACGATGTCATGACGGCCGCCAGCATGGGCACTGTCGCCGGAGAGCTTAACGACAAGACGCTCGGCGAATGCGACATCATCGTCCTTGCCTGCTATCCCGAGGCATGCATCGAGTGGCTCGAGGCGCACGCCCAGGCGCTCGCCGACGCCACCGACACCGAGGCCATCATGGGCCCCGTGGTGATCGACACGGTGGGCGTCAAGGGCATCGTGTGCGAGCGCGCCTTTGAGCTAGCCCGCGAGCACGGCTTTTACTTTGTGGGCGCGCACCCCATGGCGGGCACGCAGTACTCGGGCTATGCGCACTCCCGCGCCGACCTGTTCCAGGGCGCCCCGCTCGTGCTCGTACCGCCCGCGGTGGACGATGCGCTCAAACTGGAGCTTTTGGGCCAGGTGCGCGAGATGGTACGCCCCTTGGGCTTTGGCAAGTTCAGCGTGACCAGCGCCGCCGAGCACGACCGCGTCATCGCCTTTACGAGCCAGCTCGCGCACGTCGTCTCCAACGCCTATGTTAAGAGCCCGACCGCTCAGGTCCACCACGGCTTTTCGGCCGGTAGCTACCGCGATCTCACCCGCGTGGCGCACCTCAACCCGCAAATGTGGTCCGAGCTCATGATCGACGACGCCGACGCGCTCGCCTTCGAGATCGACCATCTGATCGAATCGCTTGGCGCCTACAGCCGCGCGCTCAAGGACCGCGACCAGCGCTATCTGGAGAATCTCCTTGCCGAGGGCGACCGCATTAAGCGCGCACTCGACGACGAGGCCTCCCACTAGACCACCCATCACGCCAGGTCGAAAGGACCGAAGCTTATGGCGATTACCATCGATATCGACACTGCACGCCCCTACCAGGTGCATGTTGGCACGTTTTTGCTGGAGCAGGCGGGGCCGCTCGTGCGCGCCACCGCCGGCGGCACCAAGGCCGTCATCGTGACGGACACCAACGTGGGCCCGCTCTACCAGATGCCCGTTAAGCAGAGCCTGGAGGCGTCAGGCTACGAGGTGAGCATCTGCACCTTCGAGGCCGGCGAGGCCCATAAGCGCGCTGAGACCTACGTTGCCATTTTGGAGTTTGTGGCCGAGCGCGAGCTTTCGCGCTCCGACGTGATCGTGGCACTCGGCGGCGGTGTCGTGGGCGACATGGCGGGCTTTGTGGCCGCCACCTACATGCGCGGCTGCAAGTTTGTGCAGATCCCGACGAGCCTGCTCGCCATGGTGGATTCGTCGGTGGGCGGCAAGACCGCCATAGACCTGGCTGCCGGCAAGAACCTGGCCGGCGCCTTTTGGCAGCCGAGCGTGGTTATCGCCGACGTGGGGTGCCTGGCCACCCTCACGCCCGAGCAGTTCGCCGATGGCTGCGGCGAGGTCGTCAAGCACGCCGTGATCGCCGACCCGGAGCTTTTCGCCGAACTGGAGAAGACCCCGCTCACGCTGGAGCTGCTCAACCGCGATGTGGCCCGCGTAGCGCTCATCATCGCCCGCAATATCGACATCAAGCGCGCCGTGGTCGTCGCCGACGAGCGCGAAACCAACCAGCGTAAGCTCCTCAATTTTGGACATAGCGCCGGGCACGCCGTCGAGGCCTGCGAGCACTTTGAGCTCGGACACGGCAACTGCGTTTCAATCGGCATGGGCATCATCACGCGCGCCGCGGCCCTGCACGGCATCTGCGACGCCGAGCTGCCGGGCCGCATCGAGGAGCTCTGCGCACGCCACGGTCTCAAGACCCGCTGCGAGCTTTCGGCCGACGCCGTCTTTGCCGAAGCACTGCACGATAAAAAGCGCGCCGGTGACACGATTGACCTGGTAATTCCGCACGGCATTGGCCGTTGCAGCATCGACCGCACGCCGCTTTCCACCTTCCACGATTTAATTGACGAGGGCCTCGGCCAGAAGGGAGACGCTTCCGCATGCTAGCCCGCATCACCCCGTCCCCGCTCAAGGGCACCGTTCCCGCCATCGCGTCCAAGTCGATGGCGCATCGCCTCATCATCTGCGCTGCGCTTGCCAACGGCGAGACACACGTCACCTGCAATACCACCTGCGCCGACATCGAGGCTACGGTGCGTTGCCTTACGGCCCTGGGTGCTCGCATCGAGACCGTCGAGGACGGCTTCCAGGTCCACCCCACCATGAAGAGTGTTGAGTTTGGCCTGCTCAAGGCCCTTGCCGGCGGCACGCTTGACTGCGGCGAAAGTGGATCCACGCTCCGCTTTATGCTGCCTGTCGCCTGCGCGCTGGGTGCGGATGCCACCTTCGTAGGCCAGGGCCGCCTGGGCGCCCGCCCGCTCTCCCCGCTCTCGGACGAGATCATCGCCGCCGGCTGCGACCTACAGGGTCTGGGCGGTTTTCCGCTCAAGACGAGCGGACGCATGCGCCCGGGCACCTTTGTGCTTCCGGGCAACGTGAGCTCGCAGTATATCTCCGGCCTGCTGCTGGCAGCCCCGCTGCTGGCCCAGCCCTCCTGCGTGCAGGTAACCGGCCTCATTGAGAGCCGTCCCTACATCAACCTGACGATCCAGGCCATGAAGGCCTTTGGCGTCGAGGTCAACGTCGAGCGTATTCCGGCCAAGGACGGCCAGCCCGAAGTCACGAACTTCCGCGTGAGCAGCGGCTCGTACCGCACGCCCGGCAGCGTAGCCGTCGAGCTCGACTGGTCCAACGCCGCCTTTTGGCTGTGCGCCGGCGCTATCGGCGCCGACCCCATCACCGTGGAGGGCGTATCCCTGAGCTCCGCGCAGGGCGACCGAAACGTGCTCGCCGCGCTTTCGCGCTTTGGCGCCCGCATCGTGCGCTCCACCAACGCCGCCACCGTGAAGTCCGACAAGCTCGCCGGCTTTGAGATGAGCGCCCACGACATTCCTGACCTGGTGCCCGTCATCTCGGCCGTAGCCTCGCTGGCGCAGGGCCGCACCTTTATCCGCGATTGCGCCCGTCTGCGCATCAAGGAATCCGACCGCCTGGTCACGACCACCCGCGAGCTCACCGCGCTGGGCGCGCAGGTGCGCATTGCCAGCGATGACCTCATCATCAAGGGTGTCGATGCCTTCACCGGCGGCGAAGTCGATTCGCACAACGACCATCGCATCGCCATGATGGCCGCGATCGCCGCGAGCCGCGCCACCGGCGAGGTCGTGATCCACGGCGCCGAGGCCGTCAACAAGTCCTATCCCGATTTCTTCGACCACTACCGCCTGCTGGGCGGCAAGGTCACACTCGAGGAGGAATAGCATGTCCTCGACCTTTGGCAACGTCTTGCACTTAAGCATCTTCGGCCAGTCGCACTCCCCCGCCATCGGCTGCTCCCTCGATGGCATCCCGGCGGGCATCGCTGTTGACCAGGAGCGGCTGCAGGCCTTCCTTGACCGTCGTGCCCCCGGTCGCGACGAGACCGCGACCAAACGCCGCGAGGCCGACGCCGCCCACATCATCGCCGGTGTGGTCGATGGACATACCACGGGAGCACCCATCGCCGCGATTATCGAGAACACCAACACGCGCTCAAAGGACTATTCCGAGCTGCGCCGCAAGCCCCGCCCCGGACACGCGGATTTTCCGGCGCGCGTGAAGTATCACAACATGCACGAGGTCGCCGGCGGTGGGCATTTCTCTGGCCGCCTAACGGCACCCCTGTGCATTGCCGGCGGCATTGCGCTGCAGGCACTCGAGGCCCGCGGCATTAACGTGATGGCGCACGTCGCGCAGATCGGCGGCATCTCCGACCTGCCGATGGACGACATGGTCTATCGCGAGGCCGACCGCAAGGCGATCCTTACGAACGATCTTCCTTGCATTGACGCCGCCGCAGCCGGCCGCATGCGCGAGGAGATCCTAGCCGCACGCGACGAACTCGACAGCATCGGCGGCATCGTGGAGTGCGGCATTTATGGGCTTCCCGCGGGCATCGGCGACCCCATGTTTGACGGCATCGAGAACCGCATCGCGCAAATCGCGTTTGGCATTCCCGCCGTAAAGGGCGTGGAGTTTGGCATGGGCTTTGCCGTGGCCGCCATGCGCGGCAGCGAGAACAATGATCCGTATCGCATCGATGCCGAGACCGGCGAGATCAAGGTCGAGTCCAACAACGCCGGCGGCATCCTGGGCGGTATTTCGACCGGCGCGCCCGTCATGTGGCGCATGGCCGTAAAGCCGACGCCCTCCATTGGCCGCGAGCAGCAGACGGTGGACATGGACGCTATGGAAAATGCCGGGCTCTCGGTCCACGGCCGCCACGATCCCTGCATCGTCCCGCGCGCCGTCCCCGTAGCCGAAGCAGCCGCCGCCCTCGCCATCTGGGACGCCCTACTCGAGGACGCCGCCCAGCTCTAAAAATCTCCGGGGGGCCAACTCCGGCCCCCACGCCCGTCCCAGAAAAATCACCAACACGTGAAAGGGGCCTCCATGGACCTTGCCGATATTCGCCAGGCCATCGATGGCATCGACACCACCCTGCTCAACAGCTTTGTCGAGCGTATGGACATTGCCACCGAAGTCGCCAAATCCAAGATCGAGATGGGCAAGGCCATCTTTGACCCCGCCCGCGAGCGCTCCAAACTCAACAACCTCGCCAGCCGCGCACCCGAGCGCTACGAGGCCCAGACCATCACCCTGTTCCGCCTCCTCATGAGCATGAGCAAGGCCGAGCAGCAGCGCTTCATCAACGAGCTCAAGGGCACCACGGTGTCGCAAAAGGCCCATGCCACGGCCGCAACCTTTGACACGCCCTTCCCCCAGACGGCCACCGTCGCCTGCCAGGGCGTTGAGGGCGCCTACAGCCAGATCGCCGCGTGCAAGCTCTTCGACGTGCCCGATATCGCCTTCTTTGAGACCTTCGAGGGCGTTATGCGCGCCGTACGCGACGGCTTTTGCGAGTTTGGCGTGCTACCCATCGAAAACTCCACCGCAGGCTCGGTCAACGCCGTCTACGACTTGCTTGCCCAGTTCGACTTCCATATCGTGCGCTCGCTGCGCCTCAAGATCGATCACAACCTGCTCGTCAAACCCGGCACCAAGCTCCAGGACGTGCGCGAGGTCTACAGCCACGGCCAAGCCATTGCCCAGTGCGCCGGCTTTATCGAGGGCCACGGCCTGCATGCCACCAAGTACCCCAACACCGCCATGTCGGCCGAGATGGTCGCCAACTCCGAACGCACCAACGTCGCCGCTATTGCCTCGCGCAGCTGTGCGGCGCTCTACGGCTTGGAGGTGCTGGAGCCCAACATTCAGGACTCGGACAACAACTACACGCGCTTCGTCGTCATCAGTCGCGAACCGCGCGTCTATCCCGGCGCCAACCGTACCTCACTCATGATCACCACGGCCAACGAGCCGGGCGCCCTCTACCGCGTACTCGAGCGCTTCTACGCGCTCAACATCAACCTCATCAAGCTCGAGAGCCGCCCCATCCCCGGGCACGACTTTGAGTTTATGTTCTACTTTGACCTGGACTGCCCCTTTGGCAGCAAGGCCCTCGACGACTTGCTCGATTCCATCGACGACGTGTGCGAGAGCTTCACCTACTTTGGCAGCTATACGGAGGTGCTCTAGATGACCGATACCGCCGCAACCCGCCCCTACGGCGTGCTGGGCCGCGTGCTGGGCCACAGCTACACCCCGACCATCTACAAAGAGCTCGCTGGGCTCGAGTATGTGCGTTTTGAGCGCGAGCCCGAGGATCTTGAGACTTTTATGACGGGTGATGAGTGGGAAGGTACCAACGTGACCATCCCCTACAAGCGTGCCGTCATGGACTACCTGGACGAGTTGAGCCCGCTGGCCGAGCGCATGGGCAACGTCAACACCATCACACGCCTGCCCGACGGCCGCCTGCGCGGCGACAATACCGACTACTTTGGTTTTCAGTGCCTGGTCGAGGAGCAAGGCGTTGAGGTTGCCGGTAAGAAGGCTCTCGTGCTCGGCGCCACCGGCGGTGCTGGCACCACGGCCAGTATGGTGCTCGGAGATCTGGGCGCCATCGTCGTACCCGTGGGTCGCACGAGCGTAGTCAACTACGGCAACATCGCGCAGCAATCCGATGCGGTATTGCTCGTCAACTGCACGCCCGCCGGCATGTTCCCCCACTGCCCCGACGCTCCCTGCACGCTCGAAGGCCTCAATGCACTCGAAGGCGTCATCGACATTGTCTACAACCCCGCCCGCACGGGTCTGATGCTCGAGGCCGAGCGCCGCGGCATCCCCTGCATCGGCGGCCTGCTCATGCTTGTTGCCCAGGCGGCACAGGCTGTAGAGCGTTACACCGGCCAAGCCACCCCGCGCGAGCGCATCCTGGATGTGACGGAGCGTCTGTCCCGCCGCGAGCAGAACATCGCGCTCATCGGCATGCCGGGCTCGGGCAAGACCCGCGTGGGCGAGCAGATCGCCCAGCTCACAGGCCGCGAGCACATCGACCTCGATCGCGCCCTCGAGGAGTGCCTGGGCATGCCCTGCGCCGACTTTATCGTCGAACGCGGCGAGGCGGCCTTCCGTGAGCAGGAGACGGCGGCGCTGGCCGACATCTCCAAGCGCAGCGGCCTGGTGCTCTCCACCGGCGGCGGCGTGGTCACGCGTGATGAGAACTATCCGCTACTGCACCAGAACAGCCAGATTGTGATGCTCAACCGCAAGCTCGACGAACTCGCCCACAAGGGGCGTCCCATCACCGCCCGCGATGGCATCGATAAGCTCGCCGAGCAGCGCATGCCGCGCTACCGCGCCTGGGCCGACTACATCATCGACTCACGCGACTGCGCCGCCAAAACCGCGGCCGCCATCGTCGAGACCCTCTAACCTGCCAAAAAGGGACAGGTTTATTTTGGCAGGTTTTATCTGGGCAAACGCCGAAGATCGCAAGACCAGCCACGCCAACCAACTGCAAAGGAAGCAACCATGAAGGCACTCGTCATCAACGGCCCCAACCTCAACATGCTCGGCATTCGCGAGCCGGGCATCTATGGCAGCGACAACTACGACCGCTTAGTGCAGATCTGCCAGGAAGCGGGTGCTGCACAGGGCTTCGACGAGGTCGAGGTCTTCCAGTCTAACCACGAGGGCAGCATCGTCGACAAGATCCAGGAGGCCTACGGCAAGGTCGACGGCATCGTCATCAACCCGGCGGCCTACACGCACACGAGCGTCGCGATCCTCGATGCCCTCAAGGCCGTCGCCATCCCTGCCGTCGAGGTCCACATCAGCGCCGTCGAGACCCGCGAGGACTTCCGCCAGGTAAGCTACGCCCGCCTGGCCTGCTTCGCCACCATCACCGGCGAAGGCCTGCAGGGGTATGCCCACGCGTTGGAGCTGCTGAGGGAACGTCTCGATTAGTTAAACAGCGGTACTACTGAATAAATAACGGCGGGGAGGGCCAAGTTGGTCCTCCCCGCCGTTATTACGCCTTCTTAATCACGTACGCCAATCCAATATCGCAGGAGCAGCGCACAATCGACGCAAAGAGCCATGGCACCGGCAGCATCATGAGCAACGACATCGTCTGCCAAGGAATAAACCAATCGACCGCGTGGATTGCAAAGATTGCCAGACTGGCTTGTCCTCAAAACACGAGTCCTCGCTCAAAGGACCCCAAAACCGGCACGTCTTTCAACTTCTCCAACGCCATCGAAACCCAACAGACGCAGTAGCTACCCGCAACAGCAGCAACCGTCGCAACAACAAATCCATCCACGCGGCGGCTCGAAAGCTCAAGCCCACTCAGCGCGGCAAGGACGAGCCAAGCAACACCGGCTCCAATAAACAGCAGAGGCTTGCTCACGCTCGGCTCCAGCCCCCTTTGGCGCGCCGTATAACCAATCCACATCAGCAAGACGATATAGCAGCTCAAATCCAAATCGAGCGGCAGGTAAGCACCAAAATAGCGAGACACGCTCAAACCGCAAAAGGCAATCGCGGCACAGACAACGCCCTGCCAAACAACCCCAATCCTGCGGCGATCAAACAGCCGCACAAGCGCATTAAACAGCAGGCGCGACGTAAACAGCGCCGCCAAAAACCATGCCATGCCAACGGCGGTAACGCCAAACCCAGGCACATCAACGCCCGAGGCAAACACAAGCGTCTTAAACCCCGCAACCAGCGTACCGCTTGTCAAAGGAGCGCCGCTCATTAAGAACGTCGGCACCTGCCACGCCAGTGCAAGAACCACATACGGCACCAGCAGGCGCGACACCGAACCACTCAGCAGCTCGCGCCACGGCTTCGGCCTAAACGTATACCCGGCAAGAAAAAAGAACACCGGCATATGAAAAGAGAAAATTGCATGTCGCAAAGGAGAAGGATTTGGAACAGTGTGCCCCACAATGACCAGAATAATTGCAATGCCCTTAGCAATATCAATCCAATCGAGCCTTTTACTGCTCATAGCACGCCCTTCAAAACTGCAGCAACAAGAAAAAAGCCCAGACCACCAAGCGGTCCGGGCTTAATAAACGATGGTGCTCCATGGCGGATTCGAACCGTCGACCTTGGGATTAGAAGTCCCCTGCTCTATCCAACTGAGCTAATGGAGCAAATGACCGCACGCCCAGCCAAGCAACTCAGCCAAGCGCAAGTAATTATAACCTAGTTGAACTGCTCGCGGTACGCCTTGCAGACCTCATCAACCGGGCCGTCCATGCGAAGGTCACCCTTCTCAATCCAAACGGCACGCTGGCAAATGCGCTCAACCTGCTCCATGGAATGCGAAACAAAAAGAACTGTCACGTCACCGCTCTGGATAAAGTGTTGAATTCGCGCCTCGCACTTTTGCTGGAAGAACACGTCACCGACGGACAGCGTCTCGTCAACGATCAGGATATCGGGCTCGGTGATCGTCGCGATTGCAAAGGCAATGCGTGCAACCATGCCCGAGGAGAAATTCTTTAACGGCATGTCGACAAAGTTCTGAAGCTCAGCGAACTCAATAATGCCGTCAAAGTTGGCATCGATGAACTCCTTGGTATATCCGAGCAGAGCGCCGTTCAGATAGATGTTCTCACGGGCAGTCAACTCAGGATCAAAGCCGGCACCAAGCTCAATCAATGGTGCGATATTACCGTGCACCTTAACGCTGCCCTCACTAGGGTCAAGCACGCCGGCGATGATCTTGAGCATCGTAGACTTACCGGAACCATTGGTACCAACCAGACCGACAACTTCGCCGCGATGAATATCGAACGAGATATGCTTAAGTGCCCGAAACTCTTCAAAGAACAGCTCGTGCTTGGCAAGCTTAATAAAGTACTCCTTGAGGTTGGTCAGCGACTCGGACGCCATGTTAAAGATCATGGTGACGTCGTCGACCTCGACAGCCAGAGGCTGCTCGCTGTAATCAACAACAGATTCAGTCATCACAGCACTCCTTAGATGTAGAGGATAAATTTGCGCTCAGATTTATGGAACACAGTGTAGCCAATAACAAGCGCAAGGACCGCCCAAGCGACGCACATGCCAAACGTCACAAGCGAGGGCGTCGTCTGGAACAGGAAGATATCGCGCATAAACTGCAGGTAGTTGTACATGGGGTTCGCATACATCAAGATACGCACGAGATGCGGCATTTGCGCAATATAGTCAGTCGTCCAGAAGATGGGCGTAATGTAGGTCCATGCCGTAATGACAACGCTCCACAGATGCATGACATCGCGGAAGAAAACCGTAAGGGCAGAGAGCATCATGCCCAGGCCCATGCAGAAGCACATAAGCAGCAGCAGGCAGACAGGCAGCAAAATGAGATGCCAAGAAGGCATAACGCGGAACCACAGCATAACGATGGCGACGGCGACCAGCGAGAAGGCAAAGTTGACCAGCGAGAAGAGCACCTTCTGCACCGGGAAGACCCAGCGGTGCACCTTAACCTTCTTGAGCAGAGGGGCAGCGCCAACGATCGACGTCAGGGCCTGGTTCGTAGACTCGGACATGACGGCAAAGGTAACGTTACCCACGATCAAGTACAGCGGGTACATCTCGGGCGTCATTGAGCCATTGCGGCCCTGGCCAAAAATCGTCGAGAACACGATGGCCATGACAATCATCATCAGCAACGGATTGAGCACCGACCATGCGACGCCCAGAACGCTACGGCGATACTTGATCTTAAAATCCTTGGTAACCAGCTGGCGAAGGATAAACGCATCCTTCTCAAATTCATTCTTAGCAAACGTCGCAGGCAGACTGCGAGTTTCTTGTTGCTTTGTCTGATCCGACACGGATGCAACTCCTTTACTCGTAATCGTTGACAAACGAACAGTATAGACCCGCCCTCAACGCCATAAGGCGGCGTTGCGAAACTGGAAAACTATCCCACAACATCGTTTTCGGAACGTCTTCCATCAGACAGCATGCCGCGAGCGACCACCACAATCACAACAGGGAGACCAAATTGAGCAGCCACGATATAACGAGGCCAATACCAAATAGGACTGGCAATAAAGAGCGTTCCGTACAACAACAAAAAGGGCAAAAGCGGCAAAACAAGTCTTGCGCGACCACATGACACCAACAGTGCTGCCGAAAACATGAGCAACCAAAAGACAACGGCGCCAGAAATAGACCAAGCGCTCAGTCCAATCGCCACATCAACATCATCGCCGAGGGGCACAAGCAAGTTGCGAAATGTAACTCCCGTAGAAGCCTTTGCGTCGGCCACAAGGTTATACGGAACACCCATGAGAAAGTTTTCGGGAAGGCCGTCGGCACCCATTACGTTTGGGGCCCAAAAACCAAACGTCTGCAGCTCCCACGCCTCAAAGTATATCGATGGGTTACGCGAAAGCATCGAGGCCCAATGAGCCCAGAATCCATCCTTTAAATGGTCCGAATTAAAGTCATCGTTCCATTTAAGCGGATCGATAATACTGGGGTGGTAAACCTCTTTGTAACGATCAAGCGGAAGCAGCTCGTTCATATAAGAACGGTCGGACTCGGACATATCGCCATCGAGCGCGGCAACGCGAGCCATCTGAGCAAGCGGAATACCCACTGACTCAACATCCTCCGATGGAACAACGCCCATAGCCGAGTACACGGGCCCCGTAATAACCAAGCATGTGACAAGCGCAAATCCAAGAGATACGGCCAAACGAGAGGCAGACTTCATCGGGGCAATGCAGCCGAGTCGGTCCAAAGCTACAGCTATCGCAAGCACCACGAATAGCGCAGCGCAAATATACAAACCGTTATTCCGTAGAAGCATAACGCCCAACGCTAGGGCACCAAAAACGAGCAAACGCAACGCGCTCGACCGGGAATCCTTTCCCGTGACGGCATCGGCAAGCATGGTCACCATCAAGACAAGACAGCAGGAAAACAACGGGTCTTTCCAAAGCGCCACAGAATAAAGAGCGCGATACCGTGACAAGCCAAAATAGACTACGAGCAGCCAAGACCAGCGAGAGGAGACCCCGAAGCGGGAAGTCACCCAAATTGAAAGATAGCCAAACGTGCTGGCAACACAGGCCATCTGAAGCACCGTTAGCAAGGCAACGCCCACCGAAGGGCTCATCCCCATGAGGCCTGCAATTTTGATACAAGCAGCCATCATCATGGTGAATGCAACCGGATGATGGTTGCTCAATGGGTTCCACCCCATAATCTGAGCGAACGACGAGAAGGTATCCCCAAAAAACAGGCCGGGACAATACCTCAGGAAGAACGGGAGATACAAAAGAAATATCACTAGAGCACGGACCGCAACAGATAGGAGTCGAATGGACGAGTCACCATCATTAGTCCGCAGCGAGTCATTGCAGAAAACACAGCAGCGGCAACGACAAGACAGCTGAACAAGCACCGACAAGACCCAAAAGACCAGCGCCGACATCACCCAAAAAGCAACAGAATCAATCGCGGAATATGGCTCAATATAGTTCTCGTAAATCCCGCCGGCAATCACCGGTTCAGTCACACGAATAGGCGCTCCCAGCACAAGAACAAACGAAAATACAAGGGAAATCACTAAGCAGCAAGCTCTACCAAAAACCGACGGAAATGCAAAATCCCTGCACGCAAACTTATTGAAATTAACCAATGATGCGATTATCGCAACACATGCCAAGACAGATGGAAACAGGTCGAAGGAACCACTACAATACGTCACCGTAGCGATGCTTGCTGCAAACAGCAAAACAGCACGTGTCACATCTAATAACCTGAACTCTCGAATCAATGCGCCCATCCTAGCCACGAAACAAACGATTCGATTGTACGCGACCAAAGGAACCTTCATGGCCGAGCAAACGATTGCCGTTATTATCCCCTGTTACAACGAGGCAGTCACCATCGGAAAGGTCATCGACGACTTTCACCGCGAGCTTCCGCAAGCGACGGTCTATGTCTATGACAACAACTCATCGGACGATACCTCACGCATCGCCGCCGAGCACGGCGCCACGGTCCGCTTTGAGCCCCGCCAGGGAAAGGGCAACGTGTGCCGCCAGATGTTTCGCGACATCGACGCCGATTGTTACCTGATGGTCGACGGCGATGACACCTACCCCGCCGAGGCGGCGAAGGCCCTCTGTGAGCCCATCCTTAACGGCACGGCCGACATGACCGTAGGCGACCGCCTTTCCAACGGCACCTATGCCGAGGAAAACAAGCGCGCCTTCCACGGCTTTGGCAACAATCTAGTTCGCGCCATGATCAAGTGGATCTATGGCTACAGCTTCGATGACGTTATGACGGGCTATCGCGCAATGAGCCGCCCCTTTGTCAAAACGTTCCCCGTGCTTTCCGAGGGTTTTCAGATCGAAACCGAACTCTCCATCCATGCCGTCGATCACCGCTGGCGCATCAAAGACGTGCCCATTGAGTACCGCGATCGCCCCGAAGGATCCGAGTCTAAGCTCAATACCGTCAGTGACGGCATCAAGGTCGTCGCCATGATCGGTACGCTGTTCAAGGACTACCGTCCGCTCAAATTCTTCAGCCTGGCCGCGCTTCTGTTTGCGATTATCGGCCTCGCCCTGGGCATCCCCATCGTCGTCGAATATTTCCAGACCGGTCTCGTCCCCCGCTTCCCCACCGCAATGCTCGCCGCATCTTTCATGTTCCTTTGTGGCCTGAGTCTCGCGACGGGGCTTATCCTTGATTCCGTTGCAAAGGTTGAGCGTAAACAGTGGGAGGTCAACGTGTATAACACATATGGCCGCAGCATTCCCTCCAGCGCAAATAAAAGCGAGAGGTAAACCACCATGCCACTCATTTCCATCGTCGTGCCATGTTACAACGAGCAGGAATCGCTTCCGATCTTTCTCAAAGAGCTCGATGGCGTCGTTCGCATCATGACCCAGCAAGACCCCGGCATCTTCTTTGAGGCCGTCCTCATCGACGATGGTTCGGCAGACAAAACACTTGCCGTCATGAAAGCAGAAGCCGCGGCGGCGCATCCATACGCCATCCACTGGCACTCTTTCTCGCGGAACTTTAGCAAGGAGGCGGCACTATTCGCCGGACTCCAGCACGCAAAGGGCGACTATGTCGCCACCATGGATGCCGACATGCAGG
The DNA here is from genome assembly GCA_959602645.1 of uncultured Collinsella sp. Classification (GTDB taxonomy): domain Bacteria; phylum Actinomycetota; class Coriobacteriia; order Coriobacteriales; family Coriobacteriaceae; genus Collinsella. Next base: position 4,611 of record CAUGTZ010000003.1, on the reverse strand, counting down.
ACCCGCCCTCGCTCCTGCCGCAGATGTACGAGATCTTGCAGACCGAAAACTACGATAACGTCGCCACACGCAGGACCACCCGCGAAGGCGAGCCTCCCATCAGGTCGTTCTGTGCCCGCATGTTCTACAAGATCATCAACCGCATTTCCAAGGCCGACATCGTCGACGGAGCACGCGATTTTAGGCTCATGAAGCGACCTATGGTCAACGCCATCATCTCCATGGGCGAATACAACCGATTCTCCAAGGGCATTTACGGCTGGGTCGGCTTCAAGACCAAATGGCTCCCCTACGTAAACGTCAACCGCGTGGCCGGTGAGACCAAATGGAGCTTTTGGTCGCTGCTCCTCTATTCCATCGACGGCATCGTCGCGTTTTCCACGGCGCCGCTCTCCCTCGCCGCCCTCACGGGTATCGTTTTCTGTCTCATCGCCATCCTGGGATTTATCGTCATCCTAGTCAAAACGCTTGTTTGGGGTGACCCCGTCGGCGGATGGCCGTCCCTCGCCTGCCTCATAACGCTGTTTGGCGGCATGCAGCTTCTGTGCTTAGGAATCATCGGTGAGTACTTGGCAAAAGCCTACTTGGAGGCCAAACGCCGCCCCATCTATATCATCCGAGAGTCCAACGAGGAATCTGATGACACGGCCCAATAACAGCATGCTCAAGAATGTGGCGTTCTACGCCGCCTGCTTCACGTTTTCCGTCGCACTCTTTGTCGCACTTGCAGCGGCGGGGCATGTCTACCCCTTTGGCGACAACTCGTTTCTCACCAACGATCTCAAATACCAATACATCGACTTCTTTGCGTGGTTTCGCCGCGTCCTTTTAGGCGAGGCAAACCTTCGTTATTCCTTCTCGCAGGGACTCGGCATGAACACATGGGGGCTCTATAGCTACTACCTCGCCAGCCCCTTCAACCTGCTCTGCGTGCTGTTTCCCGCAGACAAGCTGACGCTCTTCGTATTTGCCATAACCGCGCTCAAACTGGGCTGCATCCACATCAGCAGCGCTTGGTATGTGCAAAAGCGCTTTAACCTGTCCAAGCCCGCAGCATTCCTGCTTTCCCTCTCGTTCACGTTTTGCAGCTGGACCATCAGCAACCTGCGCAACCCACTCTGGATCGATTGCCTCATCCTGCTGCCCATCTGCGCCTACGGATGCCACGAGCTCATTCGCAAGCAGCGTATGATCCGACTCGTCATCGCAACGGCGCTCAATGTCATGTTCTGCTGGTATACGGCCTACATCAGCATCCTGTTCCTCTGCATCTTCGTATTGGTCGAATTTGTCGATTATGTTGCAGAAAAAGGATTTAGCTGGAAGCTCATGCTCGATCGGGCCCTGCGGTTCGCCGGGGCTATCGCGCTTGGATTGCTTCTGTCCGCCTGGACCTTTTTGCCGACCATCCTTGCCATGTCCAAGGGCGGACCCGTTCTGGCACTCGGCCCCCTACTTAAAACCAGCCTCAAGTCGCTCATCAGGAGCTTTCTTCCCTGCATGTGGGTAAACAACGAAAGCACACCGCAGTTCTATTGCGGCATCATCATGATGCTGCTCGCGGTGAGCCTACTGGTTAACCGCACGGTTTCAATCAAGACGCGCATTGCAACACTCGTCGTCACGATAATCCTGGTCGCCAGCTCCGTTTTGAGCCCGCTCGAGTACATCTGGTGCGGCATGCGCGTTCCTAACGGCTTCTACTCGCGCACGGCTTTTTTGCTGAGCTTCTTTGCGCTGTGGGCCGCAGGATACGCGTTGCAGAAACTCAATGAGCGGCCAACATTACGTCGAGCCCATCGTCCGGCCATCATCATGCCGCTCTTGGCACTCACGGCAATTGAACTATTTGCCAACGCCCATGTTATGTGGAACCAGCTGTACACAGGCTATTCCGAAGAAGCCAACAGCACCTATGTCGCCACCGCAACCAATACGATCACAGCCATTCGAGGCCAGGATTCGGCGTCTTTCTGCCGCATCGACCGTACGACTACGCGCGCCGATAGCGCCGCCCTCAACGAAGGCCTGGCACTTGGATACAACCAACTGTCTTCATATTCGTCGGCAAACAACCCGCAGGCAATTGCACTGCTCAACTCCCTTGGATACAGCAGTGTCGGCGAATTTTCAACCCGTTATGCCGAGCCCATTCTTGCCGTCGATGCCCTACTGGGAGTCAAGTATGCCATTCCCGAGAACGCACCTGCGGGATACGTTTCGGCCAAGACGAATCAGGCGGACTCCACAAGCGCGGTGTACGAGAACCCCTATGCGCTCAGCATTGGCGTCGCAGCCTCAAGCGATATCCAAAACAGCACGCTGAAGATCGGGAACCCATTCGAAAAGCAGAACGACCTCTACAGCAAAATCCTAGGCCGCGAGGTAAAGCTCTATACCAAAATCAAGGCCACGAACACGGAAAATGACGAGAACTTAAAGCAGTGGAACGTCACCGTGCCGTCGGGTTCCATCGGATATCTCTACATCAACAAAGATGCGATCGCCGGCAGCTATTGGCCCGTCGCCCTTACCATCGACCAGCGAACGATCGAAAACGAGGCCTGGAGATTCGACAATAATATCCGCCAGATTGCGGATGCATCGGACGCCCCGAACCAGCATACGGTGTCAATCGGAGTCGCAGAGGGCTATACAGACATGCCGCAAGACAATGAGCCGGTCTTTTACGCCCTCAATCTGGACGTTTTCAAACAGATTATGAACGAGCTTAAGACGAGCGAGTTTATTCCGACGGTTTTTGAGGACGGAAGGATCGAAGGCGAGTATACAGCCAAGGATGACGGCAACCTGCTGCTGAGCGTTCCGTACGATGAGGGCTGGAACGTAACGGTAAACGGCACCGCCGCAGAGCTGGCGCCCGCCGCCGATAAGGGCTTGTCATGCTTGAGCGTGCAGAAAGGCGCGAATAGGATCGTAATGAGCTATAGGACCCCGGGCGCATTTGCGGGGCTTGCGGTGAGTTTGGCGACCGCCGTTGCCCTTGTTACAGCGGGGTTATTCGCCAGAAACAAGAAAAGCCGCCGTTAAGAACGGCGGCTTTTGCTCTCGTCAATTCAATAACAGCGGCTAGAGCGTCTTGAGGTACTCCCCCAGCTCTTCCTCCCAGTCGGGCATGTGGAACCCGACCGACTCGAGCCTGGACAGGTCGAGCGCGGAATGGACCGGGCGCGGGGCGACGGGGCCGGAGGCCTCGGCGTAGTAGTCGGCGGTGCTGACCGGCACGACCCCGTCGCCGTTGCCGTTGGCGACCTCGAAGACGGCGCGGGCGATGTCGGCCCATGACCTGACCGCACCCGAGCCGGTGCAGTTATAGGTGCCGTAGGGGGCCTGCGTCCCCAGCACGTGGAAGATGGCCTCGGCCATGTCGCGCGTGAAGGTCAGGCGGCCCAGCTGGTCGTCCACGACGGTGATCTTATCCAGCTTGTCGTCCGGGTCGGCGACGCGGTCTGAGAGCGCCTTCATGGTCTTGACGAAGTTGTGCCCCTCGCCGATGACCCAGGAGCTGCGCATGATGTAGTGGCGCGGGCAGCCGGCCACGGCGACATCGCCTGCGGCCTTGGTCTGACCGTAGACGCACAGCGGGCTGAGGGGCTCCTCCTCGGTGTGGACCTCGGCGGTGCCGTCGAAGACGTAGTCGCTGGACACGTGGACGAGCGTGATGCCGTGCTCGGCGCAGGTGCGGGCGAGAAGGGCGGGGCCGGTCGCGTTGGCCTTCCAGGCGACGACACGGCCCTCGGGGGTCTCGGCCCTGTCCACGGCCGTGTAGGCGCCGCAGTTGATGACCGTGCCGTAGAGTGACCAGTCGTACTTGGAGTAGGCCTCCGGGTCGGACATGTCGAAGGTGTCGATGTCGCAGAAGTCGAAGTCCTTGGCGACGCCGCGCTCCTCGGCAAGCGCGCGCACCGCATGGCCCAGCTGGCCGTTGCAGCCGGTGACGAGCGTCCTCTTGGGCGCCATGGGGACGACGTCCTTCAGCATCGGGTGGTTGAGGTCGGCCTCGGAGACGGTGGCCTGCTCGAGCGGGATCGGCCACTCGATGGCGAGCTCCGGGTCGGCGAGGTTCACGAAGGTGTAGGTCCTCTTCAGCTCCAGCGACCAGTGGGCGTCCACCAGGTAGGTGTAGGCGGTGCCGTCCTCGAGCGCCTGGAAGGAGTTGCCCACGCCGCGCGGGACGTAGATGGCCCTGGACGGGTCGAGCGTGCAGGTGTACACCTTCCCGTAGGTGGCGCTGCCCTCGCGCAGGTCCACCCAGGCGCCGAAGACCGAGCCTCGGGCCACGGAGATGAACTTGTCCCAGGGCTCGGCGTGGATGCCGCGGGTGACGCCGCGGCTGTCGTTGTAGGAGATGTTGTTCTGGACGACGCGGAGGTCCGGGATGCCCAGGGCGCACATCTTGGCGCGCTGCCAGTTCTCCTTGAACCAGCCGCGCGAGTCGCCGTGGACGGCGAGGTCGACGACCTTGAGGCCCCCGATGCCGGTCTCGGCGACGGAGAGGTCCTTCTCGAATGCGATGTCTGCCATGTGGGAAAAGCTCCTATCGAAGAGGTTGGGTAACCGGGGGCGCCCGCGCGGGGCCGCAGGGTCATC
>CAUGTZ010000002.1 GCA_959602645.1 uncultured Collinsella sp. | reverse complement strand
CCGCGCCGCGCTGGGAAGGGCCGCGTAGCGGTCCAAGAAATCGTCCGCAGTCCCAACCTGCCAAAATAAACCTGTCCCTTTTTGGTAGGTTTTAGTGCTTGCCGTTGGCGGAGGCGGAGCCGTTGACATGGTCGCGGGCGTAGATCACGCCGTGCACGATGGCGAGGCCCGCAGCGTCGGCGGCGCGGGCACAGGCGTCCTGGAAGTCCTCGGCCTCGCGGGCGCGTAGCTGCTTGAGCACATAGTCTGCGACAGCCATCTTGCCGGGAGGGTTGCCGATGCCGGTGCGGATGCGGCTGAAGTCGCGGCTGCCCATCTTGTCGATGATGGAACGCAGGCCGTTGTGGCCAGCATGGCCGCCGCCCACCTTAACACGTACGTCGCCGGCGGGAATGTCGAGCTCATCGTGGATCACAAGCAGCTCCTCGGCCTTGATCTTGTACTCGCGGCAGAGCTTGGAGATGGGGCCACCCGAGGTATTCATATACGACTGCGGCTTGACCAGCACAATCTGGCGCTTGCCGCCCTCTTCCTCGGGATCGTTGATATTGATGAGCGCGACCTCGGCGCCTGCCTGGTTTTTCCAGTACGTGACGCCGGCCTGACGGGCCAGCTCGTCGATTGCCTTAAAGCCAGCGTTGTGGCGGGTCTCGGCATACTCATCGCCAGGGTTGCCAAGTCCGGCAACCATGCGAATCTTAAGCGGCTGTGCAGCTGCCATATTTGTCCCTTCGTTACACAAATAGTTCAATCAACGACAAAGGCTACCACGCCCGCCGAAGGCGAGACTTCGTTTCAGCGAAATCCCACCAGACAAAAGCGCGGCCGCGGCAGAGCGAGCCGTCGGAACAGAAGAAACCCCCGCGCGACCTTTCCGAAGCAAGGGGGAGCGCGGGGGTTTCTTCTGTTCCGACGGCGATGCGCCGGGTTGCAAGGACGATGCGACTACAGCGCGAAGTCGCCGCCGACGAGCGTGGAGACGGGCTCCTCGTGGTAAACGGCGGAGATAGCCTGGGCGAACTCCTCGGCGACCGAGATGGTCTTAATCTTGCCGCCGACCTCGACGGGAATGGCATCGGTGACGACGCACTCGACGATGGGGGCGTCGTTCAGGCGCTCGATGGCCGGACCGGAGAAGATGCCGTGGGTGGCGCAGACGTAGATGTCGCCAGCGCCCATAGCCTTGAGCTCCTTGACGTTGGCGCACAGGGTGCCAGCGGTGTCGATCATGTCGTCATTGATGACGCAGGTCTTGCCCTTGATGTCACCGATGATGCCCATGACCTCGGCGGCGTTGTGGCGCGGACGGCCCTTGTGGGCGATGGCCAGGTCGCAGCCGAGCATGTCGGACAGCTTCTTGGCGGCCTTGGCGCGACCCACGTCGGGGGAGACGACAACCAGGTTGTCGGTGTCGAAGTGCATGTCGTTGTAGTACTGGCCAAACAGCGGCAGTGCGGACAGGTGGTTAACCGGGATATCAAAGAAGCCCTGGATCTGACCCTGGTGCAGGTCGAGGGTGATGATGCGGTTGACACCGGCGCGCTCGAGCAGGTTGGCGACGAGGCGGGCGGTGATGGGCTCGCGCGGGCCGGCCTTGCGGTCCTGGCGGGCATAGCCGTAGTGGGTGATAACGGCGGTGATGGAGCGGGCGGATGCGCGCTTGGCAGCGTCGGTGGCGATGAGCAGCTCCATGAGCATGTCGTTGACGTTGCCGCCGGCCACGGACTGAATCAGGAAGACGTCGGCGCCGCGGACGGTCTCGTCGTAGCGGGCGTAAATCTCACCGTTGGCGAACTGCTTTAGCGTAAGGCCCGAAAGCTCGACCCCAAGGTACTCAGCAATCTTTTGAGCGAGGGGACGGTTGGAGGAACCGGAATACACGCGGATGGACTTGCGCATATTCTCCGACTTCTCGGGATCATTAATCGGCATTACCCTTCTCCTTTATACATCGAATGCCATATAGATGCCTTGTTGCATTGTAACCGCGCGACGGGGTTTATCGAGTCTTGATAACGTCTTTACCGTCAACGGACACGAACCGACCACTCATCCGGTCGCGCAGGTCACGATAGAAAAAAGGAGCCGTCCCCATGGAACAGCTCCTTTTGTGCTTGGTAAAACGTTATACCTCGTCGTCCTCGTGCAGACGGCGGCGATAATCGGCGGCCCAGCCCTCAATATTTACCTGGCGGGCGCGGCCCAGACCGAGTGCGTCGGCCGGGACCGGCTCGGTGATGACGGAGCCGGCGGCCACGAGTGCACCGTCGCCAATCTGGGCGGGCGCGACCATCATGGTGTCGGAACCGATGAAGGCATCCTTGCCGATGACGGTCTTGTGCTTGTGGACGCCGTCGTAGTTGCAGGTGATGGAGCCCGCGCCCACGTTGACGCCGGAGCCCATGGTGGTGTCGCCGATGTAGGACAGGTGCGGAACTTTGGAGCCCTCGCCGATCGTGGACTTCTTGATCTCCACGTGCGTGCCGGCCTTGGAGCCGTCGAGCATGTGGGTGCCCGGGCGCAGGTAGGCGCGCGGTCCGCAGTCGACGCCGTTCTCGATGACGGCCTCGATGGCGATGGTCTCATCGATGGTGCAGCCGCTGCCGACGGTGGTGTCGGTGAGACGGCTGTTGGGGCCGAGCTGGCATTCCTCGCCCACGGTGACGTGGCCGATCAGGTGCGTCTGCGGCCACACGACGGTGTCGCGGCCGATGGTGGCGTCGGGGCCGATCCAAGCCTGCGTGGGGTCGATGAACGTGACGCCCTCGGCCATCCAGTGCTCGTTGATGCGGTCGCGCGCGATGGCGGTGAGCTGTGCGAGCTGGATACGGCTGTTGACGCCCAGACCGTCGCGGTAGTCGTCACAGTGGAAGATGGAGACCGCCTGGCCGTGACCCTTGAGGATTTCGAGCATGTCGGGCAGATAGTACTCGGACTGCGCGTTGTCGTTGCCGATCTCGTTAATGTGGGCGGCGAGCTGCGCGCCGTCGAAGGCGTAGCAGCCGGCGTTGCACTCCAGCAGCGTGGCGGCCTGCTCGGGCGTGCAGTCCTTCTGCTCGATGATGCGCTCGATCTGACCATCGGCGCCCAGTTTGATGCGGCCGTAGCCAAAAGGATCGGGCGGGGTCATGGTCATGACGGTGCAGGCGAGCTCGCCGGTGGCGACGGTCTGTGCGAACTTGGCGACGGTGTCGGCGGTGATGAGCGGCAGGTCGCCGTTGAGCACGACGACGGGGCCTTGCGTGATGCCGCAGGCCTCGAGCGCGACCTTGACGGCGTGGCCGGTGCCCAGGCGCTCGGTCTGCTCGACGCACTCGACCTTGGTGGCGCTGTTGGCGTAGGCGCCATCGATGAGGGCACGCATCTCGTCGGCGTGGCTGCCGATGACGACCACGACGCGGCTGCAGCCGGCCTTGATGGTGGCGTCGACGATCCACTGAACCATGGGCTTGCCCAGGATCTTGTGCGAAACCTTGCAGTGGTTCGACTTCATGCGGGTGCCCTCGCCGGCAGCGAGGATAATTGCGGTTGCGTCCATGTGATCTCCTGTTACGTTATAGAGACGTGTGTTTGGAAACGATACACGGCGCAATATGATACCGCAGGCATATGATGAGCGCGTAACGATTGGTTTGCGGCGGTTGAGGCTTGCGCCGCCGTCGTGGCGTTTGCGCTGGTTGTGCATGGCGGAGGCGCTGCGGCGTTGTCGTTTGAGCGAGGGGACGGGGGTGCCCGTGGATATCATGCGAGAGGAATCGGGCAACGAGCCCGTCGCGGCATTCTCGATGTCGCATCCGGCGGTGCCGGCACTCTACATGGTGCTGACGTTGGGGCTCACCATGTTCTCGATGCAACCGGTGCTGATCGCGCTGTCGCTCGCGGGCGGGTTGGCGTATGGATTTGCGACGCGCGGGGCTGCCCGCACGTTGGGCGCGCTTCGCTGGCAGCTGCCGGTGATTTTGATCATTGCACTGGTCAACCCGCTGTTTAGCGCATCGGGCTCGACCGAGCTTTTCCATATTGGCATGCGCGCGGTGTATTTGGAGAGCATGATGTACGGCCTGTGCATGGGTGGGCTGTTTGTGGCGAGCGTGCTGTGGTTTGAGGCCGCGGCGTCGATGCTTGGCTACGACAAGGTGCTTGCGCTTTTGGGCAACGCCGCGCCGGTGATCGCGCTCATGATTTCGATGTGCATGCGGCTTATCCCACAGTTTTTGCGCCGCGGCCGCACGGTGCTGGCGGTGCAGGACGCGATTGATGTACCGGGACGCGCGCCGGCTGACCCCGTGCGCTCGCGCCTGCGGGCATCGAGCGTGCTGATGGGCTGGGGCATGGAAGATTCGCTTGAGCGCGCGGATGCCATGCGCTCTCGCGGGTGGGGTGCTGCGTCGCGCCGTACGACGTATGCGCGGTATCGGCTGAGGCGCGGCGATGTTGCCGCGCTGGTTGGACTTGCATTGTTTGGTGTCGCCGCGGTGGCGGTGGCATGGACCGCGACAACGCAGTATTCGTTTTACCCGCAACTATCGGTGCCGGCGCCGTGGCTGGGCTATGTCGTGTACGCTGCCTGGATGGTGCTGCCCTGCGTGCTGCATGCGATCGATGAGAAGAGGTTCGGCTGATGGCTCGGTTGGATAGTGGCCCGGTGTCGGGCGCGGCGTGCGACCCGGATATGCCGGCGATTGAGGTGCGGAGCCTGAGCTTTACCTACCCCGGGGCTGATGCTGCGGTGCTCGAGGGGCTCGACTGGTCTGTCCCCCAAGGTGCATTTGCGCTGCTTGTTGGCGGTACCGGATCGGGTAAGTCGACGCTGCTGTCGTTGCTCAAGCCCGAGATCGCTCCGGCGGGCGAGTGCACTGGCGATGCGCGCGTGCTGGGCGAGAACGTTGCCGACATGGACGTGCGCGCGTCTGCGGAGCGCGTGGGCTACGTGTTTCAGGATCCCGAGAACCAGATTGTGTGCGAGACCGTGTGGCACGAGATGGCGTTTGGCCTGGAAAACTTAGGCATGTCGCGCGACGAGATGCGCCGCCGTGTGGCCGAGACCAGCTATTTCTTTAGTCTGGAGGACTGGCTTCATCGCGATACCGATACGCTTTCGGGTGGCCGCAAACAGCTGCTGTCGCTTGCCGCCGTCCTGGCGCTGCGTCCGCGTGTGCTGCTACTCGACGAGCCCACGTCTCAGCTCGATCCCGTTGCCGAGAAGAATTTTCTGCACGCGCTGTTTCGCGTGAACCGTGAGCTGGGCTGCACGGTTGTTGTGGCTACGCATCAACCGCGGCCGATGCTCGAGTATGCGACGTGTGCGTACCGGATTGAGGGCGGTCGCGTGCGCGAGGTGGCGGATACGGCTTCTTTGGGACGCCGAGAATCGCTGTTTTCCGATGACATGTTGGGGTGGGGTGCCATCCGATGTGCAAAAAACGGAGTATTCAGCAGGCGTGAGGACAATTTGGGCTCTCTGGAGCCGCTCGGGGACGTATCGAGCGCGAAAAGAAGTTCGGAATTGGACAAATCGTCCGAATTTGTGGCGCAAATGTTGCTCGAGAACGGCTCGGAAGCCTTCCCGCGCACGAATGGAAGCAGAATACTCCAAAAAATGCACGCTGGGTCGGCTACCACCCTGTCGGAAGGCTGGTTTCGCTACGATCGCGCGGGCGGTTGGGTGCTGCGCGGGCTCGATGCGTCGTTTTCGGCTGGCGCGGTGCATGCAGTCGTGGGCGGAAACGGCTGCGGCAAGTCGACGATGCTTTCGGTGCTGGCCAAGACCGCCAAGCTGCAGCGCGGCCGCATGGTGCGCGGAGCGGCCTCGGCGGCGCTGTTGCCTCAGAATCCCAAAGCATTGCTGGTTGCCGAGACGGTTCGCGATGAGCTGATGGAATGGGCCTCGACCTGCGGATATGACGAGAACTTGGCGCGGGAGCGTGCGGCGCAACTGGGATTGGACGGCCTGGAGACGCGTCACCCCTACGACCTCTCGGGCGGACAGCGCCAGCTGCTCGCGCTGGCAAAGCTGCTGCTGATTGGCCCCGAGCTGCTGCTGCTTGACGAGCCCACGAAGGGCTTGGACCTGGAGAGCCGCCGCATCATCGCCCGCGCCCTGCGTGACCATGCGAAGGCTGGCGGCACCGTCATCATGGCTACGCACGATTTGGACTTTGCTGAGCAGGTCGCCGACGACATCGCCATGATGTTCGATGGCGAGATTGCCTGCATGGAGCCGCCGGCCGACTTCTTTGCCGACAACGTGTTTTATAGGGCGTGATGGGATGGCGGATTATCGCATCGTGCGCCTACTCGCAAAACTGGAGATACCGCTGCTGCTGGCGGTGCCAGCCGTGATGGCTGCGGCGTTGCTGGCGGGCGTTGAGCAGGCGGCGCTCGCCATGCTTGTCGTGGTGGCGCTGGTGCTTGCGCTGTTCTTTGCGGGCTACGAGGCGTCGCGCCCGGGCTTACGCCAGATTATGCCAACGCTGGTTCTGGCGGCGTTGGCTGCGGCGGGGCGCATTCTGTTTGGCCCCATTCCCGACTTTAAACCGGTGAGCGCCATCGCCATTATCGCGGGGGCGACGCTTGGTTGCCGCAATGGTTTTATGGTTGGCGCGCTGGCGGCGCTGACCAGCAATTTCTTTTTTGGACAGGGCATGTGGACGCCGTGGCAGATGTATGCCTGGGGGCTCGTGGGATACGTTGGCGGTGCGCTGGCGCATGCCGGCGCTTTTGATCGCGCCGATGGCACCGTGCGTATGCCGGCGCTGTTGATCTACGGCTTTGCTTCGGGTTTGCTGTACGGCGTTGTGATCAACGCGTATGACATCATTGGGTTTGTACAGCCGCTCACGTGGGCGGGTGCCATGGCGCGTCTTGCCACCGCCGTACCGTTCGATATCACGCACGGCCTTGCGACCTGCGTGTTTTTGGTCGCCCTGTACAAGCCTTGGTGTCGCCGCATCAACCGAGTCGTCGTGAAATACGGGCTGTAGGGTTGGTTACGCCGGGGCGGGAATCAATACTGCCGAAGCGCCATTTCAAAACTATGCCGGTTTACGGGGCCAGATTGGCACAAGCAGACCATGCCGGCTATCTTTGAAATAGAGCAAGCCGTTTACCTGCGGTTTTATTATTTCGGAATTGCGTATGGTTGGGGGTTCGCGATTCAGCCCCGTAAACCGGCATAGTTTTGAAATAGCCGGCTGATACGACGGGCATCGTGGCCCTCAGAGAGCCAAATTGATCCGTTTTCTTTCGCCTCCAGACGTTCCCAGGGAATCAGCTGAACCCGCCCGCCACGGAATCGGCCTATCTACTACGTTTGGCCCGACACCCCCAAACACAACCGCGTTTTATGAAAAACCGCAGGCTTTCTACCTGCGGTTTTCTTTTTGCGTTGTTCGCTGTGGTTGAGGGTAGTGGCTTAAACGTAGTAGATGGGCCAGTTTCGTGACAAGCGGGCCGCGTGGATGCCCTCGCGAGGTGAAAATGATCCCTTTTCCTCCGTCCCCAGGGGATTAGTTGGGGCTAGAGCTCTAGGGTGAGGGTGACGGGGCAGTGGTCGCTGCCGAAGATGTCGCCGCGGATGCCGGTGTCGCGTACGTTGTCGGCGATTGCGTCGCTTACCAGGAAGTAGTCGATGCGCCAGCCGGCGTTGTTCTTGCGGGCATTAAAGCGGTAGCTCCACCAGCTGTAGACGCCCTCGACGTCGGGGTTTGCCGCGCGCCAGGTATCGGTAAAGCCGGCGTTGAGCAGCTCGGTAAACTTGCCGCGCTCCTCGTCCGAAAAGCCGGCGTTGCCGCGGTTGGACTTGGGGTTCTTAAGGTCGATCTCCTCGTGCGCCACGTTAAAGTCGCCGCAGGTCACGACGGGTTTGCCGGTCTCGCGCTCGAGCGCGTTCAAAAAGCCGCGGTAAGCATCGTCCCAGGCCATGCGCACGTCGATGCGGGCGAGTTCGTTTTGCGCGTTGGGAGTGTAGACATCCACAAACCAGAACTTGTCGAACTCCAGCGCGCAGACGCGGCCCTCGGTTGCGGCTTGGGCGACGAGTACGGCCGCCTCGTTCTCGCCGGCGTAGGGTAGCAGTGCGTCGGCGTGCAGCACGCGCAGCGGTTCCTGGCGGCTAAAGACCGCAGTGCCCGAATAGCCTTTACGCTCGGCGTAGCTCCAGGTTTGGTGATAGCCGGCCAGGTCAATATCGACCTGGCCTTCTTGCAACTTGGTCTCTTGCAGCGCCAGGATATCGACGTCGAGTTCTTGCGCGATCTGGATAAAGCTCGGGTCCTTTTTGAGCACGGCGCGCAGGCCGTTGACGTTCCACGAGGCGAAAGTGTAAGTCTGAGGCATGGTGTCCTTTCGACGGGGTTGGCAGGCTTAAGATTAGCGCAACAGGGGCGGGGTGGGCTCCGCGCATGCTGACTTAAAGGTCGCATGCTGGGACATCGCCCGACGCCGCCCGATCAACAAGGACGGAGGGCTCATATGACGCAGGCAATATCGGACCCCAGGCAGGCGTCCGCCGCGCTGGCGGATCTGTTTGACACCCACAAGCGCGTGGTCTTCTTTGGCGGCGCTGGTGTTTCCACGGCAAGTGGCATCCCCGATTTCCGCAGCGTGGACGGCCTGTATCACCAGCAGTTTGCCTACCCGCCCGAGACTATGCTCTCGCATAGCTTTTATGAGACACATCCGGCCGAGTTCTTCGACTTTTACCGCACCAAGATGATCGCGCTTAACGCTAAGCCCAACCGCTGTCACACCAAGCTGGCCGAGCTGGAGCGCGCCGGCAAGCTTGATGCCGTGGTGACGCAAAACATCGACGGCTTGCATCAGATGGCGGGCTCGCAGCGCGTGTTCGAGCTGCACGGATCGGTCCATCGCAACATTTGCCAGTCGTGCGGCGCGGTCTATAGCGCCGAGTGGATTTGCTCGCGCGAGCACGAGGACGCCGCGGGCGTGCCCGTGTGCCCCGCGTGCGGTGGTCGCATCAAGCCCGATGTGGTGCTCTACGAAGAGCCGCTCGACGAGCATGTGTTGACCGGTGCCGTTGCCGCCATTGCCGCGGCCGATGCCCTCATTGTGGGTGGGACCTCGCTCGTGGTGTATCCGGCGGCAGGCCTTACGCGTTACTTTACTGGCGATACGCTGGCCATTTGCAATTTGGCGCCTACCGATCAGGATGCAAATGCCGACCTGCTGATTTCTTGCGACATCGCGGCCGCGTTTGCGTTCTAGCCCGTGTGCGCGGATACAATAGAAAGACTGATTGCAAAGCGACCCCGCCGCCAGCTCCCCAAGCTCGGCGGCGTGGGCATTTTAGGAGGATGTTCATGGCGAACGACAGCAAGACATGGCGGTGCGGAAAGTATGAGCTCAGCTTTGACCGTCCGCGCATCATGGGCGTCCTCAACGTGACGCCCGATTCGTTTAGCGACGGCGGGGAGCACTTCGACCCGGATGCCGCCATCGAGTACGGCCTGGCGATGCTTGACGCCGGCGCCGACATCATCGACGTGGGCGGTGAGTCCACGCGCCCCGGCTTTACCCCGGTTAATCCCGACGAGGAGGCTCGCCGCGTGCTGCCCGTGGTGCGCGCGCTGGCCAAAGAGGGCGCCATCGTCTCGATCGACACGCGCCACGTGGCGGTTGCCAAGGCGGCCGTGCGCTGCGGCGCCTCGATCGTCAACGACGTGACGGGCTTCACCGACCCCAAGATGGTCGAGTTTGTTAAGACGAGCACCTGCGGCGTCATCGTGATGCATGCCGGCGAGGTCGCCGCGCCTACACGCACGCACGCAACGGTGCAGCTCGATACCTCGGCTGCGGCGTTTGTTGCCGAGAAGGCGCGCGAGGCGGCTGCCGAGGCCGCGCGTGAGGCTGAGAAGCCGGCTCGCCGCCGTCGCGGCAAGTTACTGGGCGAGCCTAAGCCGGAGGCCAAGCTTCCGGGCGGCGTGGTGCAGCCCTCGTTGCCGTTTGGCGATCCGGAGCCCGCGACCGAGCCTGCAAGCGAGCAGGAGACGCCGGCCGCCGAGCAGGCTGCTGCCGCCGAGACCGTCGCGCCCGCGCCCGAGGCCACCGAGGCCGCATCGGAGTCCAATGACCGCCTGGCCGCCATGATGCGCCGCAGCGCCCGCCGCGAGGAGGCCTACGTGCCCACCTCGCAGCTCCGCCGCTTCACCCTGCCCGATTCGGCGCCCATCATGCGCCGCGTCATGGGCTTTCTGTCCGACCAGGCCCGCGCGCTCATCCACGCCGGCGTGTCGCGCGACCGCATCTGCATCGATCCTGGCCCGGGCTTTGGTAAGTCGGCTAACGAGGACATCGTCATCCAGCGCGAGACTGCCAAGATGGCGTCACTGGGCTATCCGCTCATGTGCGCTGTATCGCGCAAGCGCTTTGTGGGCGCCGTCTCGGGCGTGACCGAGGCCGCCGAGCGCGATGCCGCTACGTTTGGCGTGTGCCTGGGCGCCATCCAGGCCGGCGCCAACGTCGTGCGCGTGCACGACGCCGCGGGCTTTGCGCAGTTCCTGAACGGCTACTGGGCGGTTGCCAAGCCGCAGCCGCGCCGCGCGTTTGTGGCCGTGGGATCCAACTTGGGGCATCGCTGCGACAACATCCGCGCCGCACGCGACATGATCGCCGAGATTCCACTTACCTGCGTGTCCAACTCCTCCAAGATCTACGAGAGCGAGCCGGCCTACGAGACGCGCCAGGACGCGTTTGCCAACGCCGTCATCGAGATCAAGACCGAGTTGGCGCCGCTGGTGCTGCTCGACGAGCTCATGAAGATCGAGGCCGAGCTGGGCCGCGACCGCTCCAAAAAGGCCAAGGCCAACGGTCCGCGCACCATCGACCTGGACCTGCTGTGGATGGACGGCGAGACCCACGGCGGCAAAAAGCTGCGCCTGCCGCATCCGCTGATCGGCGAGCGCGACTTTGTGCTGGTGCCGCTCGAGGATCTGATGCACGACCCGGCGCGGTTCTTCCGCTACAACGGCGTCGAGGTCAAGGAGCCCGAGGATCGCGTGGGCCATATCGTGGGTGAATTGGGGCGTATGTAGATGATCGAGATGAACGCTGTAGTCGCTGCCACTGAGCTCGACGCGGCGCGTGACGCGGGTCGCGAGGGCGTGTCCGCGGGCTGGTGCGCGTGGAGCGTGGGCGATGCTTCGCTGACGTTTTCGCTGGTCGTGCGTCCGGATGTGAACATGCATGCCTTCCACGGCCTGCCGTTTGTGGCCGCGATGGGCATGATGGACGCGCTCGTGGGCACGGCTTCGACGCCGGGGTTGGGCCTTGCCGGCAAGGTGGGCATTGAGTGGCCGAGCAATATCGTGTGCGGTGCGCCTGCGTTTGAGACGTCGCTCGCGCGTGTTGCCGTGAACGGCGGTGCCGGTGCTGCGGGCATGTTTGCCGCGGTGACGGTTGATATTGAACGTGCGGCGCTGGGCGAGCTTGGCGTGGATATGGCCGACGAGGTGCTGGTCGAGGCATTGGCCACCGCCGTGCTGACCCGCGTGGACACCTGGGCGGTTGCCGCCAACACACCACAGGGCGCTGCCGGCCCGCTGGCTCCGGTGCTGGGTGAGTACTTCGATATGGTGCCGCTGCTGGGTCGTCAGGTTGCGGCGGTGTCGCCCAACGGTTTGCCGCTTGCGGTCGGTGTGTTTGCGGGCCTGGACATCTGGGGCCGCGCGACCATCAAGACCGATGCCGGCGAGCAGGAGTTTCCGCCCGAGGCCGTACGGATTCGCGGGCTGTAACGCGGGGCGTTCGCGCCCAAAGATAGACATGACAACAAGACCCTCCTCGGCCTGTGCCGGGGAGGGTTTCGCCTATCTGGGGAATGGGTTGCCAGCGCCCTATTCCTCAAAACTGAAAAATTTTCGTTTTTGAGGAATAGGACCGATGCGTTGCCTAGTTCGCCGCTCGCGCTCGACTTAAACCCCGCCTTACCCCAGCTTCTGCATGCGGCGGTAGATTTCGCAGATGCCCTTGATGGTGAGCTGCCCGTCGACCACGTCGAAGGCATCGGTCGAATCGGCGACGATGCCGGCGAGACCGCCCGTGGCGATAACGGTGGCATCCTCGCGGCCCAGCTCGCGCTTCATGCGCGCGACCAGGCCCTCGGCCATGGCGGCGGCGCCCATCACGGCGCCGACCTTGATGCACTCCTCGGTATCGCGGCCGATGGCGTGCTCCGGCGCCTCGAGCGGAACGCTGGCGAGCTTGGCGGCACGGGCGGCAAGCGCGTCCATGGAGATGCGGATGCCCGGCGCGATCGCTCCGCCAATGTAATAACCGTCCTCATCGATGACGTCGATATTGGTCGCGGTGCCAAAGTCCACCACGATTGCCGGCGCGCCGTAGAAAGTTTCGGCCGCAACGGCGTTGGCGACGCGGTCGGCGCCCACAGCCTGGGGGCGCGCCGCACGCAGCTTGGTCACGGCGGCCGTCTGCGGCCCAATGACGATGGCGTCCGCGGCAATGCGGTCGGCTACGGCGTGCCATTCGCGCGAGAGCTGCGGCACCACGCCGGCAAAGGCGATCGCGTCGACCGCGTCGAGCGAAAGGCCGTACATCTTAAAGAAACCCATCAGGCGCACATGGATCTCGTCGGCGGTATAGGAGCGGTCGGTGGGCATGCGCCACGACTGCACCAGCTCGTCTCCGTCAAACAGGCCCATGGCCGTCTGCGTGTTTCCCATATCGATAGCGAGCAGCATGTCTACTCCCAGTGTCGGTGTAAAAGGACGCGCACCATTGTATACGCGCCGTCGACGGCGCTCGGCTGCGATTCGGTTACAGTGATATGGGCTGAGGGGTTTAAATATGAAGGAATTATGCTCTACGAGATTTTCCTTGCCGTTTACCGAACTCCCGCGTAATATTCTTTCTTGCGCACATGAGGCGCCCAGACATTGCGGGGTGGAGCAGTCTGGTAGCTCGCCGGGCTCATAACCCGGAGGTCGTAGGTTCAAATCCTGCCCCCGCGACCAAGAACTTGCAGCTCGTCGGCCTAGCCGGCGAGCTTTTTTGTTATTCCGGGACTGTTCTCTCAGCCCAATTCCCAACATCTCAAACAAAATCTCGATCTGTAACATCTAGACCCGATTTGGGCGGCCAGGTGTTACAGATCGAGATATACCGGTGGGTTGGGTCCCGTTTGTCTAAATCTGTAACACGAGGGACGGATTTTGCCGAGTAACTGTTACAGATTGAGATTTTCTGCCGGGACGGTTTTGGTTTGTCTCGATCTGCTCCAATGTGCCCTGCGTCTTTATGGGTCTTGCCACGTCGTTCTTCACGTTTATGCTGCAGCAGCCGATCAACTTTGGCCACCTCTTCGCATTCTGGGCCTTTGGAATCGCGCTCGCGGTTTGCCTGGTTATGTCGGGAACGCTCGTGTGCTCGGCAATCTTTGGAAAAGAGCGCGCTATTCAGGCGCTTACGCCGCTCGATGTGCTCGAGGCACAGCGGAACCATAAATAAGAAAACTCGATTATCAGGGGCGGACGCCGTGAAGCACACCGCCCCCCTGTACGTGTGGCGTCAGGGCCATGCGCTCGAAAGCGTCGCCCAAACGCATGGTTCATCCGCACAAAGCCCATGGTCGCTATGGGCAAACATCGGTGCGCCTGCACATGGCTTTGAGTCTGTTTTCGAGCGAAAGTATGGCTGTCGATACGCATGCAATTCGCATGAAGTCCGGGTTCGTCCAAGAGCCCTATAAAGGAGGATTCGCATGAAACAGTTAGAGACCGACGTCGTTGTCGTTGCCGCGGGTCTGAGTGGCCTTGCCGCAGCGGTCGCTGCAGCCGAGGCAGGCGCTCGCGTCATTGCCCTAGAGAAGGCCCCCATTACCGGTGGCGCCGCCAACATGGGCATGGGGCCTGCCGCCGCTGGCTCTCCGCTTCAGAAGGCTTCGATGATCGAGGTCACGCCTGGCGAGCTCTTCCGTCGCCATATGTTCTACACCCATTACCAGGTCGATGCTCGCCTGGTGCGCGACTACTACTTTAAGTCGGGCGACACCATCGCATGGCTGCAGGACATGGGCGTGGTGTTTAACTCCGTGCGTCCGGCGTTCCGCGCCCGCGAGCGCACGCGTGCCTATTCCGACGGCGAGTACACCTGGCATGTCGTGCAGCCCGAGGACGGCTCGGAGCCCGGTCCTCGCGCGGCGACCACGATGACCAAACGCATGACCGAGCGTGCCCAGGACCTGGGCGTCGAGTTTATGTTCGAGTGCCCGGGCACCGGCCTTATCAAGGGCGAGGACGGCGCCATCTGCGGCGTGACCGCCAAGGACAAGGACGGCGAGGAGTACCAAATCTCGTGCAAGTCTGCGATTGTCGCTACGGGCGGTTTTGGCCACAACGCCAAGCTCATCAAGGAGAAGCTCGACTTTGAGTGGGGTAAAGACCTGTTCTCGTTTGCCATTCCGGGCATGGAC
Organism: uncultured Collinsella sp.; assembly: GCA_959602645.1. Taxonomy (GTDB): domain Bacteria; phylum Actinomycetota; class Coriobacteriia; order Coriobacteriales; family Coriobacteriaceae; genus Collinsella. The sequence goes on along the minus strand of CAUGTZ010000002.1, from coordinate 133,712 downwards.
GGCGACGGCATCAACATGTGCCACGAGGTCGGCGGCGGCCACACCCCGGTGACCATGGAGCTCATGTACCAGATCCCCGACAACATGAACCACTTCTATGTCGAGGGCGCATTCCGTCAGCCGTGCTACTGGTGCAACCGCCTGGGGGAGCGCTTTATGCCGGAGGACGAGATCTTCAACACCACCTTTGTCGGCAACGCCATCAACCATCTCCCCGGCAAGGTCGCCTATGCCATCTTTGATTCCCGTATGCTCAAGCACTGGAAGAAGGATGGTCCGGATATCGTCAGCCACGTTCATCCGCACGACCTGTACGACGGCTTTGAGGAGCAGTGGAACCGCGACCTGGAGGCCGGCTATCCGGCGATCTGCCAGGCCGATACGCTGGAGGAGCTTGCCGAGAAGGCGGGTATCGACGTGGAGGGTCTGCTCGCTAATGTCGACGAGTACAACGAGATGTGCGACAACGGCTGGGACGACATCTTTGAGAAAGAGCGCGAGTTTATGAAGCCGCTCGAGAAGGGCCCCTTCTATTGCTGCAAGCAGTACTGTGGCGCCTACGGCACCCTGGGCGGCGTGCTCATTAACCACAAGATGGAGGTCATGACCGACGACTATGAGGTCATCCCTGGCCTGTACTGCGTTGGCACCGATGCCTGCACCATCTATGGCGACTCCTATAACTACTGCATTCCGGGTAACACCATGGGCTTCTGCCTTAACTCGGGTCGCATCGCCGGTGAAAACGCCGCCGCAGCCCTCTTTGAGGACGCGGGCGACGAGGAGTGGTCGTAACACCGCAGCTATTCGCGCCTGCAGACACCCACGCGTTGGGTGCGGGCGGGGATTTGCCCTACAAGCGAGGCGCTCGGGATCGCTTTGGTCCCGGGCGCCTTTCTGGACAAGAGCGACGTTTTGAGGGGAACGAATGAAGCTAACGATTAATGGAGCCGAGGTCGAGGCACGCGAAGGGCAAAATGTCCTGGAAGCCGCGCTCGATGCCGGTATCTATATTCCGCATCTGTGTAAACATCCCGATCTTGAGGCCGTCGGCGGATGCCGTCTGTGCATGGTCGAGATCGAAGGCCAAGATGAGCCGGTGTGTGCCTGCAAGACGCAGGTTGCCGAGGGAATGGTCGTCAACACGACAGGCGAGCAGGCCGAGCGCGTGCGCAAGCTGGCAATGGAGCTTATCTTGGCCACGCATCCCGCCGATTGCACCGGCTGCCCCAAGTATGGCAAGTGCGAACTGCAGTCTATGTATCAGTACCTGGGAGTTTCGCCTGCGCACTGGCGCGCCAAGAGCCGTCCGGTCGCAACGGACGAATCGAACCCGCTGATCACCCATATGTTCACCCGCTGCATTCGCTGCGGCCGCTGCGTGCGCGCGTGCCGCGAGCTGCGCGGCGCCGGCGTCTTGGACTATCAGCGTACCGAGGACGGCATTCGCATTGGTACCGACGGCAGCGTGAGCCTGCAGGAGGCCGGATGCCGTTTTTGCGGCGCCTGTATCGAAGTGTGTCCCACGGGCTCGATCGTCGACACGCTCAATATGTTTGACGAGAACAAGTCCTATGCCGATAACGTGGTTCCCTGTCGCTCGGGCTGTCCCGCCCACGTGGATATCCCGCGCTACCTGCGTCACATCCGCAACGGCGAGTACACCCGAGCCGCCGCGGTGGTGCGCGAGAAGGTCCCGTTCCCCGAGAGCCTGGGCGACATTTGCGTCCATAGCTGCCAGGATGCCTGCAAGCGCAACGAGCTCAACGGCACGCCGGTTTCGGTTTGCCGTCTTAAGCGCGCCGCGGCCGTGCGCGATACGGGCGACTGGAAGGCCAACGTGCGCCATGAGCCGTTGAGCGGCAAGAGCGTCGCCGTTGTGGGTGCCGGTCCCGCCGGTTTGACCGCCGCACTCTATTGCGCCGAGAAGGGCCACAAGGTCGTGGTGTTCGAGGCCAACGAGAAGGTCGGCGGCCAGATGCGCTACGGCATTCCGGCGTATCGCCTGCCTGATGCCACGGTCGATGCCGAGGTTGCGACGATTTTAGAGATTGCCCAGGGTGATGACGCCGAGCCGCGCATTGAGCTGCGCTGTGGCGAGCGAATCGCCGAGCCCCAGGCGCTTTTGGAGCAGGGCTTCGATGCCGTGCTGGTTGCGGTGGGCACGCATGACGGAACGGTGCTTCCCATGCCCGGCCACGACCTCGAAGGCGTGCTGCGTAACACCGATTTTCTGAAGGCCGCCCGTATGGGCAGCGCCCCGGACCTGACGGGCAAGCGCGTCGTGGTGCTTGGCGGCGGCAACGTGGCGTACGACTGCGCCCGCACTGCCGTGCGTCTGGGTGCCGCCTCGGTCGATGTCGCCTGCCTTGAGGCCCAAGACGCGATGACCTCGACGCCCGAGGAGCGCGCCGAGGCTGCCGAGGAAGGCGTGGTCCTGCACGATGCCTATGCCTTTACCAGCATTAACGAGACCGAGGACGGTTCGGGCAAGGTCGGTTCCATGACGATCCACAAGATCGAGCGGTTCTACTTTGACGAGAACCACCGCGCCGTCACCGAACTGCTCGACGGCGGCGAGAAGACCATCGATGCCGACTGCGTGATCTTTGCCGTGGGTCAAAAGCCCGAGGGCACGGCCCAGATGGGCCTTGAGCTTACGCACGGCCCGTATATCGTGGCCGATACCGAAGGCAAGACGAGCGTTGAAGGCATCTGGTCGGCGGGCGACTGCGTGACGGGTACCAAATCGGTGATCGCGGCAATCGCTGCAGGTCGCACGTGCGCCTCGGCCATCGACCGCGCTTTGGGTGGCGATGGCAACATCGACGAGGAGCTGACCGAGCATGATGCTCCCGAGCAGTGGATTGGGCGTGTCCCCGAGGGCTTCTACGACGATGCCGTGCAGCCCGAGTTTGTCGATGCCCAGACGCGTAAGGACAACTTCGATACGTTTGAGTGCCCCTATACCGACCATGAGGCAACGTGCGAGGCGAGCCGCTGCTTGCAGTGCGATTTGCGCCTAACGATCAGCACGCCGCGCCTGTGGAACGAGTACTAGGAAAGGAGCGATAACTCATGACGATCATCAACTTTATGCCTGCGCATAAGCAGGCCCCCGTCGCGCTCTGGCTTCTTAAGAAGGACGTGGCGGCCGCCGCGGAAAAAATTGCAGGGGCCGGTGCCCAGGCGGTTTTGGTGCCGGCAGGCGATGAGGTCTCTGCCGCGCTCGCGGATGCGTTGGGCGAGTCCTGCCGCGTGATCGAGTGCGACCCGAGCCTGGGCTTTGTCCATGCCAACGGTTCGGCCGCGGCCAAGATGCTCGACGGCGAAAAGCCTCTCCCATCTTGCTGTGAAGGTGAAGGCGATGACCACTGCCTGAGCGGATCGGAGTTACTTGCCGCCGAAGGAAAACGCTGGGTGTGGTTTGACGGGGCCGATGAGCCCGTTGAGGTCGACCGCGTCGTGAGTGCGGAATCCTTGGTTGCCGCGGCGGGCGTCGACGACGCCAAAGCGGTGGGGATTGGCTATCCCAGCGGTCTGCTGCTGAGGCCCGACGACACCTCAAAGATTGAGCTATGCAGCGACTACGTGTGCGTCTATACCTCCAAAAACTGCATGGCAAAGGCGCTTTTGGACATTTGCACGCTGTATCGTCACGAGAGCTGCGGACGCTGTGTCTTTGGCTACGAGGGCTCGCATCAGATTGCGACGATTCTTGCCGATATCTGCCGCAAGAAGGGCAAGCCGGGTGACTTGGCGCTCTTTCGCGACCTTTGCCCCGTGATGCAGACGCAGTGCCTGTGCGAGCAGGGTCGCGTGCTGGCGCGCGCGGTGCAGTCGTTCCTCGACCTGTTCGAGGACGAGATTGTGCAGCACACCACCAAGAAGGTCTGTGCCGCCGGGGAATGCCAGGCATTCTTGACCTTCCATATCCTCGCCTCCAAATGCCAGGCATGCAACAAGTGTGTCGATTCGGGCGTTTGCGAGGAGGACGCGATTCTGGGAAGGCCGCGGTTCATCCACGTGATCGACCAAAAGGCTTGCACCCAGTGCGGTGCCTGCCTGGATATCTGCGACAACGGCGCGATTGTTACGGCTGGGGCCGTCAAGCCCAAGTGCCCGCCCAAACCCATTCCCTTTAAGCGCAAATAGCGCGATTCCCCCTCTCGTTTTGCCCACATTGAGCAGGGCGGGAGGGGACTTTGTTTATCTGCACGAGATGCCCTGCAGACTATCGCATGAGCCTTGGTTGCCTGGACGGTGCGCATGTTTTGCGTCTGCCGTACGCTTTTTGCGAAGTACACACGGGCAGAATCCGTGTCCAAAATGCTCTGGAGAGGAGCGACCATGTCGTTTAAAGTGATGGCGATTTGTGCCGGCAGGCACGGTGGCAACGGCGAGGCTTTGGCCAAAGAGGCCCTTTGCGCGGTGCGCGAGGCTGGCGGCGAGGTCGAGCTGATCAATTTGTTCGACTATAACATCTTGCCCTGCACCGGTTGCGAGGGCTGCACCATGCAGATGGGAAAGATGGGCGCCGGCCTGCAAAAGGAATATCACGGCTGCGTTCTTAAAAACAAAGACGATGTAGATGCGATTATTCGCGAACTGCAGACCTGCCAGGGCGTGATCTTCTCGGTTCCGACCTACGACCTTACGCCCAGCTCGGTGTACACCCGCTTTGCCCAGCGCTTCTTGGCATACGAGCTTTCGTTCTTGCTTGCCATCGGTGCCGTAAAGGAGAATCCGCATACCGTTGCCGGCCTCATCTCCGTCGGCGGCTCCATGCACGATTGGCAGTCCCTGGCACTGGAGAGCCTGCAGGCGACTATGTTTACCATGTCGATGACTGTCGTCGATCGCTATATGGCGCAGCGCGACGGCCGCCCGGGCAATGCTTTTGTGTGGGGAGACGACGTGGAGTGGGGCGGACAGATCGCCCGCGCCCACAAGATGGGCGAGAACATCGTCAAGGTCATTCGCACGCCTGTTGACGAGCGCTGCTGGCTGGGCGATCCGGATGACGGCGTGTGTCCCAACTGCCACAGCTCCCTGGTGTACCCCGGCGACAAGCATTGGGATGGGGTCGAGTTTCCCTGGGAGTGTGCGGTCTGCGGCGCGGGCGGCGATATCGTAACCGACGAGCGCACCGGTCGCCCCAAGCTCAAGATTGCCGAGAACGGCCTGATTCGCGACCGCAACGACGACCACGCGCGCGCCGAGCACCTCAACGAGATCAACAAGACCCGCGACGAGTTCTTCGCCCATATGGACGAAGTAAAGCCGCTCATGGAAAAGTACGCCAAGATGACGTTCCCCACGCTGGAGATTAAGCGCGACTAGTTTTGCCCAAGCCCCGCCCGGCCTACTTGCGGCAGTGCAGGTCGGCGCTGGTGCGGGGCTTAATCCTCGGCTCAAGAAAGCCAAGGTAGATTAGGGTGCGAATCGAGAGGTGGAACAAAAAGAGGTCCTCTCCCGATGCCAAGTCGTTACCGGTGATTTCCTTTATGCGGTTAATGCGATAGAGCAGCGTGTTTTTGTGAAGCGACAAGATCGCGGCGGTGCGCACCGTGTTACAGCTGTGCTGCATAAAGGCAAAGAGCGTCTCGACCAGCTCGGAATCGTGCGACTGGTCATGCTTCCAAAGTGCCCAGATTGCCGGATGGCAGTAGTTTATAAGGTTGATGTGGTCGTTGCAGATGTCGAGCATTTCCATGTAGGTGTATTCGCAATAGCGATACACATGGGTGTCTTCGAGGATTTTGGTAAAGGTCGAGCCGTATCGAATGGCGGCGCGTGCCTGATTGAGGTGCGAACGCACATCGGTTGCCTGGGAAAACTCGTTGCTGATGCCAATGAACAAATTGTTCGTGGCAGCAACGCGGGCAAGGATCGCCTCATCGTTGGCGGGTAGCTGCGTGGAGGGCGGACGGCTTACCAGCGCCACGAGCTCACCTTCGTACATGGTGATAAGGCTATGGTGCAGTAGCGGCTGCAATTGTCCTCGGATGCTCTCCGCCTCGCGCGCCTCGAGCTGGGAATCTTTTTTGAGCAGGCATACAACGTAGAGGGCGGGAAGCGGCGCAAAGCCGACGAGCTGCATTTTGCGTGTGCAGGTGATGGGGTTGGGGATTTCGTCGTCCAGGAGGCGCGAGAGAAAATATGGCCCCTGTTGCGGGCCGCCCAACGAAAGAAAGCCGCCTTTCTGCAGTTCTTGCGCGAGCAGTCGGACAAAGAACTCAAAGACCTCGCGATCGCTATCGCCAAAGGCGTGATTGCGTTCGATCATCATCGCCCGGCCCAGACACGTGCCGTGCACCTTGATCGCATCGGTCATGGTGTTGAGGCGGAACATGTCGTTATAGCGTGTAAGCGGGCCTGTCGAGCGGGCAATCTCCTCGTCTAAGCCGCATTTGATGATGTATCGCACGGCTTCGTCCTGCAGCATGTCACCTTCGGAGAGCTCGGCGCGGGTGATGGCTGCAAAGGGGGAGTCGTCGTCATCGTCGAGCTCAAAGCCGCCGCGGGCGGCATAGCGGTACACGGGATCGACGACGAGCACCGGGTTGTCCATAGCGGCAGAGGCCGTTTGCGTGAGGCTCTTGAGCCCCGCGTCGCTCAAGAGCGCCTCGAGCAGCGCTTGCTTTGCGGTAGACGTATCGGTGGTACTCGGTTGCATGGGTGTCCCTTCTGCCGCGTCTTCGCCGTAGTCGACGCGTGACCAAATTATTATCGCAGGCTGAGCGGTGCCAGGTTGTTTAAAACGGTGAGTGTGGCGGTCGTTTCCTCGAACGGGGACGGTGTCGTTGTTATTGGGGTTTGTCTCGATCTGTAACAGGTGGGTCCGGTTTTGGTCTGTAGTTGTTACAGATTGAGATGTTTCGGCAGGACGGTCTTCGTTTGTCTAAATCTGTAACACGAGGGACGGTTTTTACTGAGTAACTGTTACAGATCTAGATCTTTCGGCAGGCTAGATTGGTTTGTCTCAATCTGTAACAGTTGCTCGGCAAAATAGGGTCTTACTGTTACAGATCGAGACAAACCGACGGGCCGCCCCGCCCCATCCACCTGCCGCTACCTGCTGTCTGCCGATTTCCGTTGCGCCACTGTGCTCCCATGCCATATCCTCTAGACAACTACGCGGCACCATCGCCGCCGCGCCTATAAGAGAGGAATGTCCATGACCGCACCTGCATCCAAGCTGCTCCAGCCCATTACGGTTGGCCCCCTTGAGCTCAAAAACCGCATTATGTTCCCGCCGCTGACCACCGGCTACGAGGAGCGCGACGGTTCCATCGGCGAGCGCAGCCTGGCTTTTTACGAGCGCCTAGCCCGTGGCGGCGTGAGCTACATCGTCATCGGCGACGTCGCTCCCGTTATGACCGCGAGCCCCACGCCCAAGTTGGCGACCGACGCCCAGATCCCCACGTTTAAGGCGCTGGCCGACGCCGTTCACAAGCACGGCGCCAAGGTCGCGCTGCAGCTGTTCCACCCCGAGTACGACGTGCCCGGTGTCGGCCGCATGGTCATGGGTTCCATGGCCGCCGCCAAGGCTGCGCAGGAGGCTAAGGCCGCCGGCGACGAGGAGACCTTTGCCGCCAAGATGGCCGAGTCCAACGAGATCCGCAAGCAGGCCTACGCCAAGTTGCACCACGATATGCAGCACTTTGTGAACGAGGCGAGCGTAGAGCAGCTCACCCAGATCAAGGAGGCCATCGCCGCCTCGGCCGCCCGCGCGCAGCAGGCCGGCATCGACGCCATCGAGGTTCACGGCGACCGTCTGGTGGGTTCGCTGTGCTCGGCCATCCTCAACCAGCGCACCGACGAGTACGGTGGCTCGTTCGAGAACCGCGTTCGCTATGCGCTCGAGGTCGTCGCCGCCATTAAGGAAGCCGCGCCGCAGCTGATGGTGGAGTACAAGCTCCCCGTGATCATGGAGAACCCCGACGGCACGCCGCGCGGCAAGGGTGGCCTGCAGCCCGACGAGGCCTGCGAGTTCGCCAAGCTGCTCGAGGGCGCGGGCATCGACATGATCCAGGTCGCGCAGGCCAACCACACCGGCAACATGGGCGACACCATTCCGCCCATGGGTGCCATGCCCTACAACTGGACGCTGCCGGTGGCCGAGCGCGTCAAGGCCCTGGTCTCCGTGCCGGTGGCCACCGTCGGCCGTGTTGTTTCGGTCGAGGCCGGCGAGAAGATTCTTGAGGACGGCGCGGCCGACATTATCGCCTATGGCCGCTCGCTCATGTGCGACCCCGACATTGCGCTGAAGGCCGCGACCGGCGAGCCCATCCGCGAGTGCCTCAACTGCAACAAGGGCTGCGTCGATGCGATTCAAAACCGCAAGTACATCTCGTGCGTGCTCAACGCCGAGAACGGCGACGAGGCGACCATCGCCATTAAGCCGGGCGAGGGCGACAAGAAGATCGCCGTGGTGGGCGGCGGTATTGCCGGCCTGGAGGCCGCACGCGTGGCGGCCAAGCGCGGCTACGACGTGACCGTCTATGAGGCGAGCGATCACTTGGGCGGCCAGATTGTGCTGGCGGCCGCGCCTCCGCGCAAGGATGAGATTATGCGCTCGGTCGAGTATTACGAGAAGATTCTGCCCGGCCTGGGCGTGAAGGTCGAGCTCAACCATGCCGCTACGGCCGAGGATCTCAACGCCGCCGACGCCGCGATTGTGGCTGTGGGCGCGCACGACGTGGTCATTCCCGTTCCGGGTGCCGACTCGGACAAGGTCGTCTCGAGCTGGGACGTGCTGACCGGCAAGGTGGAGCTCAGCGGGCGCGTCGCCGTCATTGGCGGCGGCCTGGTGGGCACCGAGACTGCCGAGTACCTGCTGCAGCGCGGCTGCGAGGTGGCGATCGTCGAGATGCTCGACAAGATTGCCGCGGGCGAGTCCGAGACCATTCTGCCGCTGATCATGAGCGACTTCGCCGCCCACAACGTGGAACAGCACGTTAAGACCCGCCTGACCGCCATTACCGACGAGGGCGTGGAGGCCGTGCACACCACCGAGGACGGCCCCGAGGAGCCGGTGAAGATCGCCTGCGATTACGTGGTGATGGCCGTGGGCTCCAAGGCCAACGCGTTTGACCTGGATGGCGTGACGGTGCCCGTGACCTGCGTGGGCGACTGCTCGGGCGAGCGCACCGCCGACATCGCGAGCGCCATTCGCACGGCGTATCACGCGGCCAACGAGCTGTAGTTGAACATCGCGGCCAGGCGGGGCGGTAGCACGGATCCGCCTCGCCCGGCTGTGTCCCGTCGGGTGTCAACCGGTGCGGGGCCTGCAAGCGCAGCAGGCCCCGCCCTTTTTGTTTTGCTCCGGTGGATGGCAATGCGCGGTAATCATGAGGAGTAAGGACGTCTACTGCCTTGCCGATTACTCAAAATTATTGGGGGAGGGGTTAATAATCATATCCGCTATAGCAAAGGACATAAAGAGGTGTCAATTTTGTTGACAGGCGAATGACGATTGGCTGCGAGTCAGCTACCAGCGTAAATAATCGATAAAGAAATGTCGTAAATTGGTGCCAAATGCCCAGATAACGCCGCGTCTATTTTAATTAACTGCTTTGAGCAAACAGTAAAATGCTACTATCTAACTTGTACGTAAGAAAGCAGATTAACGGTTAAGGCTAAGAAGTGGCAGGTATGTCAGAAGCAACTAGGACTCGCACGCATGCGCCCGAGGTTAGGCAGCGCGCCGTCGAGGTCCTCCAAGAGGGGGTCGGTCATCGTGCCCTCGCCGCGGAGCTCGGCATTCCCCAGGCCACGGCTCGTCAGTGGGCCCGCGCATACGCCGTGGGCGGTGCCGACGCCGTGCTTAACGCGGGTTCGCATCACCGCACGTATTCGTACGACGTCAAGCTCGCCGTGGTAAAGGATCGCCTGGAAAACGGCCTGACGGTTCGCGAGGCCATGATCAAGCACAAGATACCCAGCGAGTCTTCGGTCAAGGCCTGGTGCCGCCAGTATCGCGAGAGCGGTGAGTCCGCGCTGGCCGATAAGCCGCGCGGTCGCAAGCCGCGCGTTAAAAAGGCGGAATAGCGAATGGGATGGTGCGCCCACAGGGGCGCATTTTTCTTGCCGCCCCTCTGCTCCAATGCGGGCGTGCCCTTACCCCGTACGCCTAAAACTCCCCAGTTGACCGAAAACCCGCCGCCGCTACTCCTCAATTGAGCTATAACGTTAAACAATTGCAGCGTTTTAGCATGGGGGAGTGATGGTATGACGCTACTGTATTTCCTTACCCTGTTTCCGCTGGTACCGGCGCTGGGCATGCTGCTCGCGCGCGGTGACCGCGCCCGCGATGCGGCGGGGCTCATAGGCTCCGGCATTATTATGGCGGTGACAGTTGTAGTCGCCGTCATGTTTTTTGGCACGGGTCCGCAGAGCTTTGAGGTTGCCCCCGGCACCTCGCATGTGCTCTCGATCATCAGTTCCGTTATCGACGTCATCCTGTGCGCTGTCATCCTGTACAACGCGTACAAATATAGGAACGCGCTCACCACGGTGCTCGGCATAGTCCAGCTGGTGGGCTCGCTCGCCTTTGCAGCCATGACGCTGCCCGCGGCCGAAGCCGTCACGGCAACGCCACTCTACCTGGACTACATGAGCGTGATCATGGTCCTCGCCGTCGGCATCGTTGGCAGTCTAATCTGCTTGTATGCCCTGGGCTACATGAAGGACTTCCAGGCCCATGACGAGCACGAGGCCGCGCTGCGCGGGCAGACCGCGTCCGACCGTCGCCCGCAGTTCCTGGCGCTCATGTTCCTGTTCCTCTCGGCCATGTTCGCCATCGTGACGAGCGACAACCTTGAGTGGCTGTTCTGCGGCTGGGAAATCACCACCGTGTGTTCGTTCCTTATGATTGGCTACACGCGTACGCCCGAGGCCATCAAGAACGCCTTTACCCAAATCATCCTCAACATGCTGGGCGGCATCGCGTTTTTGGCCGGACTTATGTATCTGCACGTTAACGGCATGCCGCTGACCATCTCGGGCATGATCGAGCTTTCCGGCACCGGAACCGCGCAGTCCGCGCTGCTGGTGATGCCGGTCATCCTGTTGTCGCTCGCCGCGCTCACCAAGGCCGCACAGATGCCGTTCCACACTTGGCTGTTGGGTGCCATGGTTGCACCCACTCCCACGAGCGCCCTGCTGCACTCGTCAACCATGGTCAAAGCCGGCGTGTTCCTGATGGTCAAGCTGAGCCCACTCTATGCCATCTACCCCGTGACCGGCTTTATGGTCACGAGTGTGGGTGCCATCACGTTTTTGCTCGCTGCACTCATGGCCATCTCGCAGAGCAACGCCAAACGCGTGCTCGCGTACTCCACCATTTCCAACTTGGGCCTCATCAGTGCCTGCTTGGGTGTCGGCGCGCCCGAGGCCGTATGGGCGGCCATCTTCCTGATCTTGTTCCACACGGTGGCCAAGTCGCTGCTGTTCCTGTGCGTGGGCACGGCCGAGCATCATATCGGCAGCCGCAATATCGAGGACATGGACGGCATGTTCAGCCGCATGCCGCACCTGACGCGTCTGATGATGCTGGGCATTATGGGCATGTTTGTGGCGCCGTTTGGCATGCTCGTGTCCAAGTGGGGCGCCCTGGTGGCGTTTGCGCAGACCGGCAACGTGCTCATGATCATGGTGCTTGCCTTTGGCTCGGCCGCGACGTTTTACTTCTGGGGCAAGTGGCTTGCCAAGCTTTCGGGCGTCGACCCCACGGCTCAAAACGTTGAGGTCAATGTCCATAAGACCGAATGGATGGCCCTCAACGCCATCGCCGCGCTGCTGATTCTGTGCTGCGTGGCGTTTCCGGTTATCTCGAGCGGTCTGGTGTCGCCTTACTTGGCCATGGTGTTTGGCCGCGTGCCGTACGTTATTGGCAAGGACGCCATGTATCTGATGGTGGTTATCGTGGCGTTTATCGCCGTGGTGCTGCTGACTTCATTCCGCGTGAGCAACAAACCGCACGTAAACGTATATCTTTCGGGTGTGGGAACCGACAATTACCGCCATTTCCGCGGCTCGATGGGACACGAGGTGAAGGCCGAAAAGCGCAATTGGTACTCGGAGGACGCCCTTGGCGAGAAGCGTATTGGCCCCGCGGGTAGCGTCGTGTGCTGCAGCATTATCTTGTTTGCGCTGCTGTGTTGCGCGTGGATTGGGCCCGAGCGGCTTGCCATGAGCGCGCCCTCGGTGCTGCGCGGCAAGTATTTTGAAGGCTCGGGCGTCGTGGGCATTTTTATTGGCACCGTGGCGTTTGCCTTGATTGCGCCGCTTGTGGGCGGCTTGATCGACGGCGTTGACCGCAAACTTTCGGCTCGCATGCAGGGCCGCGTGGGCCCGCGCTTGCTGCAGCCCTTCTACGACGTTGCCAAGCTGCTGCGCAAGGCTCCCGCCAGCGTAAACACCATGGACGATACCTACATGGCGTGCGCGCTCATCTTTACCGTGGTGGGCGGCGGCATCTTTGTGTCGGGCTCCAACACGCTGTTATGCGCCTTTATGGTGACGCTTGCCGCGATTTTTGTGGTGCTGGCGTCCGCCTCGACGCAAAGCCCGTTTGCCCAGGTCGGTGCCGACCGCGAGCTGCTGCAGGTTATGAGTTACGAGCCCGCCGTTCTGCTGATGAGCGTGGGCCTGTACCTTGCCACCGACAGCTTCGATTCCATCGCCGTGACGGGGCAGTCGGCCCCCATCATCGTGTACAGCGCGCCCATTTTCCTCGCGCTGCTCGCGGTGCTTACCATCAAGCTGCGCAAGTCGCCGTTCGATCTTTCGTACTCGCATCACGCGCATCAGGAGATCGTCCAGGGCGTCGCCACCGAGATGAGCGGCAGCACGCTGGCCAAGATGACCCTTATGCACTGGTGCGAGACCGTGCTGTTTTTGATGTGGGTGGGCATGTTCTTTGTCTGGGACAACCCAGTGAGCTGGGTGGTCGCCCTGGTCGTGATGGCTGCGACGTACTTTGTCGAGGTGCTGATCGACAACACCTTCGCGCGCAGCACCTGGCGCAGCTGCTTTAAGCTCGGATGGGGCGTGGCGCTGGTGTTTGGCCTGCTCAACCTTATGCCCATCCTCGTCGACGTGTTTATTTAGGAGGCGGCATCCATGGATCATAAAATGTCGCGCTCGCCGTGGGTTATTCATTACGACGGCTCGAGCTGCAACGGATGCGATATCGAGGTGCTGGCCTCGCTCACGCCGCTGTTCGATGCGGAGCGCTTTGGCGTGGTCAATACCGGCAACCCCAAGCATGCGGACATCTTTTTGGTGACGGGCTCGGTCAACGCTCAGAACTTGCCTGTCGTGCGCCAGATTTACAACCAGATGCTCGAGCCCAAGTGCGTGGTGGCCTGCGGCATCTGCGCGTGCTCGGGCGGCGTGTTCCGCGATGCCTACAACGTGATCGGCGGCGTGGACCGCGCGATTCCCGTGGACGTGTACGCGCCCGGATGCGCCATTCGCCCCGAGACCGTGATCGATGCCATCGTGGAGGCGTGCGGCATCCTGGACCAGAAGGAGGCCGTGATGCGTGCTGGCGGCGATCCACTTACCGTGGGCGGTGCCGCTACCTGGGACGGCGGCGTTGAGCTGGGCGAGGACGGGTTTGTGGCTGCGGGGGCCGGGGCTGACGGTGCCGGTGACGCGCCTGCCGGGAAGCCTGCTGCGCCCGCCGCTGGCGACGCACCTGCTGAGACGCCCGCCGCTGCAAAGGAGGCCGAGTAATGCAAAAGGCTATCTATACCACCGTCGGGATCGACAAGCTCCTGTCGCATGTCCAGGCGCTCAAGGGCGTCGGCGCGCGCTTTGTGCAAATGCATGCCGAGCGCAACGTCGACGACGGCTCGTATCGCTTGGTCTATACGTTTATCAACGTCCGTGCTGCTCAGGAGCATATTGCGCAGGACGGCAGCTATGCGATCGAGAACCTGGTGGTCGAGGGCATCGACCAGTACCAGGAGATTCCGTCCATCAGCTCGTATTACCCCGCGGTGTTCCCGTTTGAAAATGAGGCCCACGACCTGTTTGGTCTTGCCATCACCGACATGCAGATCGACTTTAAGGGCTTTTTCTACCAGGTCTCGACTGCCGAACCCATGAGCGTCATCACGCCCGAGGTGAAGGCTGCGCGCGAGAAGGCCATGAAAGTCCGCGCGGCCGCCGAGGCCAAGGCGCGCAAGGCCGCGGCCGAGAAGGCCGCCGCGGCTGCGGCTGCTGCGGGGGAGGGTGCCGCGGGTGCCGGCGATGCTGCGGGCACTGCCGCTGCTCAGCCCGCTGCTGCTGCCGGCTCCGATGCCCAGCATGACGATGCCGCTGCGAAGGCCGCGCTCAAGGCCGCCGAGATGGAGGCAAAGCTCGCCGCCATGGATCCCGAGAAAGCGGCCAAGGTCCGTGCGGCGCTTGCCGCCAAGGCCGCCCGCGACAAGCAGAAAAAGGAGGCGTAAGGTCCATGGCTCATCGCTCCGTAATTCCGTTTGGCCCGCAGCACCCGGTGCTGCCCGAGCCGCTTCATCTGGACCTGGTGATCGAGGACGACCGCGTCATCGAGGCAATTCCGCAGATCGGCTTTGTGCACCGCGGACTCGAGAAGCTCACCGAAAAGCGCGACATGCACCAGTTTGGCTACATCGCCGAGCGCATCTGCGGCATTTGCGCCGTGGGCCACAGCTACGGCTATGCCAGCGCCTGCGAGCGCATGCTCGACATCGAGGTGCCCGGCCGCGTGCAGTATATCCGCACTATTTTGCACGAGCTTTCGCGCATCCACTCGCACCTGCTGTGGCTGGGCCTGCTCGCCGATGCCTTTGGCTTCGAGGCGCTGTTCTATCGGTCGTGGACCCTGCGCGAGCAGATTCTCAAGATCTTCGAGAGCACGTGCGGTGGCCGCGTGATCCTTTCGATTAACGAGATCGGCGGCCTAAAGCACGACATTGAGGACTCCGAGCTGGCTGGCATTGTCCAGACGCTCGATGCCATGCGTCCCGACTACGAGGCCCTGGTGCATACGTTTTTGGACGACGTCAGCTGTGGCGAGCGCCTGCATGGCGTGGGCGTGATCAGCAAGAAGGACGCGCTGGATCTGTCGATGGTCGGCCCGTTTGGGCGCGCCTCGGGCGTGGACTACGACGTGCGCATGTTTAGCGACGGTGCCTATGCGGACCTGGCTGCGTTTGAGCCGGTTGTCGCCACCGATGGCGATTGCTATGCCCGCTGCCAGGTGCGCTGTGCCGAGGTCACGCAGGCCATGGACATCATTAAGGAGCTTGTGGGCAAGATTCCGCACGACGGGATCGGCGGGCGCACCAAGCTTACGCCGGCCGACGGCGCACGCGGCGAGGTTGTGATTGAGCAGCCGCGCGGCGAGGCGTATTACTATGTGCGCGGTAACGGCACCAAGAACCTGGACCGCTTCCGCGTGCGCACGCCGACGTCGCAGAACCTGGCGGGTCTGACACATGCGCTGCAGGGCGTGCTCCTTGCCAACGTGCCCATGATTATCCTGACCATCGACCCCTGCATTAGCTGCACGGAAAGGTAGGCGCGGCATGAGTTTGCTGACATTTGCCAAGACGGCCTTGGGCTCTATGGTCAAGCAGCCGGTAACGGTGTGCTATCCGCAGGAGAAGCTCGCGGCACCCGAGCGCTTGCGCGGGCATATCGTCAACGACATGGACGCGTGCATCTGCTGCGGCATGTGTGCGCGTCGCTGTCCGGCGGGCGCGCTCGCAGTCGATCGCAAGGGTGGAACGTGGTCGATCGACCCGTATGCCTGCGTGGTGTGCGGTGAGTGCATCGAGAGCTGCCCCAAGCACTGCCTGACTATGGACACCGCCCGTACTCCGGTTGCGGCGGACAAGACTCCCACAGTAGAAACCAAACCGGAATAGAGCTGGAATAGAGCTGGAATAGAGCTGGAATAGGGGCCGGTGGGGCAAAAATGCCCCACCGGCCCCGCGCTTAAACGCGCGGTTGGGCCGCCACGAACAAAACTATGCCGGATTACGGAGCTGGATAGCGAACCTCCGACCATATCGAAAATTGCAAAAACAAAACCGCAGGTAGATAGCCTGCCGTTTTTCAAAAAATGAAGGTATGGATGAGGGCCCCGACTTTAGCCCCGTAATCCGGCATAGTTTTGAAATACCACCATATCCGTAGCATCCCTTGATCTCCCGTGGACAGAGGGAAACGGATCATTTTGGCCTTGCGAGGGCTGCCGCGTGACCCGTCTGCCACGAAATGGGCCCATCTACTACGTTTAGGCCGCTACCCTCAACCATAACGAACAACGCAAAAACAAAACCGCAGGTAAAATGCCTGCGGTTTTTCATGAAACGCGGCTATGGTCAGGGGTATCGGGTCAAACGTAGTAGATGGGCCAGTTTTGAGGCGAGCACCACCAATTGATCCCCCGGGGACGGAGGAAAACGGGTCATTTTTGCCTGATGGCTCGAGTCGCACCCGTTTTCCTGCGAAAACGCCGTGTCTCAACTTTGGTGAGACATTTGTCTCACGCCCAAAACACAATCTGGAACATGTGTCACCTGCCCTAATTGTGTCTCATTCCGTAACTTTAGGCTGATGCAAGGTCTGAGACCGCGAGAAGGGAGACGCGATGAGTAAGTACACGAGGGGTCTCTTGGCGGTGATACTTGCCGTAGTGCTTGTGTTGCCGGCTGCAGCATTTGCCATGCTGCCCGAGGCCAACGCCAGGTCCAGCACCGGAATGGACGGACCGACGGCGAGCAAAAAGATAGTCGACCCCGACACCAGTAACCACTGGAAGTTCTGGGCCGGCGGCTATGACGGCAAGGAAGTGACGACTCAAAACGTCGGCCGAATCTGGACCGATAAGACGGTCAAGAAAGTCGAGAGCGGGGATTCGGATTTCCTGACCACGCTGTCTGCTATCTCTTCGACATCCGATACGACGGTTTCCGGCAAGCCGCTCGACATCGTGCTGGTGCTGGACGCTTCTGGCTCGATGGATGACCCCATGGGTAAGGGCGACCGTACAAAACGCATCGATGCGCTGAAGACGGCCGCCAATAGCTTTATCGATGCCATCGCCACACAAAACCAAAGCATCGCAGATGCGTCCAAGCAGCATCAGGTTGCCATCGTTAAGTTTGCAGGCAATAAGACTCCTGAGGTTGGCAACAAAACATATCGCGTTGGTTGGTGGGGACCCACCTACAACTACTCGCAGACCATGAAGAACCTGACGCCCTGCAAGGGCAAGGACGCGGAGAGCCTTAAGAGTACGATCGACTCCATCAGTCCCGCTGGCGCCACGCAAGCCGACTATGGCTTGCAGCTGGCTGAGGGTATTTCGTCTGATCGCTCGGACGCCAAGAAGATCGTTGTCTTCTTTACCGATGGCTCACCTACAAGTTCTGATGGATTCGAGAAAAAGGTTGCCAATAGCGCCATCCTTAGCGCCAAGAACCTCAAGAATAAAGGTGCCGACATTTATACGATCGGCATCTTTGACGGCGCAAAGCCTAGTGACGACCCCACGGAAAAGCACACAAGCAAAGAGAATAAGTTCATGCATGCCGTGTCGAGCAATTATCCCGACGCAAATTCGTATAAGAGCGATGAGCTTGGCACACGTGCAGAAAACTCCGATTACTACAAGTCGGCAACCAGCGCCTCTGAGCTCGAGAAAATCTTCGAAGAGATCTCGGGAAGCATTATCCAAGCTGGTTACCCGACCGAAGTTCACGGCGGTTATGGCGAGCATAAGTCTGGCTACATTACGTTTACTGACGAGCTGGGTGACTTTATGCAGGTCGACAACTTTACGTCTGTCGTGTACAACGGCGAGACGTTTACTGGCCCGGCAATGAAGGCCGAGGGCAATGTCGATACCTATACATTTACTGGTGCCGCCGCGAACTTGGTTATCACCGTTCAGCATGCCGGAAAGGGCGAGCCCCAGACCGGCGATATCGTAACGGTCAAGATTCCCGCGTCGCTGATTCCGCTGCGCCACTTTAAGATTACCGATGGCGTTCTTACGGTCGACGATACTGAGCCCATCCAGGTGAGCTACACCTCGAGCGTTAAGAAGGACGCACTCGATAACCTGTTTACACCCGATCTGGTAGCGGGGCTCGAGGACTACATCAAGAGCAATACGACCACCGCGAAGGACGACTCCAAGACCGTAAACTTCTACGCGAACAAGTGGGATGGCGGTGCGCTGGGCGATACGATTGCCAACTTTGAGCCCGCGGATTCCAACCGCTATTACTATTTCCAGAAGCAGACCCCCATTTACGTGGATGAAAGCTGCACAACGCCCGCAACGGGCTCGCTGACTGCCGATGGTATCTATTACTACAAGGATGAGTTCGAGGCGAAGGGTACAGACGACAAGGCCGAGCCCCGTACAGCTGTTATTGAGTTTACCGGTGGACATGCCGCGCAGTTTGGGGGCGCAATCGTGTCCGATGCGAGCGGCAACCTGTCGTTTAGTGAGGGAACCGCGCGCCTGGCCTTTATTGACGAGCTTCATACCACCAAGGAGCGCGTGGGCGGCAACCTCACCGGCACCGCGACCGATGTGCTCAATCCCAAGTGGAATAACACGTCTGCCAAGTCGAACGCCACGGAGGTTGACGTTCATCTGGGCAACAACGGCAAGATTAGCTATAAGTACGATATGACGCCGGCGACGGTGGATACCAAGACTGACTTTGGTCTGACCAAGGTGCTCGAGGGCCGCGAGTGGGCGGATACGGACAAGTTTGAGTTTGAGCTCTCCGCGACGTCCGAGAACAATGCCCCGATGCCCGAGTTTGCGACCGTGACTGTTAAAAACGCCGATCTGGATGATAAGGGCAAGGCAGCCATTAATTTCGGTGAAATCACTTACGACAAGCCGGGTGAGTACACCTATGAGGTCCGTGAAGTTAATGGCGGGCTGGGTGGCATCACCTACAGCGATAACGTTGCCGCGTTCAAGGTGACTGTGACGGTTAACGCCAAGGGCGAGCTTAAGGTCGACGTTGAAAAGGCATCGGGTAAGACTAAGTTCACGAACACCTATACAGCTGAGCCCGTCAAGTCCAGCGTCACCGACAAGATTGAGGTCACCAAGACCCTGACTGGGCGTGCTCTTGCGGAAGGCGAGTTTAGCTTTGAGCTGCGCGAGATCAAGGGCAAGGACTCTGAGCTTATCGAGACCGTCAAGAATGATGCCAACGGCAACGTTGTGTTCAGCCCCATCGAGTATACCAAGCCCGGCGAGCACACCTATACGTTGCACGAGGTCAAGGGCAATGCCGGCGGCGTCACCTACGACGAAACCGTCCACACCATCGTGACCACCATTGCCGACAACGGCAAGGGTCAGTTGGTGGCTACGCATAAGCTGAAGGACGCCGATAACGGCAAGAAGATTGAGTTTAAGAATGCCTACAACCTGACGCCTAAGGACTCCAGCGTCACCCACAAGATCACCGCGTACAAGTCCCTGGCCGGCCGTGCCCTTAAGCCCGGTGAGTTCGAGTTCGAGCTCGTCGAGGGCGATAAGGTCGTCGCCACTGGCAAGAACAGTTACGACGGCATGATTGCGATGAGTTCCATCAGGTACACCGAGCCCGGTGAGCACACCTACACGCTGCGCGAGGTCCACGGTGGAACCAAGAGCAATGGCATCACCTACGACGGCACGACCTACACCATCGTGACCACGGTTACGGACAATGGCGACGGCACACTTGATGTCCATCATGTCCTGAAGGGTGACAAACCTGCTGAGTTCAAGAATTCTTACGGCCTGACCCCCGAGCGCTCAAGCGTCACCGACCAGATCGTCGCGACCAAGTCTCTGGTCGGGCGCGACCTCAAGGACGGCGAATTCTCCTTCGAGCTCGTGGAGGGCGAGGGCAAGGACGCCAAGGTCGTCGCCACCGGCACCAACAATGCCGACGGCAAGATCACGATGAGCCCCGTGAAGTACGACAAGGCCGGCAAGCACACTTACGCGCTGCGCGAGGTCAACGGCGGAACCACCAGCAAGGGCGTCACTTACAGCGACGCCAAGTTCACCATCGAGACCACCATCACCGACAACGGCGACGGCACTCTCGAAGCAAAGCATGTCCTGAAGGGCACCGAGCCCGCCGAGTTCAAGAACTCCTACAGTGTGACCCCGATCTACGCAGAGCTCGACTTTGACCTGAGCAAGGCCGTCGACGGCCGCGGCTGGACGGACGCCGACAAGTTTAGCTTCACCATCACCGCCGCCGAGGGCACCCCGCTGCCCGATCCCGCAACCGTAACCGTGAGCAAGAAGGACGCGGAGGACGGCATCGCCGCCATCAAGTTCGGCAAGATCCGCTACACGGCTGCCGGAACCTACAAGTACGAGATCCGCGAGAACGCGGGCAGCGCGGCCGGCATGAAGTATGACGACCATGTCGCGACCGCCGAAGTGACCGTGACCGAGGACGGCGAGGGCAACCTGACCGCCAACGTTACCAAGAAGGAAAGCGGACGCTTTACCAACACGTATCACTCTGAGCTCAATTACACCGCAGCCGGTGGCCTCAAGCTCAGCAAGACCCTCTCCGGACGTCCCATGACCGAGGGCCAGTTCACCTTTACCGTGACGCCCGCCGACGAGGCTTCGGCCAATGCGCTCGGCTTGCACGAGGGTGCCAACACGTTCAAGTCCCCTGCAGCGGCAGAGGGAACCGTCGGCCTAATTGACATTCTGGCTGGCAAGACGGTCATGTTTACGCAGGCTGACGCCGGCAAGACCTTCACATACACCGTGGCGGAGAAGAACGACGGCAAGCCCGGCTACACCTACGACACGGCCGAGCGCACCGTGACGATTGCTATCGCCGACGATGGCGCCGGTACGATCACCGCTACGACGACTGTCTCCGGCGGATCCGAGGCCCCGCATGAGGCGATCTACAAGAGCGGCGAGAACAAGGTCGAGAGCGCTGTGGTCCCGTTCGAAAACCGCTATAGCGCATCGACCGATACGCTTGGTGGCACTCCTGCGAAGATTGTTGCCACCAAGACCCTGACCGGTCGCCCGCTGGTCGACGGCGAGTTCTGGTTCGGCATTGCCTACGCGGGCGAGACGGAAGCCATCGAGGGTACTGTTAAGAGCACGCTCAACGGTCAGGTGAGCTTTGGATCGCTGCATTACAACACCGAGATGCTCGCCAACTTGGTGAGTGCCGGGCGTGCTATCCGCACCGACGCAGACGGCAAGATTGCGTGGACCATCGACTACACGGCCTTTGAGTACACGAACTTGCTGGGCGACCAGGGCATTACCGCCGCGAAGTCGAGCTTTAGCTTTAAGGTTATCGTCGTCGACAACGGCGACGGCACCCTGACGGCATCGCCCGACTACGGCGGCACCGTGCCCGTGTTCGAGAACGTCTATGGTGCCGAGGCCGTGGATGCCACGCTCGCCGGCACCAAGAAGCTCCAGGCGGACAAGGGCCTGACCCCGGCCGACATTGCGGGTAAGTTTACCTTTACCGTGACTGCCGACGAGGCTGGTGCCCCGATGCCCGAGCACACGGACGCAACCAACGACGCTGCCGGCAACGTGGACTTTGGCAAGATCCACTTTACGCTCGAGGATCTCAACCGCGCCCTGGGCGTGACGACTGATGCTTCTGGCGACGCATCGAGCGACGCCGAGGCCAACGCCGATGAGGCCGAGGTTGACGCTGACGCCGCCGACGTCGACGGGGCCGACGCCAACGCCGAATCCAAGCCCGCAGCTCCCGCCGCTCCGCGCTCGCACACCTTTACCTACACGGTGACCGAGTCCGGCAGCGCCCCTGGCGTGACCAACGACACCAACGCCACGCGCAAGGTTTCCTACACCGTGACCGATGATGGCGCCGGACATCTGCGCGTCGTGCGCGATGGCGACGACGGTGCGGACTTCACGTTCACCAACACGTACAGCGTTGCACCTACCGATTCTGCCGTGACCGATCAGGTCAAGACCGTCAAGCGTCTGACCGGACGCGACCTTGCAGCTGGAGAGTTCAAGTTTGAACTGCTCGAGAACGGCACGGTTGTCGCCAACGGCACCAACGACGCCAACGGCACCGTTACGCTGAGCCCGATCCACTACGAGGCGCCCGGCACGCACACGTACACGCTGCGCGAGGCTTGCCCCAACGCGCTCGGCCTGTACAAGGGCGTCACCTATGACGGCACGACCTATACCGTCGTGACCACCGTCTCCGACAACGGCGACGGCACGCTGACAGCGACGCACGAGCTCGAGGGAACCACCAAGTCGGCTGGCTTTACCAATAAGTATCACGCCATGCCCACGCAGGTTTCCATCGGCGCCATCAAGGTGCTCGAGGGACGCGAGCTCAAGAAGGGCGAGTTTAGCTTTAAGCTCGTTGGCGAGGACATCGAGTCCACCGTCACCAACGATGCCAACGGCAAGATCAACTTCGACAAGTTCGAGTACGACGAGCCTGGTACGTACGTTTACACCATCAGCGAGGTCAAGGGCGACGAGGCCGGTATGACCTACGACAAGTCCGTCTTTACCGCGACCGTCAACGTGGTCGACGACGGCGAGGGCAACCTCAAGGCGAACGTCGCCTTTACCAAGGGCGACAAGAGCGTCGAGGGTATCGTGTTCAACAACACGTACAAGAAGCCCGAGACGCCCGTGCCGACGCCCGATCCCGGCACGCCCAAGACCGTGACGAACATCGTCAAGACGGTCAAGGGTTTCCTGCCCACCACGGGTGACCAGCAGGCCGCCGCACTGCTCATGGCATTCGTCATCGCCATGGCCGGCGTCGGAGCCCTGGTCTGGGGTATCCGTAAGCGCTAGGCACGTTGGCAGCGCCCGGGGCCAAAAGGCCCCGGGCGGCCGGCGGGGAGCCAAAACATAGCCCCCACCCCACCCCCAGCCGCCACGGAGGTATCTCCCTCCTCCGTGGCGGCGCTTTTGTGCGTAGGCGGGAAGGGCTTGCCACGAAACCGGCCCATCTACTACGTTTGATTGCCTGTTCCCGACCATGCTGAAAAACACAAAAACAAAACCGCAGGTAGAACGCCTGCGGTTTTCTGAAAAACAGAGGTATGGTCGGGGGTACTGGACTAAACGTAGTAGATGGGCCCATTTCGTGGCGGGCGCCGTCAACTGGTTCCCCGCGGCGGAGGATAACGGATCATTTTTGGCTTGAAGCGGCTTGCGGAGACACTTGACGTGGTCGCTCGGACAAAACTATGCCGGTTTACGGGGCCGGATTTCGAATCCCCAACCATACCGAAAAGCGTGAAAATAAAACCGCAGGTAGACGAGTTGTCATTTTGCAGAAAATGCGGGTATGGATGGGGGTCCTGAGTTTAGCCCCGTAAACCGGCATAGTTTTGAAATGGCATTAAATCGGTGGCAGCCATTATGATATGTCGGAGCGGTTGGCCGCCGGGAAACTACCCTCGCAGGTAGGCGATGGCAATCTGCGTGCGGTTGCGCAGGCCCATTTTGGCAAGGATCGAGCTGATGTGGTTGCGCACAGTGCCTTCGCCCATATAGGCGGTGGCAGCGATCTCCTTGTTGTCGAGGCCACGGGCGATGAGCTCTGCGACTTCGAACTCGCGGTCGGTCAGGCCGGCGAAGGCCGCGGGCCGGCGGGGCGTGCTCGCCTCGATGTCCGTTCCGTCAAAATCGATGTCCTCGATCGCCTTGCCCTCGAGCACGCGTTTGCCGTCCATGACCTGCGCCAACGCTGGCGGAATGGCGGCGACATCGGTCTTGATCAGGTAGCCGCGGGCGCCCAGTTTGAGCGCCGACACAATGTACTCGTCATCCGAGAATGTCGTCAGAAACACCACGCGTGCTGCGGGATCGCGCTCGAGGATTTCGCGCGCTGCCGAAAGTCCGTCGCGTCCCGGCATCTGAATGTCGAGCAGCGCGATGTCGGGCGCGTGCTCAGCGTAGAGCGCGACCGCGTCGTCGCCATTGGCGCCGGTGCCCGCTACCTCGATTTGCGGCTGGGCGCCCAGGATAATCTTGAGCGAATCGACCACCAAGCGGTCGTCGTCGACAACGATGAGCCTCATCGGCCCTCATCTCCTTGCTGTTTGGGAATGGTGGCAAACACGCGCCAGCCGCCGGCGCCGGCGCGCGGGCCGGCGGTGAAGGTGCCGCCAAGCGCCTCGATGCGCTCGCGCATGGAGGCGAGCCCCATGCCCTCCGCGGCGCCGCGGCCGCTTGCTTGGGCCCCGCCCGTGCCGTCGTCGGTAACGATGAGCTGGTAAAACGACGGATGTTCCATGCACCGTACAGTGACGGTTTGGGCGCAAGCGTGGCGCATGGTGTTGGAGAGCGCCTCGCGCAGGACCGCCGCAAAGCAGTTGGCGACGTTGGCGGGCGCATGCTCGGCCAAAACTTCAAGCTCAATCTGTGGGCCGCTGTCCGAGCGTACGCCTTCAACGATGCGCTCGAGCTGCACGGAGAGGTTGGTCGCATTGTCGTTGAGCGCGTGGACGCTGGCGCGCACGAGCTGGAGCGCCTCGTCAACCGTGCGTTTGACGTCGGCGAAATCGGCGGCGACGCCGGGCTCGTTGGCGTGGACCACGCGCAAGGCTTCGGTTTGGAGCGAAGCGCGCGTGAGCTGGTGGCCCACGTTATCGTGGATCTCGCGCGCGATGCGGGTGCGTTCGGCGAGCGTTGCGAGCTCGACTTCGTAGTCCTGGCGATCGGCAAGATCGCGGTTGCGCGCCTCGAGCGCGAGGGCTCGTTCCTGCAGCTCGTCGCGGATGCGGCGCATGCGCTGCTGCTCGCGCTCCAACTGGGCGGTACGTAGCGATAGCAAGGTGGCGGCAACTGAAAGGATGGTGGTCAGCAGGAGCGTTCGGGCGGCAAGCGCGTCGGCGCGAAGGTCCGCGACGAGTGCAAAGACAAAGGCGACGCCAATGCCCAACGCGACCCAAACGCGTTCACGGCGCACGCGCCGCGCGATGTCATAGAGGGCGAGGGGCGCAAACGGTACAAACGGCGGCACGAAGACAGCCGCGATGATGTAAGCGTAGCTCGCGGCCTCGCTTGTGCGGCTCGTGCGTTCCTTCTGTGCGAGCTCGGCCAGCGAGGTGGCAATAACGCCAAGGCAAAAGGCTGCGACCAGGCGAGCGTCCACAGCAAGGCCCGTGGCGGCCGCAATGCAGCACGCCAGCACAATCGATTTGTCGAAAAGCCTGTTCATACGGGTATTGTACGCGAAGCCGCGCGTGGTGGAGGGGCAGCCTGCGCAACCGTGACATTCCTCCCACGCGACAAAGCGGGAGCGTCGGCAGACCGCACGACCAAGATCCTCGCACTCGTGACAAAGCTCACTGGTGCGCGCCGGCGGCTCCTGCGATGATGCAATCATACCGGGCCACAATCAACGGAAGGGCCACCTCATGACAGATATCGTCCACGTCGAAAACCTCGTCAAGCGCTACGACGATCTTATCGCGCTCGACCACTTTAACCTGAGTATTGCCCCTGGCGAGATCTTTGGCCTGCTGGGCCCCAACGGCTCGGGCAAGACCACGTCCATCAACTGCATCCTGCAGCTGCTCGCTTACGACAAGGGCACCATCGAGCTGTTCGGCGAGCCCATGACGCCCACGCGTTACGACCTCAAACGCCGCATCGGCGTGGTCCCACAGCAAGTGGCGGTGTTCGACGAGCTCACCGTGCGTGAGAACATCGACTATTTCTGCAGTCTCTACGTCAACGACCGCAAACGTCGCCGCGCGCTGGCGGACGAGGCGATCGACTTTGTCGGCTTGGGCGACTTTACCAAGTTTCGCCCCGGCAAGCTCTCGGGCGGCCTGGCGCGTCGCCTCAACATCGCCTGCGGCATCGCGCACAAGCCCGAGCTGATCCTCTTTGACGAACCCACGGTGGCGGTCGACCCGCAGAGCCGCAACGCCATCCTGGAGGGCATCTGCCGCTTGCGCGACGAAGGCGCCACGGTGGTGTATACCAGCCATTACATGGAGGAAGTCGAGCAGATCTGCAGCCGCATCATGATCATGGACGGCGGCCGTGTGCTGGCGCAGGGCACCAACGACGAGCTCAAGCGCATGATTCAGATGGGTGAGCGCGTGACCGTCGAGGTCGGCGCCGTCGAGCCCGCCACAGTCGAGCGGCTGCGTGCCCTCGAGCACGTGCTTTCGGTTGGGCTTTCCGGCGGCGAGCTCATCTGCACCTGCGAAGCGAGCCCGCACAATTTGGTCGACATCCTCGACACGCTGCGCGCTGCTGACGTGGCACTCGGCCGCGTGTGGAGCGAACCGCCGACCCTCAACGACGTGTTCCTCGAGATCACCGGCCGCGAGCTGCGCGACTAGGGGGCGGCCATGTTCAACACCATCATCACCACGCTCAAGACGCTATTGCGTCGACCGAGTACATGGGTCTGGGGCGCGATCTTTCCCATTGCGCTTTCAACGATGTTCATGTTTATGTTTGCGAACCTCAGCTCCGACGGCAAGATCGACCCAGTGCCGGTAGCCGTTGTCGCTGACGAAGCCTGGGGCGCTTCGTCCTTTAAGGACGTGGCGACCTCGCTTGCCGAGGGGGGCGACGATCAACTGCTCGATGTGAGCGAGTACGAAGACTTGGCTGCCGCGCGCAAAGCGCTCAAGTCCGGCGAGGTCGCGGGCATCTACACGGTCGATGCTGCGGGCGCACCCAAGCTCACGCTGCTATCGAGCTACGACAGCTCGCGTGCCTCATCGGTGCTCACCGACCGCAGCATTTTGGAGACGGTGGCCAGCTCGTATACGCAAAATGCCGAGCTCATGTCCCAGATTGCCCAGGACAACCCGGCGGCGCTCGCCGACCAGGAGGCGGTTGCGCGCGCCCTGTCGCTCGAGGGCGGAACCCGCCGTGTGAGCCTGACACGCATCACGCCCGATGGCACGGTCATCTACTATTACGCGCTTTTTGGCCTGGTCGCGATGATGTCTGCCGAGTTTGCCGCCTTGAGTGTCGTCGATTTACAACCCAATCTGTCTGGCCTCGGCGCGCGTCGCTGCGTGGGCGGCCTTTCCAAAACGGCGTCGCTGGCCGGTATCTTTGTGGGCTCGTGGCTGGTCTCCTTTGCCTCGATGGCGGTCGCGATTGGCTACGTGCGCCTAGTTGTTGGCGTCGACTTTGGCGGGCGCGAGGGGCTGTGCTTGGTGGGCGGAGCCGCATCCGCGCTTGCCGCCACGGGCCTGGGACTTTTTGTGGGGACGCTCCCCGTTAAGGGCGGCAAGGCGTCCAAGTCGGGCATCCTCACGGGCTTTGCCACCACGTGCGCCCTGTTCGCCGGCCTCTACGGCGAGCCGGCGATGGCGCTTGCCGACGACGTCGCCCGCGCCTGCCCGGCCGAGTGCTGGCTCAACCCCGTCAAGCTCATCTGCGACATGTTCAATCGCCTGTATTTCTTTGAGGATCTGGGGCCCTTCGCCGTCCGCGCCGGCGCGCTTGTCCTCATGACCCTGGTGTTTGTCGCCGCCGCTACGCTGATCTTTGGAAGGAGCCGCTATGAGCACCTTTAAGACCGCGCTTCGCATGGCGCTGGCGCACCCGTTCTACCTGCTCATCTATACGGTGTTCATCTCGCTCATGGGCGTATTCATCGCGGCCTCGGTGAGCTGGAACTCGTCGCAGCTTACCGAGTACAAGCCCTACGACACCAACGTGATTGTGGTCAACCGCGACAATAGCGACCTTTCGCGGGCGCTTACCAAGCATCTGGGTTCGCGCTTTGACCTGGTCACGGGCGTCGGCGACGACACGTACGACCTTGCGGACGCGCTCTCCAAGAGCAACAGCGCCAAGGGCAGTGCCGATTGCGTGTTCTTTATCCCGGAGGGGTTCGAGGACGATCTTGTTGCAGCCGCCCACGCGGGGGAGGACCTGCCCAAGCTCGGTGTGACCTACGGTGCTGGCACCATGGCGGCGGCGCTTTCGTCTGCCGAGGCCTCGCGCTGGATCTCGCTCGCGGGCGCTGCGGCGGCCCTAGAGCCTGCCGCCTCTAACGGCGATGTCGCCAAAGCCGCCGAGCATGCCGCCGCAAAGCGCGCGGAGGTCCAGATCGAGCAGGTCAAGGTCTACTCGACTGCCGCCGCCACGCTCAAGTCGTACTTCAACTTTGGCGCGTACGCGATCATTTCGTCGGTCATCGTGTCGGTGGGATTGGTGTTCTCGGGCATGAACGAGCCCGAGCGCGTGCGCCGCATGGAGGCCAGCCCGGTCTCCGGGCGTCAGCGCTCGCTTGCCGTGTTTGCGGCCGCCGCCGTGATGACCGTCTGCATCTGGTTTGTGTCGAGCATGATGGGCGTCGTGGGCTTTGCCGGCGCGGTCGCCGAGGTCGGCGCGGGTCGCGTGTGCCTGGCGCTGGCGGCGACGTTTGCCCTGGCGTGCACGCCGCTGGCCGTTGGCTTTGCGCTTTCGAGCTTGGGCGCACGCGAGGAGCTGCTCAATGGTGTGGGCAATCTGCTCGGCATGCTCATGACGTTTTTGGGCGGCGCCTGGATGCCGCTGTCGCTCATGGGTTCGGCCGTGCAGACCGTGGCACATTTTGTGCCGACGTTTTGGGTGAACGACGCGATCGGCAAGGCGCTTGCCTCGGATTTGACGTCCGCCGTGTTGGGCGACATCGCCTGCGACCTTGGCATCACGGCACTCTTTGCCGTGGCCATCGCCGCCGTAGGCCTAGCCCTCGCACGCGCCAAATCCCGCGCCTAGCCACCTAGTCATTTAAGAGCGTCCCCAATGACTAGTCTGAAATAAATTTCAGGCCTCGCCCCAAAATAGTTCGCCAAGGTTTACTATTACGCTCATAAAGTAGTACGAGGCTAACAATGGGGGATACCATGGCAACGCAGAAAGCCTACGTCCAGGTTAAGGATCTCAAAAAGCACTACGGCGATGGAGATGCACGCCTGACGGTGCTCGACGGCATCAACACGTCTATCAACCGCGGCGAGATCTGCGTCATGCTGGGGCCCTCCGGCTCGGGCAAGTCGACCTTTCTCAACCTGATCGGCGGCCTGGAGGATGCCGACGACGGCTCCATCATGGTGGACGGCTGCGACCTCACCGTGCTCAAGCCTACCGATCTGGGCGAATACCGACGCCGCGAGCTGGGCTTTGTCTTTCAGTTCTACAACCTGGTGCCCGATCTCACCATCAAGGAGAACATCGAGGTCACGGCGCACCTGTCTAAAAAGCCGCTCAACATCGATGACCTGCTGCGTTCGCTGGGTCTCTACGAGCACCGCAACAAGTTCCCGCGCCAGGTCTCGGGCGGCCAGCAGCAGCGCTGCGCCATCGGCCGTGCACTCGTCAAAAATCCGGGCCTGCTGCTGTGCGACGAGCCCACGGGCGCGCTTGACTACAAGACGTCCAAGGAAATCTTGCAGCTCATGGAGGATGTCAACCGCACCTACGGCTGCACCATCATCATCGTCACCCACAATGCCGCCATCGCGCGCATGGCCAATCGCGTGCTGCGCTTGCGCGACGGGCGCATCGTCGAGGATGAGCTCAACGAGTCGCCCGTCGCGGCCGCCGAGCTCGATTGGTAGGCGGCGCCATGACACCTCTCGCAAAACGTCTCCCGCGCGAGCTGCGCCGCAATATCGGCAAGTACCTGGGCATCTTTTTGCTTATGTGCGGAAGCATCGCCCTTACCTCGGGCTTTTTGCTCGCGGCGCATTCCATCGGTTGCCTTATCGACGACATGCGCGATGCGTACACGATTGAGGACGGCCGCGTGACCACCTCCTTCGAGGCCACCAAAGACCAGCTCAAGGCAGCCGAAGACGCGGCCGACGACGTCGGCGGCGTCACGCTCTACAAGAACTTCTCTATCGACGCCATCATCAAAAAGGCGGCTGGCGACGACGGCACCAAGCGCACCCTGCGTACCTATGCGCACCGCACCAAGGTCGACATCGCGTCCTACTGCGAAGGCAGGCAGCCCAAGGCGGACGACGAGGTGGCCATCGACCGCGTCTTTGCCACCAACAACGACCTCGCCGTGGGCGATAAGGTCGAGCTTGAGGGTCGCACCTACACCATCTGCGGCATCATGACCCAGCCCGATAGCCAGGCGCTGTTCCTCAACAATTCGGACTTTACGGTGAACACCATCACGTACGGCGTGGCCGAGGTCACCGACGCCGGCTTTGCCGCGCTCGAGGATGCCGGCGGCGCGCCTGCCTACACCTACTCCTTCACCTTTGCCGATCGCGACCTCCCCACCGCGGATCGCATCGATGCGGAGCAGGATATGGTCGAGGCGCTGACCGACGCCGATGCGCGCGTGGACGATCTTGTCGACGCCGATTCCAACCAGGGCATTGGCTATGCGCGCGACGACGTGGACGGCGACTCTATGATGTGGATGACGCTGCTCGACATCATCATTGTGATCATGGCGTTCGTCTTTGTGGTCCTTACCGACGCCACCATCGAGGAGGAGAGCGCCATCATCGGCACGCTGCTCGCCAGCGGCTATCGTCGACGCGAGATCGTGCTGCACTACCTGGCACTTCCCGCTACCGTGGGCGTGGTCGCGGCGCTTTTGGGCACTGCGCTCGGCGTTGTGTTCTTTACCGAGCCCATGCGCAGCCTCTATTACGGTTCGTACAGCCTGCCGCCCTTCCAGGTGTACTGGAGCTGGGAGATCTTTGTGAAGTGCGCCGTGGTTCCCGCCGCCGCGCTCATCCTCATCACGCTGGTGGGCCTGCTTCGCAAGATGGGCAAGACGCCGTTGCAGTTCCTTCGTCATGAGGCGAGCGGCAAGTCTGGCACCAAGCGCGGCTTGCAGCTGCCGGAGCGCATGGGTTTTGTCTCGCGCTTCCGCCTGCGCATCTTCCTGCGCAACCTGGGCAACTTCGCCACGCTCTTCGTGGGCATTGCGTTTGCCTCGCTGTTGCTGCTCTTTGGTCTGGCGATTCTGCCCACGATGACGCACTACGCCGACAACCTCGAGACAAGCCTGGTCGCCGAGCACCAGTACACGCTCAAGGTGCCGCTGGAGCTCGAGGGTACTGCCGAGGAGCGCGAGCAGTGGTCGGCACTCGAGCGCTTGCAGTCGGTTGACGGCGCGCTGCTTTCCGCCGCTCAGGATGCCGATGACGAGCTTGACGACGCGGCCGATGCGGCGCAGACGGCAGCCGATGCCGCGACCGCATCTCCGTCTGCCGAGGGCCTGGCCGCGGCGCAGAACGCGCTCGCCAAGGTCCAGGACAAGAAAGATGCGCTTTATGCGCGCCTCGATGACCTTGCCGATGCCCTCGGCTGCAACCGCGACGAGGCTATCGACCTGATCGACAAGGCCTCTAAGATCGACACTGACAACGACGATATCCACCCGGTCAATTCGACCGACAACGGCGCGGGCGCAATCGCGCAGGCCGAGAAATATGCCGTCTACCAGCTGCAATACGACCGCGGCGATGGTAATGGCGAGGAGACGATTTCCGTCTACGGCATCTCGCTCGATTCGCGCTACTGGAAGGGCCTCAACATCGGCGACGGACACGTCGTCTTTGGCGGCGACCTGCTCGACAAGTTTGGCTGGAGCGAGGGCCAGAAGGTCGAGCTTCGCGACAAGTACGAGGCTCGGGATTATTCCCTTGAGTACGCGGGCAAGGGCTGCTCCTGGGGCTCAAAGTCGGACATGAATATCTATATGAGCATCGATGACTTTAACGAGCTGTTCGACAACGATGCCGCCTACTTCAACGGCTATGTGAGCAACGAGAAGCTCGACCTCGACGCGCGCTACTTTGCCGGCGACACCACGCCCGACGACATGCGCGCCGTGGGCGACCAGTTTATCGGCATGATGAGCAAAATGATCGGCATGATGGTCGGGCTCGCGGTGTTTATCTTCCTGCTGTTTATGTACCTGCTGACCAAGGCTGTTATCGACCATAGCGCCCGGTCGATCAGCTACATGAAGGTCTTTGGCTATCGCGATGGCGAGATTTCGCATCTGTACATCCGCTCGATCACGCTGTGCGTGGCGGCGTCGCTCGTGCTGAGCCTGCCGGTCATTATTGGCTCGCTCACGGCCATCTTCCGCTCGATGCTGCTCGCCTACAACGGCAATATCGAGATCTACGTGCCCGCTTGGTCCATGGCTGCATGCGTCGGCATCGGCTTTGCAACCTACCTGGTCGTGGCGCTGCTGCACACGCGTTCCATCAAGCGCGTCAGCCTGGCCGAAGCCCTCAAGGTGCAGGAGTAGTCATCGGGGACAGTCTTTGCCGATTCGCCGGCCGGGCGGCAAGCACTCATTTAAGTCTGTCCCCAATGAGTGGCTGTGCTTGACTTCGACCCTACTTCAATGGGTACCATCCTCTATGTCTGTAACGCCATATAGACCGAGGGGATATAACTATGACCGCAACTGCACCCGCAGCACCCGCTAAGGTGTACTTCACCAACCTGCGCACGCATGCTCGCGAGAGCCAGCTTGACAAGCTTAAGCGCCTCATCCGTCGCGCCGGCATTGAGCAGATCGACTTTGAGAACAAGTTCGTCGCCATTAAGATTCACTTTGGCGAGCTGGGCAACCTGAGCTTTTTGCGCCCCAACTACGCCCGCGCCGTCGCAGACGTCGTGAAGGAGCTGGGCGGCAAGCCCTTCCTTACCGACTGCAACACGCTCTATGTGGGTAGCCGCAAAAATGCGCTCGAGCACATCGACACCGCCTACCAGAATGGCTTTACCCCGTATGCCACGGGTTGCCAGATCATCATCGCTGACGGCCTCAAGGGTACCGACGAGGCGCTCGTCCCGGTCGAGGGCGGTGAGTACGTGCGCGAGGCAAAGATCGGTCAGGCGCTCATGGATGCCGATATCGTGATCAGCCTCACGCACTTTAAGGGCCATGAGCAGGCCGGTTTTGGCGGCGCCATGAAGAACCTGGGCATGGGCGGCGGCAGCCGTGCCGGCAAGATGGAGCAGCACGCCGCTGGCAAGCCGAGCGTCGCGACCGAGCAATGCGTTGGCTGCCGTGCCTGCGAAAAGATCTGCGCGCACAACGCCATCTCGTTCGATGGCACCCGCGAGCGCGAGCTTGCGAGCGGCAAGACCGTCGAGGTGCACGTGGCCGCCATCGACCACGACCGCTGCCTGGGCTGCGGCCGCTGCATCGGCGTGTGCAACCAGGATGCCATCAATCCCGACTATGACGCCGCCGCCGACGTGCTCAACTGCAAGATCGCCGAGTACACCAAGGCTATCGTCGACGGCCGCCCGAGCTTCCACATCTCGCTCGCCATGGACATTAGCCCCAACTGTGACTGCCATGCCGAGAACGACACGCCCATCGTCAACGACATCGGCATGTTCGCGAGCTTCGACCCGGTCGCCATCGACCAGGCCTGTGCCGACGCCGTTCTGGCATCCGAGCCGCTGCCCAACACCGTGCTTACCGACAGCGCGGCCAAAATGGAGCACAATCACGAGCATTTGAAGGGCGAGCAGGCTAA
Organism: uncultured Collinsella sp.; assembly: GCA_959602645.1. GTDB lineage: Bacteria > Actinomycetota > Coriobacteriia > Coriobacteriales > Coriobacteriaceae > Collinsella. The sequence goes on along the minus strand of CAUGTZ010000002.1, from coordinate 100,163 downwards.
GGACCCCTTCTGCATCACGCACCCCGACACCGACTGGCGCTCCTGCATCGCGCATGCCGAGAAGATCGGCCTGGGCACGAGCAAGTATGAGCTCATCGAGGTCAAGTAACACCTAGCTATTGGACAAAACAAGCGCCTCTGTGGCGTAAGTCGAGCAAAAGCCGCCCGCGAGCACAGCGCTCGCGGGCGGTTTTCCGGAAGTATGCGGCAAATTTCGAGACCGCCGAGCACACGACGTTTTTTGGCAACAAAACCCCTGATAAATTGTTGATAAAACTGCGGTCTGGTCGGCAGTTCCAGATTTTGCTGCATACTTCCGAAAATAGGGGGTCAGATAAAGCCCCGGACGTTGCTTTTTGCCTAAAAATTCTTTCCGAGGAAGTCGTCGACCGTATTCCAGTAGAGCTCGGGGTCGACTTGCGCGCTCTTGGCGTGGGTGGCGCCGTGGATAGTGAGCTTCTGTTTAACCTTGCTGGCGCACGTCTCGTAGTTTTGGTCGAGCATGCTGTACGGTACAAAGGTGTCTTGGTCACCGTGGATAAAAAGCATGGGAACTGTTGCACGTTTGAGTTGATCCACGCTGCTTGCCTTATGGAAGTCGTAGCCCGCGCGCACGTTGCACACCAAGTTTGCTACATCGAGCAAGGGAAAGCTGGGCAGGCCGAACACGTCCTTGAGCTGCAGAGAAAACTCGTCCCAGACGCTCGTGTAGCCGCAGTCCTCGATAATGCATTTCACATTTGCGGGCAGAGATTCCCCCGCGACATTCATGGCCGTCGCCGCGCCCATCGACTCGCCAAAGACCAGGATGCGCGCCTTGGGATCGGCCGCAACGATCCGCCCGATCCACGCGACGACATCGAGTCGCTCGGGCCAGCCCATGCCGATGTAGTCACCGCCGGAACGCTCGTGGGCGCGGGCGGCAGGTGCGAGCACGTTCATGCCGCGGTCGTGGAATCTCTTGGCGTATCGGGCCATACCGATGGGCTCATCGGTGTATCCGTGTAGGCAGATAGCGTAATTGTGCGTGCTCTCTGGGGCGGCAAAATACCAGGCGGCAAGTTCGGTTCCGTCATCTGCGGTGAGGCTGCTACTCTCGCGGTTTTCTTTAAACCATGCCCGCGCCTCGACTGCCTCGGCATCCATCTGCTCGCCCTTTTTGCCGTCCTTGCCGTCCTGCATCATCTTCATGGTGTAGGGCGCTTGGGGATTCAGGGCAAAGTCGAACAAGAAGTTGCCGGCAAACCCCAGCAGCGCGACAACGAGCACCAGCGCAACAACACCGGCTACCTTAAGCTTTCGATGGGAACGTGCGTTTTGAGACATAAGAAGCTTTCCTATAAGATGTTAATACATCAACATTTAATGCAAGCGCATTATGGACGTTCACCGTTGATGCGTCAACAGGCAAAGAATGGGTAAACAAAGGGTCACGTATGGTGCAAATTTCGCACGCACCCAGACGCTTTGATATAGTGTTGAGAACTCTTTACGTTGGAGGATGTAACCGGCATGTCCGATTCGAGCGACAGTTCTAAGCCGCGACCCAAGACCGCGGCCGTTCCACACTACACGGTGGGCGAGGAGATCATGAACTCCGTCACCCATGGTGTCGGCTGCCTGCTGGGTATCGCGGGCCTGGTGCTCCTGATCGTATTCGCTGCCTTGCGCGGCGGAGGCCCGGCCCACATGGCCGCGGCGATTGTCTATGGTGTCAGCATTATCCTCGAATACCTAGCCTCCACGCTCTACCACGCGATTCAGCCCGCGCGCGCCAAGCGCGTGTTTCGCATCATCGACCACAGCTGCATCTACCTGCTCATTGCCGGTAGCTATACGCCGTTTTGCCTCATCACGCTCGCAAACGACGGCGGCCCTGCGCTGTTCTTTGCCGTATGGGCCATCGCCATTATCGGCATTGCCCTCGAATGCTTTATGTGCGAGCGCCAGCCGCACTGGGTAAGCGGCCTGGTCTACCTGCTGATGGGCTGGCTCGTTGTCTTTAAGCTGCCCGAGCTCGTGTCGCTGCTCAACCCCGTGGCACTTGCTCTGCTCGCTGTCGGCGGCGTGTGCTACACCGTGGGCGTGCCGTTCTACATCGCCAAAAACGTGCGTTACCTGCACAGTGTGTTTCACTTGTGGGTGCTCGCCGGCAGTATCTTCCAGTTCATGGCGGTGATCCTCTTCGTAATCTAGCGATCGCTCCTGTGCCCGCGGGCCCATCCAAGCGGCCGCCGGGCGCAACTGCCCTATCCGTCACCTACGCTTACTACCCAACGTCCCGAATCTTGGAGGTTCGAGAAACTCCCGATGGACATAACCATCTCCCTTATCACCACCCTCGTTTTGACCCTCATCAACGGCTACTTCTCTATGTCCGAGATGGCGCTCACCACGGCCAAGCGCGCCGTGCTGGAGCATGAGGCCGAGGAAGGCGACAAGCGCGCCGAGCGTGCCATTAAGCTGGCTGCCGACTCCGACCAGCTGCTCGCCACCATCCAGGTCGCCATCACGCTCGTGGGCTTCGCCTCGTCCGCCGTTGCCTCGACGAGCCTGTCCGACCCGCTCGCCACGTGGCTCATGAGCTTTGGCATCGCGCCGCTCTCCGCCATCGCGCGCGGCCTGGCGCCGGTCATCATCACCGTAGCGGTCGCCTTCGTGTCCATCGTGATCGGCGAGCTCGTCCCCAAGCGCATTGGTCTGGCCAACGCCGAGGGCGTATCCAAACAGGTCGTGGGGCCGCTCTCCGTGTTCCAAAAGATCGCCCGCCCGCTCGTGTGGCTGACCGGTGCCTGCTCCGACGGCCTGGCCCGCATCCTGCGCATCAAGAGCGCCGATGACCGCCAGAACGTCTCGGAGGAAGAGATCAAGTACATGGTCTCGGAGCAGGACGACCTGCTCGACGAGGAAAAGCGCATGATCCACGAGATCTTCGACCTGGGCGACACCGTGGCTCGCGAGGTCATGGTGCCGCGCGTGGACACCACCATGTGCGAGGACGACGAGACAGTCGCCGACGTGCTGTCCACCATGCGCCAGACCGGCTTCAGCCGCATCCCCGTCTATCACGAGGACCCCGACAATGTCGCGGGCATCGCGCACATCAAGGACCTGATCCAGCCCGCGCTCGACGGCAAGGGCGACCAGCCCATTGCCGACTTTTTGCGCGACGCCACCTTTGTGCCCGATACCAAGGACATCCTGCCGCTGCTGTCCGAGATGCAGACCTCGCACGACCAGATCGTGGTCGTCGTGGACGAGTACGGCGGCACGGCCGGCATCATCACCATCGAAGATATCGTCGAGGAGATCGTCGGCGAGATCGAGGACGAGTTCGACCCCGACAACAAGTATCTCACGCGCCTTTCGCGCCGCGAGTGGCTCGTTGATGGGCGTTTTTCGTGCGATGACGCGATTGAGCTTGGTTGGCCGCTCGAGGAAAGCGATGATTATGAAACCATCGCCGGCTGGATCTTGGAGCTTTGCGACTCGGTGCCCGACATCGGAGAGGTGTTTGAGGTCGCGGGGTACAAGTTTAAAGTGCAGTCGATGCGTGGCCAGCGCATCTCGCTCATTCGCGTGATCGCTCCGGCCGAAACCGATAAGAAGGATTCCGAGTCTTCGGCAGACGAGCCGACGACGTCGGGTGCGGGTTCCGCGAATCCGCACGACGGCGACGAGTAGGACAAGGAAGAGTAGGGGAGAGTTATGGCAGGCTTGTTCAACATCCTTAAGGTCACCGTCAGCGAGGACAAGATCTGCGCGCATGTGCTGGTGAACCCCGGCATGCCGCTGATGACCTCGGAGGACATAGAGGCCACGGCGCGCGTGTACTACCTGGTGCCGGCGATTGCCAAGCATCTGTGCCTGGGCGATTCCGGCCGCGAGTTCCAGGACTGCATGGGTCAGACCGAGCTCTGCCATCTGCTGGAGCACGTGACGGTCGAGCTCATGAACGAGACCGGTCTTGCCGGTAGCATCTCGTGCGGCCGCACGCGCGTAAGCGAGCATGACGAGCGTGTCTTTGAGGTTGAGCTTTCGTGCCCCGACGACGCGTTGGCCATCGGCGCGCTGTCTTCGGCAACCTTTATGATGGACTGGGCGTACCTGCACGCCGACCAGCCTGCCCCCGATGTGGACGGTACGGTCGCGGGCCTGCGCAACCTGGTGCTGGGTATGCGCGCCGAGGCCGAGGGCAAGGATCCTCACGAGGCCGTCGCCGCTGCGAACGGCGAAGATGCTGCCGAGGACGAGGGCGCTGACGAGGGCGATGTGCCGGTCGACGCCGAGCCCGTTGCCGATGCGACCGCCGAGCCCGTTCCCACCGAGCCCCAGGGCGTCCCCAACTTTGACGACGAGCCCCAGGTGGCGATTGATACCGAGGGCGCGGTTGCCGAGAACCACGAGGCCTCCGCTGCCGTCTTTGGCGGTGCGGCGACGGTTCCGGCAGGACCTGCGCATGAGGGCGGCCTGCCGCTCGTGGACGGCGCCGGCGAGGACCCGTGTGCCACGGTGGCCATGCCGGCTATGCCTCAGGAGTAGGTCTACGCGTTTATCACCATCACGTACCTGCACCTTTGCCGTACGCAGATGAGCGGAGCGGCAAGTGATGCGCTGCGGGTATAATGGACAGCATTCAAACGGTGGGCACCGACGTGCCCGCAGGAGAGGAATGATCATGGGTAAGACTTTCAGCTTTGTCTCCGGCGCACTTTTTGGTGCCGCTGCCGGCGCTATTGTCGGCGTTGCTCTGGCCCCGCGCTCGGGCGCCGAGACCCGCGCCATGGCTGCCGATATCGCCAATGACGCCTGGGACAATATGCGCGACACCTACGAGCACAGCGCCGAGGAGGCCCGTGCTGCGGTGAATGACTTTGGCCCGATGGTCGACGCCAAGACCGACGACCTGCGCGCCAAGGTCGACCTGGCCCGCGAGCGCATGGACCAGCTGCGCGAGCAACTCAACGACGCCATTTCGGGCGGCAACGTGACGCCTGCCGCCGACGTCGTGGTCGAGAACGCCGTCGAGGCTGATACCGAGGCTGCGGAGCCCTCGACCGAGGCATAATGCGCGCCGGGGATTTTGTCGGCGCCAAGATCTATCGCAAGCCTACCGAGGACAAGCGCACCAAAAAGGACGGCACGCCGCGCAGCCCTAAAAAGCTCGGAAAGATTCACTTTCCGGTCTTTACCCCGGGCGGTACGCGCGTGGTCGGCTTTATGGTCCGCCAGTCCGATATCGCGGGCATGATCGAGCGTCCCGATCGATTCGTAGCGCTCGATGCCATTGGTGTCTACGAGGGCGCCATTGCGGTCGATGACGTCAAGGACACGTACGATGCCGCCGCCGCCAAGCGCCTCGACATCAACCTGGACGATTGCATCATCTGGGTCGGTATGGACGTGCGCACGGAATCGGGCGACGTCGTGGGCTATTGCTCGGACGTTGAGTTCAAGCCACGTTCGGGCATCGTGCAGTCATTCTATGTGACCGCCGGTGCTGCTTCGAGTGTTTTGGTTGGTGACACGCAGGTGCCGCCGACGATGCTACGCGGCTACGAGAACGGCGCGATGGTCGTCTCGGACGAGGTCAAGTCGCTTGGGTATTCGGGCGGTGCGGCCGCCAAGGCCGCCGAGGCCAGCGTCGTGGTGGGCGACAAGGTCAAAAAGGGCGCCAAGGTGCTCGACGACAAGGGATCGGTCGCCGTGGACAAAGGCAGTCGCGCACTGGGCAAGCAGCTCGGCAAGACGCGCGGCATGTTCAAGGCCTTTAAGGACGAATACCAAAAGGCGAGCGGAGGCTCGTCAAAAGCTACAAAATAGCGACGTACCAAATGATGGGAGGCAAGCCGGAGACCTGTTGCTCCGGCTTGCTGTGTTTATGGGGGAGGGCACATGCGCCAAAACGGATCCAACTTAAACGGGCGTTCGGGTGCGCGTCCGACGGCGCGCCGCGACCTGGGGCAGCTGCCCAGCGGTCAGCGCCGTCGCCGCCGTAAGCCCGGCGCGATGTACCTCAACCATAGCCGCGGGTTTAGCGACCGCAGCGCGCGCATCGGCAACGGGCGCTCGCCGCGCCGACCGTCCCGTCTGCCCTATGCGCTCATTGCCGTGGGCTGTGCGCTCGTGCTGTTTATCGCTGCCGTCGTGGGCTACGTCAACCGCAGCGTGGACGTGGAACTTAACGGGCAAAAGACCGCGGTGCGCGTGGGCTCTACGCTGCAGAATCTCATCGACGACCAGGAGTTGACCGATACCTACGACGCAGGCGACCTGCTGGCCGTCGATGACAGCGTGCTCAAGCGCCATGGCGGCGAAAAGCTGTCGGTTAAGGTGGACGGCAAGCGCATAAAACAGGGCAAATGGGATAGCCGCGAACTTGAGGGCGGCGAGAAGGTGACGGTCAAGGATGGCCGTAACACCTACGAGAAGCACGAGGTTCAGGCTACGGTTATCGAGCCCAAGCTCAAGGTCGAGGGCACGGGCGCTATCGAGTATGTGCAGACATGGGGTGTCCAGGGCCGCTCCGAGGTGTGGGTTGGTGAGCAGTCGGGCAAGACGCAGGACCGCGGCGAGGTCGTGCCCGCCACCGATTGCGTGGTCGAGTGCGCGAGCGTGGCGCCCAAGGGCAACGAAAAGTACGTGGCGCTGACGTTTGATGAGGGCCCGAGCGGAGCGACCAAGCAGATCTTGCAGGTGCTCAAGGAAAAGGGCGTCACCGCGACGTTCTTCCTGTCGGGCGATGCGGCCGAGGCCTCGCCCGCCACGGCCAAGGCGATTGTCGATGCCGGCTGCGAGGTCGGCTCCAACAGTTACCGTGACGAATCGCTCAAGGGCCAGGACCGCGATGCGGTGCGCGAGCAGGTTTCGAAGGGCACCGAGGCGATCAAGTCCGCGACCGGAACGTCGACGATGCTTTTGCGCGCTCCCTACGCAGCCTTTGACGAGCAAAACTGGATTGATGCGATGGACCTGGTGTCTGCTGTGGTCTCGTGGAATATCGATTCGGGCGACTGGCTGCTCAACGGTGCCGACGAGCAGGTCTCGACGGTGCTCGATTCGGTGACGCCGGGCAACATTGTGCTGCTGACCGACAACGATGAATGTGCCGAGCAGACGCTCGAGGCGCTGCCGCAGATTATCGACGGGCTTATTGCCGACGGCTACAAAATCGTGACGTTGAGCGATCTGGTCAAGACGGATACATCGCTGAGCAAAAAGCTCACCTCGCTGACGAAGGTCACCATGCCCAAAAACGCCGTGTTCCCCCAGCTCGCCGAAGATGACGACACCACAGACTAGTCGTTTAAGAACGTCACCAATGACTATGTCACGGATGCATCAGCGTTTGGTATGCCTGCGATGTGCGACGCATAAATTTGGCGCCACGGCGCGATGCTGATGCTATAGTTACTGCGGATAACAAGGGTCAAGAGAAAGGTTGCAGGTGAAATCCAAACCTCGACCATACAGTCGATGACCCCATGCAGGTGCTTTTTGCGCATGCACGGGGTGTAAGCGTCGAGCGGCGTGCCGCCCGCGCATGCGTATACATATCCAGAAGCCCCCGGACGCCGCACGCGCGGCCGCGTCCGGAGGAATAATGATGGGGAGCACCATTGAATTATCTGAGTGAGATGCTCAAATTGCCGGTCTTGGACGTCGACGGCGAAAAGCTCGGCGTGGTCAACGATTTTGGCATTGCTACCGGCGAAGTTTTTCCGCACGTGACGTCGCTCGCGTTCCGCGGCCCCGGCAAGACGCCGTTTATGATCAGCTGGCGCAAATGGGTCGACCGTATCGACGAGACGGGTGTACACCTTAAGACGTCGGCCACCGAAATCCGTTTTTCGTACCTGCAGCCGACCGAGCTCTTGCTCGCACGCGACGTGCTCAACAAGCAGATCGTCGACACGCAGGGCATGAAGGTCGTGCGCGTAAACGACATCAAGTTTTCCATGTCGGGCGAAAATCAGCTGCGTCTGCTGGGTGCCGAGGTTGGCGCCCGCGGCTTGCTGCGCGCGATCAGCCCCACGCTCGAGCATGTTGCCGAGGGCTTTATGAAGCACCTGGGCAAGCCGTTGAGCGAGGATATCATCGCCTGGTCCTACATGGACCTGCTCGACCGCTCGACCAAGAATATCCAGCTCTCGGTGTCGCACAAGACGCTCGGCGAGCTGCACCCTGCCGACATCGCCGACATTATCGAGCAGCTCGACCCGCGCCTACGTGCGCAGGTGTTTGCGCAGCTCGATACTGCCCAGGCCGCCGAGGCCATCTCGGAGTTCGATGACGACGAGCTTATGACCGAGATGCTCGAGGGCCTGTCCGACACCGACGCATCGTCGATGCTGGCCATGATGGACCCGGACGATGCAGCCGACCTGATCGACGAGCTCGATTACGAGAAGGCCGAGAAGCTCCTGCGCCTGATGGGCGTCAAGGAGGAGAAGGCGATTCGTAACCTGCTGGGGTATGAGGACAACACCGCCGGCCGCATCATGACCTCGGAGTTTGTTTCCCTGCCCGCCACGGCAACGGTCGGTGACGCCATCGAGGCGATTCGCGAGCTCGACGAGGACTTCGAGAGCGTCTACTACGTCTATACCGAGGATCCGAGCGGCATGCTGACCGGCGTGCTTTCGCTGCGCACGCTGATCGTAGCCGACCGCGACGCCACGTTGGGTCAGCTGGCCTATCGCGATCTGGTCTATGTGTCGCCCGACGAGGACCAGGAAGACGTAACGGACGAGATGACCAAGTATGACCTGGTCGCTATCCCCGTCTGTGACGAGAACCGCCACATCTTGGGTATCGTGACCTTCGACGACGCCATGGACGTTATCGCCGAGGAGCATCAGGAGGACCTGCAGATCGCCGGTGTCGGCTCGGGCGATAGCGCGTCCGACGACTCGACGAATGTGCTCAGCTGGTTCGTGCATCGCCAATACTGGGTTGTTGTATGGGGCATCGCGTCGTGCATCATGGCGACCGTGCTGGGAACGGCGCTCGGCTCCGCGCATCTGGTGGTGTTTCCCATGTGCGCCATGCCGCTCGTGCTGCTGGCGGCCTCGCGCATGGTGTCGTTCGTCAAGAACTACTTCCTGGAATACGACGTCCACGACGACGAGCCTAAGCCCTACCTGGGATTCTTCTTCCAGAGCACCGGTATGGGCCTGATCCTGTCGCTCGTGACCTATCTGTGCGCGCAATTGGTGCGTACCGCCGCGTTCCCCGATGCGTCCATGTTTGAGGAGCAACTCTTTACCGGGTGTTTTAATATCGCTGCCATCATTTGCCTGGTTGGCAACATGAGTGCCGTGATCTACCTGATGGTGCTGTTCTGGCGTGACGAGCATGACCTCAACACGTCGGGCACCGCCATGAACGTCATTGCCGTCATGATCTCGTGTGTGGCGTATTGCATCGCCGCGGTGCTGCTCGCCATGTCAGTCATGGGTTAGGTGGTCGCGTGCAAAATACCAAGCAAAAGTCGGGCACCAAGCAAAAGCTGACCATCGCGGCCATCTTTGGCGCTATGGGCCCCGGTCTGCTGGCGGCGCTTTCGGGCAATGACGCCGGCGGCATTGCAACGTATTCCAGCGCGGGCGCCAGCTATGGCTACAAGATGCTCTGGATGCTTCCCGTCATGACTGTGCTGCTCATCGTGACGCAGGAGACCGCGGCGCGCTGCGGCTGCGTGACGGGCAAGGGCCTGGCATCGCTCATTCGCGAGCGCTTTGGCGTGCGCAAGAGCGTGTTGGCCATGGCGGCGCTGTTGATCGCCAACACGGCTGTGACCATTTCGGAGTTTGCGGGCATCGCCAGCGGCCTTGCTCTCTTTGGCGTGCCGGCGAGCATCTCGGTGCCGTTGGTGGCGCTGCTGGTGTGGATGCTTACCATGTCGGGTAGTTTCCAGCGCATCGAGAAGATTCTGCTGCTGGTGAGCTGCGTGTTCGTGACCTATATCGTCGCCGCGTTTATGGCTGGCCCCAACTGGGGTGAGGTCGCGGTCGACCTGGTCGTGCCCAACATTCAAAATGACCCCAGCTACGTGTCGCTCGTGGTCGCAACGATCGGTACCACTATCGCGCCGTGGATGATTTTCTTGGCGCAGAACAACGTGGTCGATAAGAACGCGGGCGAGGACGATATCGTGCTGCAGCGTATTGATACCGTGAGCGGCTCGATCGCTGCCGATATCATTGCCGGCTTTATTATCATCACGACCGGCACGGTATTGTTCCCGGCGGGTATTCAGATTAGCGATGCTGCCGATGCTGCCCGCGCGCTGGAGCCTATTGCGGGTCAGTGGTCCACGGTACTGTTTGCCTCGGGCCTGGTCGCGGCGAGCTTCTTGGCTGCCTGCGTGCTGCCGGGCGTTACGTCGAGCGCTATCTGCGAAGCATTTGGCTGGGAGCGCGGTGCCGACCGCAGCTGGGACGAGGCCCCGGTCTATCGCGGCATCATTACGGCCATCATCGGTATCTCTGCCGTGCTGGTGCTTATGCCCGGTGTCGATCTGTTCCAGATTATGATGACCTCGCAGGTCATCAATGGCGTGCTACTGCCCGTGGTTCTGGTGTTCCAGGTGGTTATCGCCGCCGACCGTCACATTATGGGTGCCAACCGCAACGGTCGCGTGTGGAATGTGCTCACTTGGGCGACTATCGGTGTGATTACGGTGTTGACGGTCGTCATGTTTGTTCTGCAGGCGATGGGTTACAGCGCTTAGCGCCTCTTTTGGACTCCAAACAGGCTGCAGCGATGGACTGCGGCCTGTTTTTTGCCCGCCATAGGGCGTTAGTTATATGGCAGTGGACAAAAAATGCCAAATATGAGTACTGTTGCCTTGCCGATAGCATTTACGACCAAGAAAATAATGAACATAGTTAAGAATCTGTTTATTAAAAGTGGGTCTCCAAGTCCTAAGCCGGCCATTCTGGTCAACTGGAAGGGTCGCGCGCTACCGCATGAGCGCCATTTTGGGTGGTTTTGCCTGCTACTAAAATGGTAACAGTACTCATATTTGCCACTTTTTGTCCACGACCTCTTGGAGTCGGCTCGAAAAGAGTGATTTTGGGTTGTTTGCTGCGGGTGTGGGCTTGGAAACAACGTTCGGGGTGGCGAGGCGCCCAGAATTCGGTCGCAAGGAGGGCGTTCCTCGGCTGTGTCAGGAGTGTCCCTGGGTGCCGGCATATAAGGAACGTCCCTAACTGCCGGAGGGGGTGCCTGCCATGGCAGGCACCCCCTCCGGATGTGGGAAGTTTGCGCTGCAGGTTACTTGTCGGTGCCCAGCTTGTGCGGCTTGAGAGCGAGCGCATTGACGAGCGCGTCGGTGGCAGACTTGACGGCCGCCGGCTGCGGATCGTTGACGTGATCCTCGGGATGCACGGGCAGGTCCTTCTTGACTGCATCGTGGATCAAGTTGAGGTACTCAGTCACGCCAGTGGTCGACAGGTGCGTGCCATCGCCATCGAACAGGTCGTTGCGATTGGCGCTGTATCCGTACCAGTCGATAACGCGCACGTTCTTGTAGCGCGTAGCAGCGTTGGCGATGGCCTGGTTGGTAGAGCCAACCCACGGCTGCGGGCTGCGCGTGTTCACAAACACCACAATACGCTTATCTCCTGCATCGGTCATGATGGCGTCGATCTGGTCGTCGGTTACCAAGCCGTTGGTGCCCAGTGCAAAGACCACGATCTTGCCGGCAAGGTTCTGTTGGAGATAACCCTCAAATGTCGCGCGGCCCGCATCGAACTGGCGGCCCTTTTCGGCATCGATATGGCTGTGCGGGAACACGCCGTCAAAGGAATCAACGGCGCGCAGCGACACGGAGTCACCGATCATCAGCAGGTCGTAGGAGCCATCGGGGAAGCCGTCGTTGTCCTTGTCGGTGTCGTCGGCCGCCTGCTGGTCGGTGGGCGCGGTGTTTTTTGCTTCCTTGTTGAGGACTTCGGCGCCCTCACCGCTCAGTGCGGAGGTCTCCGGCACAAAGATCAGGCCGCCCAGCGCGATAACAAGCACGATCCCGCAAGTGGCGCACACGGGAATATGCGCGCGCGCCCAGTTGGCGGGCGTGGTGGTGCCGTCGCGGAACTCGGATACGGTGCGCCCAAAGGCGCCCTTTCTAAACGGCGTCTCGATAAAGCGATATGAACATTCGGCTACGGCGACCATCAACAACACCTGCAAAATGTACTGCCACCATGGCGTATCGTTGATGTTGGCGACCGGGTTCATGAGCAACAGTAGCGGATAGTGCCACAGGTAGATGCTGTACGAGCGCTTGCCAACCCACACGAGCGGCTCGGCGGACAGTGCGCGGGCAACCATTCCCTGGGGCTGCACGCAGGCCGCGATGACCATGAGCGTGAGGATGGAGCATAGCAGCGTGCCGCCGCGATACTGGAACGCGGTGTAGCCGTTGGTGAGCGCGACCATGGCGGCAAGGCCAACCAGACCCACGACGCCCAACACATCGATGGATGCGGGCGAGGACCAAAAGCGCACGAGGGCGCTCGGCTGTGCCGGGACGGTCTCGGCTGCGTTGTCGGCCTTCACGCTAGGCTTGCCCTCGGCGTTCTTGCCGTGCTTGGCGGCGCCAGCCAGGCGATTGAGCCCCAAACGATGAGCGAGACACACCGGCGCCAGGTCGCGATCGGGGATAAAGGCCATCCAGGCGCCCAGCAGCAGCGAGAAGACGCGGGTGTCGGTGCCGTAGTACACGCGGCTGGGGTCGGCGGCAGGGTTGTAGAGCACCATCATGGCAAGGGCGGATACCGCTGCGAGTCCCAGGACCACACGGCGCGTGTTGGGTTTGCTCACATGCATGGACACCATGGCAAACAGCAGCGGTGGCCAAACCAGGTAGAACTGTTCCTCGATGGCGAGCGACCAAAAGTGCGTAAGCGGCGAGGGGTCGCCCAGGGCGTTGAAGTACGAGACGTCCTGCATAATCTGCCACCAGTTGTTAAAGAACAGCAGCGACGGCAGGATGTCGGGACGCATCTTGGTGAGCATCACGTGGTTAAAGATGGTGCACAGCGCGCAGGTCACGAACACTACCGTTACCACGGCGGGGACCAGGCGACGGATGCGGCGAATCCAGAAGCTCTTAAGGTCGATGCGACCGGTCTTAGCGACTTCGTTGAGCAGCAAGCGCGTGATCAGATAGCCCGAAAGCACAAAGAAGATCGTGACGCCAAGCAGGCCGCCCTGAGCCCACGTGAGGTTGAGGTGATAGAGCACCACCGCGACGACGGCAAGCGTGCGCAGGCCGTCAAGGGCAGGGATGTAGCGGGACTTGGGGCGAGCAGGCGTCTGCTCCGCGGCGGGAGTGTTGGCGCGGCCCGCGTTGTTGGCAGAAGCGCGATGGGGGCTCGCGGTGCGTCGCGGCTCGTTGGCACGGCGCTCGCCCTTCACGCGTTCGTGCGGCGCCGGCTCGTTGCCCGTGCGGCGTCGACCGCGCGAGCCCGATTGCGAGAATTGTTCCATAAAACATCATCCAATGACGAGAATAATCAGCACGTATTCATTGTAGCTGCCTGCCCCTGTGAATGCTTGCTGCTGGCGCAAGCTCAAGCGCGCGTCCACATCAAAGTGGACTAAAGTTATAGGGGGTGCGAGAGTGCACAATCGTTGGTCGACGGTGGGCGCAAAGCCTGAAGACGAGGAGGTTTCCATGGCGGATCACAGCATCGTTGCGGTGTTCGGCAGCATGAACATGGACCTTTCGGTGGCGTGCGAGCGCATGCCGCGCGCGGGCGAGACCGTCGGTGGCAGCGGTTTTATCACCAACGCCGGCGGTAAGGGAGCCAATCAGGCCGTTGCCGCTGCGCGCATGGGTGCGCGCACGTGCATGATTGGCGCTGTTGGGCGCGATACCTTTGGCGATGCGCTTGTGGCAGGGCTCCAGGATGCCGGCGTGGGCGTTGAGTTTGTGGCGCGTCGCGATGACGTGGAGACCGGTACCGCGACTATCATTCGCTGCGAGAGCGACAACCGCATCGTGCTGTCGCCGGGCGCCAACCATGCGCTTGCGGGCGAGGACGTTGCCCGCGCACTGAGGCGCTTGGTGGCCGACGAGCTCGACGGCGATGCCAGCGAGATTGCCCCGGCTGCCGGAAGCGTCTTTATTGCCCAGGGCGAATGTGACCTTGCAGCAACGGCCGCGGCGCTTTCTTGCGCTCACGAGCTGGGGTTCTATACGATCTTTAACCCGGCGCCCGCCTGCGACCTGCCGGCAGGAGCGTGGCCTGCGGTCGACCTGGTCTGCCCCAACGAGACCGAGTGCCAGGTGCTGACGGGCATTCTGCCCACAGATGATGCGAGTTGCGTCGCCGCGCTCAATGCGCTGCTCGACAAGGGCGCCGGCGCCGCGGTCATCACGCTGGGCGGCGCCGGCTCGGTTACGCTCGGCGATGGCGGTGAGCCGCTGCGCATGCCGGCGCTTTCGAGCGCGGTGGTCGATACGACGGCCGCGGGCGATACGTTTATTGGTGCGCTTGCTGCAGCTCGTCTGGAGGGTTTGCCGCTCTTTGAGTGCATGGCCGCGGGTGCTCGCGCCTCGGCGGTGACGGTGTCGCGCCTGGGCGCTCAGCAATCAATTCCCACGCGTGCGGAAGTCGAGCACAAGTTTGGTTTAGACGGTTTGGATGTAGACGGAGAAGCGGAGTAGAACAATGGCAACCAAGAAGCTGATCCTTGATCTGGATATGGGTGTGGATGATGCGATGGCGCTCGCCTATGCCATCGCGAGCCCCGAGGTGGAGCTCGTGGGCATCACCACGTGCTTTGGCAACGTGCGCGTCGAGCAATCGGCGCATAACTGCCTGGCGGTGCTCGACCTGTTGGGTCGTCCCGAGGTGCCGGTGTACCTGGGCGCCGATCGTCCCATTAAGGCGACTGAGCCCTATACACCGCCGGCGTCCACCACGCTCATTCACGGCAAGAACGGCATTGGCGGGGCGAGCGTGCCCGCATCGCCGTACGAGCCGGTGGGCGCGACGTCGGCCGATGGCAATGCAGCGGTCGATTACCTGATTGATGCCGCGCGCACCTATGGCCCCGATCTGATCTACGTGGCGACCGGCCCGCTCTCCAACCTGGCACTTGCCTTGGAGCGCGATGCGGCGGCGATGATGTCCATCGGCCGCGTGGTCGTGATGGGCGGTGCGCTTACCGTGCCCGGAAACGTGAGCGCGGGCGCCGAGGCCAACATGGCAAGTGATCCTGAGGCGGCCGATGCCGTGCTGCGTTCGGGCCGCAAGCTCACCATGGTGGGCTTGGATGTGACGCACCGCGTGGTGCTCACACGTCGCGACGTTGCCGGCTGGACGGGCTCGGGCACTATGGCTGGCTGCGCGTTTGCGAGCATGGTCGAGCACTATATCGGTTCGTACGAAATGAACGCGCCCTACCTGGGCGGCTGCGCGCTGCACGATCCGCTGGCGGTTGCCGTGGCGATTGATCCCACGCTCGTGGGTGCGCTCGGCTGCAATCTTCGTGTCGACCTGCTGGGCGAGTACCGCGGCCGCACTATCTGTGATGAGCACCGTCTGTCCGATCCGGATAAGAGCGCGCTCGTGGCGCTCACCGTGGACGCCCCACGTTTCCTCGCGGAGTTTAAGGCACGCATGGCTCGCATCCTTGGCTAAACGGTTTCTGTGCCCCGATCCAGATTAGCTACCGAGTAAATACGCCCGTTGGGGGAATAGTCGCGTCGCTTCGCTTGACAACAGGCTAAACTAGCTATTAAACATTTACTATTCTGTTTAGATTGAATTTGCGGTCGTTTAGTTGTCGAGTCACGGGGCGGTCAGGCCACGATGCTCGACCGCGACCGTTACTAGGGGGAACAATGGCCAAAGCAAGTGTCCGCGAAATCAGCCGCATCACCGGTTTTTCGCCTGCGACCGTGTCCAACGCGCTCAACCGCAAGCGCAGCGTGAGCGAGGAGACCGCCAAAGTCATCCTGGAGTGCGCGCAGTCGCTCGGCTATCAGCAGTCGACGCAGCTCGAGAGCATCCAGTTTGTGCTCGCGCGCAAGACGGGCGCCATCCTGGACGAGAGCACCTTCCATCCCGCGGTTATTGAGGGCGTGGAGCGCCAGGCGCGTCGCCACGGCATGAGCACGAGCTTTGTCTCGCTCGACTTTAGCGACCTGGACGCCGTGCGTCCGCAGGTCGAGGGCCTGATCGCCGACCCGTCTGCCGCCATCGTGCTGATGGGTACCGAGCTGGGTGAGGAAGATTACGCCCTGTTCGCCAACGCTGCCGCCCACCTGATCGTGCTCGACGGCTGGAGCGACCGCCAGTACTTTGATGCCGTAGTCATTGCCAATACCGATTCGGTGCTGCGCGCCGTGGACTACCTTATCGAGAAGGGTCACAGGCAAATCGGCTATCTGGCAGGCGATCTTCGTATCCGCAACTTTAAGGATCGCGAGCGCGGCTATCGCCAAGCGCTTGAGGATGCGGACCTCGAGGCCAATCCGGCATGGCACGTCACGCTGGGCACCACGCTCGAAGGTGCCTATCGCGATATGGGTGCATGGCTCGACAGCGTCTCACGCGACGACCTGCCGACGGCTTTCTTTGCCGAGAACGACGTGCTCGCCGTGGGTGCCATGCGCGCGTTCAACGAGCACGGCATTCGCGTGCCCGAGGATGTCTCGATCATCGGCTTTGACGACCTATCTCTGGGCGCCTTCTCCAACCCGCCACTCACCACGGTGCATGTTCCCAAACACGAGGTGGGCGAGATCGCGGTGCGCCGTCTGGTGGGTAACATCCGCAATCCCAAGAGCTATACCTGCAAAACGGCTGTGTCGACCTATTTTGTCGAGCGCCAGAGCGTGCGCGAAATCTAGGCGGAGACGGCATCGCCTGCAGCGTGCCAAAGCTCGCTAGGGCAGTAAACATAGCGCTATTCAAAAGAGGGTCCTTCGGGGCCCTCTTTTTGTTGCTCTTGTATGTTCAGATTGTTTACATACCGTTTAGGCTGATTTCTCTACCGTTTACGAGACTTTCGCGCTAAACTTTTAAACAAAAGAGTAAAACATTTAGTAAACAGAACAAAACGAAATATGCGTCTGTTTACTGAACATGTGACTAGGGGAGGACGTACATGGACAAGATCAAGCTCGGCTTTGTGCCCACGCGCCGCAGTATCTTTAGCGCGCCGGACGCGATCAAGTATCGCGGCCTTACGGCTGATCGCCTGCGCGAGATCGGCGTCGAGATCGTGGATATCGACGACATCAACGACGAGGGCCTGCTGTTCGACGACAGCCATATCGCGCCTATCATCGAGAAGTTCCGCGCCGAGGGCGTCGACGGCATCATGCTGTGCCACGCCAACTTTGGTACCGAGTATGTCTGCGCCCGCCTTGCCCGCGAGCTCGGCTTGCCCGTGCTGCTGTGGGGGCCGCGCGACGAGCGCCCCGAGCCCGACGGCACCCGTCTGCGTGATAGCCAGTGCGGTCTGTTCGCCACCGGCAAGGTCCTGCGCCGCTTCCAGGTTCCCTTCACCTACATGACCAACTGCCGTCTGACCGATCCCGAGTTCGAGCGCGGCGTCTGGGACTTTTTGGCCGTGTGCAACGTGGTCAAGACCTTCAAGCACACCCGCATCCTGCAGATGGCCACCCGTCCGTTCGATTTCTGGTCGACCATGTGCAACGAGGGCGAGCTGCTCGAGAAGTTCAACATCCAGCTTTCGCCCATCCCCATGACCGAGCTTGTCCAGGCCGTGTGCGACGCCCAGGCTGACGAGCAGGCCATGGCAGCCATGATCGCCCACATTGGTGACAGCTTTGAGATCTGCATCCCCGAGGACAAGGTTCCTGCGGTCGCAGGACTCGCCATTGCCATGAAGCGCCTGGTCGAGAAGTACGGCTGCAACGCCGGCGCCATCCAGTGCTGGAACGCCCTGCAGGACGAGTTGGGCATTATGCCCTGCGCCGCCAACGCAATCCTCAACGAGATGGGCATCCCCATCGTCTGCGAGACCGACATCCATGGCGCTATCACCGCGCTGATGGTCGAGGCCGCCGACCTGGGCCGTCACCGCGGCATGTTCGCCGACTGGACCGTGCGTCATCCCGATAACGAGAACGGCGAGCTGCTGCAGCACTGCGGCCCCTGGCCCTGCAGCTGCGCGGCCGTCAAACCCAAGCTCACTTACCCGCTGGCTTTCGATCACCCCGGCGCGCTGACGGCCGAGGCCAAGCACGGCGACCTCACCCTTGCTCGCTTTGACGGCGACAACGGCGAGTACTCGCTGCTGCTGGGCAACGCCCGCGGCATCGACGGCCCGGCCGGCATGGGCACCTACCTGTGGGTCGAGGTCGACAACCTCAAACGCCTCGAGGCCAAGATCGTCGAGGGTCCCTACATCCACCACTGCGTCGCCATTCACGCCAACGTGGTGCCGGTGCTCTACGAGGCGTGCAAGTACATCGGCATTGTCCCCGACCTGTACGACCCCATCGAAGAAGACGTCAAAGCTTACCTGCGAGGAGAGTAGAAATGGCAACTATCGAAGAGCTTGAATCCCTGCGTTGGGACCTTCGCCGCGATTGCGTCGATATCATCATGGCTGGCGCCGGCGGCCACATCGGTGGCGACATGTCGGTGATCGACGCCCTCATGACGCTCTATGCCAACCACCTCAACATTTCTCCCGAGACCGTCGACGATCCCAACCGCGATCGCTTCGTACTCTCTAAGGGCCACGCCATGGAGGCCTACTATGCGGTGCTCTGCCACGAGGGCTATCTTGACCTCGATGACGTCAAGGCCCGCTTCTCCAAGTTCGGCAGCCCCTACATCGGTCACCCCAACAACAAGCTCAAGGGCATCGAGATGAACTCGGGCTCGTTGGGTCACGGTCTGCCCGTGACTGTGGGCATGGCGCTTGCCGGCAAGATGGACGGCCGCGACTACCGCGTCTACACCATCATGGGCGACGGCGAGCTTGCCGAGGGCTCGGTCTGGGAGGGCGCCATGAGCGGCGGCAACTACCAGCTCGATAACCTGTGCGCGCTCGTGGACCGCAACCGCCTGCAGATCAGCGGCAGCACCGAGGACGTCATGAAGCAGGACTCGCAGGAGGAGCGCTGGGCCGCCTTCGGTTGGAACGTGCTGTCCATTCCGGGCAACGACGTCCAGGCCATCGACGCCGCGCTGACGCTGGCCACCGAGACCAAGGGTAAGCCCACGGTCATTATCCTCAACACGGTGAAGGGCTACGGCTCGCCGGTTATGGAGGACAAGGCCGCCTGGCATCATCACCTGCCCAACGACGAGGAATATGCCCAGATCATCGCCGATTTCGCTGCCCATAAGGAGGCCATCAATGGCTAACAAGATCGCCAACCGCAAGGCTATCTGCGACACGCTGCTCGAGGCCGCCGCAACCGATAAAGACATCGTCGTCCTGTGCTCCGACTCCCGCGGCTCTGCATCGCTCACGCCGTTCTTCGATCAGTATCCCCAGCAGTCTATTGAGGTCGGCATCGCCGAGCAGGACCTGGTGAGCATCGCCGCCGGTATGGCCTCGTGCGGCAAGAAGGCCTGGGCCGCCTCGCCGGCGTCCTTTGTGACCACGCGCTCGTATGAGCAGTGCAAGGTCGACGTTTCGTACTCCAACACCAACGTCAAGCTCATCGGCATCTCGGGCGGCGTGTCCTATGGCGCCTTGGGCATGAGCCATCACTCCGCACAGGATATCGCCGCCATGAGCGCGATTCCCAACATGCGCGTGTATCTGCCGAGCGATCGCTTCCAGACCGCCGAGCTCGTGCGTGCCCTGGTCGCCGACAACAAGCCGGCCTACATCCGTGTGGGCCGCAACCCGGTGGAGGACGTGTACACCGAGGACGAGTGCCCGTTCCAGATGAACCGCGCCACCTGGGTGCGTCGCGGCACCGATGTGACGATCGTCGCCACCGGCGAGATGGTCCGCCATGCCGTGGACGCCGCCGATCTGCTGGCCGAACAGGGTATCTCGGCGACGGTGCTCGATATGTACTGCGTCAAGCCGCTCGATGCCGAGGCCGTGATCGAGGCCGCCGGTGCCACGCGCGCCGTCGTGACCGTCGAGGAGCACAGCCCCTTCGGTGGCCTGGGTTCCATGGTCGCGCAGGTCGTTGGCGAGCACTGCCCGCGTCCGGTCAAGTGCCTCTCCCTGCCCGATGCGCCGGTCATCACCGGCACGAGCCCCGAGGTCTTTGCGCACTACGGCCTGACGGGTGCCGGAATCGCCAAGACGGTCGCCGAGTTCCTTCCCGCAGAGTAATTGGTGCATCGGGGACAGGTTTGCACCAATCCTTTTAGGTTGAATTCTGAGCAGGCCGGCTGCGCTCTCATGAGCCGGTCGGCCACTCGCTCCTTGTCCGTCGGGTTTTAGTTTTGAATCGACGGGGGAGACAGGAGAGTACATGAGCAAATACATCATCGGAATCGATCAATCCACGCAGGGCACCAAGGCGCTGCTGGTGGACGAGGGCGGCCATTTGATTCATCGTGCCGATCGCCCGCATCGCCAGATTGTCAACGAGGCCGGCTGGGTGAGCCATGATCCAGCCGAGATCGCCGCTAACGTGCTGGCCGTGGCGCGCGCCGTGGTGGAGGAGACCGGGGTCGATCCGACCGACGTCGCCGGCATCGGCATCTCCAACCAGCGCGAGACTACCGTTGCCTGGAGCCGCATGACGGGCGAGCCGCTGTGCGACGCCGTGGTGTGGCAGTGCGCCCGCGCCCGCGAGCTGTGCGACGAGCTTGCTGCGCGCGAAGGCGTGACCGAGCTGGTGCGCGACACGACGGGTCTGGTGCTCTCGCCCTACTACCCGGCGGGCAAGATGGCTTGGATCCTCGCGAACGTTCCCGCGGCTGCCGAGGCCGCTGCGGCGGGCGAGCTGTGCCTGGGCACCATCGATGCCTGGGTGGTCTGGACGCTCACGGGCGGCGCGGAGTTTCGCTGCGACTGGTCCAATGCCAGCCGCACGCAGCTCTTTGACCTGCGCCGTGGCTGCTGGAGCGAGCCGGTGTGCGAGGCCTTTGGCGTCGATTCGGCTTGCCTGCCGCAGGTGACCGATTCCGATGGCCTGTTCGGCATGACGAACCTGGGCGGCTTTTTGCCGGCGCCCGTGCCCATTCACGGCGTGCTCGGCGACAGCCATGCCGCCTTGTTTGCCCAGGGCTGCCATAGCCGCGGCATGGCCAAGGCGACCTATGGCACCGGCAGCTCGGTCATGATGAACGTCGGCGACGAGTTCGTCGCCAGCTCGCACGGGCTTTCGAGCTCGCTTGCGTGGCGTATGGACGGTGTGACCGAGTACGTGCTCGAGGGCAACGTGAGCTACGCGGGCGCTGTCAAGACCTGGCTGCGCGACGACCTGGAGCTCATCAACAATCCCGAGGAAGTCACCGACCTGTGCTACGCCGCCAATCCGGCGAGCCGCGTCTACTTTGTGCCGGCGTTTACCGGCCTGGGCGCGCCACACTGGGCGAGCGATGCCGAGGGCTGCGTCTTTGGCATGACGCGCACCACGGGCCGTGCGGAGTTCGTAAAGGCCGCCGACGAGTCGATCGCCTATCAAATCTTTGACGTGATTGATGCGATGGTCGAGGATTCGGGCGCGGCACTGGCCGTGCTTCGTGTTGACGGCGGCCCCACGCGCGACGCGTACCTGATGCAGTTTGAGAGCGACTTGGTTGGCTCGCCCATCCGCATCGCGAGCAACGACGAGATGAGCGGTCTGGGTGCGGCCTGGGCCTGCGGCATTGCGCTGGGCATGTACACGCGCGACGTCGTTGACGTCTACGGCGCTCGCGGCATCGTGGAGCCTGCCATGTCCGCCGACGAACGAGCCAAAAAGATCGCCGGCTGGCGTCACGCCGTCGACGCGACCATCGCCTACACTGCCTAGGCGGCTGCGCGGCGCCCGCAGGCTATTCCCGGGCAGCTCATTTGGGATGGGGCTTTTTTGACTGGTATGATTGGTGCGATCATTCGAACCAGCTAAAAGAGCCCCGTCCCAAATTGACTACCGAGAGGATCTGCCATGGAGCGCATCGCGAGTTTTTCCGTTGACCATCTGCTGCTCGAGCCCGGCGTGTATGTGAGCCGCATCGACCGCGATCCGGCGACCGGCGCCGCCGTCACCACCTTTGACCTGCGCCTGACCACGCCCAACAAGGAGCCAGTTATGAACACGGCGGAGTGCCACACCATCGAGCATCTGGGTGCCACGTTCCTCCGCAATCATGCCGAGTGGTCGAGCCGCATTGTCTACTTTGGCCCCATGGGCTGCCGCACGGGCTTTTACCTGGTTGTCTTTGGTGAGCTGACGAGCGAGGAGATCTTGCCGCTCGTGCGCGAGCTGTTCGAGTTTGTCGCGGGCTTTGAGGGCGATATCCCCGGCGCCGCTCCCGAGGAGTGCGGTAACTATCTGGACCAGAACCTCCCCATGGCAAACTGGCTCGCGCGCCGTTATCTCGACCGCGACCTGGCCAATATCGACGAGAAGCACCTGCACTACCAGCAGGCGTAAGGGCCTTATCGCCCAAAGCGCGCGCATTGGGCGCCTTCGCTTATGCGGGGGCGCCTTTTTGTTGAGTGGTCGGGACGAGCGTTCAAAATCGCTCATGTTTGTTCTAGAATGTTCGTATAGTCACATTTACGAACAGGAGCGAACATGCACATCTATTCTGTCAACGATCCCGAGTTCAAATCCTATGGCAACGTTTGGGATGACGTTCCGTCCGAGCTCACGTCGCCCGTGCTCGAGGCGCTCTCTGCCACGCCCATTCCCGAGGGCAGCAAGTACGTAGCAAGTGCGCCGGAGCTCGAGGGCGTCAAGGATGCCGACAAACTGGGCTTTCTCATGTTTGGCGGCCGCCCCTTCCAGCTCGGCTGGTGCAACGGCCACAACACACGCCTCAACTGCCTGGAGTATCACCGCGCCAGCGAGTTTAACCTGGGCGCCCGCGACTTTATCCTGCTCGTGGCGCATCGCTGGGAGATCGAGGACGGCAAGCTCGACACCGCGTGCGTCAAGGCGTTCCGCGTGCCGGCGGGTACGGTCGTCGAAGTCTTCAACACCACGCTCCACTACACGCCCTGCATGGTCGACGACGGCGGCTTCCAGGTGATGGTTGCGCTGCCCGCCGGCACCAATGGTCCGCGCCCCGAGGGTGCAGCCGACATGCCCGCCGCCGGCGACAGCTACTGCTACTGGAAGGCCGACAAATGGGTTCTCTGCCACGCCGATAGCCCCAAGGCCGCCGAGGGCGGCTACGTAGGCCTCATCGGCAAGAACCTCGACATCGCCTGTGACTAGCATCTTCCGTCTCGATTTGTAACATCTAGCGGGCTAAATCGTCTCTACCTGTTACAGATTGAGATAACCGCAGAGGGTGCCCGAAAGATCTCGATCTGTAACACCAGGCCCGGTTTTGGCGGTCTACCTGTTACAGATCAAGACAAACCGGCCCAAGCCACCACAAAGGGGACAGGCACCTTTGTGGTGGTTGTCTAGAGCTGGCTGCGCAGATAGTCGGCCATATATGGGACGGCGAAGCGCACGTAACCACGGCGCGCCTGCTCGATAACGCCGGCGTCAATGAGGCGCCGGCGATATTTCTGTGCATAGTCGGGCGTGACCGACATGCGCTCCGCCACATCAGAAATACGCGACACAGCGCCTTCGTCGTCAGTCATTGCGGTGAGAAACGCGACGTCTTGGTCCGATAGCGCGGCGAGCGTCGTTTCGCAAACATCGTTTTCGAAGTCGACCTTCGAAGCTTCGATGGCTCCGTCGATTTGCCCTTGCGCTGCGCGTTCTCCAGCCTTGCAGCGATTGGCGATGTTATAGCCGATCAGCTGCAGCATATAAGGGGAGCCTTGGGTTGCGCGAGCGGCACGGAGGCGAAGATCGCTTGGAATGTCAATGCTGAGCTCTTCGAAAGCCCGCTGGTAATAGGCGTCGACATCTCCGACCGAAAGCGGTTCGAGCGTGACCTTGCGAGCGCGGTTGAGAAATGTCAGCACGCGGTCATTGAGTGTTGCGCAGACGGCTCCCGGAAGGCCTGCCATGACGAGCGCGACGTTGAGTCGTTCGCCGACCAGTTCTTGATAGGCGGTGACGAGCTGTCTGATCTCGGGTGAATTCGCTTGGAGCTCGTCGATGAGGATGAGGATACCGTGTCCCTGCTTGGTCAGTTTGCGCGCGAGCTGTGTGAGTTTGAACTGAAAGCTTTTGGTCTCCTGCACGTCTCGTGTGAACTCGAGGCCTGCCGAGAACCCAAAAACACTTAGACTGCCGCTCGTGAGTTTGGGAAGGCGGCGTTTATTGACGTAAGGCTCGCCTGCTTCCTGGATCTTCTCAACAATGCGCTCGAGCATATCCTCGGAGGCTACGGTGGGCGTAGCGACAACAAAGCCGAGCTTGCGTGCGCGGTCGGCAAGTTCCCACAGAAGAACCGTCTTGCCGCTGCCTCGCTGTCCAAGCATGAGCATGGCTCGGTCGCGATTGCCCGCCTCTTGCTCAATGCCAGATACGAATGTCGAAATTACCGCTTCGCGCCCGACTAGATAAGAGGGGCGATTTCCAAATGAGGGGGAGAAGATGGTCTCAGTCATAAGTCTCCTTTCCTTTTTTTCCTATTTTTTCCTTTTTTTCCTATTCGGTCAAATGACCTGCTGCCGAGGGCGGCTACGTAGGCCTCACCGGCAAGAACCTCGACATCACTGTGGACTAGGGTCCTTGTCTCAAACCACCACAAAGGTGCCTGTCCCCTTTGTGGTGCGCCTTTGGTTGCCTTTGCCTTGGGGGGGGGTCAAGGGATGAACGGTGGAAAAACAGGGGCGAACGGTAACTTCTATAAAATCACTTTAATAACTCAGCAAAACCTCTATACTGGCAACTGCACCGCGTTACTCCTCGGGAGGCGCCACGAGCACATGTCATAGCAACCGCCGACTCGAGAGCCGGTGTGGTGAGATGTCCAAGTGGAGCCCAGGGGAGTTTTTTCATGCTGATAACCAAGGCAATAAACAACAACGTTGTCCTTGCGGAGGACGATGCCGGGCGCGAGCTCGTGTTGTTTGGCAAGGGCCTTGGCTTTCGCGGCGCCCCTTCCTATATTGAGGACGAAAGCTCCATCCAGCGGAGCTTCCGCGATATCAGCCCTGAGATGTACGATGCTGTCGCATCGCTTTCGGACGATGTTATCATTATCGCGTCGGGTATCGTGGATATCGCACGCAACGAGCTCAACTGCACGCTCAATCCCAATCTAGTCTTTACGCTCGCCGACCACCTTCAGTTTGCCATCGACCGCGCCCGCAAGGGAGCTTCGATCAAGAACCCGCTCTACGAGGAAGTCCGCCTCGTCTATCCGCGCGAGGCCGAGGTCGGTCGCCGCGGCGTCAAGCTCGTTATGGCTGTGGCCGAGGACGTTGATTTTCCTGAGACCGAGGCCGCTTCGATTGCGCTGCATATCGTCAACGCCGAGATGGTCGATGACGAGAACGCGGGCGCAAAGGGCAACATGGACTTGGTCGTAAAGAGTACCGAGGTCATCGATGCGGTTACCGGGATTATCGAGCGTACGCTTGGCGAGACCATCGACCGTTGCTCATATAGCTATGCGCGCTTTGTGACCCATATGCGCTTTCTTATCAGCCGCCTTATCAAGGGTGAGGACGAGGAGACGCGCAATAGCGATCTTTTCAAACGAGCGACCAGCGAGTTTTCAGACGCGTACGCCTGTGCACGCGCAATCGACGAATACATGAGGGCAACCTGCGGCTGGCACTGCACGGACGAAGAGCTGCTCTATCTGATGATGCATATCAACCGGCTCTGCCCGGGACATTGATACGGAGGCCGGGCACCCGTCTAACTGCCCAACTGGCCGGCTTTGCGTCGGCAGACATCGCGGCATCGCCGCGCAACCTGCTGTTAAGCTCCAAGGCGCCGGGGCTGCAGATATCTTTGTAACGAGTGAAACAAGGAGGTTTCACATGGCACGCGATTACGAGGCTCTCGCCCGTACCATCGTTGAACTCGTCGGTGGCGAGGACAACGTCAAGTCCGTCACCCACTGCATTACCCGTTTGCGCTTTACCCTCAACGACGAGAAGAAGGCCCAGACCGAGAAGCTCAACCAGACCGAGGGCGTTATCTCCGTTCTAGTGGCCGCCGGTCAGTACCAGATTGTTATCGGCAATCACGTTACCGACGTGTATGACGCCCTGCCCAAGGTTTCCAACATCCAGCTTGGCGGCGAGGTCGAGGACGAGGCCGGTGGCAGCATCGTCAACCGCGCCATCCAGCTCATCAGCGGCATCTTTATGCCGATGCTTCCCGCCATGTCCGCCGCCGGCCTTCTCAAGGCCTTTGTGATCATGGCCAACTCCTTTGGTTGGCTCGCGGCCGAGTCCACCACCTACCAGCTGCTTTACGCCATCGGCGACGGCGTGTTCTACTTCATGCCGGTCTTCCTTGCCCGCACTGCGGCCAAGAAGTTCAAGTGCAACGACTGGACGGCCATGGCCATCGCCGTTGCGCTGTGCTACCCCACGCTCTCCACGCTCTTTAGCGCCGGCGACCCGGTTGACCTCTTTGGCATCCCGGTAACGCTCATCAGCTACACGAGCTCGGTTATCCCCATCATCTTTGCCGTGTACGCGCAGTCCTGGATCGAGAAGGGCCTCAATAAGGTCGTCCCCGATATCCTCAAGGGCTTGATCGTTCCCGTCGTGACCCTCGTCGTGGCCACTGCGCTCACCCTCTACATCATCGGCCCCGTCACCGACTTCATCGGTGGTCTCATCGCTAACGGCCTGGTTTCCCTGCTTGAGGTTGCCCCGCTGCCCGCAGGCTTCCTCATCGGTCTGCTTTGGCCCTGCCTCATCATCTTTGGTATGCACTGGGCCTTTATCCCCATCATCCAGATGAACATCGGTATGCTCGGCTATGACGTCATCCTGCCCATTACCGTCGGCACCAACTTTGCCATGGGTTTCGCGGTCCTTGCCATCTTCCTCAAGACCAAGAACACCGAGCTCAAGGAGCTCGCCGGCGCTGCCGCCATCTCTGCGCTCCTCGCCGGCATCACCGAGCCCGCCATCTACGGCGCCGTCCTCAAGTACAAGCGCCCGTTTGTGATCGCAATCGTCTCTTGCGGCATCTGCGGTGCCATTGCTGCCACTTTTGGCCTGCACCAGCCCGCGCTCATGACCACCTCGCTCATCACCATCCCGGCCATCATCGGCTCGGTGGGTATGGAGGACGTCATCGCGCTCGCCGTCGCCTCCGTCCTCACCTTTGTGGGCACGCTGACCTTCGGCTTCAACGACGACATGATCCTCGAGAACAACTAGTTCTGGGAAACCGGCGTCTTTGGACGCCAGCACACGGGGCGCGGCGCCAGATGCGCCCCGTGCGCCCTTATGGGAGGGCGCTGACCCCTACACGAATCCGGCGTCCTCCCATAAGGGCACACAACAGAAACGAGGTAGCCATGGAGCAATCCGAGCTCGTTGACCTTTTGGGGCGTATGACCCTGCGCGAGAAGATCGGGCAGTTGGTGCAGCTTGACGGTGGGTGCTTTGGCACCGATGCCGTAGCGGTTGGTCCGCGTGCCAAGCTGGGCGTGACGCAAGAAGATGTTGACGTATGCGGCAGCGTGCTCAACGTGTTGGGCGCCGAGGAAGTGCATCGTATCCAAGATGCATATCTTGAGCGCAGCCGTCTTAAGATCCCGCTCGTCTTTATGGCCGATGTGATCTATGGCTATCAAACCTGCTATCCAATCCCCCTGGGCCTGGGAGCCACGTGGGACCCAGAGCTTATCCGCGAGGATTACAACCTTATTGCCGAAGAGGCCGTGGCCGATGGCTGCATGGTGACCTTTAGCCCGCCGGTGGACGTGGTGCGCGATGCCCGTTGGGGTCGCTGCCTGGAGATGCCGGGCGAGGATCCGTACCTAAGCAGCCGCTTCGCTCGCGCGATGGTCGAGGGCTTTAAGGGTGACGGTACGCCGCAGAAGAGCTTGGCCAGCTGCGTCAAACACTTTGCGGGCTATGGTGCGCCCGAGGCGGGTCGCGAGTACAACACAGTGGATATGAGCGAGTGGCGCCTGCGCAACGAGTACCTGCCTCCGTACCGTGCGGCGGTCGAGGCTGGTTGCGATTTGGTGATGACGAGCTTCAACACCATCGATGGCATCCCCGCCACGGCAAACCGCTGGCTCATGCACGACGTGTTGCGCGACGAGTGGGGCTTTGACGGTCCCATCATCACCGATTACGCGGCGATCGACGAGCTCAGGGCACACGGTGTGGCGGCAAACCGTCGCGAGGCGGCCAAGCTCGCCATGAATGCCACCGTGGACATCGACATGAAGACGCCCTGCTACGCACATGAGCTTGAGGCCCTCATCGAAACGGGTGAGGTTTCGCTCGAGCAGATCGATACCGCCTGCATGCGCGTGCTCGAGCTCAAGAACAGACTCGGTCTGTTTGAGGACCCGTATCGTACGTGCTCGCCCGAGCGCCGTACGGAGGTCACGTGCACGCCGGAGCGTCTTGAGAGCGCGCGTAAAACGTGCGACGAGGCCCTCGTGCTCCTTAAAAACGAAGGTGGGCTGCTACCGCTTACGACCGGGGGCAACGCTCCGCGCGTGGCGCTCATCGGTCCCTATGCCAACAGCCGAGACATCATCGGCATGTGGGCGATTCATGCCGATAAAACTCATTCCGTAACGCTTGCCGAGGCATTTGCCGAGGTAATGGGCGACGACGGCTTTGCGTGGGCCCAAGGCTGTCCCACGCTCGACGACTACAGCGAGCTTGGGGAGTTTGGCAAGATTCCCGCGTTCGGTGCGCCGACGGGCGAGGGCGCGGATCTAGAGACGATGGCTGCCGAGGCGCTCGAGCTGGCCGCATCGAGCGACGTGGTGGTCATGGCGCTCGGAGAACACATGCTGCAGAGCGGTGAGGGCGGAGCGCGTACGGACATTACCATACCGGCTCCGCAGAAGCGCCTGCTCAAGCGCGTGCGCGCGCTCGGCAAGCCTGTGGTGCTCGTGCTCTTTAACGGGCGTCCTCTTTCCCTCACTGACGTGATCGATGATTGCGATGCAATCGTAGAGGCGTGGTTCCCCGGTACGGCTGGTGGGCGTTCGGTAGCCGACGTGCTCTTTGGAACGGTCAATCCGAGCGGCAGGCTCACGGTGAGCTTCCCACATAACGTGGGCCAGGAGCCGCTCTACTATGCGCAGTTCTCCACCGGACGTCCCGCTAAGACATCAACGCATAGCGGTCGCTTTGTGAGCCGCTATATGGACTGCCCTAACGATGCGATGTTCCCCTTTGGCTACGGACTCTCGTATCATACGGCGCGCTACGATAACCTGCGCCTGAGTGCGGACGAGCTTACGGCGGACGGTGTCCTCGAGGTCTCAATCGACGTGACCAATGAGGGCGATATTGCTGGTACTGAGGTCGTGCAGCTCTATATCCACGACAAGGTGGCAACGCGCGTGCGCCCCATGCTCGAACTGCGTGACTTTGCGCGTGTTGAGCTTGCGCCGCGTGAGCGCCGCACGGTGACGTTTATCCTGCGCGAGGAGGCTCTGCGTTTTTGGACGCCCGAGCACGGCTGGGCAAGCGAGCCCGGCGCGTTTGAGGTCATGGCGGGGCCTAACAGCCGCGACCTGTTGGTGGGGGAGTTCGAGCTCGTCTAGCTGCATTTGCTTAACGAATGGTGCACGCGGTGCGCGGCAGGCGTTCGGTCTTGTCGCCGGCGTCCGTCCGGTACCGCGCCCGATATCGATAGGAGGGGTCTGACATGGCTCATATCGCAACCAATCCGTATCTGCCGGGATGGGAGTATATCCCCGATGGCGAACCGCATGTCTTTGGTGACCGAGTCTACGTGTATGGAAGCCATGACGCACCCGAGGGCACCGCATACTGCCCGGGTGACTACGTGTGCTGGTCAGCTCCGGTGGACGATCTGGGCTCCTGGACGTTTGAGGGGACCATCTGGCGCAAAGAGGATGACCCGGCCAATGTCGATCGAACCGGGTACGGCGCGCCCGATGTGTGCCGGGGTGCCGACGGGCGGTTCTATCTGTATTACTTCACGCTAAGCATGACGAGCGGTTGCATCATGTCGGTCGCCGTGTGCGATGAGCCGGCGGGACGCTACCGCTATCTGGGTCCTATTGCCAAGCCCGACGGCTCGCCGTTTGCGGGCGAGGAGGGCTGGGGTATGCCCTTTGACCCGGCAGTCCTTCCCTGCGGGGACGGGGGTTGCTGGCTCTACTATGGGTTTGGCGCCAAGAAGCCGAGCTCGCGCATGCCCGCATGTTCCATGGAGGGCGGCTACGTGGTGCGGCTCGGCGCCGATATGCGCACGATGGCTGCGGCACCCAAGCATCTGGCTCCGGCAGTGACGCAGGCGGCGGACACGGGTTTTGAAGGGCATGCCTTCTTTGAGGCCTCGAGCATCCGCGTGCTCGACGGGCGCTACTACTTTGTCTACTCGAGCGAAAACGGACATGAGCTCTGCTGGGCCACGATGCCAACGCCGGAAGGTCCGGTAACCTACGGCGGCGTGCTCGTTTCCAACGGCGATGTGGGCCTGCCCGGGCACGAGGCCGAGGACGCCGCTGTGATGGACCTGGGCAACAACCATGGCGGCATGGCGCGCATTGCCGGGCGCGACTACATCTTCTATCACCGTCATACGCACGGTGCGCAGCACGCGCGCCAGGGGTGCGCTGAGCCCATCGAGATTGCTTCCGATGGACATATCGAACAAGTAGAGATAACGAGCTGTGGGCTCAATGGCGGAGCGCTTCCTTGCGGGCGCGCGTACCCGGCGAGTATTTGCTGCTACTTGGTGGGGCCGGCCGGCGCGGTTCACTATTCCGGCAATCTGGAAATCGCCGATAACCATCCGGTGATTACCCAGGAAGTCGATGCGGGCTGTGTGACTTCGGCACGTACCCATGTGGCCAACCTCTGCGATGGAGCGGGCGTGGGCTACAAATACCTGGCGTTTTCCGGTGCGGAGCGCACGGTGGAGCTCGAGGTGCGCGGGGATCTTGCCGGTGTGGTGAGTGTACGCTTGGACGCGCCGGATGGCGCTGAGTTGACGCGCGTCGAGCTCGTGCCAGGCGAGGGCTGGTGCACGGTGGTCGCATCCCTGACGAAGACCGTTGCCGGTGACCATGCACTCTACCTGGCTATCGAGGGCGTCGGTTCGGTCGATCTCGCCTCGTTTGCCGTCCTTTAACCCATCTCCCATCGGAGGGGCGGGCTCGCACGGACGACAGGTAGGCCCTGGTCGCGCGTCCGGTGCTCTCAACACGGCTCGGCCCTCAGGGGGTTGAAACAAAACGGAAGAATGGAGTTGCCATGGCGGAGATTCCGCAGTTGTACACCTGTGCTGGCGGCGGGCAACGCCTGATGGTGGACGGCCGGCCCTATACGCTGTTTGCGGGCGAGTGCCATAACTCCGCCTCGGGTGGGCGCCGCGCTTTTGCGGATGCTCTCGATCGCGCGCGGGCGCTCGGTATGAATACCGTGCTCGCCCCGGTTACCTGGGAGCTTTTGGAGCCCGCAGAGGGCGAGTTTGACTTTGGCCAAGTGGACATGATGCTCGAGCTTGCCCGCGAGCGCGGGCTGCACCTGGGCGTGCTGTGGTTTGGCGCGTACAAAAATGCGCAGTGCTACTATGCGCCCGCGTGGGTCAAACGCGATATCGAGCGTTTTCGCCGTGCGCAGATGGTGCCCGGGCAGAACAAGGTTCGCTATGCCGAGTTCCATAACTTTGAGATCACGGCGCTTTCGCTCTATTGCGAGGAGACGCGCGCGGCGGATGCCGGCGCCTACGCGGCTTTGATGGCGCACCTGCGCGAGGTGGATGCGCAAGATCATACGGTGATACTCGTGCAGGTAGAAAACGAGTGCGGCCAGATGGTCGCGGCACGTGAGCACTCGCCTTGGGCGGATGCCGCCTTTGCGGAGAGCGTGCCTACGGAGCTGATCGAGGCGCTTGCGGTCGATCCTACCTCCCTGGCGTCTGAGCTTGCGGAAGCCCTTGAAGCGGGCGCCGGCTCTGGTTCGTGGGAACAGGTTTTTGGCGAGCATGCCGAGGAGATGTTTACCACCTACCACATGGCTCGCTACGTGGAGACGGTCGCCGCAGCGGGCCGCGCCGAGCATCCGCTGCCCACGGCCTGCAATTGCTGGCTCGACAAGGGTCACAAGCCTGGGCGCTTTCCCACGGGCGGTCCCAACCTGCGCGTGATGGGCGTGTGGAAGCATGCCGCCCCGAGCATCGACATGCTGGGCCCCGATATCTACATCCCGGCGTTTTGCAAGGTCTGCGACGGATATGCGTGCGAGGACAACCCGCTCTTTATCCCCGAGACCGCGACGCACGCCTACGCCGCCGCGCGCCAGGTCTGGGCGGTGGCCCATCACCATGCCCTGTGCTTCGCTCCTTTTGGCTACGAGGAGATGGGCGAGCCCTTTGGCGATTCGGCGGGTATTCTCTTTGGCATGGATACGAGCGACCCCGCTTTGCTCACGCCTCAGGACCGGGAGGAATATGCGGAGGTCACGCGTGGGCTGGCTCAGTTATTTGAACTTGCCGAGGACGATGCCGCGTACGCGACGCTCGATGCCGTGACGAGTGAGGTGGCAGCCGAGGGCCTGCTCGATATGGGTTCCATAGCAATTAAGGTGAGCTTTGATGAGGGTGCCCTGCCCGGTGCGTGTGCGGCCCTTCGCGCCGCCGACGGCGCCGTGTACCTGCTTGCGCTTCGTTGCGGCTTGGCGCTCGAGTCGCACGCGGCGGGTGAGCCGCATGTGGATGTGGCGTCGCTCGAGACGGGGACCGTTGAGAACGGCGCGTGGGTGCGCGACTGCCGTCTCAACGGCGACGAGGTCGCCATTATGCGCTATAGCTCTCCCGTGCTTCTTCGTTTGGAGGCCATCACGTACGCTTAGCCGCAGTCATTGCCGCCCGGCCCCTCACTTCCTTTCCTTCCCGGGGACGGGTTCCTGTGGAGGAAAAACTTCGAGAGGCGAACCTGTTGCCAGGGGAGGAAGCGAGGTATCAGGAAGTGTCAGTCGCTGCGGGCGGATGAGGCCGTTGGGGCGAAAAGAAGTGTCGGCCTGCGTCGTTGCCGTTGAGTAGCGCGCTGCTTACGGGGATACTGAAACCACGACAAACAGCGTGTGAAAGGATCGATGTATGGCTTTCCGTAAAGACTTCCTGTGGGGCGGCGCGACGGCTGCCAACCAGTGCGAGGGCGCTTATGACGTGGATGGCCGCGGCCTGGCCAACGTGGACGTGGCGCCGCACGGCCCCGAGCGCTATGCGGTGGTCTCCGGCCAGCGCAAGATGCTCGACTTCGAGGACGGCTATTACTACCCCGCGCAGACCGGCATCGATTTCTATCACCATTACAAGGAGGACATCGCCCTCTTTGCCGAGATGGGCTTTAAGACCTTCCGCATGAGCCTGGCGTGGACCCGCATCTTCCCCAACGGCGACGAGACTGAGCCCAACGAGGCCGGCCTGGCCTTCTACGAGGACGTGTTCCGCGAGTGTCAGGCGCACGGCATTGAGCCGCTCGTGACCATCACGCACTTCGACTGCCCGATTCACCTCATCAAGGAGTACGGCGGCTGGCGCAACCGCAAGCTCATCGACTTCTACAAGAACCTCGCGACCACGATCTTCACCCGCTACAAGGGCCTGGTAAAGTACTGGCTTACCTTCAACGAGATCAATATGATCTTGCACCTGCCGTTTATGGGTGCCGGTCTGGTCTTTGAGGAGGGCGAGAACAAGGAGGCCGTCGAGTACCTGGCCGCCCACAACGAGCTCGTCGCCAGCGCTTGGGCAACCAAGATCGCTCACGAGATCGACCCTGAGGTCAAGATCGGTTGCATGCTTGCCGCAGGTAGCTACTACCCCTACAGCTGCCGTCCGGGCGATGTGCGCCAAGCGCAGATTGACAACCAGAGCAACTATTTCTTCGTCGACGTTCAGAGCCGCGGCTACTACCCGGCCTATGCCGTCAAGAAGCTCGAGCGTTTGGGCATCGATGTGGGCATGACGGATGAGGACCGCGAGATCCTGGCCGCCAACACCGTCGACTTCATCAGCTTTAGCTATTACAGCACCCGTTGCTCCGCCGGTGCCGATAACCCCGATGTCGAGCGCACCCAGGGCAACGCCTTCGCCGGCGCCAAGAACCCCTACCTGCAGGAGAGCCAGTGGGGCTGGGCCATCGATCCGCTGGGCTTCCGCATCACCCTCAACGACCTGTACGACCGTTATCAGAAGCCGCTGTTTGTGGTCGAGAACGGTCTGGGCGCCAAGGATGTTGTCGAGGAGGATGGCTCCATCAACGACGACTACCGTATCGACTACCTGCGCCAGCATATCGCCGCGATGCGCGATGCGGTGACCGAGGACGGCGTTGACCTGCTGGGCTACACTACCTGGGGTCCGATCGACCTGGTGTCTGCCGGCACGGGCGAGATGTCCAAGCGCTACGGCTTTATCTATGTCGACCGCGATGATGCGGGCAACGGCACCCTCAAGCGTTCCAAAAAGAAGAGCTTCGACTGGTACAAACACGTCATCGAGACGAACGGCGAGGACCTGGCCTAAGGCTTCCCAACAACCATAGCCTCCTAACCAAAACGCCCGGCGAGCAGTTAATGCCCGCCGGGCGTTTTGTTAAGAAGTGAAAGCACTCATTGGGGACGTACTTAAATGAGTACCCGCAGAATGAGAGTGGATAATCTCCCGTTTTTAGCCTGTTTGTGGGCTCAAAGTGGGAGATTATCCACTCTCGCCATTTGGGCGTCCAAAAATCCTCGCTCGTTTTGTCTTAGTCATTGGGGACGTTCTTAAACGGCTAGTCGCTGGGGACACCCTTTGCCGTCTGCGGATTTTGGGACATGTGGCCCGCTTTTTGGGCCCGCCTGTCGGTA
Source organism: uncultured Collinsella sp. (assembly GCA_959602645.1). Lineage (GTDB taxonomy): Bacteria > Actinomycetota > Coriobacteriia > Coriobacteriales > Coriobacteriaceae > Collinsella. The sequence continues at coordinate 65,114 of CAUGTZ010000002.1, read as the reverse complement.
CACTAAAAGCACTATGGGTACCCGCGAGCGACATATCGGCCACGCGGCCGCCCGATCCGCACCCGTGGCGGATCCCAAGGGCGGCAGGCTCTTCGCCATGCCGCGATTCCTTGTTGGTATAACACATCAGGTGTACCGTCACCGCGTCTTTGCTATCGCCGGCGCCATCACCGTGCTGTTCCTCATGGTTTTGGCAGTCTTGCCGGCGCTGTTCGCCTTCGACCCCAAACTTTCTAACGCCGTGCCCGCCTATAGCGAGGTGTCCGAAGAGGTCGTGGATGCGCTCGTCCACTCGAGCTCTCTCCCGCTGCTTGTCGCCGCAATTGCATTTTCAATCTGGGGTGTGTTGGCGTACCTACGCTGCTTGGACTACGTCTTGCGCCGCCGCCTTGTTGCCATCGCGGCTATCTGTGCCATCTGGATGATTGAGGTCATCCTCAAATACAAGTCGTTCACACCGGTCTACGCCACGATCCTGTGGTACCTGTACTACGTGCCCATGACGCTCATTCCGCTGCTCTACCAGCTGTGCGGCCTGCGCCTCGCGGGCGTGGAACAGCACCGTATGGGGCGTCGCTATCGCAGCATCCTGTGGGTTGTGGCTATCCTGCTTATCGGATTTGTGCTCACCAACGATTTTCACCAGCAGCTTCCACTTTGACCGTACAAGCGACACCTGGAGCAACGATTACACGTACGGCTGGGGCTATTTCGCCGTCTTAGTGTGGACGGCCTTTAACTTCGTGGCCTTTTTATCTTGGTGGGCCGGTCCTCGTCCTTTCGCATCCAGCGTTTCTCGGGCACGGCGGCGCTCGTACTGCTGGGTGGCGCATTCTTTGCCGTCTCGTATGCGTTGCGCGTGCCCTGGGCATGGAGGCTCAACTTTTCGCTCGTCTATTGCGTCCTGTGCGTGGTGGCGATGGAAATCTGTCTCGATTGCGGTGTCATTCCGTCGTATCACGACATCGCCGGCATCTTCGACACCTTGCCGCTCGACCTCAAAGTTCTAACGCGCGACCTGCAGGAGGTCTATGCCACGCCGGCGTCAAAGCCAATGCCGGTAGGCGTGCGCGAGGAGTTGCGGACCCAGGAGCGCGGCCACGCCCATGCCTTTGCTGTGGCGTCCGATCCCGATGTGGTGTACCGTGCCTTTCCACTGCTGGGCGGATCGGCCCTGCTTGCCCAAGACGTGTCGGATCTCAACGAGCTTAACCGTGAACTGGCACATCGTCGCATGGAACTGCAGCGTCAAAACGAGCTGCTCGCCGCCGACTACGACCTTAAGACGCATCTGGCAGATCAAGAGGCCGAGACCTTGCTGGTCCAAGACGTGGACCAAGCACTTGCCCGCGCGCTCGAAGGGATGTACGACCTGCTGAGCTCGCTGCCACCGTTGACCGACGAGGCGTCTTCGCACGAGCGTTACCGCATGCTGCAGCGCGCCAAGATGCTCGTCGCCTATTGCAAGCGCAAAGGGTCGCTCACGTTGGCACAGCACGGTGAGAGCGGTTTTGATCGCGACCGCATTCAACTCATTGCCAATGAGCTCGCAAGCGACCTGCGCACCATCGATATCGATTGCGCCTCGATTATCGCCATACGGCGCCCGATGCACGCCAGTACGGTAAGCGCCCTGTACGACTGCGTGTATGACTTTGCGTTTTTTGCCTACACCACCGACCATCCGGCGCTTATGTATCACTTGGGCGACCATGATCGGTGCAGCGTCGAGTTGCGTGCCACGCTTTTCTCCAACGACGATGAGGATCTTTCGCAGACACCCGCTGCGCAAGAGCTCGAAAGCGCTTTGCAAGGGCGCAACGTGGCATATCGCCTTGAGGGCGAGCCCGGCCAGCTGCGCATGATCGTCTTGATGCCGCAGGCGGGTGAGTGACGATGCAGATTTCGTTCATCCTTCCCCAAATCGTTGCGCTCGATGTTGTCTTTGCCCTGGCTGCGTGTCTGCAGATGATCCACGTCCCGCTCATCGCATCGCGCCGCTCGTCCTATAACCGTAAGGTGATTTGCGCCTACGAGACGAGCCTTGTGCTTCACCTGATGATTTCGGCGCTCATCTTATTCGCGTCGTCTGGCTCGTATCTGGTGGCGCCGCTTGACGTTTGCGCCAGGGCAATGGGCGGAGTGCTGTGGCTCAATGCCGCGATCTTTGCCTATGGCGTGGTCCTTATGGTGCACTATCGTCGCCCTGTCATGCTGGCCGAGCTGCTGCTTGTTGGCGCCGTGACACCGCCGGTGGTTTTTGCCATGGGCTCGGTGTGGGCCGTTGTCCTTATCGCAGAGGGAGCGTTCTTCCTGTTCCGTTCCGTCGCGGCGCTCTTGATGGACGTCCGTAACCGCCAAGAGGATATCACCGCGTTCTCGACGATTGAAACCATCAACGTGATTCCCGTGGGCATCCTGTATCTGGACTCGAGGGGCCGTCCACTGCTCATGAACCGCTGCATGCGCAAAAACCTGGCGGAGCTTCATATGCCCACCGACCTAGGCGATATGAGCGGTACATGGAACGACCTGCGCAAGCTCAGCATGCAAATGCCCGAAGGCGGTAAGAACCGCGTGCGGATCAACCTGGACCGCTTTGGTGAGGCGCGTGCGGTGGTCGAGGTTTCTCCCGCCGAGATTCGCCTGTTTGTGTGCGATGGCGTTATGGTCTCGGGCCGTTCGTTCGAGCGCATAATCGGTCTGGACGTGACAGAGTATGCGCATGCGCATGACCGCCTGGCGCAGGCCAACCACCTGCTTGAGCTTGCGGGCCAAGAGCTCCAGGCCCAGATCGAAGAAGTCAAAAAAGTTGCCGACAATGCGGCCTATCTGCGCATGCGCATCCGCGTTCACGATGTGATCGGCCAGCGCCTATCAATCCTTCATCGCTATTTGGAGGAGGGGCGCTTGGACGACGAGTCGCTCGAGCAGATCGACCCGCTGCTGCGCTCAATCGCTGCCGATCTGCGCAGCGGGGGCGACACCGAACCGGCAGAGCAACTGGGCGATATCGTCCATGCTTTTGGCCTGGTGAGCGTGCAGATCGATGTTGAGGGCGAGCTGCCAAGCGACGTGCGTGTCGCCGCCGCCTTTTTGCAGATTATCCGCGAGGCCTCGACCAACGCCACCAAGCATGCGCAGGCGCATCGGGTCCATGTGCGCTTGTGGCAGGAGAGGACGGATGCTGACGCCGTCGCGCACATGACGATTTCTAACGACGGGTCCTCGGCCCCCGTATCGTATCGCGAGGGAACGGGTATCCCAGGTATGAGGCATGTCGCGCAAGATCTGGGTGGCAGCCTAGAGGTCCACGCCGCCCCGCCCTTTACGCTTACGGTGTCCATTCCGCTTAACGCCAACGACACCTCCCAAAGGAGAAACTCATGATCCGCGTGTTAATTGTCGAAGATCAGGCCATCCTGCGCGAGAGCCTGGCGCGCTCCGTTGGCGACCAGCCCGATATGACCGTCGTTGCCGCGATCGCCGATGCCTCCGAGGCCTTGGGTGTCGCGCTCAAGGAGCGCCCGGACATGATACTGATGGACGTGTGCACCGAACACGATTCAAACGGCATCGTGGCGGCGGCACGCATCAAGGAGCAGCTGCCCGAGTGTCGCATCATTATCATGACAGGCATGCCCGAGATCACCTTTGTCGATCAGGCCCGCGAGGCGGGCGTCGATAGCTTTGTGTACAAGAACGTCGGTATCGACGAGCTGTTCGCCGTGATGCGCTCCACGCTGGCGGGTTACTGCACGTTTCCCAAGCCGCCCGAGAGCATCTTCTCGGGCACGGCGGCCCTCGACGATGTCGAGCTGTCGATCTTGCGCCTTGCCTGCGAGGGTAAAAGCCGCCGCGAGATTGCGGCCGAGCTGTTTATGAGCGAGGGCACCATCAAGCGCCGCATCTCGGAGATCCTCAACAAGACCGGCTACGACAACATCATGCGTCTGGCCGTACATGCGGTGACCGAGGGCAGCATCGTTCCCAACATAGAGCGCTAGCGCTCGTTGCGCATCGGCATAAAAGCGACGGGGCCGCAGGATCATCTCCTGCGGCCCCGTCTGGTGTGCGCGGATGTGTCCGCCAATCCGCGGCTGTCGTGGTCTACCGCTACGCGATGGTTGCGCTGTAGGAGGCGACGTCCTCGTAGGAATCGGTCAGGTAGGCGTCGATGCCGATGGTCGTGTTGACCAGGTCGTCAAGGCTATCGAGCGTGCCGTTCGAGAACGTGAATTCCTCAGTGGCGTTGGTGCCGGGCATCAGGTGAGCCGAGAACCAGGGTTCCTTCATGGTGCCGTTGACGTTGGTCTTGCCGGAAGGAGCGTAGAAGGTCAGGTCCTTGTCGCTCTTGTTGGTGATGTTGACGACAAAGCCGATGTCGCCCCACTCGTCCTTGAACTTCTCGGTGATGGTGATGGTGCACAGGTCGTCATCGGCAACGGTGGCGGCGGGGGAGATTTCAATCTTCTGGACGTCGTCGTCTTCGACGGCCTCGTCGATCTCTTCTTCCTTCTCGGCCGCCTCGCGATCCTTCTTCACCGTGCCGGACAGGTCCTTGTCGGACTTGGTAAAGACAAGATTGCCGTCATCCTCTTCGAGGATGAGCTTGCCGTCCTTGAGCTTCATGTCATGCGACTCGTCTTCGGCGGTGATGGTTACGGTGGTGGCGTCCTTTGCCTCCCATTTAAGGTCGACGACTTCAAGGAACAGGTCGAGGGCACCTGTACCATCCTCATCGAGAATCAGGACACAGTGCACACCCCAATCCTCGAGCATCTTCATGTACTCATCGGTCAGCTCTTCGCCCTCCATGGTTCCACCCGAGAGTTCCCAGCTGCCGACGAAGTTGGCCTTGGGGTCTTTGCCGCCGCCGCTGCAGCCCGTCAGGGCAAAGGCGAGCGCAAGGACGCATGTCAGAAATGCGAGTACGGACTTTTTGAACGTTGTCTTCATGGTGTCCTCCTTTATCGAACGAAACCCATAGAAGCAAATGCGGGGGTGGCGGATCCCCCGCCAATTACCAGATAGAGGGGCTAGGGCCTAGGCGTTCCGCAGTTGCTGCAGAACTTGCCGGTGTTGGTGGCGCCGCAGCTGCAGGTCCATGTGCCGGCCGCGGGGGCAGCGGCAGGAGCCGGTGCGGGAGCGGGTGCCGGAGCCGGCTGCGGGGCGGCCTGCTGCTGTGCCTGGCCGGCGGCGAACAGCTGGCTGGCGTTCATGCCGCCCATGCCACCTGCCATGCCCATGCCCATAAAGCCTGCCATCGCGCCGTTGGGATTGGCGGCTGCCGCGCGCATTGCGTCGCTCTGGGCGCTGGCAATGTTGGCTGCCGCCATAGTGGGATCGCGCATGACGGCGGCTTTCTGCAGGTCCTTGATCATCTGCTCGTCCTCTTGCGAGGCAGCGATGGAGTTGACGCCAAAGCTCACGATCTCGACGCCGCGCAGGTCACGCCAGTCGGCAGAGAGGACCTCGTTGAGCGCGCGGGCGAGCTCGGTGGTGTGGCCGGGGATGGCGCTGTAGCGGATGCCCATTTCCGAGATCTTGGCAAAGGCGGGCTGCAGGGCGGTGAGCAGCTCGGACTTAAGCTGGCTGTCGATCTTGTCGCGCGTGTAGCTATCGGTCACGTTGCCGCACACGTTGGTGTAGAACAGCAGCGGGTTGGTGATGCGGTACGAGTACTCGCCGTTGCAGCGCACGGAGATGTCAACGTCCAGGCCAATGTTGTTATCGACCACGCGGAAGGGCACGGGCGAGGCGGTGCCGTACTTGTTGCCGATGATCTCCTTGGTGTTGATGAAGTAGACGCGCTGGTCCTTGCCCGCGTCGCCGCCAAAGGTAAAGCGGCTGCCGATATTGGCGAAGGTCTCCTTGATGGAATCGCCCAGGTTGCCGCTAAAGACGCTCGGCTCGCTGCCGGTATCGAAGACGAACTCACCGGGCTCCAGTGCGACTTCGATGATCTTGCCGTTTTGCACCACGAGCATGCCCTGGCCGTCGTTGACGGCGATGACCGAGCCGTTGGAGATGACGTTGTCCTCGCCGCGCGTGTTGGAGCTGCGGCCACCGGTGCGTTTGCTGCCCTTGCAGGCCAAGACGTCAGCAGGCATCGATTCGCAATAGATAAATTCCTTCCACTGGTCGGCCATGACGCCGCCGGCAGCTCCCAATCCAGCTTTCAAGAGTCCCATGGTGATCTTCCTTTCTCGTCAAAGGCCGGGTGGTATTGGTCGGATTGCTTAGTCGTCCTTGTCGTCTTTCATGACAACGGTGGTCTCGGTGTGGTTGAAGGTGTCGTGCTTCTCGGTCAGGTCGAGCTCGCCGCAGTACTCGTCGGCGTGGGTGGCCTCGTTGGCCGTCTTGAGCTGGCCTACCAGTAGCACGTCTCCGATAATCACGATGATCAGCGGCGCGACGATGTTGATGAGGATGCCCTCGATATCAAAGGCGAGGTAATCCGGATCGAAGGCGTTCTCACCCATAAAGAGAATCTGGGAGAGGATAAATCCGATCACAAAGAACAGCACCGAGGCAATAGCGAGCTTGGGCTTGGAGCAGGGGAGCTCGCCGACCAAGCGGCCGGTCTGGCCGTTCATGGCAAACAGGTAGCTCTTGCCGTTCCACGAGGTGGAGAGCATCCAGACGGGGAACAGGGCGTAGTCGCTGTCTCCCCAGGTGTAGTCGAGCTGCTTGCTTTCGACCGTGGCATCGTCGTATTCGTCGACGACAGTCTCGCGCAGGGCCGAGATCGTGCTTTCTTCCATACGGCGCTCGGCGCGCGCCTTGCAGGTCTCGCAGTCCTCGTCGTAACGGTTGGCGATGTAGCCGGGCATATATGCGACCGAGAACGGACGCAGCGCGTCGTAGTCAAACGGCTCGATGGCGTCCATGTGGCCGTCGGGCATCTTGGACGATCCGTCGACGGGCACGCGCCTAAACGAGATATTGCCCTTGCGATAGGCATCGTAGTGGTCGGTGGTCGTGACGGTGCGGTCGGATTCCTCGGTCACGGTCTCGTTGGTCGCGTCAAAGTACACTTCGCCGTCAACGCGGGCACCGTAGAGCCAAAACGGCACGTAGACACCTTGGACCTCGTCGATGTGGTTGCCGGTGACAAAGCTCTTGGGCAGCAAGATTTTGTCCTTGTAGTGTTCCTTGAGTGCGGCCGTGACGTCGTCGCGCCCGAGCTTAAATGGAATCACCAGGTCGGGCGAGAAGTCGCCAGAGAGCTGGCCAGGCGCCACGGCGGAGTTGCCGCAGTACGGGCAGGTGGTGACGGCGACGGTGCCGTCGGACACGAGCTCGGCGCCGCACGACGAGCAGATGTAACCGGCGTTTTGGGCGAGCTCCTGCACGGCATCGTCGGCAGCAGGTTTGGGAGCTGCGGCTGCGGCATCGGCTTTGGCATCTGCCTTGTCCTGGCGCTCGCGATAGAGAGCCTCGACTTCTTCGACTTCAAAACGCGAATCGCAGTAGTCGCAGACGAGTTTTTGCTCGGCGCTTGCAAAATGCAGGGGGCCACCGCAGGCAGGGCACTGATAGTTGACGCTCTCGAAGGCCATGATCGGTCCTTTCCGTGCCGGAGGCTATGCGCCGATGGCGCCGCCGCAGTATTCGCAGCGCCCACTGGCATCGGGAATGGTGGTGGCTCCGCAGAAGGGGCAGGTCACCGCGGTCTTGGGGGCCTTGGCGGCCACGACGCTGTCGCGCGTCTCCTGGCGCAGCTGCACCAGCGCGTCGCGGACCTCGGTTGCCTGGCGCTTGGCCTCGCGGTATTCGATGGAGCCGCGCTGATCGATGGTGGAGTCGTTTACGCGCAGGTTGATCTCGGTAAAGTACGGCGTGTTGACGTGAATGGTCAGATTAAAGTCGTAATCCAGGTCGTAGCGCGGCGGGTTGTAGCTCTCGCGCTCGCCGTCCTCGGTCTCGCGATAGATTTCGGTGCGATGCTCGTCGATATCCATATCGCAGCCGAGTACCTGCGAGAACTCGATGATGTCGGGATTGGCGTCGCGCCAGCGGCTCTGCGAGGTGATGATCAGCAGGCCCGCGTCCTCATCGAGCATGATGTTGGTGCGCCCGGCAGAAAGCGTGCGCGTGGGGTTGAACGACGCCAGGCGCTCGGCATTGGCCTCGCGGTAGGCGAGCTGCTCGCGGATATCGTCCGCAGTGCTGGAGCGATAGCCGTGAAAGTAGGGGGAGAGCTTGCCGGCGCACTCTTTGCACAGGTAGCCTTCATTGATTTTTGTCTTACCTAGAAGTCCCAGCTCGGTACCGCAAATCGCGCACTCTTTCTTCTCGAACATCTTGTCAAAGAAGCCCATGGCTGCCTCCCATCAACTGGTAGCGTGTGTCACTTTTGATGATGGGGGAGTGCGCAGCCTTTTACGATACCCAGACGGCTCAACGAGTCTCCACAACTGGGACACATGGCCCATTTTTGACTAGTCATTGGGGACGTACTTAAATGAGTGAAACTACTCATTTAAGTACGTCCCCAATGAGTACCCGCAGAATGAGAGTGGATAATCTCCCATTTTTGGCCTGCTTGTGGGCTCAAAGTGGGAGATTGTCCGCTCTCGTTGTTTGGGTGTCCAAAAATCCCCGCTCGTTTGACGCCTGGGGACACTCTTTGCCGAATGCGGCGGCTGCCGAATGTGGGCGCCGCCCTTGCTATGCCACGGTTACGGCGATTTGGGCGTAGCGGGTGCAGGGGCGCTCGGCGCGCGTCTGGACGGTGAGGGTGAGCACAAGGCGGTCGCCGGGTCGCGCGTCGGCGGGCACGATGAAAGCGGTGTCTACCGTGCATTCTTGCCACATCGACAGATCCTGGACGCCTGCATAGCTCGATGGGTCTACGGCCACATCCCAATGTGCATCGAAGCCCTTGCCGTCGGGGTCGACGATGGTCGCTGTAAGGTTGACGCGCTCGCCGGCTGTGGCGCTGCGGTCGGCAGTGACCTCGACAACATGCGCCGGATGCGAGCAGATGGCCGGATCATGGGCACACCATTGCGCGCGGGCGGCAAAGTCTTCCTGATAGGCACGCAGATAGGGATTGAGATTGTCGTCTGCGGGCGTGCCGATGGAGGCAAAACCGGCGGGCGCGTTCGCATCGGGATGCCCATCAAAAAACATGCGTCCCAGCAGCGTATCGAAGCCGCGGTCGTCGATACCGCGCAGGCCAAACGGCAGCAGCGGAATATAGGTCATGCTGTCGCCTTCGGCCATAAAATCGCCGCGCTCAAACTGCATCGCGGGCATGCCTTCCAGGCCCCAATCCAGACGGGCATGCTTGCCAAACTGAAAGCGCTCAGGCTCGTTTTCGTAGACCTTACCATCGCCATAGAGCATATAGCGTGCCATGAGGGGGCCGTTGCCCTGCGTGAGATTCTGCTCGGGCCAGGGAGCCTTAAACAGCGGCAGCGTATCGGGCTGAGCTGTTTTGGCGTCGAAATAGTTGCCATACATATAGGGCGTACGCCAAAAGATGAGCTCGGGAAAGAGCTCGCGCCCATGGTCGAGCCACGAGTTATCCTGCCCCACACCATCGGCAACGCCCAGCACACGCACCTTCTGATAGACCCGCTGCTGCACAGTGGGCCACTCGGGTGTGGCGCGATAGCGTTCGGAAATACTCATGAGGGCGCGAACGATAGTGTTCATACCGCCCCAGCTGAGCAGCCACAGCGTGCGGGGGTCATCATCCATGATGGCGTCGGCGATGACGCGCGAACCGGGCGTTTCCTCGTGCACGTCGCCCTCAAAGGCGGCGTTGCCCATATAGGTGCGCTCGATCATCTGAGCGGGCGTGGGGAAGGACGGCTCGCCGGCGGCAGCGGCGTTAGCGTTGAGCTGCGGCCAGGCCTGGGCATACTCGTTGCTCCACAGGCTTTCGATCCAACCCTCGGGGAATGGGCGGTACTCCATGAGCGAGCCAGCTTCGGGGTCGGGCTCGTGCGGAACGACGTCCCAGGTATAGGAGCGCACGCCTTTGGTCCGCCAATGCGGATTCACCTCGCCCAGCGTATGGACACCATCGCCAAGAAAGTGATATTGCGAAGCCGTGTACACCACAGCCTGCACATCGAGCACATTGAGATACAGAGCCAAATGAACCAGAGAGTTCATATCATCGACTTCCATATCGGTGGTGACAATCACCCGAGTCAAATTCTGAGACATAGGAACAACTCCAACCACGATTTTTTTCCAGTCAGTTACGCGCAAGGCAAGACGGGACCCACGCTCACATCGCCACCGACCCAGCGGCCCGCCGGAAGCGCCCGGCCAGGGCCAATGACAACGGCAACGCAGCGGGGACCGGGGCTTAGCTTTGCAAACATTCCGCAGGGGGCATGGGCCGGCGCAGCGCGAAGCGCAAAGCGTCGGCCCATGCATGCCCGAGGACGTTTGCAAAGCTAAGCCCCGGCCCCCGCGCTGGGACAGATTACCGTTCGACCCTGGCCGACCACTCCCAGCAGCCCACCGACTCGCCGTCGATGAGTACGTTGCCCCCGTCGAAGTCTTGATAACACAGGTCGTTGAACTGGTGGATCCACACGCCATGGTTGAACGTCTTCTTGGCCGAGCCGTCGGCTTCGCGATGCACACCGGTCAGGTCCTCGACATGGCTAAAGTAGGTGAGGTGTACGTTGGCGCCGGCATCGCGCAGACGCGCCGTGAGCGGCAGCACGGTCTGCCGCGGGCACACGAGCTCGTCGCCCTTGGAGTGTGTAAACCACAGCGGCGTCTTGGCGAGTGCGGCCACGTCTTCGTCCGTGGCGTTGTACCACGGGGCGCAGCAGGGAAGGCCCGCGGCGAAGAACTCGGGGTAGTCGGCGCACAGGCGCAGGGTCATAAAGCCGCCGTTGGAAAGGCCGGCGACCACGATGCGATCGGTGTCGATGTGGTCGGCATGCTCGGCGACAAACTCGTCGATAAGCGCCTTGAGCACGGAGGAGTAGATGCTCTGGTTGGAGCGACCGAGTTGTTCGACGCCGTTGTCCATCCAAAACGTGGGCGACTGCGGCACGAGCACCCAGGCAAAGCCGCCAAAGTAGCGCTGGATCTGCGCCTGGCTAATGGCCGTCACGCGGTTGCCGATATAGGCGCGCGTAGCGCCTTCGCCTTGCGTGGCGCCCTTGCCCTCGCCGGCGCCGTGCAGATACACCACGAGCGGTGCCCTTTGGGGCACGACCGTCGCCTCGGGCGCAAAGGGGTTGAAGCATGCCGAGTCTTCGGCCTTAAAGGTGGGCTCAAAGAAGCCGTATTCGAGCGCGATGCCGTCGACGGCGGTCTTTTGCGTGGCGTTGCTCCAGCCTTTGAGCGCGGGGCAGATATCGCCACGGCAGGTGTCGAAGACCAGGCCGCAGGTGGGATCGTCGCCGTCGTTGCCGGGAAGAGCTGTGAGCTGCGTGATGCGCAGCTGGTCATCGAGCATGCGCGAGCCCATGACGCCGCCTTCGATGGTCTTGGTCAGGCGCTGCTCGGCGACCTCGAGCGCCACATGGGTGCCCACGGCGAGCTTACGTCCGTTCTCGTCGCACGGATATGCGGCGAGAATGTCGATGTAACCCACGGAGGGCGCGGCATGGTCGGCGCCGCGCTCCTTGCGCATCAGAACCTCGCCCGAGCGCTCGTGACGCTCTACATATATATGGAAGGTGTTCGCGTCGATGTCGTTGGCGCGCACGGTGCAGGGCAGGTCGAGTACGACCTTGCTGATCCAGGGGCCAAAGTCGCCCAAGGTGGTGACGGTTGCGTAGGTACACAATTTGAGCTCCATGAGCTGCCTCCCTTACGCCGCGAATGCCTGGCATCTGCGGCAATACAAACTAAACATGTTTAGTGTAATCTAGAATTGAAGAATAACCAGATGAACTCGGTAAACGGCAAAATTGAACACGTCGTGAGCTACTAAACATATGTTTACTAGCTTCTAGCAGGGATTCTGTTGATGAGTTAACAGATCAGTGAGGTGTTCATCAAAATAAAATCCCACGTAAATGGCTATATATCAATAGAGGGTCAAAGAGACCGTTTCCCGCCATTCAAATACGTTCACCCCCGATTACCTACCGTTCACCGGACTGTAGACGGCAAAATTGCCATAAATTCGGCGCTCCGTGTAAACTAAAGCCCGTAAACGTTCAGTAAACACCTTGTTTACAAAAGCGTATCCAAGGGTCCGGCAACCGTAAGGGGTTATAGTCGCCGGGCCAAAGGCGTGCCTAAGCCCAAGGGGGCTGGCACACGAAGATATGGGGAGGGGTCCCATGGCAGTAGATAACAAGCAGATTGCCACCGATGTCCTCGAGCTCGTGGGCGGTGCGGAGAATGTTTCCGTCGCCACCAACTGCATGACGCGCCTGCGTCTGACGCTCAAGGACAACAACAAGGCCGACGTGGAGAAGATCAAGAAGGTCAAGGGTGTTCTGGGATGCCAGTTCGCCGGCAGCCAGCTCCAGGTCATCATCGGCCAGAACGTGCCCAAGGTGCTCGCCGAGTTCGTCGCCATCTCCGGCGTCAAGCAGGGTGCCGCCGTCGACGAGAACCTCGATGCTTCCAAGCAGAAGTTCGAGCTCAAGAACCTGCCGAACATCATCCTTGACTATCTGTCGGGCTCCATGACCCAGCTCATCCCGCTGCTCATGGCCGGCGGTCTGTTCCGTACCATCGCGGCCGTCCTCGGCCCCACCATGCTCGGTGTGCTCTCGGCCGACGACCCGACCTATACGTTCCTCTACACCACGCTGTACGAGGCCACGTTCACCTTTATCCCCATCTACCTGGGTTATGCCGCGGCTAAGAAGCTCGGCGCCAGCCCCGTGCTCGGCATGCTGCTCGGTGGCGCCCTCATGGCTCCTTCCGTGGTGAGCGTCGCCACCCAGGAGGGCGGCGGAATCATCTCCGTCTACGGCATCCAGATCGCCGCTGCCAACTATCAGCAGTCCGTCCTGCCGATCATCCTTTCGGTGCCCGTCCTCTACTTCATCGAGAAGTTCTTTAAGAAGGTCATGCCCGACGTGCTCTCCACGGTCTTCACGCCGTTCTGCACCATGATCGTCACCATCCCCATCGCCTTCATCGTCCTCGCCCCGATCGGCAACGAGATCGGTACGCTGATCGCTAACGCCCTCTTCGGCCTTGCTGACCTTGGCGACATCGGTATCCTGATCGTCATGGCCGTCCTCGGTGCCTTCTGGCAGCTCTTCGTGGTCTGCGGCATGCACATGCCCGTCATCCTGCTCGCTCAGGTTCAGATCATCGCCGCCGGCTACGATCCCTTCGTCTTCGTTTCCACCAACTGCGCTATGGCCGCTGTCTGGGGCTGCGCCTTCGGTGCCTTCCTCAAGATGAAGAACCCCGACGAGAAGTCCCTTGCCATCGGTTACGTCATCTCCGCCATCGCCGGCGGCGTTACCGAGCCTGCGCTCTTCGGTATCCTCATGCGCTTCCGTCGCACCATGCTCGGCATGTTCATCGGCGGTGCCATCGGCGCTGTGTTCTCCGGCCTCATGGGTGTTACCTACTACCTCGCAGGCGGTGCGTCCAACTTCCTGGTCTTCACCAACTACCTGCAGGGTGGCCAGATGAACACCGTCTGGGCTATCGTTGGTATGGCAATCTCCTTTGTCATCGCCGCTGCCGTCGTCTTTGCCTGCGGCTTCTCCAAGGAGGAACTCGCCGAGATGGAGGCCTAAGGCCAAACCGTTCGGTCACATATGACCTCACCTACACGACAGGGCCCCGTCAGGCGTAAGCCCGGCGGGGCCCTTCTTGCAAGGTAGACTGATGGGGCGGACGGTATTCGCCCGCGATGGTTTGCCAAGCGGCGGGGGCTTTCGCGCGGGGTTACCGCGAAAGCCCCCGGCGGTTCGCAAATCCTTTATCAAACGAAAGGACATGCAGATGAGTTTGGGAAAGCTGACCGTCAACGGTCGCCAGGATGGCTTTTTGTGCGAGGGCAAACCGTTCTTCTGGTTTGCCGATACGTGCTGGAGCGCATTTACGAGCATCGCCGAGAACGACTGGGATTACTACCTGACCCGCCGTGCCGAGCAGGGCATGAACGCACTGCAGATCAACACGCTGCCACAGTGGGATCGCTGCTGCCCCGACCTGGGCATTTGGCCCTATGCCAGCGAGGACGGCGTGCACTTTGATTGGTCCCGTCCCAACCAGGCGTACTGGGATCGTGCCGCCGCCATGTGCCGTGCTGCCGTCGAGCACGGCATTCGTCCGGCGCTCGTGCTCATGTGGTGCAATTACGTGCCCGGTACCTGGGGCGCCAAGATCGCCGAGCGTTGCGGCGCCGAGGTTATGCCGCGTGAGGAGGTTCGCGCCCACGTTGCCCGCGTCGTCGAGAACCTGGGCGAGTTCGACCCCGTCTACGTGGTGACGGGCGATACCGACTTTGCCGGCGACGAGGCGATCGCCTATTACGAGGACGCCCTCGACGAGGTCGTCAAGCGCGCGCCCGAGGCACTGCGCACCATGCATATCAACCGCGGTAACCGCACCATTCCGGCGCAGTATCTGGACCGTCTGGACTTTTATATGTTCCAGCCCGGCCACAACTACGAGGGCCAGCCCGAGGCATGGCGTCTGCCGCAGGACTTTATCGCCAACTATCCCAAAAAGCCGATGGTCAACTCCGAGCCTTGCTACGAGCAGATGGGTGCGTCGCGCAACGTCTACTGGCGTTTTACCGCGCAGGATTGCCGCGCGAGCGTATGGTCGTCGATTCTTGCCGGCGCCAGTGCCGGCGTGACCTATGGCGCACACGGCGTGTGGAACTGGCAGACATCGCGCAGCCAGGGCTCGGTCCTGGGCGAGGGCTTTGACATGCCCTTCCGCTGGCAAGAGTGCCTGCAGTTTGCGGGTGTGTGGGACTTTGGCGCGATCGAGCACGTGCTTGCCGCCCTGGGCGCTACGGCTGCCGACGATGCACTTGCCGTGGTTCCGGCGCAGGAGCTCCTCGACGACGCGCGCGAGTCCATCCGTGTGGCGCGCGTTGGCGATCGCATCGTCGCGTACCTGCCGCGTACCACGGCGCTCAAGTTTAAGCTCGACGGCGCGCGTGGCTGGACGGCGACGGTCCTCGACATGGAGGACAAGCGCATCGCAAAGCTGCCCGTCCGTGACAACGGTGACGGCACCGTGCGCGTGGCGCAGCATCCCTTTGAGCACGACGCGCTGGTGATCCTGGCCCCCGGGCGCTAACGGCTCTTCTCCAACATTTACAACCCAGTCCCTTTCATTAGGCTGCGACGGAATGGTTCCTGCATGACGGCTTTAAGCTGCCAAGGGGAGCCATTCCGTCGCACTCTTTGTTTACTCATTGGGGACGTACTTAAATGAGTGCTTAAATGAGTGGCAGTTGGAGGGCACTCCTTGTCGAGCTGCAAGCCGCGCGCGCCCCTTCTGGGTCATGCGGCTCAAAATCGCGGCGTCATGCAGACGGCTGGGGTCGAATTTGCAACATTTCGAACTTGGCTTCGATATTGAGATTGGTTCTTTATTAAAATGGTGTTCCGGACAACAAAGCGGGTGGGGGTTACCATGAGGGACCTGGGAGACACAACCGCATATTTGCGCCGGGGCATGCGGGAGATTCTGTGCCTAGCGCTGTTCTTCTTCACGTTTTTGGCGTGCGAGTATTTCTTTGATGCGCGCATGGCCGAGTTCGTGCCATCGAGTGAGGTCGTCATCTACGAGAGCATCGTTGTCGGCGCGAGCGTGATTGGCTTTTTCGTGCGCCCATTTCTGTACTATCGCCGTCCCCAGACGATCGATGCGACGAGCGATATTACGGGCGTGCTGTTGGTATCGGCGTTGCTGCTGATGATTATGGCAGTGCGGTTTGAGGTAGTAATTGCCGGCGGCCTGGTGGCGTGCTGCGCCCTGGGCTATTACGGATCGACCGCCCATGCCAATCTTGCGCGGCGTTTTGCGCAGACGCCCTGCCTGGCGCGCACCGTGGCGGTTTCCTATGCTGTGGGCATTTTGGTGCAGGTGCTCAACCATATGGTGATGCCTGCGGGCATTCCCCAGCAGTCTGTTCTCATTGCCTGTGCGATTGCGCTGGTGGGGCTGCTTCACGGTGTCCGCCGCGCTAAATTGCGTGATGAGCCTGCGCCCGAGTTCGAGGTCGAGATTGCCGAGCTATCGGTCGATGCGTCGGAGCGTGGCGCCAGGTGGCACGATGACCCCGAGGCAAAGGCGGCCTTTCAGGGTGCCGTGGTGCGTCTGACGGTGGCGACCGCTTGCCTCACCGGCGTGTTCGCGGCCCTCAATGCCGGCCTTACGACCTCGCATGCCGCTGGCGCTATCGATCTGGGCGACTGGCCGCGCTTGCTGCTGGTTGTGAGCGCCCTTGCCGCCGGCGTCCTGTATGACCTGCGTGGGCGTTCGTATATGAATATCATCATGACGTGCGCCGCCATGCTGTCCACGCTCTCGTTCTTTGTGCTTATCACCGATGGCAACGGTGGCAACGCGCTTGCCGCCACGATTATCTTTTACCTTGGCACGGGCTTTTTCGTGGTGTTCTTCACCGCGAAGTTCGCCGCGATTTCGATGTATGCCCGCTGGGCGTATCTGTGGCCGTGCATGGGCCGTGTTATCAACAACGTTTGCTCGATACTCGTGACGGCTCCGGCGGTGGCGATTATCTCGAGTCAAAACGTGCTGGCGGCAGTGAGCGTCGTGCTCGTGCTGTTTGTCGGCATCGCGATTTCGCTGTTAGGGCAGTTTAGACAAGACGGTGAAGGCGAGGCGACGCACGGCGGGCTGGCGCTTGCCACCGACGATCTTGGCGTGAGCTGTGAGCCCGGCCAGGCCGACACGGTGCCCCTGGAGGCGCCGGAACTTTCGTTTGACGATCGGCTCGATGGCTTCGTTGCCGCCTTTGGGCTCACCAAGCGCGAGCGCGATGTTCTGGAGGCGCTGGTCGTTTCGGACGACAGAGTGCAGGACGTGGCGGCGGCACTCTTCCTTTCGCGCTCCACGCTCTATCGCCACATCGCTTCGATCAACAAAAAGACCGGTGCCTCCTCGCGCGTAGCCCTCATCAACTTCTTCTGGTCCTGGACACCCCAAGACTAGCTAACCACCACAAAGGGGACAGGCACCTTTGTGGTGGTTTTTTACCTGCAAAAATATGAATATGAGACATTTGTCACCTGCCGTTTTGGTGCTCAAAGGCATATGAATGTGATGCTGAGCAGAGCAGAACGGAGGGGGTGCACCTATGGCGTCTCGGGGTTGCGCGTCTAATATAATTGCGGGCGCGCTTATCGCCGTGGTGGTCTTTGCCGCGGCGGTGACACTCATGCGAGTTTACGTTGCCGGCGAACATGGCGCTCAGGGAAAGACTGCCGCGCAAGTGTCGCTCAACGATTGCGCTGCCGTTCCGGTGGCGGTCAAGCTTATCGAGGACGGGGAGGCGCGGACGGCCTATGAGACCGACGATGCCGAACTGGTCGCATCGACTTTTGCCGCGCTCGATGGCTGCACCGTGGGGGATGCGGTGGATGAGCGGACGAGCGATGCCGGCCGAACGCTCGTCTTTGTCTATACGGATGGCTCGGAGCAATCGGTAGAACTTGAGGGCAAAAACATCGTGCTCGATAAGACGGCGTATCGACTTAACGGTGCCGATGAGTTATGGCGGCAGCTTGCCGCAATCAAAAACAGCTAACGAAATTAGGGATGTACGGGATGAGTGACTTGAGATTCTGCCCGGCGTGCGGGGCGCAGCTGCCTCGGGTCGCCGGCGTGCCGGTGCGATTTTGCCCGGGGTGCGGCGTCCGACTTGAGGGCGTTGTGGGCTACTCGGGCGCCGTGGGGGCTACAGATGGGGCGACTGCCGATGACGATGCGGACGAAGGCGGCGACCCGAGTGTGGACGCGCCGGCCGATGCGCCGGTGGAGACTGCCGGCGTCGCGTCGTCTCGTGGCGCAGCCACGACGGATGCGCCTCACATCGGTGACCTTGAGCTTCATGCCGCATGCGATACCTCTGGCGGCCAGGCGCTCGCGCAGGTGACGCTGCCGCGGGGCTGGCATATTGAAGAAGCGCATCTTGAGCGCAGCGGCAGTTTCGACTGCCCGATTTCGGTTGGCGTGACGGCGGCGGGTCCGATGGGTGAGCGGATTATGTACCGCTCCGAGCTCTGCTACGTGGATGCGGGCGCCGTTGCCAAGCGTATCCCCACGCAAACCGAACGCAAGGTGTTTGTGCACGTGGAGGCAGCTTGCGACGAGCTGGCTCAGGCCTGTGCAGCACGGCTGGGCGCGCGGGCAGAGGTTGTTGCCGAGCAACCGTACCCATCGAGCGCGGCGGTCGATATCGAGCGCGAGCGTGCCCGCGTAAAGCGCGAGGCGGCAAACGACTTTGCAATCGAGGGCTTTTCGATGGAACCGAGTGATGTGGTCTATGAGTGCCGCATGCGTCGATATCGGCTCACGGGCGCTCCGGTGCCCACCGAGCTCGCGGTGGCGGCCAAAGTCGAGGGCTATATGTTTTCAATCGGCGGCGTCGCGGGTTCTATGGGTAAAGGTGTTGCCGCTGGGGCCGAGGCGCTGCTGGGCGCGGGCCTTTCGAGTGGGCTGATCGGCGGTGTTTTGGGCAAGCGCCTGCGCGAGCGCCAGGCGGCGGCAGCGGCGGGACAGGGCGTCGCGCAAGAACAGCCCACGGGTCGAGGCGGTTGCCCGGACGGAGCGTCGTTCGAGCTGGGTGCGGCCGACCTGCTGCAGTGGCGTATCAGGGACAGCTTCTGTTTGGTTGCGCCAGAAGGTCGCCTGGACGAGGCGGCCTCCACGGCGCTTGCATCAATGGCGTCGACTCTGCGGCTCAATCCGGCGATTGCACGCGAGGCGTCAGCTCAAAAGCAACAGATGGTGCTTGAGCAGCGCCAACGCACGCAGATGAACATTGCCCAGCAGCAACAGCAGTTTGCAGCCTGGCAACAGATGCATGCCTCGCAACGGGCGGCGTTCGACAGCTACCAGCAGGCGTGGTTCGATCGCAGCGACCGTCAGCACGCCGCGAATATGGCTGCCAGCGCCGCCAATTTTTCCAGCGCGGGCGTGGGGACGGGCACCGCTTCGTATTCCGATGCCATTCGCGGGGTCAACCATTACACCAGACCCGACGGCACCGATGTCGAGGTCTCGGTGATGGCCGACCAGGCCTGGGTCAACGGTTCGGGCGATGTGATCGGTACACGCGATGGTTTTGAACCCGGTTTTGGCTGGACGGAACTGCCTCGTCAATAGCGTGGGGTGGCTTATGTGTGAATCGATGCCGGGTGTGTTTCTCGGCATTGTGCTAAAGAACGGGAAAGGAACAATGATGAGGGAGACGGTACTTTCGCGCACGGCATTTGTCGCGGCGGCGGGAACGGCGCTGCTGACGCTTGTGGGGTGCGGCGGACAGCGGACGCAGGATGCGACGGGTTTTAACGACGACCGCCCGGTAAAGGACAAGATGGACGCGGGTGCGACGTCGGGCGATTCCGGCGACGCGGACCGCGGTCCGGGCGCGGACAGCGGCTCGGCGGATGCGTTCGATACGTGGTCGGATGATTGCTGGGATGCGCACCGCAACATCAGCATCGCGGCGCTCCTCGAGCTTAAGGGCTGGCAGTTGCAGGAGTTTGCCTCGCAGCAGGGCTATACCTGGCAAGACGCGCTCGAGATGTACGAGGACGAGGCGGGACATGTGCTCAGCGTCTGCAATATCAGCAAGGACGGCGCGACCGAATGGCTCGGCGAGGACGAAATCGGAAAGCTCGACAAGGGCGGCACCGGAAGCACCGTGATGTTCACGCTGCAACTTTCGGGCTATTCGAGCTGCGAGGATGTTATCGCGGGCTTTTCTGTGCCGGTCGAGGACCGGGCGCAGATTACTTCGGGCTCATGGATCGCGTGCGTATACGGTTCCAACATGGCGCGGCACGTTGCCATGGCGAGCCCGATGGAAAACGGTGACTACCGCTTGGATCTCATTACCGAGGAGGCTATCAAGACCGGTAGGTTTACCCAGGGCGGCGGTGCTCCGACGATAGACGAATTTTGGCAGGAAAAGACTGGACGCGCGCTCGGCTAGGTGCGACGTGGCCAATACCATAGCGAGGAACGAGCATGATGAATGAAGTGACGATGAACCGTGCGGCCTTTGTGGCAGGCGCGGGTGCGCTGGCTTGTGCGCTGGCTGGCTGCTCGGGCGGATTGGGCGGCGCGGGCGGTGCCAAGAAGGCGACCACGGCGGACGCCGCCTGTGTAGACGACAACGCCAACGTGACGGTCTATGCTGCGATCAACTTGGACGGCGCCGACCTGGTGCGCCTGCTCAAGCATCAAAACTATGAGTGGCAAGGCGAGAGCGTGGGCTACGGTGCCGCCGATGACGCGGGACTTTTCGCTTTTACCTTTTCTAAGATTTCGGATGACGTGGACGAACTTGCGAACAGCGCGATACCGCTTTCGGAGTCCGAGTACGAGGAACTTGAGCCGGGCGGCGGAGACGATAGCGTGGCGATTTTGCTCTCGGTGGGCGGCTATACGACGGGCAATCGTGCGCTCACCGGCGCAATCGGCGATGCGGCGATAGTGCAGGAGAAGTGCACAATCGACGATTCCGTGTATTGGCTGGTCAAGGCGCTCGACGGCAGCCGTTACGTGATTTCGGCCTACGACACCGAAGATGATGGCGACAGCGCGCATGACATCTATATCTATAGTGAGTCTTTTATTCACACCGGTTATCTGAGCGGCGGCGACCAAATCGATATTGACGAACTCTGGAGCCGCCTGACCAATGCCTCGTAGCGCACCAAAACCACCACAAAGGGGACAGTGAGGCGGGACTTTTTGACCGCCTGATGGGTCGAGCGTAACAACTCATGCGTTACAGCAGCTCGCCGTGGCGGGCGATGTAGCGGCGCTTGGCCAGTTGGGTGAGCGCGATGTAGGCGGCGACAATGCCGATGAGCAGCGCGAAGAAGATTGGCGGCAGCGGCATGAGACCCAGCGCATCGGCGATGGGGCTTGCCGGTAGCCAGGTGACGAGCACCAGGCCCAGCACGGTGAGGAGGCACAGCGCGGGCGCGGCGTGGTCGCGCGGGCGTGGCAGGCGCGGGGAGCGCAGCATGTGGACCACGAGCGTCTGCGACCACATGGACTCGACAAACCAACCGCTCTGGAAGAGCGCCGTAAAGGCCGCCATGCCTGCGACGTCGCCTATAGCGGCAAGCTCTGCCCAGCTTGCGCCCACGGCGGCGGGGCACACCACAAAGAAGAGCGCGGCGAAAGTCACGATATCAAACAGTGAGCTCACGGGACCCAACTCGAGCATAAAGCCCTTAATGGACGCGGCATCCCAGGCGCGCGGACGGGCAGTCCAGGCGTCATCGACGGTGTCCCACGGCAGCGCGATGCACACGATCTCGTAGACCAGCGACAGCAGCACCAACTGCAGAGCGCTCATGGGCAAGAATGGCAAGAACAGGCTCGCGACGGTCACGGATAGCACGTTGCCAAAGTTGGAGCTCACCGTGGTCTTGAGGTACTTGAGCAGGTTGCCGTAGGTGCGGCGGCCTTCGATGATGCCGCGCTCGAGCACGCCCAGGTCTTTCTGGAGCAAGATGATGTCGGCGGATTCCTTGGCGATGTCGACGGCCGAATCGACCGAGATGCCGCAGTCGCTCGCACGCATGGCGGCGGCGTCGTTGATGCCGTCGCCCATAAAGCCCACAGTGTGGTCGAGCAGCTCGCGCATGACGCGCACCAGGCGCGCCTTCTGCAGTGGCGAGAGCTTGGCGAAGAGGTGGGTGTGCTCGGCGCGCTCGGCAAGCTCGGCATCGTCGAGCGCATCGATCTCGGAGCCCAGCAAGACGTTGCTCGCGTCGATACCGATCTGCTCGCAGATGGTGGCGGCGACACGGTCGTTATCGCCGGTCAGGACCTTAACGGCGACGCCCTTGGCCTCGAGGGTGGCGACGGCGCCCGTGGCACTTGCTTTGGGCGGATCGAGGAAGGCCAAAAAGCCCATCAGCACCATGTCGCACTCGTCGGCGATGCCAAATTCGCCCACGCAGCGCGGATTGGTCTCCTGCGCCACGGCAATCACGCGCAGGCCCTCGGCGTTGAGCCCGGCGACCTGCTTGCGAATCTGGGCGAGCTTATCTTCGGTGAACGGCTGGGCGGCGCCGTCGACCTCGACAAAGGAGCAGATCTCGAGCATTTCCTCGGCAGCTCCCTTGGTGACCATCTGGGTTTTGCCCTGGGCGTCGGCGACAACTACGCTCAGGCGGCGGCGCGAGAAATCGAAGGGCACCTCGTCGACCTTGGTATAGCGGTCGCGCAGGCTCTGGCCCAGCATAGAATCGGGCACGACGGTCGAGGGCGTCACATCGGCACGGTCGATGACGGCCAGGTCGATAAGGTTTTTGAGGCCGGTCTGGAAGAAGCTGTTCAAAAACGCATGGCGCAGCACGCGCGCATCCTCGTTGCCGTCGGTGTTGAGGTAGCGCTCGAGCACGATGCGGTCTTCGGTGAGGGTGCCGGTCTTGTCGCAGCACAGGACGTCCATCGCGCCGAGGTTTTGGATCGCCGGCAGCTCCTTGACGATAACCTGGCGGCGGGCGAGGTCCTTGGCGCCCTGCGACAGGCTCGTGGTCACGATGACGGGAAGCATCTGCGGCGTGATGCCCACGGCCACGCTCGTGGCGAACAGCAGCGCGTCGATGACGTTGCCCTTGGTGGCGGCGTTGATGGCAAAGACGGCCGGCGCCATAACGAGCATGAGGCGTACGAGCAACATGGAGACGCTCGAGACGCCGCGGTCAAACGCGCTCTTCTCGCCGCGCCCGTTGAGTATCTTGGCGATGCCGCCCAGGTAGGTGTCCGAGCCGGTGGCAACGACAAGCGCCATGGCGGTGCCGTTTTGCACGGAGGTGCCGGTAAAGACGATGTTCTTGCAGGCAGAGAGTGGTAGCGCGGAGCCGTCGGCACCCTCGACGACGGTGATGGCAGCGGTCTTCTCGACGGCCTCGCTTTCGCCGGTGAGTGCGGACTCGATCACAAACAGGTCGCGCGCGGTGATGATGCGGGCATCTGCCGGCACCATGTCGCCGGCAGAGAGGCGGATTACATCGCCGGGGACGAGCTCGTCGAAGGGGATCTCGACGCGCTCGCCGTCGCGCAGGGCACAGCAGGTGCTGGAGACCAGGTCCTTAAGGGCCTCGGCCGCATTGCCGCTGCGGGCTTCCTGGATAAACTTCATGCCGCCCGATACCAGCAGCATGATGCCGATGACGATGACCGTGGAGGGGTCACGCTGCAGCTCGGGCACGGCGAGCACGTCGATGTAGAGCGAGACCAGTGCGAGGGCGGCGAGGATGCCAGCGAAGGGATCGACGAACGCGTCGGCGATGCGGCGGGCGAGCGTCTTGGTCGGCGCTTCGATGGTGTTGGGGCCGACGGCGCTCAGGCGCTCGGCGGCGTGCTCGGCGGTGAGGCCGTCGGCTGTGGCGTCGAGCAGCACGAGGGCATCCTCGGCGCTATGGGTGGCGGCGAATATGGTGTTCTTGGACATGCCGGTATGAGCGGCGGGGCGCGCCGTGCGGCGGCGCTTGGAGATGGCTTCGAGTACCGTGGCGGTTTTGAGCATCAGCATAGGGTCCTCCTTGTTGAAGGGAGTTAGCGTACGTGTCGTATGTGCTTCAAAAAACCTAGATGTCGCTCACGTCATGCTTTCGAACCACCACAAAGGGACAGGCACCTTTGTGGTGGTTTTGACGATCGGTTCGTGGCGCTTATGCGTGTGCGGAATCCTCGCGGCGTGCCGAGGGCGACATGCAGGTTTTTCGACTATGACTGCCTTCCATGGCACACCTCCTTAAGGCCGAGCGCTGCGCGTTTTGGGTATCTCGTACCCGTTACAATCCGCCCGTATTCTTGATGAGGGGGTTTGCCGTGTCAACCCCAATGTTTGGAAAACCATTGCCCCTGACAAAGCCTTTACAGAATGCCGAGGCCCCAAAGCGCGCCCGCAACGCGCCCTGCCTGCGCTAAACTGGAAGGCACGTACGCGATTACGAGAGGAGCCCGCATGGAGGCTTACAAGCAAGAGTTCATCAAGTTTATGGTTGAGTCCGACGTTCTTAAGTTCGGCAGCTTTACGCTCAAGAGCGGCCGTCAGTCCCCGTTCTTTATGAATGCCGGCGCTTACGTGACGGGCTACCAGCTCAAGAAGCTGGGCGAGTATTACGCCCAGGCAATCCACGATAACTTTGGCGACGACTTTGACGTGCTGTTTGGACCGGCCTACAAGGGTATTCCGTTGGCCGTCGTGACCGCAATTGCCTACCACGAGTTGTACAGCAAGGAGGTCAAGTACTGCTGCGATCGCAAGGAGGCCAAGGACCACGGCGCTGACAAGGGCAACCTGCTGGGCTACGAGCCCCAGGACGGCGACCGCGTGGTCATGGTCGAGGACGTCACTACCAGCGGTAAGTCCATCGACGAGACCTATCCCAAGGTCAAGGCTGCTGCCGATGTCGAGATCAAGGGCCTCATCGTGTCCCTCAACCGCATGGAGGTCGGCAAGGGTGGCGTGACCACCGCGCAGAAGGAGATCGAGGCCAAGTACGGTTTCCCCGTCGCGAGCATCGTCTCCATGGCCGAGGTCGTCGAGACCCTCTACAACCACGAGATCGACGGCAAAGTCGTCATCGACGACGAGCTCAAGACCGCTATCGACGCCTACTACGAGCAGTACGGAGCTCGGGAGTAGTTACGCGGGTTTACCAACCCGCGTAACGGCTCGACGCTGCAAACCCGCCAGAGCGGCAATCTGCCTTTCAACTTCGGCGGCATGATCGAAAGATCAATGCCGCCTCGTTTCAAGGCACCTTGCTCGCTCTGGCGGGTTTTCGCTGTCGTTGCCAAAACATCGGCGTTGCCTTGGTAGTCATTGGGGACAGACATAAATGAGTAGGGGAAAGACATAAATGAGTAGTCATTGGGGACGTTCTTAAATGACTACTCAGGATGAGTGTCCAAAAATCCGCGCTCGTTCGATTGGCGCATGTCTACGCAGCGTAGGTTGTCGAGCCTGGCCTTCAAATGGATACTGACTGTCGAACCGGTTCACTCCATTTCTTCAATTTGATTGGACAGCCCATGAACCAGACACGGCAAACCAATGCCTCCCATACTTTTTTGGCAGCGCATGCCATCAAGCAGCTGCGCGAAGAGCGCGGCCTCACCCAGCGCGCCCTGGCGGAAAGCCTTGGCGTGACCGATAAAGCCGTCAGCAAGTGGGAATCCGGCCGCGGCCTTCCCGACATTTCCCTCGTTGAGCCTTTGGCCCAGAGACTCGGCATAAGCGTGGCTGAGCTTTTGGCTGGTGACATTCGGGCCAACGCCAACCGTGCAGGCAATATGCTCAAAGGCGTCTTTTACGTTTGCCCTATCTGCGGAAACGTTGTGCACGCGCTCGGAGAAGGCAGCTTTAGCTGCTGTGGCTCCACGATGTTTCCCCAGGAGGCCGAAGAGCCGGACGCGGACCACGCCTTTTCCATCGAGCGCATCGAGGACGATTGGTACGTCACGCTCGATCATCCAATGACCAAGGATCACTACATTAGCTTTGTGGCATATGCGACTATGGACGGCATCTGCTTTAAGAAGCTCTATCCAGAGCAATCGGTGCAGCCGCGCTTCCATATTACCGGGCGCGGCAGGATATATCTTTACTGCAACCAACACGGACTCTTTACGTCGCTGACGCCTCGCAAATAACGGCTGTCTATCCGCCCTCCTCATGCGTTCCCGGGGGACCCAAAATGAGCGTGGATAATCTCCCGTTTTTGGGCCGCATGCAGGCTCAAAGTGGGAGATTATCCACGCTCGTTATCTGAGTGTCCAAAAATCCACGCTCGTCGCTACTTGAGTCCGGGCAGGCGGGTGTAGGGGAACGAGCGCTCTAAGAACTCGGAGCAGCGGGCGTAATCTTTGGCAAAGTAGCTGCTATAGAACGAATCGAGTACGTATTGCACGGCGATATGGCTGGCGAATTGCGTGATGCGGTGCGTCATGCTCTCGTGGTCGCTTACCGTGAGATAGGCGGCAAAGCCGGGGTGAATGCGGGCACAGTACGGCGTGCCGATGACGATGACCGGGACATGTCGACTGCTAAGGATCGGCAAGATCTCCTTGAGGTTGGGGGCAAGGCCGCTGTAGGAGATGATGATTGCCACATGGTCGGGACCCGAGGCGAGCGCCGTGCGCACCTGCGCCTCGACGCTGTCGTGGCACGTCGCGCTTTTGCCGGCGGAAAGCAAGCGATCGCGGAACATTCCCGCTGGATACAGGTTATGCGAGCCCGTGTAGATGTCCACGGTGCCGGCGCGCATGATGAGCTTGGCGGCGTGGTCGAGCTGTGCAGGGTCGAGCAGCTCCTGCGTTTCGGCCAAGGTGGTCTGGTAGAGCCCCTCCATGCGCTCCATCACCTGCGCAGGGGTGGAGGTGGCATCGAAGGGAAAGTTGATGTCCACGTCGCGCCGGTTGCCCGCCTCGGTCGCCTGGCGGATGAGCTCGACCTTGAGGTCTTTGAATCCCTTGAGGCCGAGCTTTTTGCAAAAGCGGTGCACGCTCGCGACCGAAACGTTGGCGCACGCGGCAAATTCCTTAATGGAAAGCCCGCGCACATCCTCACCCATGGCGAGGGCCGTTCGCCCAAGTTGTTGCTCGGTGGGGGTGAGGCTTTTGCCCTGCGTGATCTTCCGCCTGATATCCATATGGCTCCTATGCGTTTGCGTCGCGATAAACCAATCATAGCGATAAATAAAACGTTCGGCTTGGCTGGGAGTTTTGGTCCGCCGATCTATGAACGACGGACCGCTCGACGCTGTGCGGGCTCAACATAGGGGCGCTGTCCTTGTTGGGCCGTTTGCGCCCGGGGCGTTACCCGAGCACGCGTACGGGCCCCAAGAGGCCGCTGGGATCGG
Organism: uncultured Collinsella sp.; assembly: GCA_959602645.1. Classification (GTDB taxonomy): domain Bacteria; phylum Actinomycetota; class Coriobacteriia; order Coriobacteriales; family Coriobacteriaceae; genus Collinsella. Next base: position 38,085 of record CAUGTZ010000002.1, on the reverse strand, counting down.
AGGGCTCGGTCATGCCGAACATGTCGGGGACGGCGTGGTCGAGGGTGTTGATGATATCGATCGTAAGCGCGTGCTCGCCGGCTAAAAGTGCGGCGGCCTCAAAGCGGTAAGGCGGACAGATGCGGGTGCCGAGGGATTTGCCGTCGAGGGTGACGGCTGCGGTCTCAAAGACCTCGCCAAGGTCGATGACGGTGCGGGTGGCCGCTTCGCCCAGGACAAAGGAGGCCCGGTAGCGGAATGTGCCGGCCTTGCCGGGGAACTCGGCCGAGGAAAGGTCGTGCAGGTCTGCAAGCTCAACAGACTCGCCAAAGGCATCGGTGCCAGGGGCAGAGAAGGCAACCGCCCAGGGCCCGTCGACGCATGTGGCTTCGTCTCCAGCAGTTGCCGCGCCGGCGGAACCTGTAGCCCCAAGGACCACGATGCAGCTCTCGTAGGGAGCCAGCTCGAGCGTGCCGTCAAAGGCGGCGGGATCGGTGCCGTTGAGCAGGTCGAGGCGCGCGCCTGCAACGGGTGTGCCGTCGGCAAGCGCAATCTGAGTGGAGATACCCTGCTTGGGATGCTCGTTGACGAGCATTAGATAGGTCTCGCCCGCCCGCTCGTAGCGCAGTGCGCGCAGCCAGGGCTGGGGCTCGGCACAAACCACGGTCTGCATACCGGCGTCGGCAAGCGTGCCTGCGAGCTCGGCGGTTGCCAGGAGCTTGATGCCGGCGACCGCGGCTGCATCCACGGAGGCAAAGCCCTCGCGGGCTGCAATATCACCGTCGTAGCGCTTGCTCGGCAACTCATCCAGCGCGTACACGGCAACACCTGCGGCTGCGGCGCGCGCGGCAAAGTCGAGCACGGCTCCGCCGACAAACTCGGCTCCGGGCATCACCAGGCAGCGGTATGCCTGGCCGTTCACGCCAAAGCCGCTACCGTCTGCGGCAATTTCAACGGCATAGCGCCCTGCGTCCTCAAATGCCTCTGCCGGCACGATGTCAAAGTCGACCTGCGCGCGCATAAGCTCGGAGGCGGCATGCTGCATAAAGTTCGCCTCGCCTGCCCACTCGGCGTCCGCATGGTAGAGAAGCGCCACCGGGGTCGTTGCGCGCCCGCCGCTCAGCAGGCTCGCCGTACGGTTCATGTAGCTCATGAGCTGCCCAAAGTGTGCAAACTGGGGGTTTTGGCCATGCGCATAGAAATGCGGCGGGCAGTCCCAGTCGGGGAAGGCGGCCATGCTAAAGGCATGCGGCACAAACCAATTGACGCCGCGCACCAAAAAATGATCGGCGATCCACTTCATCTCGCGTAGGCCTTCGTGCCATCCAAATGCGCCAAAGACCTCGGCTATGCAGCGCCCCTGCTTTTTGGGATCGAGGTGTGCTGCCGAGGAGCCCAGCTTGGGCAGCACGTAGTTATAGAACTCGAGGTCCCACACGCCGCGTCCGTAGCTGTGAAGGCCGCGGTCCATGCCGGGTACCAGCTGGTTGATCACGATGTCGACGCCCGCCATGTCCTGACCGCCCACGGCGCGGAAGTAGTGCCCGGCGCCCACGCCCAGGCGCGCGTGGCAGTCCTTGTCCTCGATAACGTGGCCGATGTACTGCACGCCGCGCGCGCGGCACCAGTCTCCGAGCTGGTCGCAGAAGCACTCCTTATAGAGGGTGCTCGCGATGTCCATATAGACGTGGCGTACGTGCGCGCCGGCCGGCTCGCGGTCCCACAGGTGCGGGAGCTCGGCCAGGTAGCGCTCGCCCAGTGCCGCGCGTAGGCGACGCTCAAGCTCGGCCGACCAGGGTAGGGGCGCGGTGGCCTTGCCGATGAGCGTGTCCGAGATGCCATCGGGGCCCGTGGTGCCCTTCTCGTTGGCAAATCCGGGCTCATCGGAGAAAAAGCCCAGGATCGTCTTGCCAAACTCATCGCCCAGATGCTCAAAATGCGGCTCGTAGACAGCATCGATGAGCTGCGCCACCGAGGTGCGGTCGACCATATTGATGTAGTCCTCGTTGTAGGAGGTCTTGCCGCTCGTGAACATCACGCATGCCTGCGTGAGGCCCGCAGGTGCATCGAAGACCAGGCGGCTGGGGTTGCCGTCTGCATCGTCGATTACTCGGTAAGCGACGTCGACGGGGCTGCCGTCCTGCATAAATGTCACGCCGTAGAAGCGCTCCGTTTTGTCGAGCATGTTGGCGAGCGCGATGCTCGCGGCGGACGTGGGGCCCACGATGTCGAACGTGCGGTGCGTGAGCACGATCTTGCGGAGCTCGGACACGGCCTCCTTGACGGCGCCGTTGGCAAAGCCCGTGGGGAAGTGCGCGTCGTCCAAGATCCAGAGCTTAAGGCCCAGCTGCTTGCACTCGTCAATGACAAAGCGCAAGTCGCGCCACCAGCCCTCGCCGCAAAAATCGGGGTGTGGGCGGCTTTCGAGACAGACCTCGTGGATGTCGGCGCCGGCGATCTTCTCCAGATACTCGGCAATGGTCTTATGGCTCTCGCCCTTCATCCACAAAAACGGAAGCACGTGGTTGTCGTATGTGCCCTCGAGCACCTGCTGGTAGTACGCGGTCATGGATCCTCCTTGGCTTGATCGATCTGCTGTATGGCACAGATTATGGACGTGTCGGCGCACTCTGCTAATATCTGAATCACGACGAACTATGACCAAATCAACGATTGGCAAGCCATGGAGATCGACGAGCTCGAGCGTAGGCTCAGCGAACTGAGCGCCAGTGAGATCGCTTATAAAGACGGCATGGCATTTGATTGGTCGATTATGACCGAGCATGTCGAAATCGACGGATGCCCAGTGCGCAAGATTGGGCAGCCAGGGTTTGCCTATGCCCAGCCCGGCATGCCGCGTGGCCTGACGATAAGGAAAAACTCGCGCTTTAATGCAGTTCCCGAGCACGTGCATGATTACGTGGAGATGAGTTATGTGTATCGCGGGCGCTGCCCGCAGACGGTGGCGGGGGAGAGACTCGAGTTGCGCCGCAACGAGGTGCTTTTGCTCGACGCCCTTTGCCCTCATGCCGTGGCGGCGCTCGGCGAGGACGACATCATGCTGAGCATGACCGTTTCACGCTCTTTTTTGCGCCGGAGTCTCGAGTCGAGCCTCTCGCGCGAGAGCGCGGTCTCGCGGTTTTTGTTCAACGCGCTCAACAGCGAGACGGACCATCGGGGGCATGTCCGTTTTTACTGCGGCGAGAGCCGTCGGATTCGGCGCTACATGCAGGAGATACTCTGCGAGCTGTACGACCCGAGCCCCAACGGTCCCGAGATCGTCTTGCGTCTGTTTCAGCTGTTTTTGGCCGAGCTCATGGATTGCTACGAGCGCGAGCTGGTGCGCGGCGTGGCGGACGGCGCGGCGGGGCCCACTGCCCTGGTGACGGGAATGCTCGGCTATATCGATCGCGAATTCGCTGCATGCTCCCTCGAGGGGATGGCGGCGGAGTTTGGCTTGAGCCCTAATTATGCGACGACGCTTCTCAAGCGCCATGTGGGCAAGACCTTTAGGCAGCTTGTACAGGAGCGACGCCTGGTGCGTGCGGCCGAGCTTCTGCGCGGTGGCGCCACGGCCGGGGCGGCTGCGCATGCGGTGGGCTATGAAAACATGAGCTTCTTCTACCGTAAGTTTCACGACAAGTATGGCTGCACCCCCGCGGCATACCGCCGGTAAGCGCGGGGCGGATCGTCTTCGCTCCTTCGGTGTCAAAAAGTTTCAGCTGCAGCGCTGTTGCAGCGCGCGTCTGCGAAAAGAAGTGTCCAAATCGGCGCCTTCGCCCTGGCCTGGAGCGACTCGGCGGCATACTCGTTTCATCAGCAACACACATGAGCGAGGAGGCACTTATGGGATTCCCCGAGGGTTTCTATTGGGGCGGCGCCACGGCCGCCAATCAGTTTGAGGGCGCTTGGAACGTTGACGGCCGCGGTCCTTCCGTCGACGACCATTTTTTGGGCGGCAGCTACAAGGAGCCGCGCCAGATTACGATCGACATCGACCCCAACCGCTTCTACCCCAACCATGACGGCATCGATTTCTACCATCACTACGAGGAGGACATCGCGCTGTTCGCCGAGATGGGCTTCAACATGTTCCGCATGTCCATCTCCTGGAGCCGCATCTTCCCCAACGGCGATGACGCCGAGCCCAACGAGGCCGGCCTCGCCTTCTACGACCGCGTCTTCGACTGCCTGCGCGCTCACAATATCGAGCCGCTCGTGACCCTGTCGCACTACGAGATGCCTTATCACCTGGTCGAGAAGTACAACGGCTGGGCGAGCCGCGAGCTCATCGGCTTCTTTGAGAAGTACTGCCAGACCGTCTTCGACCGCTATCAGGACAAGGTCAAGTTCTGGCTCACCTTCAACGAGATCAACTGCGGCACCCAGGACATGGGCAACCTCTTTGGGACCAGCATGATCCAGGGCTTTGAGGGCCCGGCTTCTGCGGTCCACACCACGCCGCAGGCCCGTATGCAGGCCCTGCATCACCAGTTCGTGGCTAGCGGCCGTGTCGTGCGCTATGCCCACGAGCACTACCCGCAGTTTAAGATGGGCAACATGGACTGCTTCATCCTCTCCTATGCCGCCACGTGCGATCCGGCCGACGTGTTCGCCACGCAGCAGGAGATGAATACCATGAACTGGTACTGCTCCGACGTGCAGGTGCGCGGCAAGTATCCGTTCTATGCCAAGCGCTTCTGGGCCGAGAACGATGTCGAGCTTGTGATGGAGGACGGCGACCTGCAGGATATCGCCGACGGCAAGGTCGATTTCTACACCTTTAGCTACTACATGTCCGGCACCGTGGGCACCCACAAGGGTCACGAGATGACCGAGGGCAACATGACCTTTGGCGGCAAGAATCCCTATCTGGAGTCCACCGACTGGGGCTGGCAGATCGATCCGCTGGGCCTGCGCATCGCCCTCAACGAGATTTACGCCCGCTACGAGATTCCGCTGATGGTGGTCGAGAATGGCATGGGCGCCTACGATGAGGTCGAGGAGGACGGCTCCATCCACGACCCGTATCGTATCGCCTACTTGCAGAGCCACGTCAAGGCCATGGGCGAGGCCATTGCCGACGGCGTCGACCTGATCGCCTACACCTGGTGGGGCCCCATCGACCTGGTTTCCGCCGGCACCGGCGAGATGCGCAAGCGCTACGGCTTTATCCACGTCGATAAGTACGATGACGGCACCGGTACCTACGAGCGCCGCCGCAAGGACAGCTTCTACGCCTACCAGAAGATCATCAAGTCCAACGGTGCCGAGGGCCTGGATTAATCGACAATATGAGTGCCACCGGGGAAAAGCGTTGGGATGGGCTCGCGATTCGAGTCCCCACCTTAGCATTTGAACCATTTGGCACTATAATCACCATAGGCATGCGCACAACGTTGCGCTTAATCAAGAGGAGAAAACGTATGGGTCTGTTTGACATGTTCAAGAAGAAGGCTGAGCCCGCGACTGCCGCTGCTCCGTCCTCCATCTCTGCTTCTGCCGGCGCCGACGTGCTGTGCTCGCCCGTCAAGGGCAAGGTCATCAAGATGGCCGACGTGCCCGATCCCGTCTTTGGCGGCGAGGTCCTGGGCAAGGGCTGCGCCGTGTGGCCCGAGGACGATCTGGTCTACGCTCCCTGCGACGGCAAGGTGACCGTCACCATGGGCCACGCCGTGGGTCTGCAGTCCGATAGCGGCATCGAGGTTCTGGTGCATGTTGGCGTCGATACCGTCAACATGAACGGCGATGGCTTCGAGGGCTTCGTCAAGGCCGACGACGTCGTAAAGGCTGGCCAGCCCATGCTCAAGATCGACCGCGCCAAGATCGCTGCTGCCGGCTACAAGGACTGCGTCGTCGTTGCTGTGTCCAACACCGCCGAGTTTGCCGATGTCGAACTCGCCGTCGAGGCCGACTCCGCTGTCGCCGCCGGTGACGCCATCGTTAAGGTCGTCCGCAAGTAAACTGCGGCATCCAAAGGATGTGCAAGGGTGGTCGGGTTTTCCGGCCACCTTTTTTATTGCACCGCGGGGAAGCGTTTTATTGCACGTTGGGCGGGCTTGCAAACCGTTCGGACGCTAAAACGAACCGACCGCGCCTTCGCGTTGCCGAGGGCGCTCATAAGTGGATAGTATGGGCTTACTTATTACAACGTGCGCCGCGTCCGGGAAGCGCGGTGCCGCTCATCGGGAGGAACAACATGAAAAAGAAGCTGCTGCTTGCGCCCCTCATGGCCGTCTTGGTTGCATGCGTGGTCGTGCTTTCCGGCTGTGGAGGTCCTTCGGTCGAGGAGCTCATCACCGAGGATCTTACGACGCAGTTTGACGAGGTCAAGAACGGTGGCGACGACTTCCTCTCTGGTCTGGAGGAGGCTTCGGGCGACGAGTTCGAGCAGCTGGGTATCGATCCCAAGGAGTACGCCAAGACCTATCTCGAGGGCTTTGACTACAAGATCGGCGACGTGACGGTCGACGAGGACAAGGGTGTCGCGACCGCCGAGGTCTCTATCACATGCAAGTCTATGAACAAGATCGCCGAGGACTTCTCCACTCAGTATCAGGAGAAGGTCGCTGCGCTTGACACGGTTCCTTCCGATGACGAGCTGTACAAGATGGCCGGTCAGGTTATGGTCGATGTGACCAAGGCCACCGAGCCCAGGAAGACCACGGTTATCTTCAAGTACACCTGCAACGACGACGGCGAGTGGTCTGCCGACGACTCTGTCAACTCCGAGATGATGGATGCAATGCTGAGCTAGTTTGTTGCGGCGTTTTACCAAACGCCGCAACTGCTCGACGCTGCGCGGGCACCAGAGCGACAACTTGTCATTCAAAGAGGACGGCATGACCAGAAGGTCTATGCCGTCCTCTTTTCATGCCAATTTGTTCGCTCTGGTGCCCGCTCGCTGTCCGTCCTCTACCTGCGGCGTTGCCATGGTAGTCATTGGGGCGGCACTTGGGGACGTTCCTTTTCTGCCGGCAGTTGGGGACACTCCTTGCGCCAGCGTTGCATCGAATGCTCGGGAAAATACGAGCCGGTATTTGGCCGAATAGCGGGTCGCGGTTTCCGGATGGGGTGGGTTGTGGAAAGTGCGACCCGGAATATTGCTCTGAAACGGGATGCCGTTTCCCCGACAAGGCTCAACCGGAAAGCGCATCCCATTCTGAGGCGGCAAAACGGGATGCGCTTTCCGCGCGACAGAATCTGTCCAGCCGTGTTGAGCGACAGCCCCGCTACTCGCCCAGAATCAGCGCCGCGAGCTCGTCTTGGGTGTCCACTACGTAGTCGGCGCCGGCGGCCTCCAACTCTGCGCGGCCGCGGAAGCCCCAGCTGACGCCCGCGCTCTTAAGGCCGGCGTTGTGGCCGGTCAGAACATCGACATTGGAATCGCCCACATAGAGCGTGGTTGCCGGATCGGCGCCCAGCTCTTTCATCACATGCAACGTGACGGGTGCCTCGGGCTTGGGCGGAAATGCGTCCACGCGGCCCTGTACCAACGCAAAGCGATCGCGGCCAAAGTATTTCTCGATAAGCGGGGCTGCCGAAATATGATCCTTGTTGGTGAGCACGGCAAGCTGAACGCCCGCTGCGCGCAGACGGTCGAGCATCTCAATCGTGCCGGCGTAGGGAGCGGTGTGGTCCTCCTTGTGCTCGCCGTAGTAAGCCCTAAACTCGGCAAGCGTCTGCTCAAACATACGGCTGTCGCCTGCGTACTCGGCGGGCATAAAGCGCTCGACCAGCTTAAGCATGCCGTTTCCCACTTTGTAGCGGTACTCGTCCACGGCAAACGGGGGCCAGCCGTGCATCTCGCAGGTGTGGTTGCCGGCGGCCGCCAGGTCCTCGAGCGTGTTGAGAATGGTGCCGTCCAGGTCAAAGATCACATGGGAAAAAGCTGCTGCCATGAAAGCTCCCGTCATTGGGTTCCAAAACGCACCCCATAATACTGGGCTTGCGCGTCGGGCACGTTTGGAATCAAAACATCTTCAGGGATAGTGAGCCACGTCGCACCAGCCAGCGCTCGCCCGCTAGCAGATCCTCGGCAGCTGCTCTCCCACGATCATGTCGAGGATGCGGGTTGAGCCCTTTATCCGATATCGTGCGTAAACGCAGCCAGAAACTCTTCGAACGTGTCGGTCTGCATGAGCCTCATCGTGGTCTCTACCGAGGAGAACACTTCGATAATCAGGTCGAGCACATCTCTAAAGAGCCCCATATCTTCCTGTGCGATGCCTATGAGCAGCACAAACCGCACGTCGTGGCGTCCCCAGGGAATCGGGGTGTCATTGTGGGCCACAGCGATAAACGAGCGCTTGGGATATACCGAGATCGCGTGGGGTATGGCGAGGCTGTCAGTAAACGCCGTCGATGAGACGCTCTCACGCAGATGCACGTCAGCGATAAACTCAGGCGTTGCGAGCCCCTGAACAGCCAAAAGCTTCCCCATTTGGTCGATGCAGCTTGTGGCGTCGACTACGTCTATGTTGCGTATAAACAGCCCCGGCTGCAGCAGACGCCCCAAAAGGCCCTGGGCATAGAGGCGCCGCCGCCGCTCCTGGATGGCGCAAAGCCGGTCGCGGATCTTTCGCACGTTTTGCTTAGTGAGGATGGGTCCGATCAAGACTTTGGTGGTGCCTCCACAAACCGGCACGTCGATTGTGGTGATTACCGCATCGCTTTCGGGCGGATTGGCCAGGTAACTATCGCAGCTCATCACGGCGACAACGCTTATGTCATCGCCAAACTCGGTCTTGAGGTCGTCGACGAGCCTTCGTGCAAAGTCGTGGTACTCCTCGATAATCACTGTGCAGGTGACGGCGCCGTCGGGTGCGGAGAACTTCTCAAAGTAAGCGCCGATATGAAAGGCGATAAACGCGATTTCGTTTTCGCCCACCTCAATATCCATGGCGGTGGAGAAGCGGTGGGCGATATAGACCGCCATGTCGTAGACCGGTGCGTACTCGCTTTTGATCTGCGCGGCGAGCGGGTTGGGGTAGCTTACGCGGTAGACGGCGCGCTGGTAGGCGTTAAACATATGCAGGACGAGTTGTAGGCGCATGGGCTCGTCGATAAAGCGTGGCAGGTCGTAGCGCTTTCCGCACTCGTCGAGGATCCCCAGAACCATGTCTACAAATTCGCGGTCAATGATGCTTGAGAGCTTCTCGCGGCTGAGCTCGTCAAAATCGCAACGCTCGACGGAAAGCGCCAAAAGCAGCAGAATCTGCTGAAAATCGTCGCGTGGGATGGCACAACCAAACTCCTTCTCAAAGTAGGCGGCAATGCGCTGGGCGCAGCGTACGATCTGTTCGCGCTGCCCGAGTTGTGTCACTAGGCCGTCTGCGTCGATGGGGCCGTCCACCTCGCTGAGCTCGTTGTTCGAGGTGAGCCTGATGATGATCACTAACAGGTGCACGAGCAGGTTGGAGAGCGCGTAGCCGTTGATAAATAGATCCGAGCGCTGGCAGATCGCGACCAAGCTCGAGAGGGTTGCCTGCACGTCAAAGTCGGGAAACATGTTTTCGAGCGTTTTGGTTGAGGTGAAATAGCCATAGGAGTTGTGGGTGGCTATGTGGCCGAGAAGCTTGCGCTTGTCGGCCTCTCGCCCCGTGAGTTTCATGCGGTAGTCGTGTGTCTCGACATTGAGGTCGAACTGCCGAACGAGCGCGCGCACCTGCGGCATCACGGAGCTCTGAAACGTGCTCTCGCTGATAAAGAGCTCATCGGCGATATCAAAGACGGAGAGTCCATCGCATGCGTTGACAAGGCGGGAGATAGTAAAGTCGCGCCTGGAGTCCGCGTTCGCGGGGAGGGTATTGACACCTTCGCAAGGACTAGCGGAAGCGCTGGCGGCAGCCGGCGCCGCCGTGGCAAGGCGATAGCCCTCTTTAGACGATTCGATATGTCGCGTACCGGTCTCGTTGACCTCTGCAACATAGTTGCGGATGCTTCGCTCACTCGCGCCCAAAAGGCCGGCAAGCATCGAGGAAGACACCCATGAGCTGCTGTTTTCGAGCACGTCGATCATGCGGTTGATGCGGTTCTGCTTGGCGCTCGCCATGGCTTTCCTCCAAGAGATGAACGGCAGACAGGGTGTACCGCCCCATGGTATCTCAGGTTAAGAAAGGGTGTCTTTTCTAATTTGCCGCCCAAGCGGAAAATCGCCCGGCTTGCCGTGCGGGCGGAAAATCTGCTGCCTTGCCGCTATGCGGCAAAAAGTCGGTTGGCGGCAAGAGCCCTCCGCCGCGTATAGTGCAGTCACGGTCAAGGGCGGCCGGGTCGACACGGGCGCCCAAGAACACAGCGGGGATCGCAGCGGCATCGGAGCTGCCTCGAGCCCGCTTATTGGGAAAGGAGTACCCCATGGCAGATGAGAACGGCACCGTTCGCATTCTCCTCGCTTGCGGCATCGGTGCCTCGACCGGCTTTATGGCGGCAGGCATGCGCAAGGTCGCAAAGTCCAAGGGTCTTGACTGCACCATCAAGGCAGTCAGTAAGTCTGAGATTATGGACTACGCCGACAAGATCGACGTCCTCCTGCTCGGTCCGCACTTCGCCTCCGAGGTGCCCGAGATCCAGTCTCAAGTGGCATCTCACGGCGTGAAGGTCATGGCCATCGACCCCGACTATTACGCGGCGCTCGACGGCGAGAGCATCCTCGAGGATGCCTACGACCTGCTTGACGAAGACTAGGAGGGGACAACATGCTGCAAAAGTTCATGGAAGCGATCCAGGCGTGGATCACCGAGCATGTCGTCCCCGTGATGAACAAGCTTACCTCAACCTACTGGTTTGGCGTTATCTCCGACGCAGTTCTCTACATCGTCCCCTTCTCCATGGTCTCGGCCATCCCGAGCCTGTGGAACATTATCCGTCGCTTTGTCCCGGCCCTGCCCGACCTGTCGCCGCTCACTACGTTCTCGTTTGGCCTCGTGGGCATGTTCATGGCGTTTATCATCCCGCATAACGTTGCGGTCAAGGAAGATCGCAAAGACCGCAGCATGATTGCCGGTTTTACCGGTATAGGCGCTTTTATGCTGTGCATGAACCCCACCATCACCGATCAGGGCTATGTCTTCCAGATGGCCAAGTTTGGCGCGGGTGGCATGTTCACCGCGATGGTCGTGGGATTTGTCGTTGGCTTTATCTACAAGCGCATGGCGCGCATGACGTTCTTTTCCGAGGACAGCCTCGTGCCCGACTTCGTCAAGAACTGGTTCGATAACATCATTGCGGTGCTGTTGTCGCTTTTTGTGGCTTGGCTCTTTACCAACATGCTCCAGGTCGACGTTTTTAGCGCGGTCGCGATCATCCTTTCGCCCGTTACCGGCTTTGCCCAGACGCTGCCCGGCACCATCGCCATCCCGCTTGTCATGGACACCTTCTACTTCTTTGGCATCTCCGGCTGGGTGTTCTCGCCGATCCAGCAGTCCATCCAAAAGTCTGCTCTTGCCGAGAACATGGCCGCCTATGCCGCAGGCCTCGCTCCCACTAACATTAACGCGTACGGCATTACTCGCTACATCATGATCGGCGGCGAGGGCGCAACGCTTCCGTTGGCCTTCTACATGCTCTTTGCCAAGTCCAAGAAGAACAAGACGCTCGGCCGTGCAACGATTATCCCGTCGCTGTTCAACATTAACGAGCCGCTGGTCTTCTCCACGATCGTCGCCAACCCCTTTATGTTCATCCCCATGGTGCTGCAGTCTATCCTGCTGTCTGCCAACGCCTACCTCTGGATGAGCATGGGCTGGGCGAGCCTGCACGTCGAGAATTTCGATATGAACTTCCTGCCCAATGCGGTCTCGGCGTTCTTTATGTCGGGCGGAGACGTGCGCAATATCGCACTTGTCTGCGTCAACCTGCTGATCGCCGCGATTCTGTGGTTCCCGTTCTTTAAGGCTGCCGATAACTACCAGTGCAAGATCGAGGAAGAGCAGGCTGCCGAGAAGGCTGCAAAGAAAGCGGCCAAGAAGGCTGCCAAGGAAGCCGCCAAGGCCGCTGCCGCAGCTGCTGTCGAGTAAACCTCTACGGGCGACTCAGAGTTCGTCGCCTAGTTGCTACCAGATGTTTCAGTACCGGCCGTGGAGGCGGCCGGTACCCAAGAATAGGAGGCCATGATGGCTGATGAGACAATCAACGTTCCTGCGGTCGCGATGAACGTCATCATCAACGCTGGCGACGGCCGCGCCTGCATCGACAAGGCGATGGATGCCCTGGCGGAGTTCGATTTCGATGCGGCAGACGCGCATCTTGCCGAGGCTGATGCCAAGATCCTTGAGGCGCACAAAGCGCAGACCGAGATGATCCAGCGCCAGGCGGGCGGCGAGGAGGTCGAGTACTCCCTGCTGTTCGTGCACGCCCAGGATACGCTTATGACCATCAGCGCCGAGCTGCACATGGCCAAGAAGATGATGCCCGTAGTGCGCGCGCTGACCGCCCGCTAACGCGTCTCCCGATTGCGGGTCGCGCCCTGCGGCTCGCATCCCCAACCCAACCAAGAGAGATGAGGACATACCATGATCGACCTTTCTACCTATGACTTTGGTGAGACTTTTCCCGAGGGTTTTCTATGGGGCGGCGCTACCGCTGCCAACCAGATCGAGGGCGCATGGGACGAGGGCGGTCGCGGCCCTGCGGTCTCCGACTATGTGATTCTGCTCGACCGCGAGACCTGCGCCCGCGAGGGCATCGTCGAGGGCGGCCCGCTCAACTCCGTTACGCGACAGTCACTCGCAGCTCGCAAGGCAGACGAGATGGCCTATGATTTTCCCAAACGACGCGGCATCGACTTCTACCACACCTACAAGGAGGACATTGCGCTTTTGGGCGAGATGGGCTTCGGCGTCTTTCGCATGAGCATTTCCTGGAGCCGTATCTTCCCCAACGGCGACGACGCCCTGCCCAACGAGGAGGGTCTGGCCTTCTACGATAAAGTCTTTGACGAGTGCCATAAGCACGGGATCGAGCCCATGGTCACCCTCAACCACTTTGATATGCCGCTTCACCTGGCCGAGGAGTACAACGGCTTTGCGAGCCGTCACGTGGTCGACGCCTTTGAGCACTATGCTGAGACGCTTTTCCGCCGCTACAAGGGCAAGGTCAAGTATTGGATGACCTTCAACGAAATCAACCACGTCTACGCCAACCCCTGCACCTGCTGCGGCGTGATTTGGGACGAGAAAGAAGACGGCTCCAACCCCTATGCCGGCCGTTGGCCCGAGAAGTTCCAGGTCGCTCACAACCAGCTCGTGGCTTCCGCCAAGGCGGTTATCAAACTGCGCGAGATTGACCCCGAGGCTCACATCGGCAACATGCTCTGCCGTCTTGAGAACTACGCTGAGACCTCCAAGCCCGAGGATCAGCTCCAGGTGCTTTTTGAGGACCACTTCAACTGGTTCTTCACCGATATCCAGGCCAAGGGCGAGTACCCCTACTACGTGAAGCGTTTCTTACGCGACTACGGCGTCGATATCAAGATGGAGGACGGCGACCTCGAAACCCTCAAGGCCGGCGTGGTTGACTACATCTCCATCAGCTACTACATGACCTACATCATGCGCTACAAGGGCAAAATTTCCCCCGAGCCGAGCGGCAAGCTGGTTACCGAGATCAAGAACCAATACCTCGAGATGACCGAGTGGGGCTGGCCGATCGATCCCGTGGGATTCCGCATCACGCTCAACCACATCTACGATCGCTACCACCTACCGATCTTCATCGCCGAGAATGGTAACGGCATGACCGAGAACCGCGATGAGAACGGCTTCTGCGACGACGACGCGCACATCGAGTATATGAAGGAGCACGTCGAGCAGATGCACCAGGCGATTCTCGACGGTGTCGACGTCTTTGGTTACGCCTGGTGGGGCCCTATCGACCTGATCAGCTCCGGCACCTCCGAGATGACCAAGCGCTACGGCCAGATCTCGGTCGACCAGGACGACCACGGCAACGGCACCGGCAAACGCGGTAAGAAGAAGAGCTTCTTCTACTATAAGAAACTTATCGCTAGCAATGGTGCCGATACCGCAACCGACAACATCGTGGTGGAGTAAGGAGCAGAGATGGTTTCCAAGACGACGGTCGTCAAGAATCCGAGCGGTATCCACGCGCGTCCTGCGTCGCTGTTTGTGCAGGAGGCAAGCAAGTACGAGAGCTCGATCACCGTTGGCAAGGTGGGCGGAGACGCCAAGGACGCCAAGTCTATCTTGATGGTCATGAGCCTGGGGATGATCTGCGGTTGCGAGATTGTGATTGCGGCCGACGGCGCCGACGAGGCGGCCGCCGTCGATGCCCTCGTGGCGCTTGTCGAGAGTGGCTGCGGGGAGTAGGCGGGCAAAAGCCGCGCCGATGCGCTTTGGGCCACCCAAGGTGGGCTGGCTCCAGAAAGATTGGCCCGCCGGTGCGCGCCGGCGGGCCCTTTGCTTAGGGAGGTTAACGATGACGGCAAGAAACGTTGGCGCTAGGGGCGCGGGGCGCGTTGGGGCGCGTTCGGCGCTTACGACCCTGGGGGTCATGTCACTGATTTATGCGGTGGGCGTTCTACTTATGGATGCGACTGTGGGCGAGCTTACGGGCTCTGCGGCGTCCTCTGCATCGATCGCGTCGATGCTCGTTACCTTGCTGCTCATCGTGGCGTTGATCTTCCTTGAGGTGCGAGCGTATCGGGCGGTGGTGGCCTCGGTGCCCTTTGAGCCTGATATGGGTGACAAGGTGCTGCTAGGTCTTTCGCTCTGGTTTGGCGGCGGCATGCCACTCGGCGTCGCCAATCTGGTTCGCGCCGCGGCGTTAGGAGGTGCCGGCGACGTGCGCCAGATTCTCATGCAGCTGGGCGTGAGCGTCGCGCTCATGCTGCTGACGTATCCAAAGTTCAGAGCGTAGACAACAGCAAAGCTTGAAAATGCAAAGCCCCGCGACCGATTTCAGCCCGGTCGCGGGGCTATTTGATATTTGGGGGAAATGCATTCGTCGATTTACATGCTCTCTGCCGCACGTGTGCCCCGCTCATTTCCAGGGTGAACATTTGGCTCGCTCAATCTTGGGGTGGCAGCGGATCGGGCAGGGCGGGACGACGGCCTGGTGGCGGAGCGAAGCCGCGCCGGCCGGCGCTCGCCCGCTAGCAAATCCTCGGCAGCTGCTCTCCTACGAGCATGTCGAGGATACGGGTCGAGCCCCAGCCGGTGCGCACGCGCACGGCGGGACGGGCGCCCTCGGCAAGCGGCAGCACGCGACCGATAATCGCGGCGTTTTCGCCGTAGCGCGCGGCGCGCATGGCCGTCAGTGCGGCATCGGCCTGCTCGGCCGGCACCACGGCAACCATCTTGCCCTCGTTTGCTACCTGCAGCACATCGTAGCCGAGCATCGCACATGCCGCCTGCACGTCGGGGCGCACGGGCACAGCATCCTCGTCGATCTCCATGGCAACGCCGCTGGCCTGGGCAAACTCGTTGAGCGTGGATGCCAGACCGCCGCGCGTGGGGTCGCGGAAGCAGCGGGTGTCGGGGGCGGCGGCGAGCACGTCGGCAATCAGATGATTGAGCGGTGCGGCGTCGCTTTCGATGGTGCTCGAAAACGCCAGGCCCTCGCGCTGGCTCATGATGGCGATGCCGTGGTCGCCTAGCGTACCCGATACCAGGATGGCGTCGCCGGGCCGGCAGTTGGCACCGCTGAGCGTCACGCCTGCGGGCACCTCGCCCACGCCGGCGGTATTGATGTAGACGCCGTCGGCACCTCCACGCTCGACCACCTTGGTGTCGCCGGTGATAATCTTCACGCCTGCCTCATGTGCCGTTTCGGCCATGGTCTGAACGATCTGGCGGAGCTTGTCCATGGGATAGCCCTCTTCGAGGATAAAGCCGCATGAGAGGTAGCGTACGTTGGCGCCCGAGGTCGCGACGTCGTTGACGGTTCCACATACGGCGAGGCGGCCGATATTGCCGCCGGGGAAGAACTGCGGCGTTACCACAAAGCTGTCGGTCGACATGGCGATTCGCCCGCTTGCGGGCAGCGCAGCGACGCCGGCATCGTTGCCCGCGAGCAGCTCGGGCGACCCAAAGGCATCCAGAAAGACCTCATCGATAATGCGCTTCATCATCTGGCCGCCGGAGCCGTGGCCCAGCAGGACAGTGCTATCGGTGGCATTACGGGACATATCGAAAACTCCAATCGTGGGTGGTGCCGGTACGCGGGGGCGTCCGGGCTAGTCGCGGTATCTAAAGTACGCCGCGCAGCTGCCTTCGGAGCTCACCATGCACGGTCCGACGGGATGTTCGGGCGTACATGCGTGGCCGAACAGCGGGCAGTCGCTCGGCGTGATGGCGCCGCGCAGCACGTCGCCGCAGCGGCACCCGCGTGGTTCGACCGTCGGTTCAATGGGTACGTCAAAGCGGGCGCCGGCATCAAAGCGCGCGAATTCGGGCCGGATGGAAAGACCCGAGTTGGCAATCGGTCCCAGTCCGCGCCACGTGGTGTCGCACGGCTCAAATACCTGCTCGACCAGCTGGCGCGCTACGGGGTTGCCGTCAGCGTTGACGCCACGGCGGTAGGCGTTGTCGATCGCCGGCCTTTTCTCGACAACCATCTGGACCAGCATGCAGATACCTTGCAGGATATCGACCGGCTCAAACCCGGTGACTACGCCGGGGGTCTCGAACTCATCGACCAAAAACCCAAAGGGTGCCAGGCCCGTGATGGTAGCGACGTGTCCCGGAAGGATAAAGCCGTCGATAGTGGTCTCGGGATCGTTGGCGATGGCGCGCAGCGCCGGCGGCGTGGTCTTGTGGGCGCAATAGACCGAGAAGTTCTGGAGTCCGCGTGCATCGGCCTCCAAAATGGCGGCGGCGATGGTGGGCGTCGTGGTCTCAAAGCCGACGCCCATAAAGATGACCGGGCGATCGGGGTTGTGTTCGGCGATATCGAGTGCATCGAGCGGGGAGTACACAATGCGAATATCGCGCCCCGCCGCCTTTTGCGCGGCGAGCGAGGTAGACGACCCGGGCACGCGCATCATGTCGCCAAAGGTGGTGATGATGGCGCCGTCCATCTTGGCGAGCGCGATTGCATGGTCGATATCGCGGTTGGCGGTAACACAGACGGGGCAACCCGGACCGCTCAGCAGTTTGAGCCCGGCAGGCATAATGGAGCGAAAGCCATAGCGACCGATGCTCACGGTATGCGTACCGCAGACTTCCATAAGGTTGATGCTGCGGTTGCCGACAAGCTCATGAATACGATCGATGAGCTCGCGAGCCAGCTTGGGGTCGCGAAATGCCGAAAAGTCGATACCGGAGCGAACCGGCTGCGCCGCCGCCACTAGTATGCCTCGGCCGGGTTAGTGGCGAGCTGGTCCTCTTCGGCCAGCTCGGTCATGGTATTGACGAGCTCGAGTGTCTCTTGGGCTTCCTGCTCGTCGACAATCTGAATGCCAAAGCCGGCGTGCACGAGAATATAGTCGCCTACCTGTGCCGTCGGCACGAGGCGCAGCGAAACGGGGCGCTCGATGCCCATCATGTCGACGGTCGCCTTAAGGTCGTCGTCGCGTTTGACCACTTTACCGGGAACGGCAAGGCACATAATGTTCCCCTTTTATACGTTTTGCGCTGGATAGGCGCCTAATTACCCATCAGTTGATGGTAGCGCTCGCGGGAGTCACGAGCAAACGCGTTACACCTGTGAGACGGCGGCGCGCAGGCTGGCAAAACGCCTATCGCGATGCTGTCTGCGCGAGGCGAGCGCGAGCGATGGCGGCCTGACCGTAGGCGATGCAGCCGTCGTTGACGGGCACAGTATGGGGGACCAAGACGGCAAGACCGGCGTCTTTGAGTTCGTGGGTAAGGAGCTGAAGCAAAAGCCGGTTCATGAACACACCGCCCGAGAGCGCGACGGTATCGAGGTTTTCGCGATTGCAGATCTCGCACGCGATGTGGGTCGTAGCGTGCGTAATGGCGATGTGAAACTCGAGGGCGAGCCTGTCGGCCGGCGTGCCTGCCTCAATTCCATTCAGAAGAGATTCGATGAGCGGTTGGGGGTCCAAGATGGGGGAGTCGTCGGCAGACGTGAATACGCCTGCATGATTGCCGTCGAGACGAACGGTCTTACCGCCGAGCGCGGGCCAGGCGGCGGCTTCGAGTTCGATGGCGGGCTCGCCCTCGTAGGTTGCCTTGTCGCAGATGCCCAGAATTGCCGCCGCGGCATCAAAGAGACGCCCCATGCTGCTGGTACGCGGGCTGTTGATGCCGCGCTCGATCATGGTGGCTGTCACGCTGCGCGTTTGCTCGTCGAGGGCGCCCAATAGCCCCGCGGCACCCGGGTGCTCGAGCAGGCCGAGCTCGCTCAGCAGGGCAAAGGCATTGCGGCGGGCGTCGCGCACGGAGGCCGCCCCGCCGGGGAGCGCCCAGGTGCGCAGGTGCGCGGCGCGTTCAAAATCGGCAAGGCCGGCAACAAGAAACTCGCCGCCCCAAATGGTCCCATCGGTGCCGGCGCCGGTGCCGTCAAAGGCGATGCCAAGGACACGCGCGTTGGTTGTAAGCTGGCCCGCGGCGATGGCCTCGGCCATCACGCTCGCGATATGTGCATGATGATGTTGGACTTCGATAAGCGGCAGATTGTGCTTCCGTGCCAGTTCACGCGCCCACTGGCTCGACAGATAGCTGGGATGCATGTCACATGCCAAGGCGGCAGGCGCCAGGTCAAAGAGGTTTTCCAAGCGCGTGCGCGCGGCGTTCCAGGCATCGAAGGTCTCGCCGTTTTCGACATCGCCGATATGCTGCGACACAAAACAGGCCACATGGCCGTCGGCGTCCTCGCGCGTGAGCGCGATCGTAGCTTTTTGCTGCGGCCCGCAGGCGAGCACGCAGGGTGCAGTGCCGTCGAGCGCCGGCAGCGCTAACGGCTGCGGCGCATATCCGCGTGCGCGACGCACAGGCATGGCGGCGCCATCGACCACGCGTACCACGGAGTCGTCGTAGCGCGAGAGAATCGCGCGGTCGTTGCCGAGCAGCGCGTCGGCAATGCCGGCGGCAACGAGGCGCCCCCAGGCAAGATCGTCATCGGTCTCGATGGGCTCTTCGCTCAGGTTTCCGCTGGTCATGACGAGCGCGTGCATACCGCGGGCTTCTGCCGCGGCAAGCAACAGATGCTGAAGCGGGGTGTAGGGGAGCATAACACCGAGCTCTGGAAGGTCGTGCGCGACGGACGGCGCGAGCGCGAGGGCGTCGGGGGAGCCGCCGCTCTCGCAAGCAGCACGTCGGCGCAGCAGCACAATGGGGCGAATGCTGCCGGCCAGCAAGCCGCGTGCAACGTCGTTGACATGGCACAGGCGTTCAGCGTCGGCAAGGTCGCGTACCATAACGGCAAGCGGTTTGTTGCTGCGGCGTTTGCGGCGGCGAAGCTCGGCTACCGCCTGCTCGTTGGAAGCGTCGCATGCCAAGTGAAATCCGCCCAGACCCTTGATGGCGACGATACCGCCACCGGCCAGCAGCTCAACACAGCGGTCGATAATGGCGTCGCTGGTCTCGCGCGTGGTGCCGACGGCCGGCAACGCGGCGGCTTCGCCCGGCTCACCGCCCACGCTCGCTTCGCGCCACGTGATATGCGGCCCGCAATCAAAGCAGGCATCGGGCTGCGCGTGAAAACGCCGGTCGAGTGGGTCGGCATACTCCGCGGCACACTCAGGACACATGGGAAAACAATTCATCGACGTGGCCGCTCGGTCATAAGGCAGCGACCGGATGATGGTAAAGCGCGGTCCGCAGTTGGTACAGTTGATAAAAGGGTAGTGATAGCGCCGATCGGCGGGGTCGAACAACTCGCGCAGACAATCATCGCAGGTGGCGATATCGGGTGAGACGAGCGTCGTGTGCGCGGTCTGGTCCTGCGATGCTACGATGCGAAAACCCTGTTCATTGGCGGTATCCCAACCGTGGGCTGCCAGGTCCACAACCTCGACATATTCTACGCGGGCTGCCGCAGGCGCATGCGCAGAAAGCGCGGCAACAAAAGCATCGAGCGCATCGGCCGGAGCGTGCGCCTCGATATGCACGCCGTCGCCCGCGTTGAGCACCCATCCGCAAATGCCATGCGCCATGGCCTCGCGATACACAAACGGCCGCATGCCAACGCCCTGCACAATGCCCGTCACATGAATATGCACATGTCGCATGCGACACCCCTCATCAAAACCGACCAAATAGGGACAGGTGCGCTACAGCCCCAGGCTCTGCTTGGTGGCGGCGCACGTGAGCTCACCGTGCTTAACGCCGCGCAGGCCCAGCAGGCGGTCGGCTAGTTCGTAGACGCGCTCGCCGCGACCCTTGAGCGCCAGAATCTCTAAGCAGTTGTGGTGATCCAGATGCACGTGCATGGTCGATACGATCTCGTCGGTGTAGTCGTGCTGCACTTCGTCCAGACGGCGCGTCAGGTCGCCGGTATGGTGGTCGTAGATCATGGTGAGCGACCCGATAACATGCTCATCGGGCGTGCGCATCTGCTCCTTGGCGATCGAGGCGCGAATCAGGTCGCGCACGGCCTCGGAGCGGTTGGCCACGTCGCCGCGGCGCGCGATCTGTTCGTCAAAACGGCGCAGCAGGTCGTCCGGTGCGGTAACCGAAAAGCGGACCAGCTCGGAGCCGGAGCCACTACAGTGGCAGCCTGCGTCACCGTCCGCCCCGTGCGGATGCTCGTGCTCGTACCCGCAGCCGTGCTCGTGTTCGGCCACGTTACACCAGCTTCACGGAGCCGACGGAGTTGTGGTCGGCCTCGATGGCCTCTTCGTAGCCCTCGAGTGCGTCGTGGGCCTCGTGCAGCGCGGCCATGGCTGCCTCGAGCTTGGCGCCGATGCGCTCCATGTCAAAATTCTCGGTCGCATGCAGCAACTGATGGCTCCACTCGTGAGCGAGCTCGATGGTGTCGTCGACCTGCTTGACGCTCATGGCAAGCTGGCTCATGTTCATTCCAACATCATGCATGGGAAATCTCCTTGTGTGGACGGTAATCCAGTGGTTCAGATTTTACTACGCCCGCTCTGCGCGCCGCTGCATAAGAAAACGGGTGCGAGTCTGTGCGACTCGCACCCGTTCACTGGGGGCTGTTTGTAACTACCATACTATCCGTGGTCGCACGCGCCGCACCCGGCAGTCCGGCGAGCGGTGCAAAACCGCTCATGGACGGCGGGCAAGTAACAAGCGTATTACAGATGCTTCTCCAGCAGCGCCTGCAGCCTCGCCTTGGGCAGAGCGCCAACCGAGCGGTCAATCTCCTCGCCGTTCTTAAACACAATCAGCGTGGGGATGCTCATGACGCCATACTTCATGGCCAGGTCCTGGTTGTCGTCGACGTTGCATTTGGCAACGGCAAGCTTGCCCGCCAGCTCATCGGCTACCTCGTCCACGATGGGCGAGAGCGATCGGCAGGGCCCGCACCAGGGCGCCCAAAAATCGACCAGCACGGGCAGGC
The DNA here is from genome assembly GCA_959602645.1 of uncultured Collinsella sp. Lineage (GTDB taxonomy): Bacteria > Actinomycetota > Coriobacteriia > Coriobacteriales > Coriobacteriaceae > Collinsella. Next base: position 16,659 of record CAUGTZ010000002.1, on the reverse strand, counting down.
TGTCGTTAACGATGGAATCGAAGTTCTCGGGGGTAATCTGCTTAATGTCAGCCATGGTGACCTCCATAATACGACGCGGCTCGGCCGCGTAAAACTCAGTACGACCGTGCTTATACCCAGCCGCCCGCAAAGCAACCACTCGCGGGCAGCTCTTTTATATAATGGTGGGCACGCAAACGATTGGAGAGCGCATGTCCACGTCACAAAGCCAGAAAAAAGAAGCCATCGCCCAGGCGGCCGAGCAGGAGCTCACATCGCTTGCGGTCCGTGGCGTGCGCATCGTGGGCAACGCGTGCTCGCCGATCGTGCTGGTCAAAGGCGATTTGGACGAGGCCGAGCGTTCGGGCGGCGAGCTGGCTGCCGGTCCGGACGGTGCTGCGCTGCGCAAGGCGCTTGGGGCCATCGGCTACGCGCCCGAGGATTTTTGCGTGCTGGCAAGCGTCGCCGGCGCAGGCGACGGAGCGGGCGCGGTGGGCGAGACTCTGCCGTGCGAGCTGTTCCGCGAGGCGCTTGAGGCTCTGGATCCCGAGGCGGTGCTGCTGCTCGATAACAGCGCGGCCGATGTCATGCGCGAAACCTACGCCGATATGCTCGTGGCGATTGATGACTTCGACACCGCCATGCTCAAGCCCGGCCTGGTCGCCCATGTGCAGGGCCGCCGCGTGCTCGCGCTCGATGGCTTTGAGGCGGCGCTGACCGACAAAGCGGCCAAGCAGCGCATGTGGGCCTACATCAAGCAGCTGACCCCGGCGGTCGCTCCACTGTAGCGGATCGGCACCGGCGAGCGATTGCCTGGCGGGCGAGGCGCGCCGCGAGATCGGCGCCGTACTTCTACATCACAGCGCGCAGCTCAAACCGATCGCCGTTAATGCGGAACTGGCAGTTGCCGTTCATGCGCTCCACGGCAAGTTTGATGCTCTTGGTTCCAAAGCCGTGGCCCGCATGCCGGGTCACGGGCATGCCGTCGACCATGCGCGGCGCGCGGTCAAACGTGTTGGAAACTAACAGCAACAGCTGGCCGTCCTCAAGTCGCAGGTCAAGGTCGACGAATCGCTTTCCTTGGGGTGCGGCGCTTGCGGCGGTGATAGCGTTTTCCAAGGCATTTGAGAGCACGCTAAACAGGTCGGCGTCATCTACGTGGACGGTTTCGGGTACGGCGGCGCGCAGGTTGGCGGTAATGCCGTTTCTATTGATATCTGAGTTGAATGACGAAAGCGCGATGTTTACGGTCTCGTTGGCGCAGAAGCGGCGTACGGCGGTGCGGTCGCCGGCTTCGCAGAGCTCATCGATGCGTTTGAGCGCCTCGTCGGTGTGGCCCTCCTCAATTAAAGTGGCCAGGCCGCGTAGGAAGTGGCGCATATCGTGGCGAAGAATCGACAGCTCGCGCCCAGATTGACGCCAAGCCTCGAGCTCTTTGATGGCGGCGCTGTCGCGGGTTTCGAGCATCCAACGCTCTCGCTCGGCGGTTTCCTTTTCTTCGTATTCGCGCAGGTAAACGGCAAGAAACATAAGATAGAAGGCACAGAGCGCAAATGCCAAAAACTCAACTGTCACCACCGAGCCCGAGTGGAACAGCGTGGTGTAGACGTTGGTGGCGTAGTCAAAGATGTAATAGACGAGCGGCAGGATTAAAAGGATGCCCAGCTCGGTGGGGCTTTTGATCGCCAGGCGGGGTCCAATGTCGCCGGCCCAATGCAGCAGGACGGCAAAAACGCCGAGCGTGGTAGCGATGCGCGCCAGATAGTACGCGATCTGAGAATCGGTTGCGGCAAATGCGGCGATGCCCATCCAATTGCTGAACTGGCAGCTCAGATAGGCGCTGGTGACGCCCAACGTCGCGAGTAGCGGACTCAAGTGGTAGCGCGCGCATAGGTAGACGGTAAGCGGCAAGTGCACGACGAGCGGATAGACCTGACGGGCAAAAAGCTCTCCGCCAACGACATTGGCGATCGAAAAGGCAGCGCCGGTTGCGGCTCCGACCCCCACCAACTCGAGTGCATGGCGTCGATTGATTTCGATACCGCACAGCGCCGCCGAGGCAAAGACGCCAAAGAGCAGCGTCGTGGCGTGGTGGATTGCCCAAAGGACCATTTCGACCGAGGAGATCATCAGCGCCTCCCGCCCTCAAAGCGCACCGCAAAGTAGGCGTCTTGGAACCCCTGCTTGCTGCTGCGCGACAGCGGAATGCACGCGCCCGAGCGCATGACGATGTCCGTGCGATTGAAGTGGTCGATGTTGCGCAAGTTGACCTGGTAGCTACGGTGGCATTTAAAGAAGGTGGCATTTTGCGCCAAACGGTCCTCGACGCTGCGGAACGACTCGAGTGCCTCGATATCGCGTCCGTCGCGCAGGTGGAAGACCACGTGCTTGTTGCGCGCCTCGGCATATTCGATGTCGGACAGGCGCAGGGCGTGGTAGCCAAAGGACGTTTTGATCACGAGCTCGTCGGTTGCCGCCGGGCGCATGCTCGAAAGCTCGTCGAGTAACTGCGCCAGGCGTTCGTAAGTCACGGGCTTGAGCAGATAGTCGAAGGCGCGGACCTCGTAGGACTCCAGTGCAAACTCGGGCGATGAGGTGAGAAACACCAGGCGCACGGCGGTATCGGCCTGGCGCAATTCGCGTGCGGTGTCCATGCCGTTGACGAGCGGCATGATCATGTCGAGCAGGATGATGTCGGCGCGCGACGCGGCATGGCGCGCCAGCAGGTCCTCGCCGCGCGTGACGAGCGCAACATCGACCGCCGTGCCCGTCTCGATCGACCAACGGTCGATCATCCGGTGCAGTCTATCTAGAAAAGCGACGTCATCGTCGCAGGCAATAATCTTGAGCATTCTGAGCCCCCTTAGTAGTTCGATTTTGCCACATTGGGCGCGGACCACTCGCGGGGGAGCGCCCGTTCGTGCCTCACGGTGCGCAACTCGCGCCGAGCGGTATTGCGGTGGCGAAAGATGCCTCCTGCGCTATCGAGAGCTCGGCTATCCTCAGCTTGCCAGTTCGAAAATGGACCTGCCGCATGATTGAATCTTTATTTCAACTTTACACCTAGGTTTACAGCTGTCTTGTCAGCTGTAAACCTAGGTGTCATACTAAAGCCCCAAGATTCGCCAAAAGAGAGGGGCCTTGATGGCACAGAGCGCGAACATGGATGCGTCGGAGCTTGCACGCGATATCGCGGCCGGCCTGGCATCGGCAACGACGGCAACGGAGCGCGCGGCATTGGTGCCCGCAGAGCTCGTCGAGGCCATTCAGCAACTTAAAACCCAGCGCGACGCGGTGATCCTGGCGCACTATTACGTGGCGCCCGAGGTCCAGGCTGTGGCCGATTACGTCGGCGACAGCTTCTACCTGGCAAAGCTTGCCAAGAGCCTGCCGCAGCAGACCATCGTGCTGTGCGGCGTGGAGTTTATGGGCGAGAGCGCCAAGCTGCTCAATCCCACCAAGACCGTGCTGCTGCCCGAGCCGGGCGCGGACTGTCCCATGGCGCACATGGTCAAGCGCGAGACGGTCGATGCGGCGCGCGCCGAGTACGGCGACGACCTGGCCGTGGTCTGCTACGTCAACTCCACGGTCGAGATCAAGAGCTGGAGTGACGTGTGCGTTACCAGCTCAAACGCCGTCAAGATCGTCTCCGAGCTGCCGCAGCAGCACATCTTGTTCATTCCCGACCAGAACCTGGGCCGCTTCGTAGCCGAGCAGGTGCCCCAAAAGCACGTCATCCTCAACAACGGCTACTGCCCGCGCCATCACATCATCACCGTCGAGCAGATCGTTGACGCGACGGAGGCCCACCCCGACGCGCTCGTGCTGGCGCATCCTGAGTGCAAGGCCGACGTCTTGGCCGAGGCCGACTACATCGGCTCCACCGCCGGCATCATCAAGTACGCCGAGGAGTCCGACGCGAGCGAGTTCATTATCGTGACGGTCCGCGGCGTGCTCTACGAGCTCGAGCGCCGCTGCGAGGGCACCGGCAAAAAGTTCTACTTCCCCGCGGTGCAGCCCACCTGCGTCAACATGGATCTCATCACGCTCGAAAAACTCGTGCGCTGCCTGGAGACGGGCGAGGGCGAGGTGCAGATCGGCGTGTCGGACGAGGCCGCCGACCAGGCCAAACTTACGCTCGACCGTATGCTCGAGTACGCAGCGCGCTAGAACAATGTGACATGAGGGACAGTCCCGCATGTCACATTACAAGGGAGAGGATTCCTGTGGAAACCAAACAATACCCCGACATGGAGTGCGACGTCGTCATTGCCGGCTGTGGCGTGGCGGGCCTGTACGCGGCTCTCAACCTGCCGACGAGCACGCGCGTGATCATGCTCTCCAAGGGCGCTGTCGACGAGTGCGATTCGATGCTCGCGCAGGGCGGCATCTGCGTACTGCCCGAGGGCTCGGACTACGATGCCTTCTTTGAGGACACCATGCACGCCGGCCACTACGAGAATCGCCGCGAGAGCGTCGACATCATGATCCGTTCGAGCCGTTCGGTCATCAACGATCTGCTAGCGATGGGCGTGGATTTTGAGCGCAAGGCCGACGGCAGCCTCAACTTTACCCGCGAGGGCGCGCACAGCCGTCCGCGTATTGCCTTCCATGCCGACATTACGGGCAAGGAGATCACGACCAAGCTGCTCCAGGCCGTTCGCAAGCTGGATAACGTGCAGATTTTGGAGCACGTGGCCATGACCGACATCCTGACGGGCGAGCGTGACGGCGTCACGGTGTGTGTCGGTGTCGTCGCCGTTTCCGTGGACGAGGACAACTCGGTTCGTCCCGCCGACGAGCTGGCAAATGCCGCCGAGGGCGTGCATGCCGGCGAGCCGTTTAAGATTCATGCCCGCCGCACGCTGTGGGCGACAGGCGGTATCGGCGGCGTGTACGACCATTCGACTAACTACCCGCAGCTCACGGGCGATGCATGCTACATCGCTCAGGAGCATGGCATTAAGATGGAGCACCTGGACTACGTGCAGATTCACCCCACGGGGCTGTTCTCGCCGCAGCCGGGTCGCACCTTCCTGATCAGCGAGAGCTGCCGCGGCGAGGGCGCGATTTTGCTCAACGCCGCCGGCGAGCGCTTTACCGACGAGCTTCAGCCGCGCGATGTGGTCGCTGCCGCTATTCGCGAGCAGATGAAGCAGGACGGTACCGAGCACGAGTGGCTGAGTTTTGCCCCCGTCGAGCGCGATGTGGTGACCGGGCACTTTGCCAACATTCGCGCGCGCTGCCTGGAGGACGGCCGCGACATCTTGGACGAGCCCATCCCCGTTACGCCCACGCAGCACTACTTTATGGGTGGCGTATGGGTCGATAAGGACGGCCGCACCTCGATGCCCGAGCTCTACGCCGCGGGCGAGACGGCCTGCAACGGCGTTCACGGCAAGAATCGCCTGGCTTCCAACAGCCTGCTCGAGTCCCTGGTTTGGGGCCGCCGTGCCGCCTGGTGCATGCGCACCGGCGAGTCGCTCGCCGTGGAGCAGGCGGGCGAGCCCGCGCTTGACGGGCGTCATCGCGCCCTGGGCGCCGAGACCCTTGCAATCGATGATTTGGCCCGTGCGGCCGGCACGCAGGCCGTGGAGGAGTAGACCATGAATCCCATTACCATGAAGCTCGTCGTCGATGATCTGATTTTGCAGGCTCTGCGCGAGGACATCACGTTTGAGGACGTGAGTACGGCGAGCGTGTGCCCTACGGCGCGCCCCGCTACCGTTGAGCTCATCGCCAAGGCCGATGGCATCATCGCCGGCTTGGCTGTGTTCGCTCGCACTTTTGAGCTGCTGGATCCGCAGAGCTCCGTGTTGTTCGATGTCGCGGACGGCGACGAGGTGCACGCCGGTGACCACGTGGGCCAGGTGCGCGGCGATGCGCGCGTATTGCTTTCGGGCGAGCGCGTGGCGCTCAACTACCTGCAGCGCATGAGCGGCATCGCTACTTACACGCATCGGATGGCGGCGGCGCTCGAGGGAACCAAGACCGTGCTCGTCGACACGCGCAAGACCACGCCGGGCATGCGCGTGTTTGAGAAGGCGGCGGTTGAGATTGGCGGCGGCAGCAACCACCGCTACAACCTGTCGACGGCCGTCATGCTCAAGGACAACCACATCGATGCCGCCGGTGGCGTGGCGCGCGCGATCGAGATGGCGCGCGCCCATGCGTCGTTTACCACGACGGTCGAGATTGAGTGCGAGAACCTGGACATGGTACGCGAGGCCGTGGAGGCCGGTGCCGATATCATCATGCTCGACAACATGACCCACGACGACATGGCTGCAGCGATTGAGCTTATCGCCGGTCGTGCTAAGACCGAGTGCTCGGGCAACGTAGACGCCGACAACATTCGTGCCCTGGCCGACCTGGGTGTTGACTTTATCAGTTCGGGGGCGTTGACGCACTCTGCGCCGATTCTCGACCTCTCGCTCAAGCACCTGCGTCTGCTGGACGGTAAATAATGGACGCCCGCGAGCGTCGCCGTGCCATCATGGCCGTGCTCGAGGGGGCCAAAGATCCTGTCTCGGGCAGTGCGCTTGCCCGCGAGGTGGGCGTGAGCCGTCAGGTCGTGGTGCAGGACATCGCCCTGCTGCGCGCTGACGGGCACGATATCGTCGCCACCAATCGCGGCTATGTACTACAGGAGGCCCCCAGCAGCCCCGCCGTGCCCACGCGCTTGGTCAAGGTTCGCCACAGCGTTGAGCAGGCAGGCGATGAGCTCACGAGTATCGTCGACGCCGGCGGCGCCGTGCTCAACGTGATCGTCAATCACCGCGTGTACGGTAAGATCACGGCCGACCTGGACATTCGCAATCGTCGCGATGTTGAGCGCTACCTGCACGATATCGAGAGCGGCAAGAGCTTTCCACTATTAACGGTGACGAGCGGCTATCACTTCCATCGCATTGCGGCAGAGGATGAGCAAACCCTCGACGAGATCGAGGCCATGCTCAAGGAGAAGGGCTACCTTGCCGATTTAATGCCCTACGAGGATGATTTGTCCTAGAACACATGCAAAAGGAGGCCTCCGCGGCGATGCGGAGGCCTCCTTTTGTGCACGGTGTACTTGTGAGTGTGCAAGCGGGGGAGTTGTTACTCCTCGACGATCTCGGTGATCGCGCCGGCGGGGCAAGCGTCCTGGCAAGCGCCACAGGCGACGCAGGAGTCCTCGTCAGCGACGGTAGCGACGTCCTGGAGCTCCAGAACGCCAGCGGGGCAGGAGTCGACGCAAACGCCACAAGCGATGCACTCGTCGGCATCAATTACGGGATGAGCCATGGTAGTTTCCTCTCTGTTGACCGACGCTACAGGCGATGCGCGCCGGTTTGATTCGGGCAAAAACATACCACGGGAGCGACCGTTTGCAATACCCCCTGGCCGGCATCTTCATACCGTTCGCCGAGTATGCCAAGGTTTACTAAAAAACGCGCAGGTGGGGCCGTTGAGCTGCGCAAATGTTAGCTATAGGTGACTTGAAATATAGGGCGATTGAGCGTGCTTGCGGAAACCGCATCCCGTAATCCACGTCCAAAACGGGACACGGTTTCCGGTTGGACCGCCCGGCGGAAACTGCGTCCCGGAATTTACGCTCAGACTGGGTCGCGCTTCCCCCGGGGTCGCTCCAAGGCCCCCTGTACGGCTTCAGGCTCACACCTCAGTCAACTCTACATAGATCTCAATAGATCTGCCGAGAACTCAAACAGTGCATCTACCTGCACATTTGAGAACCTAAACTCTCAGAGATAAGAAATCTTATATGAATTGACTTAGATTTTGTATATTCCAGCCCATAAGGGGATACACTACATCCTGAAAGACAAGCCGAAGCGCCGCGCGACAGACCGTCGAGGCGACGCGAACGCAAAAGAGAGAGGGAATTTCTAATGAGTAAGATTCTTGGTATCGACCTTGGTACTACTAACTCCGCTATGGCCGTCCTCGAGGGCGGTTCTCCGACCATTATCGTGAACGCCGAGGGCGACCGTACCACCCCGTCTGTCGTGGGCTTCCGTGCTGACGGCGACCGCGTCGTGGGTAAGGCCGCTAAGAACCAGGCTGTCACCAACCCCAAGAACACCGTGTTCTCCATCAAGCGCTTCATGGGCCGCAAGTACTCCGAGTGCACCTCCGAGCTCAAGACCGTGCCGTATGAGGTCAAGGAGGGCCAGGGTGGCCGTGCCGTCGTCGACATCGAGGGCAAGGATTACACCGCCGAGCAGGTGAGCGCCATGGTGCTCGCAAAGATGAAGGCCGACGCCGAGAAGTATCTGGGCGAGACCGTCACCGACGCCGTCATTACCGTCCCGGCTTACTTTAACGACGCCCAGCGCCAGGCCACCAAGGACGCCGGTAAGATCGCCGGCCTCAACGTCAAGCGTATCGTCAACGAGCCGACCGCTGCTGCTCTGGCCTATGGTCTGGACAAGCAGGGCTCCGACCAGCGCATCCTGGTCTTCGACCTGGGCGGCGGCACCTTCGACGTCTCCATCCTCGACCTCGCCGACGGCGTGTTTGAGGTTCTGTCCACTTCGGGCGACAACCACCTGGGCGGCGACGACTGGGATCAGCGCGTCATCGATTGGATGGCCGACAAGTTCCAGCAGGAGAACGGTGTCGACCTGCGTCAGGACCCCATGGCCCTGCAGCGTCTGAAGGAGGCCGCCGAGAACGCCAAGAAGGAGCTCTCCGCAGCCCAGCAGTCCACCATCAACCTGCCGTTCATCACCATGAACCAGTCTGGCCCGCTGCACCTCAACTACACGCTGACCCGCGCCGAGTTCGAGAAGATCACCCGCGACCTGCTCGAGCGCTGCAAGCAGCCTGTCACCAACGCCCTGCGCGACGCTAAGCTCAAGCTCTCCGATCTGACCGAGGTCATCCTCGTCGGCGGCTCCACCCGTATGCCCGCCGTCCAGGATCTGGTCAAGACCATGACCGGCAAGCAGCCCAACATGTCCGTGAATCCCGACGAGGTCGTTGCCGACGGCGCTGCCGTCCAGGGCGGCGTGCTCACCGGCGACGTCGAGGGCATCCTGCTGCTCGACGTTACCCCGCTGTCGCTGGGCGTCGAGACCATGGGCGGCATCATGACCAAGATGATCGACCGCAACACCACGATCCCGACCTCCAAGACCGAGGTCTACTCCACCGCTGCCGACAACCAGACCAGCGTCGAGATCAACGTGCTCCAGGGCGAGCGCGAGCTTGCCCGCGACAACAAGTCGCTCGGTAAGTTCCAGCTGACCGGCATCCCGGCTGCCCGCCGCGGCGTGCCGCAGATCGAGGTTACCTTCGACATCGACGCCAACGGCATCGTCAAGGTCTCTGCTAAGGACAAGGGCACCGGCAAGGAGCAGCAGATCACCATCTCCGGCTCCACCGCTCTGTCCGACGACGAAGTCGATCGCATGGTCAAGGACGCCGAGGCCCATGCCGAGGAGGACAAGAAGCAGAAGGAGGAGGTCGAGGTCCGCAACCAGACCGATAGCCTGTGCTACTCCACCGAGCAGACCCTCAACGAGCTGGGCGACAAGGTTTCCGCCGATGTGAAGTCCAAGGCCGAGACCGCTATCGCCGACGCCAAGAAGGCGCTCGAGGGCTCTGACGTCGAGGCCATCAAGGCCGCTGGCGAGTCCCTGCAGTCCGTGGCCTACGAGCTGGCCCAGGTTGTCTACGCCGACGCTCAGCAGCAGACCGACGGTGCCGCCGGCGCCCAGCCTGCCGACGATGACGTGGTCGACGCCGACTACGAGGTTGTGGACGACGAGGACAAATAATCATGTCCGCCCGTAAAGCTCGCACGGAGGCGGCCGCCGCTGGCGCCGCCCCCGTTGACTCTGAGGAGAAGGACGTGAAGATTCCCGTAGAGGCCGTTGACGATACCGAGGCCAACGAGGCCCCGGCCGCCGAGGCTGCCGAGAACCAGGTAGAGGATTCCAACAAGGAGGCGACGATGACCGAGGACGAGATGGTGGAAGCCGCTATCCGCGCCGGTGAAGAAGCCGCCGACAACGACTTTAAGCTCAAGTTCGAGCAGGCTCAGAAAGAGCTTGCTGACGTGCGCAATGAGCTCGATGCTGCGGCAGAGGCTCAGAAGGCCGCCGAGGACAAGGCAAAGGACGCCACCGAGCGCACTGCCCGTCTACAGGCCGACTGGGAGAACTTTCGTCGCCGCACCGCCAACGAGCGCATCGCTGAGCGCGAGCGCGCGACCGAGAAGCTTGTCACTGCGCTGCTGCCGGTGATTGACGATATCGAGCGCGCGATCGACCATGCCCGTAGCCAGGAGCTTTCCGACGATTTTAAGCAGTTCGTCGATGGCGTCGACGCGGTGCATGCCAAGCTGCTCGATGTGTTTGCGCACGAGGGCGTTGAGCCCATCGACCCCAAGGGCGAGGCGTTCGATCCGCTCGAGCACCAGGCTGTGGGTCGCGTCGAGGACGCATCGCAGTACGACGAGACCGTCAACGACGTGTACCAGAAGGGCTACCGCATGGCGGATCGCATCCTGCGTTCCGCGATGGTGACGGTGACCTACGGTGGCGAGAAGCGCCCCGCACCGGAGCCCGAAGCGGCGCCCGAGGATGCTTCGGCCGATACGGCCGAGAGCACCGAGGAGTAATTGAGAAGGGCCCCGGGGCAACACCCGGGGCCCTTTCTGGCCTAGTGCCATATGAAAGCATGAGCCGTCGTCTGCATGGGCGGCGGACGTAACAGGAGAGGAGCTACGATGGCTGCAGGCAAAACCTTCTATGACATCCTGGGCGTATCCAAGAGCGCCTCCGACAAAGAGATCAAGAGCGCGTTTCGCAAGCTCGCGCAAAAATATCACCCCGATGCCGGCGGCGACGAGGCCAAGTTTAAGGAGATCAGCGAGGCCTACGAGACGCTTTCGGACGAGAAGAAGCGCAAAGAGTACGACCAGATGCTCATGTTCGGCGGCATGCCGGGCGCGGGCGGCGCGTATGGCGGCGGCTACGGTGCCGGCGCGGGCGCCAGCGGCTGGGGCGATATCTTCGACAGCATCTTCAGCGGCAATGGCGCCTGGGGTAGCGATTGGGGCTCGGGCTTTGCCGGGGCTGCGGGCGCTGCCGGTGCCGGCGCGGGTCGCAGCCGCGCTCGCAAGGGCGGCGACCTATCGCTGACCGTCGATGTGACGGCCGAGGACGCGTTTCGCGGCGTGACGCACAAGGTCACCTATCGCATTCCCTCGACAGGCGAGCAGCAGACCATCACGGTCTCGGTGCCCGCGGGCGCGGTCGATGGCGGCAAGCTACGCTACAAGCGTCGCGGCGAGTATGGCGTTGCGGGTGGCGAGCGCGGCGACCTGGTCGTGACCACGCATGTGGAGGAGCACCCGCTGTTCAAGCGCAAAGGCGCCGACGTGACCATGGAGGTGCCGGTCTCGGTCTACGAGGCGGCGCTTGGCTGCACGGTGGACGTGCCTACGCCCGGCGGTGCGACGGTCCGTTTGAAAGTGCCCGCGGGTACCCAGACGGGCAAGAAGTTCCGCTTTAAGGAGATGGGGGCGCCCGACGTTAAGCACCGTGGCCGCACAGGCGCGCTGCTTGTCGAGATTAAGGTGCAGGTCCCCACAAACCTGTCTGATGACGAACGCGATGCCATGACCAAGCTGCGTGAGGCCGACACGCGCGACTATCGCGAGAAGGTCAACCGTTACAAGGCGACGTACTAGGGCGGTCGTGGCGCACGCCCGCGCCCGCGGGCTTATGATGGACGATAACGAGACGGAAAGGGGTCAGGTAGCATGGCCGAGGACAATAGGAACAAACCGCTGTACATGATCAGCGTGGCGGCCGAGTTGACCGGCATGCATCCGCAGACTCTGCGCGTCTACGAGTCTAAGGGCCTGGTGAACCCCCAGCGCTCGGGCGGTAACACGCGCCTGTATTCGCGTGCCGATATCGAGCGTCTGGAGCTCATCAACCAGCTGACTGACGAGGGTATCAACCTTGCCGGCGTGGTGCGCATTCTCGATATGAAGGAGCGTGCCGAGGAGCGCGAGCGCGAGAACGAGAAGCTCCGCGCTCGCGTGCGCCAGCTCGAGGACGAGCTGCACGAGTACAAGATGCAGAAGAAGATCACCGCCCTGGCCCCGCGCGACGGCTCGGTCAACCCCGAGCAAGTCATGCGCAAGCTGCTAGGTACGGGTAGCGACCTATAGCTCCGCCGACGCTGCCGGGCACTCATTGGGGACAGACTTAAATGAGTGCCCGCAGAATGAGAGTGGATAATCTCCCGTTTTTGGCCTGTTTGCAGGCTCAAAGTGGGAGATTATCCACTCTCGTCATTTCGGCGTCTAAGTCTGCCCCCGGCACCCAACTCGTTCTTTGCTTTACTGAGATAAAGTGAACGTGCAGATTCGTAACCCACTCGCAACCGTTCTATGGCACGATATTGAACGAATGTATGCTATGCGCCCAAATCGTTTTGGGCAGAGTGGGAGACAGTATGGTCAAGCTGTACGAGGACGGCATCTACCTGCGCGGCGGCAGCGAGGTCGTGCCTGCGGCCGAGGCTGCCGAGCGCGGCATTACGCAGGCACCCGAGGATGCCAAGCGCGGCACCATCGCGTATTCGATCCTCCAGGCACACAATACGTCGGGCGACCCCGAGGCACTCAAGATTCGCTTCGATGCCATGGCGAGCCACGACATCACCTTTGTCGGCATCATCCAGACGGCGCGCGCTTCGGGCATGGAGCAGTTCCCGCTGCCTTACGTGCTCACCAACTGCCATAACTCGCTGTGCGCCGTGGGCGGCACCATCAATGAGGACGACCACGTCTTTGGCCTTTCCGCAGCCAAGAAGTACGGCGGCATCTTCGTTCCGCCGCACATCGCCGTCATCCACTCCTTTATGCGCGAGAACTTCGCCGGTTGCGGCAAGATGATCCTGGGTTCCGACTCGCACACCCGCTATGGTGCCCTGGGTACCATAGCCGTGGGCGAGGGCGGCGGCGAGTTGGCAAAGCAGCTGCTGCGCGACACCTACGATGTCGCCTATCCCGGCGTCGTGGCCATCTACCTCACGGGCGCCCCGCGCCCCGGCGTCGGCCCGCACGACGTGGCGCTCGCCATCATTCGCGCCGTCTTTGCCAAGGGCTACGTCAAGAACAATGTCATGGAGTTTGTGGGCCCGGGCATCGCGAGCATGACGACCGACTACCGCAACGGCGTTGACGTCATGACCACCGAGACCACCTGCCTGTCGAGCATCTGGGCCACCGACGAGGACACGCACGCGTTTTTGACCATGCACGGCCGCGGCGACGACTATCGCGAGCTCAAGCCCGCCGATGTCGCCTACTACGACGGTTGCGTCGAGGTCGACCTGTCGAGCATCAAGCCCATGATCGCACTGCCGTTCCATCCTTCCAACGGCTTTGAGATCGACGAGCTCAACGAGAACCTCGAGGACATCCTGCACGAGGTGGAGCTCGAGGCCGCCAAGATCGGCGAGGGCAAGACGCACTTTAGCCTGCTCGACAAGATCGTCGACGGCAAGCTGCACGTGCAGCAGGGCGTTATCGCCGGCTGCTCGGGCGGCAACTATGACTCCGTGGTCCAGGCTGCCCGCGTGCTCAAGGGCGCCAATACCGGCTGCGGCGAGTTCTCGCTGTCGGTCTATCCCACGAGCCAGCCCGTGGCGCTCGAACTTACACGCCGCGGCTACATCTACGACCTCATGGAGGCCGGCGCAATCGTGCGCACGGCATTCTGCGGCCCGTGCTTCGGCGCCGGCGACACGCCCGCCAACAACGGCCTTTCGATCCGTCACACCACGCGCAACTTCCCCAACCGCGAGGGTTCCAAGCCGGGTAATGGCCAGCTGAGCGCCGTGGCCCTGATGGACGCCCGCTCCATTGCGGCAACGGCTGCCAACGGCGGCGTCCTGACGCCGGCGACCGACCTGCCCGAGGACACTTGGGACGAGGCCTGCGAGTACACCTTTGACGACGCGCCGTACAAGAAGCGCGTGTACTGGGGCTTTGGCAAGGCGGAGCCTGCCGACGAGCTGGTCGAAGGCCCCAACATCAAGCCGTGGCCCGCGATGGAGCCGCTCGGCGACGACATCCTGCTCAAGGTTTGCTCCAAGATCATGGACCCGGTCACCACGACCGACGAGCTCATTCCCTCGGGCGAGACGAGCTCCTTCCGCTCCAACCCGCTGGGCCTGGCTGAGTTTACGCTGAGCCGCCGCGACCCGGCCTACGTGGGTCGCTCCAAGGAGGTCGACGCTGTGGAGAAGCGTCGCGTTGCCGGCGAGTCCGCGGGCGACCTGGCGGCGTTCGATGCCGAGCTTGCCGGTGTGTTTGAGGCGCTGGCCGGCGCGGGTGTCGCGGCCGATGCCAAGGCGACCGAGTTCGGTTCCATGATTTACGCCAAGAAGCCTGGCGACGGCAGCGCCCGCGAGCAGGCCGCGAGCTGCCAGCGCGTAATTGGCGGCCTGGCCAACATCGTCCACGAGTACGCCACCAAGCGCTATCGCTCCAACGTGATGAACTGGGGCATGGTGCCCTTCCAGATGGAGGCCGAGCCCAACTTTGAGGTGGGCGATTACGTCTTTGTGCCGGGTATCCGTGCCGCGCTCGATGGCGACCTGAAGGACATCGCCGCCTACGTGGTGCGCGCCGATGGTGCGGTCGATCAGATTGAGCTCTACATTGCCGATATGACGGCAGAGGAGCGTGCCATCGTCAAGGCCGGCTGCCTGATCAACTACAACAAGTTCAAGGCCGCTGCCGAGTAACTCTGCTGTACGCCCCTGCCACACCTTTCCCTCGTGCTCACGCGCTTCGCGAGGGTCGCCCGAGGGAAAGGTGTGGCCGGGGCTACCGCGACGTTCTCGTTGGGTCTTGAGGGACGCTAAAAAAGACTGAGCTTGAAGCCGCCTCTTTTTATTGGGGCGGCTTCTTTTTGTCGAAAACCACCACAAAGGGGACAGGCACCTTTGTGGTGGTGGGGGTGAGCTCAATGTCGGTGTGCACGTTGAGCGACATTCTAATGAGCGGCTCTACAGGATTTCATCTGGGTTGACGGGTTTGGTTGTTTTGGGGATGCCGAGTTTGGAGGACGCGAAATCGTCAACATTGTCCTTAATTCCGTCTTTGGTGTAGACAGTGACCATATAGGTGCTGTGTCCGAATTCGCCCTTGTCGCGTGTTGCCCAGGCATCCCAGTAGGCGGCCCCGTTTCGCCCTTTGATTTTTCCGACACGGCGGAGTTCTGTTCGCTTTAATTTCTGGTTGCTATAGATGGTTCGACCGGCCTCCTCGGTGAGCCCGCACTGTCCAAGCATCTTGTCGAGGACTTGGTTCATGTGACGCTCATCGGTGTTTGGAGCATAGTCGTAAGCGAGGGTGATGGAGTCGAGTGGCTGGTCGTCGATCAAATAATTCATCGTCTGAGGTTCAAAGCTGAAATGGGGGAAGCATCCGTCAATCGTTCCGAGCAGCGGTAACATTGACCGCCAAATTCCGGTGGGAATTCCATCTTCGTAGAACACGCCGCGACAGATAAAGGAGAGCGAGGTGGCACGCGAGCCGGCGTCGACCATTCCGCATAAATCGAAGGGCGAGGCGATGCCAAGGGAAAAGGGCGTGGCGACGATAAGGAAGAGCATCACGATGGGTATGGCGAGAATGGCGATGACGTTGCGACCGGTGGAATGAGACGGCTTCATATGCGCTCCTCGAGACAAAGATCTGTTGAGGATAGGCAGAAATGGATATGTTCAGAGAACAATTCAAGTTTAATCTCATGGCGCGAGATGGTCGACCGTTAGCGTCGAAAACCACCACAAAGGTGCCTGTCCCCTTTGTGGTGGTGAGGAGCGCGCGGCTTCTTTTGGTAATAATGCTGGCTGGCGATATCATTAGTGCAGGTAGCGAAGGTTTGCGTTGTGGGGTGTTTTGCCGTGAGCCGTTCTGCCCGTATTGGATTGATTGTCTTGGCGCTTGCGATCGCTGTGGTTGGCGCGGGCGCTGTCGGTATGGCATTTCTACCTGCTGCGGTGACGGAGCCGGTGGTCAAGCCTGTGACTCAATCTGTCGAACTTCTGACCGGCGACGACAAGCCCGAGACCATTACCGTTGATTTTGATGAGCAGCCGGCTGTGCTGGGTATTAGCAATTATCCGCGTATTCAGCTTGGGGCCATGCGCTATACCACGGATACAAGCCTGATCGATAGGGCGTCCGAGCTACTCAAGGGCAAAACATTTAAGCGTTGGTACGGATATGCGTCCTATCGGGCAAAAGCGAACGACATGGTTGGCGGATGCCACTCTTCCATCGAGCTGGACACTGCAAACGGCGCAAAGTTATGTGATGTCTCGTACGATCCGGGCTACGAGGGCAATGAGGGTCCGGGCATCTACATCATGGACGGCGATGTCGCCTATGTCATGGAGGGCGACCAGACCGAGCTCAACGATTTTATGGGTCAGTGTATCCAAGATGCCTATAAACAGACCTGCTTGCCTGACCCGCAGACTGCACGCGATAGTGGGTCTGCCCGTACATGGCTGTTCGAGGATGAGATGCCCTGGACCGTCGAATCGGGAAGTACGGGTTCGGCGAAGGAGTAGAAACCGCGACCACCACAAAGGTGCCTGTGAACTGCGCCCCGAAACTTGGACTGAATAAATAGC
>CAUGTZ010000001.1 GCA_959602645.1 uncultured Collinsella sp. | reverse complement strand
CGCAGACGCTCAAGCAGGAATACCTCGATACATACGAGGGAGGTGAATGACATGAAACTATTTGAACAGCTGAAGTCCAATGCGTCGCGCATGGCTGTCTACGCCATCCTCGTGGCAACGGCTTTATGCGGAATCGCGGCACCCGTCTATGCGCTCAACGGGGAGAAAGGCGATGTCGAACCCGCGTACATGGCTTCGACGGTTAAGGACCGGTACAAAGCCTTCTCTGGAGACACGTTTTACGTAGCAGAGTACGACACGACCTACCGTTAGCTTCGCTACAACAAGGGCTACGACTATCTAGGCGCAGAGGCAATCAGCTATACGTCGGGTTGGTACCGCTCCAACTATGGACACATAACCCAGTTCAAGTGTAACTACCGTGTGTACAACTAAAGCAACCGGCCGGGACGAGGGGTGACGCAAAAGCGTCGCCCCTCGTTTTTAACCATGTCAACTGAACCTAGTTCAGTTTGGTTGATTTCCGATCTCAGCCGAACACATTGAGCGGAAAGGCCGTTCCCGCAGTCAGTCGAACGTCCCCGGGGCCCTTCTCAGGCCCCGGGGACGGCATTTTCCCAGTTGAAGGAACGGTGGAGATGTGTTTCGATGGGTCAGATTCGTGTCGTTCCGAAAAGACCGTGAACCTTTTGTGGGACACGCGGCGCCGTGGTACCATAGCCGAGTTTGTTGTCTTGGTCGGAAACCAAGACGCCTTATGCGCTGATCGGTAACCAGCGCCTGACCAATAAGGAGTCCTACCATGAAGCAGGGTATCCATCCCCAGTATGTCGAGTGCACGGTGACGTGCTCCTGCGGCAACACCTTCAAGACGCACGCTACCGTGTCCGAGATGAAGGTCGAGCTTTGCAACGAGTGCCACCCGTTCTACACCGGCCAGCAGAAGTTCGTCGACACCGGTGGACGCGTCCAGCGCTTCGCCGACAAGTTCGGTGGCGCCGCTGCCGCTCAGCTCAAGAAGGCCGAGGAGGCCAAGGCTGCCAAGGCCGCCAAGGCTGCTGAGGCCGAGGCCGCTCGCAAGGCCGCCGCTGAGGCTAAGGCTGCCGAGAAGGCTAAGCGTGCCGCTAAGTTTGCCGAGGAGGCTGCCAAGCAGGCCGCCGAGGCTCCCGCAGAGGCTCCCGTCGAGGAGGCCGCTGCCGAGGCCGAGACCACCGAGGCTGCTGAGTAAATAGCTCGCCGCGGAAACACTCGCATTCATGGCATAAGGGCCGCGCATCCATTTGGGTGCGCGGCCCTTTTCTTTTTATTGGTGCACGCTAACCCGTCCCCATTGCACCAGGTTGGTGCGAATGGGACAGGTTGATTTGCACCAAATGGCAGAGAGGCAGCGTTTTCCCAGATAAAAGCTGCCAAAATAAACCAGTCCCTTTTTGGCAGGCTGTCGTAGTTATTACGTGGTCGAGCGTGTCGACCGCATAGGCGGCGCCTTGTTTGGCTAAAGTACAAATATCTGTGTTTAACTCGTCCAAGGTTTCATGCCGCGGGCGATGGCCAAAAAGGAAAACCACATGGGATTCATGTCAAAGCTGCTGTCCTTTGGATCCGATAAGGACCTGAAGCGCTACTACAAGATCGTCGACAAGATCAACGGTCTTGAGCCCCAGTTTGAGAAGATGACCGAGGAGGAGCTCCGCGCCCAGACCGATAAGTTCCGTGAGCGCTACGCCAACGGCGAGTCGCTCGACGACATGCTCCCCGAGGCCTTTGCCACCGTGCGCGAAGCTTCCAAGCGCACCATGGGCATGCGTCACTTTGATGTACAGCTCATCGGCGCCATGGCGCTGCACGAGGGCCACATCGCCGAGATGAAGACCGGCGAAGGCAAGACCCTCGTCTCCACGCTGGCCGGCTATCTCAACGCTATCGCCGGTAAGGGCGTGCACGTCGTCACCGTCAACGACTACCTGGCCAAGCGCGACTCCGAGTGGATGGGTCGCATCTACAAGTATCTGGGCATGACCGTCGGTCTGCTGCAGAACAACATGCCGCTCGAGCTGAAGCGCCCAGCCTACCAGGCCGACGTCACGTACGGCACCAACTCCGAGTTCGGTTTCGATTATCTGCGCGACAACATGGTTACCCGCCCCGAGCAGCGTGTTCAGCGCGGCCACAGCTACGCCATCGTCGACGAGGTCGACTCCATCCTGATCGACGAGGCCAGAACGCCGCTCATCATCTCGGGCGCCGGCACCAAGTCCGCCAGCACTTACAAGGACTTCGCGCGCGCCGTGCGCGGCCTTGAGCGCGGTGAGGACGTCTCGCACGACATGCTCACCGCCACCGAGGACGTGGAGCCCACGGGCGACTTCGTCATGGACGAGGCCAAGCACACCATCGCCGCCACCGAGCGCGGTCTTAAGAAGATTGAGCGCCGCCTGGGTATCGATGACATCTATGCCGATCTCTCCGGCCAGCTGGTCAACCACCTGCAGCAGGCGCTGAAGGCCCAGTACATGTTCCACCGCGACAAGCAGTACGTGGTCACCAACGGCGAGGTCAAGATCGTCGACGAGTTCACCGGTCGTATCATGGAGGGTCGCCGCTATTCCGAGGGCCTGCACCAGGCCATCGAGGCCAAAGAGGGCGTGCTCGTGCGCGAGGAGAACCAGACCCTTGCCACCATCACCCTGCAGAACTACTTCCGCCTGTATGACAAGCTCTCCGGCATGACCGGTACGGCGCTCACCGAGGACGCCGAGTTCCGCGAGATCTACAAGCTGCCCGTCGAGGTCATTCCCCCCAACAAGCCCGTGCAGCGTGTTGACCACGAGGACCTGGTCTACCGCACCATCCAGGCCAAGTACAACGCCGTTGCCGACGACGTTGAGCGTCGTCACGCCAAGGGCCAGCCGGTCCTGGTGGGCACCGTCTCCATCGAGAGCTCCGAGAAACTGTCCGCCGCCCTCACTAAGCGCGGTATCGCGCACGAGGTCCTCAACGCCAAGCACCACGAGCGCGAGGCCCATATCGTGGCCCAGGCTGGTCGCTATGGCGCCGTGACCATCGCTACCAACATGGCCGGCCGTGGTACCGACATCCTGCTGGGCGGCAACCCCGACGAGCTGGTACGCGAGCGCCTGGAGTACGAGGGCCTGACCATGGAGGACGTGACGCCCGAGCAGCTCGAGCAGTTTAACGCCGAGGCCAAGGAGACCTGCAAGTCCGAGCGCGAGCGCGTGCTTGCCGCCGGCGGCCTGACCGTTATCGGCACCGAGCGCCATGAGTCCCGCCGCATCGACAACCAGCTGCGTGGCCGTTCCGGTCGTCAGGGCGATCCGGGCGAGACCCAGTTCTACCTGTCACTCGAGGATGACCTCATGCGCCTGTTCGGCGGCGACAGGATGGACCGCGTCTCCAAGATGATGGTCACGGCCGACATGGGCGACGACATGCCCATCCAGCACAAGATCATTTCCAAGGCCGTCGAGAATGCCCAGCACAAGGTCGAGAGCATCAACTTCTCCATGCGTAAGAGCGTTCTTGAGTACGACGACGTCATGAACAAGCAGCGCCAGGTCATCTACGCCGAGCGCAACAAGATTCTGGACGGCAAGGACCTGACCGACCACATCACCGAGGTCATGCACGATACCGTGTACCGCTGTGTTCAGGAGTTCTGCACCAAGGACAGCCACGAGGGCGAGCGCGATCTTGAGGGTCTGCGCAAATGGGTCGTCGAGCTGACCGGGCATATCGATACCCCTCAGTTCCCCGACGAGGACTTTGAGGCCCTGGCCGCCGATGTTTTGGCTTATGTTGAGAAGTGCTACAACATGAAGGCCGAGCGTCTGGGCGAGGACCTGATGCGCGAGCTCAATACCCAGGTCATGCTGCGCGTCATCGATACGCGTTGGATGAACTACCTGCAGGAGATGGACTACCTCAAGACCGGTATCGGCCTGCGCGGCTTTGGCCAGCGCGACCCGCTGGTTGAGTACAAGACCGAGGCCTACGGTGCGTTCCAGATACTCGTCGATACCATGTACGAGGATTACCTGCGCACTGTTCTGCGCATTGAGCTCAAAGCTGCCCCGCAGGCTGTGGAGCACAAGGAGGACCCCGCCCTTAAGGGTGCGCGCTTCTCTGGTCCCGCCGAGGTCGATGGCGACAACAGCGATTCGGTACTGCGCAAGCAGGCTCAGGTGCAGGCCCGCACCGCCGTCCAGGGTGGTCCGGCTGCCGTTAACAACGGTGGCAAGGTGACGACCTACCGCAAGTCCGAGAGCGATGACCCCTATGTCAACGTGGGCCGCAACGACCTGTGCCCTTGCGGTAGCGGTAAGAAGTTTAAGTACTGCCACGGCAGGAATCGTTAATGGCCGAGGCTCTAGAGGTAACGCTCGCCGAGTTGGACGCGTTTGCGGACCGGCTCGGCGAGGTCGAGTCGTATCTTCATTTGGACGAGAAGCGCACACGCGTGACCGAGCTCGAGGCCAGAAGCGTGGCCCCCGGCTTTTGGGATGACGCCGACGCCGCTCGCGCCACCATGGAGGAGATCGCTCGCGCCAAGGAAGATATCGCTGCCGTGGATACCGCGCGCGGCGAGCTGTCTGACGCCCGCGCGGCGCTGGAGCTTGCCGAGGAGATGGGCGACGACCCCGATGCCGCCGCATTGCGCGAGGAGGCTGCCGCTACGGCAGAACGCCTGGCCCGCGCTATCGACGAGCTCGAGCTTTCGAGCTGGTTTACCGGTGAGTTCGATCACGGCGACGCGATTGTGACCATCAAGCCCGGACAGGGCGGCCTGGAAGCGCAGGACTGGACCTTCATGCTCTTTAAGATGTACATGAAGTACTGCCAGCGTCGCGGCTGGAAGGTCACCATTAACGACTGCCCCGCGGCTGAGGTCATCGGCATCGACCGTGCGACCTTTACCGTCGAGGGCAAGGACGCGTTTGGCATGCTGCGCGCCGAGGCCGGCGTCCACCGTCTGGTGCGCATTAGCCCCACCGACGACAAGAAGCGCCGCCAGACCACGTTTGCCGGCGTCGAGGTCATCCCCGTGCTGCCTGACGATATCGACATCGAGATCAGTCCCGACGATATCCGCGTGGACGTGTATCACGCGAGCGGCCCGGGCGGACAGGGCGTCAACACCACCGACTCCGCCGTACGCGTGACGCATTTTCCCAGCGGCATCGTTGTCACTTGCCAAAACGAGCGCAGCCAGATTCAAAACAAGGCCGCGTGCATGCAGATTCTCAAGGCCCGTCTGTACGAGATCGAGCTCGAGAAGCGCGCCGAGGCGCTCGACGAGATTCGTGGACCCAAGACCACGATCGGTTTTGGTAACCAGATCCGTAGCTATGTGCTCTACCCGTATCAGATGGTCAAGGACCTGCGTACGGGCGTGGAGACCAGCAACGTCGAGGCCGTTCTCGACGATGGCGATCTGGATCCGTTTGTGATCGGCTACCATCGCTGGGCAACCGGCAACGCCGATGCGGAAAGCCAGGGCGCCTAAACCCACAGGGTTGGCCTTGGGCAGATGCGGCCAATACGGACCCTGTGCGGGGGTGGTATTTGGTCGGCGAATCGGTAAAATCGAATACAGCAAGAAGTTCAAAGCGCATCCGACGGGGTGCGCTTTTTTGAGGGAGGCAGCATGGCATATCGTCTGGACATCAAGCGCATTCTTTCGATGAACTTCTTTCACGACTTGCCCAAGATCATGTTTGGCTGCGCCCTGGCAGCTATCGCAACGGACTTGTTTTTGATCCCCAACGGCCTTGCCGCCGGTGGCGTTACGGGTCTCGCCACGATTATCCAGGCGGTCGGTGCGTCTCATGGCATCTCGCTGCCTGTCGGTATTCAAACCATTGTGATGAACGCCTTGCTGCTGCTGGTGGTTATGCGCGAGGGTGGCATGTTCTACGTGGTGCAGACGGCGACGGGTTTTGTGCTGCTGGGCTTTTTCACCGACCTGTTCGCTCCGTTTGTGGCGCCGCTGGCACATGCCGATCTGATGCTGCCCGCTATGTGGGGCGGCATTATTACGGGCATCGGTTACGGCATGGTGTTGCGCGCCGGCGCCAATACCGGCGGCTCGGACACGATTGGCCAAATCATCTCGCGTAACACCTCGCTGCCGGTAGGCTCGACCGTCATGGCGATCGACGTTGCCGTATGTGCGGCATCGGCTCCGGTCTTCTCGCTCGAAAATGCTCTGTACGCAGGACTTTCGATGGTGATTAGCGGCTATGTGATCGATGCCGTGGTCGATGGCGGCAATAAGCGTCGTATGGTACTCATCATCTCGGATAACTTTCCCGATATCGCGGCCGACATCATGTATGGTCTGGGCCGCGGCTGCACCAAATTAAAGGCGACCGGTATGTATTCGGGCGTCGAGAAGCCGGTGATCATGGTGATCGTTAGCCGTCGAGAGCTCAACACCCTCAAAACGATCGTGCGCGAGCGCGATCCTCACGCCATTGTGACGGTCGCCGACGTTACGGAAGCCTTCGGTGAGGGATTCAAGGACATTAACGCGTAGGGCTGACTGCCTTCCATCCAAAAGACGTTCACATTGATAAACCGTTTCATCAGCGGTTCTGCCTGCTAAATTGTTCAAATAATGATAAAAACTCTGGTAAAGCCATCGGTTTCCAGCATAATGAATGACGTACGTGCATTGCGGCTGTGTTGGGATTACCTTCGGTGCCGTGCGCATCTTGTCTTAAGAGGATGAAAGGAAGGCACAATGAGCGACGAAGAGCTCAAAAAGGTTGCCAACGAGGTAAGGAAGGGCATCGTCACCGGCGTGCACGCTGCCAAGTCCGGCCATCCGGGCGGTTCGCTCGGCGCTGCCGACATCATGACCTATCTGTACTTTGAGGAAATGAACGTCGACCCAGCCGATCCCCGCAAGGCCGATCGCGACCGCTTTGTGCTCTCCAAGGGCCATTGCGCTCCGGGGCTGTACGCCGTGCTCGCCGAGCGCGGGTTTTTCCCCAAAGAGGACCTCGAGACGCTGCGCCATATCGGCAGCCACCTGCAGGGTCACCCCAACATGAACGACACCCCGGGCGTCGACATGTCCACCGGCTCGCTCGGCCAGGGCATTTCCGCCGCCGTGGGCATGGCCGTTGCCGCTAAGCACTGGGGCGATACTTACCGCACGTACGCCCTGCTGGGCGATGGCGAGAGCGAGGAAGGCCAGGTCTGGGAGGCCGCCATGTTTGCCGGCAACCAGCAGCTCGACAACCTCTGCGTGATCGTCGACCACAACGGCCTGCAGATCGACGGTCCCGTCGAGGAGGTCAACGACCCCATGCCGCTCGCCGACAAGTTCCGCGCCTTTAAGTTCCACGTGGTGGAGCTTGCCGACGGCAACGACTTCGATCAGATCCGCGCCGCCTTTGCCGAGGCCCGCGCCACCAAGGGTCAGCCGACCGCCATTATCGCCGAGACCACAAAGGGCAAGGGCATCTCCTTTATGGAGAACCAGGTGGGTTGGCACGGTAAGGCCCCCAACGATGAACAGTTTGAGCAGGCCATGGCAGAGCTCACGGCCGCCGGAGAGGAGCTCTAGGATGGCAGATGTCAAGAAAATCGCCACGCGCGTAAGCTACGGCGAGGCCCTCGTCGAGCTCGCCAACGAGCACGATGACTTTGTGGTCCTCGACGCCGACCTGGCCGCCGCCACGCAGACCGGCAAGTTCAAGGCAGCCCGCCCCGACCGCTTCTTCGATGTGGGCATTGCCGAGAGCAACCTGATGGGTGTTGCCGCCGGTATCGCGACCACCGGCCGCGTTGCCTTCGCGAGCACCTTTGCCATGTTTGCCGCCGGCCGCGCCTTTGAGCAGGTCCGAAACTCCATCGGCTACCCGCACCTTAACGTTAAGATCGGTGCTACGCACGCCGGCATCTCGGTGGGCGAGGACGGCGCCACGCACCAGTGCTGCGAGGATATCGCCCTGATGCGCGTCATCCCCGGCATGACCGTGATCGTTCCCGCTGACGACGTCGAGGCCCGCGCCGTGACGCGCGCCGCCTACGAGTGCGACGGCCCTGTGTACATGCGCTTTGCCCGTCTGGCCTCGCCGGTCATTAATGACCCCGAGACCTACAAGTTTGAGCTGGGTCGCGGCATCGTTATGCGCGAGGGCGCCGACGTTACCATCATTGCCTGCGGCCTGATGGTCGGCGAGGCCCTCGAGGCTGCCGAGCAGCTTGCTGCCGAGGGTATCGACGCCGAGGTCATCAACATGCACACCATTAAGCCCATCGACTCCGACCTGATCGTCAAGAGCGCCACCAAGACCGGCCACGTCGTGACCGTCGAGGAGCACTCCGTGATCGGTGGCCTGGGCAGCGCCGTTGCCGATGTCCTGTGCGAGCAGTGCCCGACGCCGCTCAAGAAGATTGGCGTCAACGACACGTTCGGCGAGTCCGGCCCGGGTGCCGAGCTCCTGCACAAGTACGGCCTGGACGCCGCCAACATCGTGGCGACCACCAAGGAGTTCTTGGCATAAGGCAAGGCGGATCTCAAGGACTGCTTCGCCAGTACTATGGAAACCCGGCAGGGGCGCTCTCTTGGAGGGCGCCCCTGTTTCAGTTGCGGTGAAATAAGGACTGTTTTGCCAGCCTAAAGGCTCAATAAATCCGCATTTCACCGCAACTTTCGAAGGCGTTCCCACTTGTGCTGGCTCCGTCACGACGATTGATTGCGGCTTGGCACAGTGCAGCGACATCGGGGGCATCGCTGCCTCGGTATGTCATGGCGAGCAAAGCGGCATCATAGATTTCGTCATTGGTTACATCGGCGGCATCAATGGGGCAGAAGGCGAGAATCGAATCCTGTTCTGCAAGCTCGGCCAGATCGATCGTTTCGCTCATGGCAAAGGCATCATCGAGGACGAGTGTGGCACTCGTGCATGGAATTTGATAGATGGTGCCGTCCGCCGCGATAGGGGAACCTGCTGCCTCGAGTGTGTATACACCTTGCGTGAGATTGATGCCAGAGCCATCGGAGGCGATGAACTCAATCCTGTCGACCGTTATTCCGTCGACGGTTTTGCCCGTAATATGTATCGGAACGCGCGATGCCCCGTTATCGGTGTCCCAGCCCGCAGCCGCGACATCCAGCACAATGGCGTGCTCCGAATGGGCAGACACAAAGTGCGACAACACCTGCCGCAGATGAAGACCCATACAGCCACCGCCGACAATGCCAATTACCAGCATGCAGACAAGGATGACCACAACGTGGTTCCGAGGCTTTACCCGAAGCTCAGAATCAGCAGAGATGCCATTGACGGCAGCCCCGCACGCTGTGCAGTACCTCACGCCATCGCGCAACTCAGCTCCACAATAAGGACAATTCATACTGGCCCCCACAACCATAGGCGTTCCTATCGAGGCCACTGTAAATCGACAATCCAAATCCGAGTTGCGCAACAATCAAATCAAAAACGCGTCAAGCAAAAGTCTCTACCGGGAAAAGGGCCCATATCAGCAAAGTGCAATTCAGACCCTCTCAAGTATGCATTTGCTGCACCTAATAGAAACGCGGCGACTCCTTAGTAGCCGCAGGCCGCGCGCAGGGTTACCTCCCAAATCTTTCCGCAGGACGGAGGAGCCCCCGCCGCACGTAGTGCGCAGCGGGGGCTCCGACATGTCCGAGGACGATTTGGGAGGTAACCCTGCGCGCGGCCTGCGGGACCAAAACCCCGCCATGCTTCTTATGTGCAGCGAAGCTAATGCTGCTAAAATACAAAGCGCTCATGTAGTTTAAACGTACGACGATAAGGAGCACCAGTGGGTAACCACTTCCGTACCTCCGGTGCGGGCGATGACGCCCCCAAGACGCAGCCAGGCGCCGTGGGCACTCGTTTCGCCACCCCGGATTCAGAGGATCAGCTGTTTAGCCCGATCCCCGCACAGCCGGCAGATCAGGCACAGCCGGCGTCAGATCCCTTTGCCTACAATCCCACCAATGATGTTGAGCTTTCCGAGGCCGCGGGTTTTGAGCCCGTGCAGAAGGTGACCGCTCGCGTGGATCAGCCCCAGGCGGACGCTGTCGCGCCGCAGCCTGTCATGGCCGGCATTCCCGACCCCATGGCTCCTGCGACTCCGGCGCCACAGCCTGCGCAGTCCGGCCTTTTTGCCGGTATTCCCGATCCCACACAGCCCGCGGCTCCCGTAGTCGAGAGCGATCAGGCCGCCGAGGTCGCAAGCCTCGACAACGCGCTCAACAACCCCGACTTTACGTCGGTGTTTGCGCCCATCGATCCGCAGGCCAGCCGCAAGAAGATGGCCAAGCAGGCCGGTGTCGAGCCCGTCATCCTCATGGAGCACGTCACCAAGATCTACCCGGCACAGCCCAACAAGCCCGCGCTCGACGACATCAACATCGAGATTTATCCGGGCGAGTTCGTCTTTTTGGTCGGTCACTCCGGCTCGGGTAAGACCACATTGCTGTCGACGCTCAACCGCGACGTCAAGCCGACGAGCGGCCGCATTTTGGTTGCTGGCCAGGACCTCATGAAGATCAAGAACCGCAAGGTTCCATTCTTGCGTCGCCAGATCGGTGCCGTGTTCCAGGACTTTAAGCTCCTGCCGCAGAAGACCGCCTACGAAAACGTGGCGTTTGCACTGCAGTGCATCGGCAAGCCCAAGGGCGTCATTCGCAGCCAGGTGCCCGAGGTGCTTCGCCTGGTCGGCCTGGCCGATCAGATGGACTCTCTGCCCGATCAGCTGTCCGGTGGCGAGCAGCAGCGTGTCGCCGTTGCCCGCGCTATGGTCAACCGTCCGCCGCTGCTTATCTGCGACGAGCCCACGGGCAACCTCGACCCGGCGATTTCGCTGGGCATTATGAAGCTGCTCGAGCGCATCAACCGTACCGGCACCACCGTGATCGTTGCCACGCACGACCGCGAGATGGTCGATAGCATGCACCGTCGCGTGATCGCTCTCGAGGGCGGCCACGTAATCCGCGACCAGGAGAGGGGAGGTTACGGCAACTATGGCACCAACTAACGTGGGTTATTCGCTCAAAGAGGCTATCAGCCACTTCTTCCGTAACTGGACCACCTCGCTCGGCGCCGTCATCACGATTTTCCTTTCGCTGTTTATCATCGGCCTGTTCATTATGGGTTCCGCGATGCTGAACTCCGTGATCGGCACCGTCGAGGATCAGGTTGTCATCAACGCCTTTATTAGCGATGACGCCGATCAGGCAGACGTCCAGGCCTTTGAGGCCGAGCTCAAGACGTGGAGCAACGTCAAGTCCGTGACCTATAAGGACAAGGACGACGCGCTGGCCGAGTACACGAGCAAGATGTCGGGCAACGCCGACGCCACCATGAGCGCGCTCGACGGCCAGAACCCGCTGCCCGCCTCGTTTGCGATCGAGATGGACGATCCGTCTCAGGTCGAGAGCACGGCCAAGAAGCTCAAGAAGAACGCCGACTTCCAAAAGATCGCGGACGACGGCGACGTCAACGCGAGCGTGCTGTATGGCCAGGAGGAAGTGAGCCGCCTGTTCCAGGTGACCAACTACATCCGTATCGCCGCCGTTGTGCTCGTCGGTCTGCTGACCTTTATTGCATTCATCTTTATCAACAACACGATTCGCCTGTCCATTACGGCGCGTCGTCGTGAGATTGCGATTATGCGCCTGGTGGGCGCCAGCAACGGCTTCATCCGCGGACCGTTCATTACCGAGGGCGTGCTGCAGGCCATTCTGGGCTCGCTGCTTTCCATCGGTGTTTTGGAGCTGCTGCGCAATCTGATGATTCCGCGCCTGCAGGAGAGTGTCGGCTGGATGTCGTTTGCGCTGCCGATGCAGTACTACCTGGTGACCTACGCCGCACTGATTCTTGTCGGCGTCATTATCGGTCTCTTTGGTTCTGCCATCGCCATGCGCCGTTACCTGCGCGTGTAAGCGCTGCGGATATGCCGTCTGCAACGGGTCGTCCCCTTTCGGGGACGGCCCGTTTTTTGATCCCCTGGGGACGGAGGAAAACGGATCACTTAGGGGGTCGGTCGATTCGAGTGATCCGCAATCCTGCCGTCCCCTAGGGATCATTTGGGTAGACTCTTGGGATGTAAATGGCTATCGATAGTAAGGAGGCGCCATGGGGCGCAATAACAAACATAAGCGTGGCGCACGCAATAAACGCGGGCCAGTGCGCAGCGAGCGTCGTCCAAGCATGACTGGCCGCGTACAGCTCCATGAGCACAGTGCTTATGTCGTGACCGACAACGGCGATTACAAGGTCATGGGTCGCGGTAAGCGTGAAATTATGGACGGCGATACCGTGGCCGTAAGCATTAAGAACAGCCCGCATGGTGAACGTCGCGCCGTGATTGAAGGCGTCGTCGAACGTGCGGCTATAAGCGTGGTGGGTACCTACCAGATCGCCGGCCCGCTCGGGGTGATCGAGCCGCTCGATTCGCGCCTGAAGGCTGACTTCTTTATTTTGCCCGAGGACACTTCGGCGGAGCGCCTGGGTGTGCATCCTGGCGATGTCGTCGTCGCGCGCATTCTGACCTACCCGACGCGCTTGGAGTCGGGCACGGTGACTCTTGAGCGCCGCATCGGCGGTGACGATGCGCCCGATCTGGGCGTTCAATACGTTATGGCACGCTATGGCTATACCGACAGCTATCCCGAGGCGGCGCTGGCAGAGGCAGAGGCGCTTTCGCTCGATGTGGCTGCAGCGCTTAAAGACCCGCTTCGTCGTGACCTGCGCGATCGCTTTGTCATCACCATCGACCCGGTTGATGCGCGCGACTTTGACGATGCCATCTCGCTCGAGCGCACGCCCGAGGGCGGCTATAAGCTGGGCGTGCATATCGCCGACGTTTCGCACTATGTTGCCTGGGACGGGCATATCGACCTGGAGGCCCGCCATCGCACGACATCGGTGTATCTTGCTGATCGTGTGCTCCCCATGCTGCCCGAGCGCCTGTCTAATGATCTGTGTTCCCTACGCCCCGATGAGGATCGCCTGGCGTTTACCGTCGATATCGAGCTCGACGCGCAGGGCCGTGTGCGCCATTACAACCCTTATCCCAGTGTGATTCGTTCGCGTGTGCGTATGGACTATGACGGCGCCGAGGCACTGCTGGTGCGTGCCGGCGCAGTTGAGTATTCCGTGTTGGAGGGCGCTGCGGAGGATGTCGCTGCGGCTGAAGCCTCGCGCGAGGAAGCACTTGAGCGTGGGCTTGCGTGCGAGGACACCGCTCGCGGCTGTAACGTTGACCTGGCCGATTTCCTGGTCGCCGCAAACGAACTCGCGGAGCTTCGGCGTCGCATACGTCGCGCACGCGGTTCGGTCGACTTTGATACGGCCGAGATTCGCGCGCTGCTGGATGAGGACGGCGTGCCCGTGCAGATTGTGGCACGCGAGCGCTCCTGCGCAACCTCGCTTATCGAGGAGGCAATGCTGCTGGCTAACGAGTGCGTCGCCGAGTGGCTGGCCGACCGCGATATCGAGGCGTGCTATCGCGTGCACGATGACCCCAGCCCCGACAGTCTGCACGGTGCTGCTGCGGCGCTGGCGCAGCTCGGTATCATCGATGATCGCCGTGCGGCGGGCATTGCCCTGGGAAGTCCTGATGAGTTGCAGGCGACGGTTGACGCCGCTGCCGGCACGGCTAACGCGCCACTCGTCAACACGCTCCTTTTGCGCAGTATGCAGCGTGCGTTGTATAAGCCTCGCAACGAGGGCCACTTTGCGCTCGCCGCGCCGTGCTACTGCCACTTTACAAGCCCCATTCGCCGTTATCCCGATCTGGTGGTGCATCGCGTACTCAAGCTGCAGCTGGCATACGAGCAGCTGGGTGGAAAAGACGCCTTGGTGCGTACGCCGAGGCTGATCGGAAAAGGCCGAGAGTCGCTTCCGCGCATCCTGCCGCAAATCTGCCGCGCGTGCAGCGATGCCGAGCGTGCGGCCGACGCTGCCAGCCATGCGACGCAAAAAATCAAGATTGCGCAGTACTACGAGGATCGCCTGGGCGAGCGCTATGCCGGAACGGTCTCATGGGTCAGCAGCATGGGGCTATTTGTGCGCCTTGATCTAACGCAGGTCGAGGGACTGGTTTCCATTAAGAGTTTGGGTAACGAGTGGTTTGAGTTTGACGAGGACGCGCTCACGTTGACGGGTGCCGACACGGGGCGTCGTTTTGAGTTGGGGCAGCGCGTGATTATCGAGGTCTCGCGCGTCAACACTACTCGCGGACATTTGGACTTTAAGCTCATTCATTAACCGGCACGGAGTGAGTATCGGCAGAGCGTAGAGGGCGGTCTTTCGGGGCCGCCCTCTTTGCGTGTCTCTTGATTACCCTGCCATGAGCTCGGCCTCTTCTTCATATGCTTTTGGGAGATAGGACCTACCAAAACAAACCTGTCCCTATTTGGCAGGTTTACGAGAGAGCGGGGATGTTGTGGCAACGGTATATGGGTATGCGCGAGTGAGCTCGCGCGATCAAAATTTGAATCGCCAGTTGGATGCGCTGAGCGCCTATGGCGTGGAGCCGGCGAATGTCTTTGCCGACCGTGCGAGCGGTAAGGACTTTGATCGCCCACAGTATCGGGAATTGCTTCATGCCTTGGCTTCCGGCGACGTGTTGGTGGTGCTTTCCATCGATCGGCTGGGCCGAAACTACAGCGAGATGCTCGAGGAATGGCGTCGTATAACCAAGGAACTTGGTGCGGCCATCGTTGTGCTGGACATGCCGTTGCTCGATACGCGTGCGAGAGATTGCGGCGGATCGGATGTGACCAGCACGCTGATCGCCGATATCGTTTTACAGTTGTTGAGCTATGTGGCGCAGGTGGAACGAGAGAACATCCACCGTCGTCAGGCGGAGGGAATCGCGGCGGCGCGGGCGCGCGGCGTGCGTTTTGGTCGACCCCGCAAGCCGTGCCCTCCGCAATTTGAACGAGTGCGCGATATCTATGAGGCGGGCAATATTACCCGGAGTCAGGCGGCAAAGCGCCTAGGTGTGTGCGTGGGGACCTTCGATCGCTGGATGCGCGAGACGGAGTAGGGGTGCCGGGGATGCGGGCTCAGCGACTACCGCCGCCTATCCCGACCCGCTTGCCCCCGTTCGCATATGGATGGGCACCAACATCCGCCGTGTCGCCCATACCGTAGAGTTCTTCTTTGTTGGGCTGTTTGCCTCGTTGGCGGCGGTGTGCTTGGATAAGCGCATAACCTGTCTCATTGGTGCTCACGCGAGACGCTGTTAACAACCCTGTTACGAATAATGCGACCTTGATGAATCATTTTGTGTCGCGCGTATTTCCGAGCGGTCGGATTTGAGGGGCGAGTGGTAGAACGCCCGCCCCTTGTGCGCCATGATGCGGCACAATGTACCGTAAAAGCTGTTTATATCCGGTACGAATCGTTCGTTGGTCTTTAATTCTTCTCAACGGAGGTGTTTGAGATGGCAAACGGATTGCTTTTAAGGCTTCGCGAGCGTGAGTTCAGCGCGAGTCCGGCGGAACGCAATGTCATCGCATACGTGAGCGCTCATCCGCACGAGGTGGTCGGGCTGTCCGTCCGCGGCCTTGCCGATGCCACGTTCTCCTCGCCCTCGAGCATTTTGCGCTTTTGCAAGCGCTTGGGTTTTGCGGGCTACAAGGAGTTCCAGCGCGAACTGATTGCCGAACTTGCGCTCTTGGGCGACAGAAAGGACGTTGCCCTCGAGGACATCTCCGTGGATGACAGCGTCGAACGTATCGTGGGGAAGGTGATGAAGAGCAACGTGCGCACGATCGAGGCGACGGCGCGAACACTTGATTACACCGTTTTGGAACGATGTGCAGCCTATCTTAAGCGGGCGCGCATGGTCAATCTGTTCGGTATTGGTGCTTCTCGCTTGGTTGCACACGATCTGGCACAAAAGCTCATGCGTGTCGACAAGGAATGCCATCTGTACGATGACTGGCACGACCAACTCTTGTGCGCCAAGAACATGCACGAAGGCGATATCGGCATTGCTTTTAGCTACTCGGGCTTAACGCAAGAAGTACTGGACTGCACCGCCGAGGCCCAACGCCACAACTGTCCCGTTGTGGCCGTGACCAAAGTAGATGGATCGTCCAAGCTTGCCACCATGGCCGATGCCGTGCTCGGCGTTGCTGCAAGCGAGCCCTTGGTCCGCAGCGGTGCCATGGCCTCGCGTATGGCTCAGCTTATGGTTGTCGATGCCCTCTACGCTGCTTACGTTGCGAGTGATTACGAACGGGCGACGCATGTCATCAAGCAAAACTACATCGAGAAACAGGAAAGATGAGGTGAACAAAATGCTCGATTTAACAAAATTCACGACAGAACAGCGAAATCAAAAGTCAATGGACCTCGACACGATGACATCGCTGCAAATCGTCACGACGATGAACGATGAGGATCTTCGCGCCGTCCAATCGGTCACGAAAGTGTTGCCCCAGGTTGCCACGGCAATCGACTGGGCTGCCGAGGCGCTCGAGCGCGGCGGACGCGTCTTTTATATGGGCGCGGGCACGAGCGGTCGTTTGGGCGTGCTCGACGCGTCGGAGTGCCCACCCACGTTTGGCGTATCGCCCGATCTGATTGTCGGACTCATTGCCGGAGGCGAGAGGGCGTTTATCAAGGCTGTCGAAGGTGCCGAGGATAGCGAGGAACTTGGCGCGAGTGACCTGCGGGAACATGGGCTCTCCTCCAAGGATCTCGTCGTTGGTTTGGCGGCGAGCGGTCGTACCCCCTATGTGGTGGGCGGCCTCGCGTACGCCAAGGCAACCGGGTGCAGGACCATTGCTATCGCCTGCAACCAGGGGTCGAAGATCGGGGAGAGCGCAGACCTTGCCATAGAGCCCGTGCCCGGCCCCGAGGTGCTTACCGGCTCAACGAGGCTCAAGGCGGGAACGGTCCAAAAGCTCATTCTCAATATGATTTCGACCGGTGCCATGGTCAAGATTGGCAAGGTGTACCAAAACTTGATGGTCGATGTGCAGCAGACGAACGAGAAGCTGGTGGTGCGCGGCCAGAACATCGTGATGGAAGCGACCGGCTGCACACGCGAGCGCGCTGTTCGGGCACTTGCAGATGCCGGCGGCCACGTTAAAACCGCTATTGTCTCGGTGCTGCTGGGCTGCGATGCCGAGCAGGCTGCGGTGGCTCTTGAGCGGGCGCGCGGCCATGTCCGTGCTGCGGTGAGTGGCCATGAGAAGAGCAATGCCGATGCCCAATAGGTGCACGGCGTGAGCAGATATGACATCAAGAAGAGATACCCAATACAAGGAGGAGTTATGACGAACAAAGAGCTGGCTCAAAAGCTGCTGGACCTTTTGGGCGGTAAAGACAACGTGCTGGCAAACGCGGCGTGCATGACGCGCCTGCGCGTGACCGTCAAAGATACGGGCAACGTCGACACGGAGGGTATTAAGGCACTCGATGGCGTAATGGGCCTGGTCGAGGACGACACGATGCAGATCGTGCTGGGTCCGGGCAAGGTGAATAAGGTGCTCGAGGAATTCTCCAAGCTCACCGGCCTTGCGAAAGGCGTTGCCGACGAGAGCGTGGTTGACGCTGCGGCCACAAACAAGGCCGCGCAGAAGGCCAAGTACGAGTCCAAGCCGGTTCAGGCCTTCCTCAAGAAGATTTCCAATGTCTTTGTTGCCCTGCTTCCCGGCATTATTGCGGCTGGCCTTATCAACGGTATCTGCAACGTCATTAATGTCTCGACGGCCGGTGCGCTTGCAGGTGAGTGGTGGTATCAGGGCATTCGCTCCATGGGCTGGGCCCTCTTTGCCTATCTGCCCATTTTGGTGGGCTATAACGCGGCGCGCGAGTTTGGTGGCTCCGCTGCGTTGGGCGGTATTGCCGGCATGATGTGCATCGCTAACAGTGCTATGCCTCTGCTCGCGCCTGGCGCCGCCGATCCCAGCACCGCTATTCTGCTGCCGCTCACCAATGCACAGTACAATCCCGCCGCGGGCGGCATGATCGCAGCTCTCATCGCAGGCGCATTTTTCGCCTGGATGGAGCGTCAGATTCGCAAGGTCATGCCCAACGCGCTCGATACGTTCCTGTCCCCGCTGCTGGTGCTCATCATCGGCGCCTTTGCTTTGATGCTTGTCATCCAGCCGGTTGGCGCTTGGCTGACGACCGCGATCTTTAGCGTCCTCACCTTTATCTTTGAGAAGCTGGGCGTTCTGGGCGGCTATATCCTGTCGGCAGGCTTCTTGCCGCTGGTGTCCGTTGGCCTGCATCAGGCACTTACGCCGATCCACGCTATGCTCAACGATCCCGACGGCGCTACCAAGGGCATCAACTACCTGCTGCCCATCCTTATGATGGCTGGCGGCGGTCAGGTCGGTGCCGGTCTGGCGCTGTACTTTAAGACCAAGAACGCCAAGCTCAAGAAGTACGTCGCCGAGTCCATCCCCGTTGGTATCCTGGGCGTGGGCGAGCCTCTGATGTATGCCGTTACGCTGCCGCTTGTCCGCCCGTTTGTGACGGCCTGCCTGGGTGCCGGATTTGGCGGCGCGCTCGCGGCGCTGCTTCACATCGGCACGGTTTCTCAGGGCGTTTCCGGTCTGTTTGGCCTGCTGATCGTCGTTCCCGGCCAGCAGCTCGGCTACGTTGCCGCTATGCTGCTTGCCTATGCCGCCGGCTTTGTCCTGACGTGGTTCTTTGGCGTCGACGAGCAGAAGATCAACGAGTTCTTTGGCGAGTAGCCTGATGCTGCGCGCTATGTCATTCGAGCGTCATGACGTGCCGCAGATCTCTTGATGCTATGGTTGTGCCGGCGGGGCTAACTGCTCCGCCGGCCTTTTTTAAAGGAGAATCGAAGCGTGAGAACGGGTATTTCTGTCTATCTTTCCAGTCCCCTGCAGGATATCGAGCGGACGATTGAACATGGTGCCGCGGCGGGTGCGCGCTATGCGTTTACCTCGCTGCATATTCCCGAGGATGGGGGAGCGGCATATGCCGATAAGGTTCGCCAGGTGCTGTCGCTGCTTTCCGCTCGCGGTATTGCGCTCATTGCCGATGTGGGGCCGCGCACGTGCGATTTGCTGGGCCTTGAACGCATGGAGGATTTGCGCGATCTGGGACTGGAATACCTGCGCCTGGATTACGGCTTTAGTGCCCAGCGGGTCGCGGAGCTGTCCGGTGTATTTCGCATTGTGGTCAATGCATCGACGGTGAGTCCTGATGAAATCGCATCGTGGCGAGAAGCCGGCGCCGACGTGACTCGTTTCGCCGCCTGCCACAATTTTTACCCCAAGCCTTATACCGGTTTAGCTCTTGAAGATGTTGCTCGGACGAATCTTCGTCTTGCGGCGCTCGGCTTTGAAATCATGGCTTTTGTGCCGGGCGATGCCAACGTTCGTGGGCCGGTATTCGAGGGATTGCCGACGGTTGAGGCGCAACGCGGTCGCGCGTCAAAGGTTGCCCTCAACATGCTTGAGCTCGCACATGGCGCCGATTGCGACATTGTTTTGGTCGGCGACCCCGATCTTTCCGAAGCGGGTTGGGCGCAGTTTGCCCAGATTTCCGCGGGGTATGTTGACATGCCGTGCCAGCTCGACCCCGGATACTCCTATTTGTTGGGTCAAGTCCATCACGATCGGCCTGACTCGAGCGCCCTTATTTTTAGGTCTCAGGAGTCGCGTACGTCGCTTAAGCCAGATTCCGTGCCGACGGATGCCGGTGCAGGTCTGCCGCGAAAGACGGGGTCGATCGCTGTGAGCAATAGCGGCTATGGGCGCTACGAAGGCGAGCTTGAGATTGCGCGGGTCGATCTTCCCGGTGACGAGCGCATGAACGTTGTAGGCCATATAGCGCCCGAGGCGATGGAGTTGCTGCCGTTTGTTAAGCGAGGCTTTGGGGTGCGGTTCGTTTAGCGTGTGGCGCATGGACTACAATTGCCCTATTGCGCGAATGCACCACGTTTGTCGCGTGCTCGCACTGGCCGATCTATATTTGGAGGATTCTCATGACCGTACTGTTTGTTGAATATCCCAAATGCTCGACGTGTAAAAAGGCCAAGGCCTGGTTGGACGAGCATGGGGTTGAGTACGTCGATCGCGATATTGTTACAGATAATCCTTCGGCTGAGGAACTTGCGACCTGGATTGCTCATTCGGGGCTGCCGGTGCGACGCTTCTTTAATTCGTCGGGCATGAAGTATCGAGAGCTTGGCCTGAAGGCGCGCCTGGACGCGGGGATGACGGATCAGGAATGCTATGAGCTGCTGGCGACCGACGGTATGCTGGTTAAGCGCCCACTGCTGGTGGGCGATGATTTTGCGATTCCTGGCTTTAGGGAAGCGGCCTGGGCCGAGGCGCTGCTGTAGCAACTGCGGAAAGTGCATCCCGTTCTGAGTGCAGATTCCGGGATGCGCTTTCCGTCGGCGGGTTCGCTCCGGTCAGTCCTCGAACTGTGCCCACTTATGCGGGTCGTAGATCTTTACTTGCTTGTTGGGCTTGCCGCTCCAGTACTCTTCGTCCATAAAGGGCAGATATGCCTGAATGCCGGGGCAGATGAACGGAATCCGCTGTTGCTGCAGGCGTTCGCGCTGTCGTCGCCCCAGATGCGTCTCGGATATGACGGTCGGCATGCCGGATAACTTGACGAGGCTCGCCTGGATGCGCTTGAGGTCGGGGAGCGCCGCGTGCCATGACGTCCGCATAATTAAAAACGAGGCGTGACGGTATTCCGCTTGCATCACCGTGATGGCGGGACGGAGCGTGGGGTGGATTTTGTCCCGGTCGGGCCAAGGTCTGGCGGATATCTCGAGGCCCAGGGTCTCCCATAGGTAATCAAGCTCATCATCCATGTCGCCTCGATGTCCGCGCGATAATTGGCATCCTGATTGTGTCACTATTGACGGCGACCAGAATGCAGCAATCTGCCAACGGTAATTACGGTGCGCTTACGGCATTTTGCCCCTTGCATGCGGTCTGGCTTCACAGGTCCTTCATGGGTTGGAGCAAATTGGCCGATTTTCAAAAAAGTTAAAAATGGGGCTTGCGTCACCGTAGAACTTCCCGTATATTTCTTTCTTGCGCAAAGGCACAGCCGAGCGCAGCGATGCAGTCATTGGGATGTCGTCTAATGGCAGGACAGCGGATTCTGGTTCCGTCAATGGGGGTTCGACTCCCTCCATCCCAGCCATTGCATTTGCTACATATGGCCCGTTCGTCTAGCGGTTTAGGACGCCGCCCTCTCAAGGCGGAGATCACCAGTTCGAATCTGGTACGGGCTACCACAAAATGAACGCCCGGGCCTCGCAAGAGACCCGGGTTTTGTGTATTGACCGTATATGCGGCGTCTGCCGTGTTTCGCTCAGATCGAGGAGTAGCCATGGATCTGCCCATCAGCTTGCAAGACATCACGTATGCCGAGAACTATCTGGCGCAGGGCGACCTGGCCACGGCGACGCCGCTGTTGGAGCGTCTGGTGGAGCTCGCCGAGGAGTATATCGACGCTGAGTGCAAGACGGAGGAGAAGCGCCAATACTTTAGCTTCGATAGCAAGTTTGAGCGTCTGGCCTACCGCCGCGTGGAAAAGGATCCGCGCGAGCTGGTGCAGGTCGAGGTGCCCTTTGATCGCCTGTATTCCGACATGGCGTATGCCTACATTCGCCAGCAGGATTATGTGAGTGCTCGCAACGCCTTGATGCAGGCCGTGCGCTGGGACCCCATGAACTGCAACTACCGCCTGGATCTGGCCGAGCTGTTCCGTGCGCTCGAGGACAAGCAGGAGTGGGCATCGCTTTCGTTTTCGGTGCTAGAGCGTGCGAGCGACGGCAAGTGTGCCGCCCGCGCCTACGCCAACTTGGGCCAGTATTTCCTTGAGCCCGAGACCGAGAACGTCTCGGCGGCCGTGGGCTGCGCGCGTCTGGCGCTGCGCTTGGCCCCTGGTGATGCGCATACGACGCGCCTGCTCAACAAGATCCATACTGCCTATCCCGATGCCGCCGAGGAGAGCGACGAGCACGTGATGGGTGAGTTGGCGTTGCAGGGCGTGCCGACCTCGCCTTCGGCCGAGATTGCCATCTGCCTGATCATGTGTGCGACCGACGCTGCGAGCGACGGCGACAAGCAGGAGGCTACGCGCCTGACGGTCCGCGCCCGCGACCTGGTGGGCGAGGAGGCATGCGCGGCGATCATTAAGCTGGTGCGCGAGAGCGATGCCGAGCTCAACGCCGAGCGCAAGGCAAAGCGCGCAGGCGCCGACAAGGGAGCTGACGGCGTCAAGGAGGCCGGCGATGCCCAGTAAGCGCGAACGCAAGCTCATTTCCAAGAATCGCTCGGCGCATCACGAGTACTTTATCGACGAGACGTTCGAATGCGGCATTGAACTGAGCGGTACCGAGGTCAAGTCGATTCGCGAGCGCGCCTGTCAGATCACCGACACCTTTGCGCTGATTCGTGGCGGCGAGTGCTGGCTGGTGGGCCTGCACATTCACCCTTACAGCCACGGTGGCGTGTGGAACCGTGACCCCGATCGCCGTCGCCGTCTGCTGCTGCATCGCAAGGAGATTGATTTTCTTGACGGCAAACTGCGCAACCGCGGCTATGCCCTGGTGCCTTTGGAGCTCTACTTTAATACCGATGGCCGCGTAAAGTTGCTGTTGGGTCTGGGCCGCGGCAAAAAGCTCTACGACAAGCGCGAAGACATGGCCAAGCGCGACGTTCAGCGCGAGATTGACCGCGCCCTCAAGGAGCGCAACCGCTAGGCGCTCTGTATAAGTTGCGGTGGAATACGGACTGTTTTGCCTGTTTGAGGGGCTATTCAGTCCCTATTTCACCGCAACTGCGGGCGTCTCATGTTCCTCACGGTTATGACACATATGTCTCATAGGCGGTGTCCATTATAGGCGCCGCCTTTTTTATGGGTACATACACCCATGAGGTTCAATCCCGGGTTAGGGGAGTGGTCGTTATGGACAAAACTGCGTTCTTTACGATGCCGAGCGGCCTGTATGTGGTGAGTGCTGCGGCCGACGGACTGCGTGCCGGTTGCGTCATCAACACCGCGGTGCAGGTGACGTCCGCGCCGCCGCGCATCTCGGTTGCCGTGAACAAGGAAAATGTCACGTCTGGTGTTATCTCGTCTGCCAAGGCCTTTGCGCTGACCGTGATTGATCAGACGGCCGATATGCTCTATATCGGCAACTTTGGCTTCCGCACCAGCAGCGATTATGACAAGTTTGCCAAGTACGAGACCCGTGAGACCGCTCTGGGCATGCCCTATGTTCCCGAGCATGCGGCGGCCTTGTTTAGCTGCCGTTTGATTGACACTGTAGATGTTGGCACGCATCTACTGTTTATCGGCGAGGTCGAGGATGCCGAGCGTCTGAGCGGTGAGACTCCGTTGACCTATGACTACTACCACAAGGTGCTGAAGGGCAAGACGCCGCCCAAGGCGTCTTCGTACCAAGGGTAGAAATGCTGCAAAAGTACTTGCATAATATTATTGAGAATATATACTAATAAGCAAGTACACCAGCAGTCACGTTCGAGAGGAGAACATCATGGCTGAGGAAAAGAAAACGTACAAGTTCGTGTGCACCGTTTGCGGTTATGAGGTTGAGGTCGACACGCCCGAGCTGCCCGAGGATTACGTGTGCCCGGTGTGCGGCGTCGGTCCCGATCAGTTTGAGCTCGTCGAGGAGTAACTCGCAGACACACGGCGAAAGCCGAACATAGCTCTGTCCAAGGGCCCCCGGTCGATTTCTCGGCCGGGGGCCCTTTTCCTCCGTCCCCAAGGGATTGCGGCTGCTGTTAGCCGATCCTGTCTGTCGTGAGTCCGGTCGACCTTTTGTCTCAATCTGTAACATCTAACGGCTCAAAACGGGTCTATCTGTTACAGATTGAGACAAAAGGTTGGAGCTGAAGAAATGTCTCGATCTGTAACATCTAGCAGTGAAAACGGGGTCTACGTGTTACAGATTGAGACAAACGGAGCTGTCCCTCGGAATGATCTCGATTTGTAACATCTAGACATCAAAAGCGGGTCTAGATGTTACAGATCGAGACGTTTGCCTGGGTAGGTGCCCCGCCCCATTACATCCCTGTCAACAACACGACATCGAGAATCGTCACGATGACGCCGATCCCTACGAGCAGCGCGTTGAGCGGGCGCGAGTTGGCGTATTTGCCCATGACGCGGGGCGAACTGGTGAGCCGTATGAGCACAAAGACCGTAATCGGCAGCTGAAGCGACAGCAGCGCCTGACTCCAAATGAGACCCTCAAAAGGATTTGGGACGACAAGGCACGCCGCCACTGCGCCGGCGAAACAGGCCGCCACCCCGATCGAGGAATGTCGGTCGTGGATGTCGTATTCCTCATCGAACATGCCCGCGGTGATGGTGCCCGCCGCCATGCCCGCCGTCACACTACTCGATATGCCCGCGAACAGCAGCGCTACCGCAAAGATGGTCGAGCTTGCCGGGCCCAGAATGGGGGAGAGTGTGGCCGCTGCGACGGCGAGGTCGTCTACGACAATGCCGTGCGCAAAGAAGGTCGTTGCGGCCAGGATGACCATGGCCGAGTTGATTGCCCAGCCCACACCCATCGAAAAGAGCGTGTCGAAGAGCTCGTAGCGCAGACGTTCTTCGATAACCTGCTCGCCTTGGCCTTCGAAGTGCATGGATTGGATGACCTCGGAGTGCAGGAAGAGGTTGTGGGGCATAACGACCGCGCCTAGGACACTTACGATAATCGCGGCCGAGCCGGTGGGCATACGGGGTGTGATCCAGCTTGTGGCGGCTTGCGGCCAGTCGACGTTGACTAGTGCAAGCTCGGCCAAAAACGAAAGTCCTACCACGCCCACGAAGGCGATGATCCATCGCTCGGCGCGTTTGTAGGAGCTTGTCATGAGCATGGCAATCGATGCCGCCGCGACGATGATGCAGCCGGCGCGTACGGGCAGGCCAAAGAGCATTTGAAGCGCGATTGCACCGCCCAGGACTTCGGCCATGGCGGTGGCGACCGTGGCTAGATACGCGCTGCCGAGTATCGCGCGCCCGACGAGGCGGGGCAGGTGGCGCGTCGTGGCCTCGGCGAGACACATGCCCGTGGCGATGCCCAAGTGCGCCGCGTTGTGCTGCAGCACGATGAGCATGATCGTGGACAGCGTGACGATCCACAGCAGCGCGTAGCCAAACTGCGAGCCGGCGGCCATATTGGAGGCCCAATTGCCCGGGTCGATAAAGCCGACGGTCACGAGCAGTCCGGGGCCGATATGCCGTGCGATGTCGAGTCCGCCGTGGCCACCGGTGCGTCGGGAGCCAAAGTGATGTTTGAGATGGTTGAGCATGGTGCGCTCCTGCGTGCCGTTTGTTTGACTCCGCAAAGGATACCCGTTTTAGGCCAAACAGTTAACCAAGACTAACAAAATAGCTGTATTTGAATAGGATGAGGAAGGGGGCTGCCGAAATGTCTTGATCTGTAACAACTAGGGATGGAAATTGGACCTAGCTGTTACAGATCAAGACAGGAAGAAATGGTTCTATGGAAAATCTCGATCTGTAACAGCTGACCGCCAAAACCGGCCCTTCGTGTTACAGATTGAGACATTCGGAGCCGTCTCTCGAAAACATCTCAATCTGTAACAGTTAGGCGTCGAAATTGGGTCTTCCTGTTACAGATTGAGATGTTTGAAGCGGCGAGCTCACAGGCCGAACCTGGGGCCCTTGTTGTCGCCCTTGAGGTCGGCGGTGTCCACTCATAGGGCGCGCGTTACGCGATTGTTTCGAAACGGGCGGGAAACACAACGGGCTGGCTATGCTCTTAGTATGCCTAGTCAACTGACTGTCTAAATATCTAGGGGAGGATCGCGATGCAGGCAGATTCCGCTCAGCAGCAGGGCCTTTATCGCCCCGAATTCGATCACGATGCATGTGGCATCGGCGCGCTTGCCGATATCAACGGTGAGCGCCATCACCAGATTCTGGACGATGCGCTGTCCATTCTGGTCAACTTGGAGCACCGCGGCGGCACAGGACTCGAGAAGAACACTGGCGACGGCGCTGGCATCCTATTCCAGGTTCCGCATCACTTTTTCCGTAAAGAGGCTCAAAAGTGCGGCCAGATTCTGCCGGCAGAGGGCGACTATGGCGTGGCCATGCTGTTCTTCCCACAGGACGACAAGGGCGTAGAGGATGCCCGCCGCGTGTTTGAGGAGGGTTGCGCCGAGGCCGGCGTGCCGCTGCTCTTTTGGCGCGAGGTGCCGGTCGACCCGCACGACCTGGGCGAGACGGCCCGCGCCTGCATGCCCACTATCCTGCAGGCCTTCCTGGGCCGTCCGGACGACACGCCCGCCGGCGATGCCTTCGAGCGTCGCCTGTACGTGTGCCGCCGCACCATCGAAAAGAAGGCCGACACCGAGTTTGCCCTGCGCGACAAGATCTTCTATGTGTGCTCCATGAGCTCGCGCACCATCGTGTACAAGGGCATGCTGGTCGCCACGCAGATGCGCCGCTTCTTCATCGATCTCAACGACGCCGCCGTCAAGACGGCCGTGGCGCTCGTCCACTCGCGCTACTCCACCAACACTACGCCCAGCTGGGAGCGCGCACACCCCAACCGCTTTATCATCCACAACGGCGAGATCAACACCCTCAAGGGCAACGTCAACTGGATCCGCGCCCGCGAGCCCAACCTGTACAGCCCCGTGCTGCAGCACGATCTTGAGCGCGTGATGCCCATCATCAACCGCGAGGGCTCCGATTCCGCGATTCTGGACAACGTGCTTGAGTTTTTGGTCATGAACGGTCGCCCGCTCACGCGCGCCGCGTCCATGTTGCTGCCCGAGCCGTGGGACCACAACGAAAGCCTGAGTGAGGAGCGCCGCGCCTACG
The DNA here is from genome assembly GCA_959602645.1 of uncultured Collinsella sp. Lineage (GTDB taxonomy): Bacteria > Actinomycetota > Coriobacteriia > Coriobacteriales > Coriobacteriaceae > Collinsella. The sequence goes on along the minus strand of CAUGTZ010000001.1, from coordinate 145,854 downwards.
ACGCTTACCAGTCCATGCTCATGGAGCCGTGGGATGGCCCGGCGGCCATCGCCTTTACCGACGGTCGCACGCTGGGCGCCGCCCTCGACCGTAGCGGCCTGCGTCCTGCCCGCTACTATGTGACGCGCGACGGTCGCTTTATGCTGGCAAGCGAGGTAGGCACCATCGAGGTGAGCCCCGAGAACATCCTGACGAGCGGCTGTCTGGGGCCGGGCCAGATGCTCGAGGTCGACTTTGCCCGCGGCCGCGTCATCTACAACGACGAACTGCGCGCCCGTTACGCCAAGGAAAAGCCCTACCGTGATTGGATTGCCGAGGAGACGCTAACCGTCGACGCGCTCGATAGGCCTGCCGCGGCAACGCCCGCCGAGGACGCCGAGGTGCCCGCCGCCGTGCGCATGGCTAAGCTCGGGTATCACTGGGATGATGTTGACGAGGTCGTGCGTCCCATGGCCCAGCAGGGCAAGGCGCCGCTCGCCTCGATGGGCATCGATGCGCCGCTGGCCTGCCTGTCCAAGAAGACGCGCTCTTTCTACGACTATTTCTATCAGCTGTTCGCCCAGGTCACGAACCCGCCCATCGACGCCCTGCGCGAGCATATGGTCACCTCGACCACGCTCTACCTGGGCAACCACGGCAACCTGCTCGAGGACTCCCGTACGGCCTGCCAGCTGGTTCGCTTGGAGCGTCCGCTGCTGAGCGAGGAGGAGTTCGAGCGTATCTGCGCCATCGACCGCGTGGGCTTTAAGACCTGCCGTTTCCGTGCCGTGTACCGCCGCGATGCCGGCGAGGGCGCGCTGCAGGCTGCGCTCAAGCAGCTTGCAGAGGACGTTGAGGCCGCGGTCCGCGACGGCGTGAACATCGTGGTGTTGAGCGATCGTGCCGCTGCGGGCGAGGTGCCCGTGCCGTCGCTGCTCGCCGTGGGCTGCGTGCACAACCACCTGATCCGCGCCGGCGTGCGTACCTTTGCCGACATCGTGGTGGAGTGCGGCGACGCCGTGTCCCCGCACGACTTTGCGGCGCTGGTGGGCTACTCCGCGAGCGGCATCTATCCGTATAACGCGCATGCGTGCATCCGCGATCTGGCGGCACGCGGCGACCTGGATGTGACGGCCGAGCAGGGCATCGCTAACTACAACAAGGCTGCGACCACCGGCATCGTCTCCATCATGTCCAAGATGGGCATCTCCACGGTGCAGAGCTACCATTCGGCGCAGATCTTCGAGGCCGTGGGCTTTACGCCGGAGTTCGTCAACGCGTACTTCGCCGGCACGGTGAGCCGTGTGGGAGGTATGGGTGTCGAGGACGTCGAGCGCGAGCAAAACGAGCGCTACGACGCCGCGCTCGCTATCCTTAAGAGCCCGGCTCCCGATCAGCTGCCCACGTTGGGTCTGACCAAGTGGCGCCCGCTCGGCGGCGAGGATCACCTGATTGACCCTCAGACCGTCTACCTGCTGCAGACTGCCTGCCGCGAGGACAGCTACGACACCTTTAAGGAGTACAGCGCCCGCCTGCACCGCACCGGCCGTGCCGTGCGCCTGCGCGACCTGCTGGACTTTGATGCCAGCGGCCGCACGCCGGTGGCACTCGACGAGGTCGAGCCCGCGCTCAACATCGTCCGCCGCTTTAACACCGGCGCCATGTCGTATGGCTCCATTAGCAAAGAGGCACACGAGTGCATGGCCATCGCCATGAACCGCCTGCACGGCCGTTCCAACTCCGGCGAGGGCGGCGAGGATCCGCGTCGCGAGACCCCGCTGGCTAACGGCGACTCCAAGAATTCCGCCATCAAGCAGGTGGCAAGCGCGCGCTTTGGCGTGACGAGCCGCTACCTGTGCAGCGCCTTTGAGATTCAGATCAAGATGGCCCAGGGCGCCAAACCCGGCGAGGGCGGACACCTGCCCGGCAAGAAGGTCTACCCCTGGATTGCCGAGGTCCGTCAGTCCACGCCCGGCATCGGCCTGATCTCGCCTCCGCCGCACCACGACATCTACTCCATCGAGGACCTGGCGGAGCTTATCTTCGATCTTAAGAACGCCAACCCCGGCGCGCGCGTGTCGGTCAAGCTGGTCAGCGAGGCCGGCGTCGGCACCATCGCCACCGGTGTGGCCAAGGGCGCGGCCGACAAGATCTTGATCAGCGGTCACAATGGCGGCTCGGGCGCCGCTGCGCGCGACTCTATCTGGCATGCGGGCCTGCCGCTGGAGCTTGGCCTTGCCGAGGCCCAGCAGACGCTGCTGCAAAACGGCCTGCGCTCGCGCGTGGTGCTCGAGGCCGATGGCAAGCTCATGGACGGCACCGATGTTGCTGTCGCTTGCCTGTTGGGCGCCGAGGAGTTTGGCTTTGCTACCATGCCGCTCATCTCCATGGGCTGCCTCATGCAGCGTGACTGCCAGCAGGATACCTGTCCGGCCGGCATCGCGACGCAAAACTGCCGCCTGCGTCACGGCTTCCGCGGTAAGCCCGAGCACGTTGAGCACTTTATGCTCTTTGTGGCCGAGCAGCTGCGCGAGATCATGGCGAGCCTGGGCTTCCGCACCATCGACGAGATGGTCGGCCATCCCGAGTGCTTGCGTCAGATCGAGGTCCCGGGCAACCGCAAGGCAAACCTGCTCGATCTGTCGCCCGTGCTGGCGAGCGCGACCTGCGAGTTCGGTGCCCATATCCCGGGTGCCGACGGTCGCCACTTCCTGCCGCAGATGGCCGCGGACAGCGAGCTCGACAAGACGCTCGACTCCACGTTGTTTGTGCCCTATACGGCCGATGCCCGTGCACACCTGCGTCCGATTCGCTTCCGCGCCGATATCGCCAACGTCAACCGCTGCGTGGGCACCATCTTGGGCAACGCGGTGACCAAGGCGCATCCCGAGGGCCTGCCCGCCGGCTCCATCACCGTCGATTGCGATGGTTCGGCCGGTCAGAGCTTTGGTGCCTTCCTGCCGCGCGGCATTACGCTCAACGTGTGCGGCGACGCCAACGATTACTTTGGCAAGGGCCTTTCGGGCGGCGAGGTGTCGGTGCGCCCCAATCCGCATGCGACCTACAAGTTCGACGAGAACATCATCGTGGGCAACGTTGCGTTCTTTGGTGCTACGAGCGGCCGCGGCTTCATTAACGGTCTTGCCGGCCAGCGTTTTGCCGTGCGTAACTCCGGTGCCACCGTGGTGGTCGAGGGCTGCGGCAATCATGGCTGCGAGTACATGACGGGCGGTCTGGCGCTCATCCTGGGCGAGGTCGGGCAGAACTTTGCCGCCGGTATGACGGGCGGCGCGGCCTATGTCTTTGACCAATACGGCACGCTCGACGCCCGCGTGAACCATGAGAGCGTGGAGCTCAAGGCCCCGACGGCCGACGAGCTGGCGCAGATTCGTGCGCTCATCCAAGAGCACGTGGACGCGACGCAGAGCCCGCGCGGCATTAAGCTGCTCTACAGCTTTGAGACGATGAGCAAGCACTTTGTGAAGGTCATTCCGACTGAGTACGAACGCGTGCTGGCGATTGTCGCTGCGGCCGAGCCCGTGGGCAAGACGCATGCGCAGGCTGAGGAGCTGGCGTTTGACATTGTGACCGGTCGCGCGAGCGCCGCGGATGTCGCTCGCTTCGATGTCGCGGGCGGTGCTGCGGGCGCTGCGTCCGTGGCTGCCGGCTCTGTTGCTTCGACCAAGAAGGAGGCGTAAGTGCCATGGGCAAGCCCGGTGCTTTTCTTGATATCGATCGCGTGACCCACGAGCTTCGCCCCGTTGAGGAGCGCAGCCATGATTTTGATTCGCTATACGTGGAACTCGATGACGACGTACGTCGCGCCCAGGCGAGCCGCTGCATGATGTGCGGCGTGGCGTTTTGCCAGATGGGCGCGAGCTTTGGCAAGGCACGCCCGAGCGGCTGCCCGCTGCACAACCTGATTCCCGAGTGGAATGAGCTGGTGTACCGCGGCCGCTGGGATGAGGCGGCCGAGCGCCTGTCGCTCACCTCGCCCATGCCCGAGTTCACGAGCCGCGTTTGCCCGGCACTGTGCGAGGCAGCGTGCAACCTGGGTTCGGTCGATGGCCAGCCCACGACGATCCATGACAACGAGCGCGCGATCAGCGACCATGAGTGGGCAAATGGCGGTCCGCGTCGCTTTGAGCCGGCGGGGGAGGGCGCGCCCATGGTTGCCGTGGTCGGCTCCGGTCCTGCTGGCCTGGTGGCTGCGTGGGAGCTCGCGCGTCGCGGCGCCCGCGTGACGGTGTTTGAGCGTGACGACCGCCCGGGCGGCCTGCTCATGTACGGCATTCCCAACATGAAGCTCGAGAAGTCTGTGGTCGAGCGTCGCGTGGCACTTATGCGCGAGCTGGGCATTGTGTTTGAGCTGAATGCCGACGTGAGCGATCCTGCGGTGGCTGCCAAGCTCGACGGCTTCGACGCCGTTGTGGTGGCTGCCGGCGCCCGTGCCCCGCGTGGGCTTTCTGCTGCGAACATTGATGCGCCCGGTGTGGTGTACGCCGTGGATTACCTGACGGCTTCGACCGTCTCGGTGCTCGACGGCAGTGAGCCGGCGATTGATGCGCGCGGTTTGGATGTCGTGGTCATTGGCGGTGGCGATACTGGAAACGACTGCGTGGGTACCGCGGTGCGCCAGGGTGCGCGCAGCGTGCGCCAGTTTGAGTTCTTGCCGGCGGCGCCCGATAAACGTACGGCGAGCAACCCCTGGCCGCAGTGGCCCAACGTTAAGAAGACCGACTACGGTCAGCAGGAGGCTATCGCTGCCATGGGCGGCGAGATGCGTGCTTGGGGCGTGGACACGCTCGAAGTGTTGCTGGACAAGAAGGGCGCGGCCGCGGGTCTGCGCGTAGTCGATCTGGACTGGTCGGCCGGCAAACCGCAGCGCATCGCGGGCTCCGAGCACGAGGTGCCGGCGCAACTGGTGCTCATCGCCTGTGGCTTTACGGGTCCGGAGCACAGCGTGTTCGATGCCGTCGGCGTGCCTTTTGCCACGGCGGGCCGTCCGTTGCCCGTGATGGCCTCCGAGGGTTCGCACCTTGCGGCCCGTGTCGACGGTGTTGCTGCGGATGCCGCGCCGGTGTATGTTGCCGGCGATGCCCGCAACGGCAGCTCACTCGTGGTGAGCGCCATGGCCGACGCCCTGGCCTGCGCCGCTGAGGTCGCCGGAGCGCTGGCGCTGTAAGGTGGCTGTCCGCAACTGAACAACTGAACCAATAAGGGCTGTCCCCAACGGCCGGCACAATAGAAGTGTCCCCAAGTGCCGGCACTTGGGGACGTTCCTTTTGGGCCGGCCGTTGGGGACGCTCCTTGCGGGTTTGCGAGCGATTTGCTCGTTTGTCGACGTGTGGGTGCCCATTAGTCGACTTCTTGGACTGTGGTGCACTGCTGTTTCTGTGATGGCTGCAGGCGTCTGGCTCAAAGGAACGAGTCGGATGGTTATGTCTACCTGCGTCTTTGTTTCAGTACACATATTCGGCTGAGCATTCCGTCAAGTGTTTGGTCGGCAGTTGGTTTGCGACCGGAGGACCATTTTGCCTGCGTTGGTCGTGCCGGCTTACCCTCCTCGTAAGCTCAAATTGAGGTTCATCAGTTTGAGGAGGATGCCATGACTGACCACGTTTTAGACCGAGAGCATCTGGCCGAAGCCGTCGGTAACGATATCGCCGACATGGCTCAGTTTTGGATGCTGCGAAAGTTTCAGTTTTTGGAGCCGGCACGCGAGCAGTTCGAGATCATTGTCGATCCGAAACTCAGTTATTGCGCCGAGCCTTCGCAAGACGAAATCATGGCATATAACATGGCGTTTACCGAATGGTTGCTCTTTGAGCGCCCCTATTACCATGGCAAAACGTTGTTCGAGCTGTATGTCGACGAGCCGCCGGCTTCGCTTACACCCGCGTCACTCGGGCGGCTCGGACAAGTGCGCGATACGCAGTATTTTTCGCGTTTTGGCATCTTGGATAAGGATCCTGCAACCGGTATGGTCGTGCTGCGCGACACGCGTACCGACCGTCGGTTTGATGTCTACGACCCGCATATCGTACAAAAGGAGCGCTGGCGTGAGGGTGCCATCGCGGTGCGCCTCGCACGTGTCGACGATGTCTGGCTGACGGCGGGACAGCTCTATCTTTATGACATCGCACGCCTGTGCGACACGGCGGTCGACGGGCCGGGCGCCGTGCATCCGGAGGACCTGGAGGATGGTTTCGACACCTCGTGCATCAGCTTCTTTCTGAGACTGGTCCGCGACATCATGGGCGCTCGGGGCCGCTATGTAAAGTCACTCAACGTATATAAGCAGACTTGGGAGTAGGGGATGGACCTGATGTCCCCTGCTTCCCCGACTTTGTCTCAATCAGTAACGTCTAGAGGCCGTTTGGACCCGTAGTTGTTACAGACCGAGATGAACAAGTGCAGACTCGACTGAATGTCTCGATTTGTAACAACAGGGGACCGTTTGGCCTTCTAACTGTTACAGATCAAGACGGAAGGTTGGTGCCTGCCGAAAGATCTCGATCTGTAACGGGAAGAGGCCAAAAATCGGTCTAACTGTTACGGATCGAGATAAAAGGTCGCCCGTCGTTGCGAAATCTCAATCTGTAACATTCAGCAGCCAAAAACCGTTCTTCCTGTTACAGATTGAGACGTTGAGCGACGGTGGCAATGGCGGTGATGGTCCATTTGTCAGATTTGGTGGTGATGGGAGTGTCTAATACCGTCCGCAAGCATAAGCAATCGATACGTAACACCTTGGCACGCAACAAAATGCTTGCTCGACTCACTGAGGCGGGTGACCAAGGCACGCTGCTTGTGACACACGACAATGCCGAGCTCATGTGGCTGCGGCGTCATGTGGGAACCGATGATATTGCGGAGCCCGAGCCGTATTTGTTCTGCTTTCAACACGATTGGGGTGTACTGACGCCGGCGGAGCGAGCACTGCGTACCATCAAAGGGCTTGCAGAGTTTCATCCCGATTGGGCGTTTTGGTGCTATGACGCGGCGCTTTTGTGGGGTCTGGAGGTGCCGAATGATGTGCTCGGGCCGCGTTTTCTTGTTAAGACTGGTTGCTCGGTGCCGTTGAGTGCAGGATGCCGGCTGTTGCGTCCGCAGGCGGCGGGTGCGCTTGAACAAGTCGACGGCGTGCGGGTGACGCCGTTTTGGCGCACGGTGGAGGACTGTCTGCTGCACGCACCGTTTTCGTATGGTCTGGCGATCGCCGATTCTGCATTGAGGGCAAAGGGCATGTCGCGCGACGGCCTCTGCGAACGGCTCCAGGCCGATTGCGAGGACAGGCGAGGGTATCGCAGGGCGCAGGTGATTGCGTCGCACGCGGATGGACTGTCCGAAAACGGTGGCGAGTCTCGGTTTCGGGCGTTCTTTATTGCATATGGCTTTCCAGTTCCGGAGTTGCAGGTGGAGTTTTACGACCCGCTTGATCCGAGCCGGTCGTTTCGCGTCGATTATTTTTGGAGGCTCATGGACGGGACGTGCGTGATTGGCGAGCTGGACGGAAAGGGAAAGTACACCTTGCAGAGCGGCTACGGTCAAGAATCGGTCGATCCGTTCGCGGCAGAGCGTCAGCGGGAATCCCATCTGACAATGCTCGGGCACAAGGTGCTTCGGTTTACATTTAACGAACTCAAAGACCCGGGGAAATTGGTCGAGAAAATGAGGCTGGCGGGTATTCCCCGGCAAGCTGATTTGGCTGAGGGGTGGCGGCGCCAGTGGTATGGGCGCTGATGTGGTTTGTCTCGACCTGTAGCATCTGGGGGTTGTTTGTGCCCGTAACTGTTACAGATTGAGATAGAGGTTGGGCGCGCGACTGAAAATCTCAATCTGTAACGTTTAGGGGACTGGAAACGGTCCAGCTGTTATAGATTGAGACGAACGGAAGTGTGCCACGGTTTTATCTCAATCTGTAACATCTAGCGGCTGTTTTGGCTCCCACCTGTTACAGATTGAGATGTTTTGCAGCGGAGTTGGAGAATGTCTCAATCTGTAACACTTGGCGTTCGAAAATCGGTCTAGTTGTTACAGATCGAGACGGAGGATTGGTTTGCTGTCGAAAAATCTTGATCTGTAACGTTTAGGCGCCCGAAAGTCGTTTAACTGTTACAGATCAAGACATTTGTCTGGCGTCTGGCCTGCGGAGTTGCTCGGCCCCACCTTTTCTATACCTCTCCTCCCTCCGTTAACCGATATGTTTGACTTTAGTTCGCTGCATTAGGTGATAATGGACAAATGTTCAAGTTAATCGTGAGGGAGGAGCTCGATATGGCGTCTGCCGATCGTTCCACGTTGTTTATCAATGCGACCGTTTTGGATGGTTCGGAGCATATGGCGCCGCAGCCCGATATGGCCGTGGCCGTCGAGCGTGGCACCATCACTTGGATGGGACCGAGCGCCGTGGCCCAAGCTCCGGCAGGTGCCGAGGTCATCGACCTGGCCGGCGCGTACCTCATGCCGGGTCTGATCAATATGCATGTGCATCTGTGCGGCTCGGGCAAGCCGGTTTCGGCGGGCGATGCGGGCGCGCTGATGAAGAAGCTCGATAATCCCGTGGGGCGCGCCATCGTGCGCCATATTCTTAAGGGAAGCGCCCAGCAGCAGCTGGCAAGCGGCGTGACCACGGTGCGCGGCGCGGGCGACCCGCTGTTTGCCGATTTGGCCGTGCGCAACGCCATCGATGCCGGCAAGTATCAGGGTCCGCGTCTGGTAGCGCCGGGAACGGGCGTCACGGTGCCGGGTGGCCATGGCGCGGGGCTGTTCGCGCAGGTCGCCAATACCCCCGCCGAGGCGGCCGAACAGGTGCGCGACCTGTATGCGCGCGGTGCCGACGTCATTAAGCTGTTCGTAACGGGCGGCGTGTTCGATGCGATCGAGGTGGGCGAGCCGGGCGTGCTGCGTATGCCCGTGGAGGTTGCCGCGGCGGCGTGCAAGGCGGCGCACGATATGGGACTTCCGGTTATGGCCCATGTCGAGAGTACCGAGGGCGTTAAGGCCGCGCTTGAGGCCGGCGTTGACACGATTGAGCACGGCGCTCCGCTGACGCCCGAGATCCTGGAACTGTACCGCGGCGCCGCGGGCACGCAGCTTGTGGGGCGTGCACCCAGCGTTACCTGCACGATCAGCCCGGCGCTGCCGTTTGTATTGCTCGACCCGGAAAAGACCCATTCGACCGATACGCAAAAGAAGAACGGCGACATCGTGTGCTCGGGCATCATCGAGAGCGCCCGTGCCGCACTGGAAGCTGGCGTTAAGGTGGGCCTGGGCACGGACTCGAGCTGCCCGTTCGTGACGCAGTACGACATGTGGCGCGAGGTGGCCTACTTTGCAAAGTACGTGGGCGTGAGCAATGCGTTTGCGCTGCATACGGCCACGCAGGTCAATGCCGAGCTGCTGGGCCTAGGCGACGAGACCGGTGCGATCGAGTGTGGCAAGGCTGCCGATATTCTGGTGACGCGCGAGAACCCGCTCGATGACTTGCGCGCTCTGCGTGAGCCAATGCACGTGATGTGCCGCGGTAACCTAGCGCGCAAGCTGAAGGTGAAGCGTATCTCCGAGGTTGACGCGGAGCTCGATGCGATTATGGCCATGCCGGCCGAGTCGCTGGCCGAGGAGCTTGCCCGCGATGGCGTAGCGTAAGCGCTGATGTGACGGGGGCAGCCGGCTCGTCGAATGCTGCCGCCATATACAAAAAGCCGGGGTTTCAACACAAGGCCTCGGCTTTTTTAACGAATAAATGCTTCAGATTTGGGGCAAACACTACTGATTAAATCGCCCCACGGCGCGATGTCTAGGAGCGCGTTTCCATCTTGGCGTGGCACTTGGGACAGGTGACGCGGATCTTGCCTTTGCCCTTGGGGACGGACAGCATCTGACCGCAGTTGGGGCACTTGAGGTATGCCGTGGTCTTGCGACCCTTCCACATCTTCTTGGCCGTGCGCTTGGCACGCTCAAAGTCTTCCTTGCTCGTTCCAGCTGCGCGCGAGGCGTTGGCTGCTGAGGCGCCGCCGCCCAAGCTGGCGACGAACTTGCCCAATCCGGGGACGTTTGCGGTCGCCGCGACAAAGGCATCGTTCTCCTTGCGGCGCGCGTCGATGTTTTTGGACAGGCCGCGCAGCACGCCGAGCACGATCACGGCGATGGCGATCCAGCTGAGCCACTGGATACGGGCCATCGATCCGATCATCGCAATGACGATGCCGGTCAGGCCCAGCACGATGGTGAGCTCATCGGCGCCGTTGCGCCCTTTCATAAAGTCATTCATGCACATTGCCTTTCGTTCGATACGCTGCACGCCTTTATACCCCTTTTGGTGCAAAGGGGACAGGTTAATCTACACCGACGTGGTGCAAACGTATCTGTCCCCGATGCACCAAGATGGTGCAAAGCAGTCTGTCCCCAATGCCCCCAATTACTTGGAGAGCTTGTCGACGACGCGTTCGATCTCGGCGAGCTTGGCGGCTCTGAGGTCTTCGTCGCCCGATTCGATTGCCGAAGTCACGCAGCCCTCGATATGCGCCTTGAGCACGTCGGCGTTGATGCGCGCGATGAGCGCCTGCGTGGCCATGAGCTGTGTGGAAATGTCGACGCAGTAACGGTCCTCCTCGACCATCCGCAGGATGCCGTCAATCTGACCGCGTGTCGTCTTGAGCATGCGGGTCACCGATTTATGGTCTGCCATCATGGCGGGTCCTCGTTTCTGGTCGGGATGGGTACGTGCAGTCCGCTATGCGGCGGTCACGGACAGGGCGTGGAACTTTTCGCCCGCGCCCTCGACGGCGGCGGCGAGCTGCTCGGCGGTCACGGTGTCGGCGCACTCCACCTGGACGGTCTGGGTCTCGTGATCGGCGTCGGCGTCGGTCACGCCGGCCACGTTGAGCAACGCCGTCTCGACGGTGGCGTCGCAGTGGCCGCACATAAGGCCGGAAGTCTTGATTGTGTAACGCATGGGTATTCCTCTCTGTTATGTCGGCTTTCCCAGGCACCCGACCTTGACCTTCAAACCGTCGCTCGCGTACCAAAGTACGCATCGCTCCTCTTTCAGGTCAATCTCGGGCACCTGGAAAAACCGTTCTAAATGGATTTAATGGCGAGCCTATTTTGCCACTTTTGGCTTAAAGGATTTTAGGCGCAACGCGTTGCTTACGACGCATACGCTCGACAGGCTCATCGCCGCCGCGCCAAACATCGGCGAGAGTTGCCAGCCGGTGAGGGGAAAGAACACGCCTGCGGCGAGCGGAATGCCGATGCCGTTGTAGAACAGCGCCCAGAACAGGTCCTGCTTGATGTTGCGAATCGTGGCGCGCGAAAGCTCGATGGCGCGGGCGACGTCCATGAGGTCGCTGCGCATGAGCACCACATCTGCCCCCTCCTTGGCGATGTCGGCGCCGGTGCCGATCGCAAGGCCCACGTCGGCGCGCGCCAGGGCGGGGGAGTCGTTGATGCCGTCGCCCACCATGGCGACCTTGCTGCCCGCATCCTGCAGCTCGCGCACGTGGCGCTCCTTGTCGGCGGGGAGGACATCGGCGATGACCTGCTTGCTGTTCAGTCCCACGCGGCGGGCGATTGCTTCGGCCGTCACACGGTTGTCGCCGGTGAGCATACGCACGTCGACGCCGAGCTTGCGGAGCGCGGCGATGGCCTCGGCGCTCGTCTCTTTGACCTCGTCAGCCACGGCGATGGTACCGACGAGCTCGCCGTTCTTGGCAAAGAACAGCGGTGTTTTGCCCTCGGCGGCGAACTGTTCGGCAAGACCGGCGGGCACCTCCGCGCCCAGCTTGTCCATCAGACGCACGTTGCCGGCAGCGATGACATTCTGCCCCTCGCGCGCCGTGACGCCGCGACCGGGCACGGCGGAAAAGTCCTCGACCATGCGCGCGACGATTCCGCGCGCCTCGCACTCGGCCATAATCGCCTCGGCCAGTGGGTGCTCACTCTGGTGCTCTAGTGCGGCGGCCAACTTGAGCAGCGCCTTTTCGCTCATGGCGGGCGAGCCGTCAGTGCGCGTGGCCACCACGATATCGGTCACGGCAGGCTTGCCGCGGGTGACCGTGCCCGTCTTATCGAGCACCACGGTGCCCACGCTGCGCAGGTTCTCCAGCGCCTCGGCGCTCTTAAACAGGATGCCCATCTCGGCGCCCTTGCCGGTGCCAACCATAATGGCGACGGGCGTGGCCAGGCCCAGCGCGCACGGGCAGCTGATCACCAACACGGCCACGGCGGAGGTGAGCGCCTCGTTTATGCTGCCGGTCAGTGCCATCCACACCGCAAAGGTCACGGCCGAGATCGCAAACACCACGGGCACAAACACGCCGGCGACCTTGTCTGCCAGGCGGGCGATGGGCGCCTTGGTGGCGTTGGCGTCCTCGACGAGCTGGATGATCTTGGCGAGCGACGTGTCGGCGCCCACGCGCGTGGCACGGAAGGTAAACGATCCGGTGCGGTTGACCGTGGCGGCGTTGACGGTGTCGCCGGCGGTCTTTTCCACGGGGATGGACTCGCCGGTGAGCGCGCTCTCGTCTACGGCGGAGGCGCCCTCGAGCACCACGCCGTCGACGGGGATGGACTCGCCGGGGCGCACGCGCAGCACCTGGCCGGGTAGAATGGCGTCGACGTCCACAGCGGTCTCGGTGCCGTCATCGGCAACGACGGTCGCAGTCTTGGGTGCCAAGTCGATGAGCGCCTCGATAGCGCCGCCGGTCTTGGACTTGCTGCGCGTCTCGAGATATTTGCCCACGGTGACGAGCGACAGGATGGTGCCGGCGCTCTCAAAATACAGGTTGTCCATGCCCGTCATCATAGCCTCGTGAACCTGCCCGGCGGCCAGCTGGTCAGCCATGATAAACATGGCGTAGAGCGACCAAGCGATCGACGCGGCGGCGCCGACGGCGATTAGGGCGTCCATGGTGGGCACGCCGTGCACGAGTGATTTGAAGCCGTTGATAAAGTACGCGTCGTTGACGTAGACGATGGGGATGAGCAGGACAAGCTCGGTGAGCGCCAACGTCATGCTGTGGGTGTGGTCGGTGAAGACGCTGGGCAGCGGCCAGCCGAGCATGTGCCCCATGCCTATGTAGAACAGCGGAATGAGAAAGATGATTGAGATGATGAGACGGGTGCGCATGGCGGAGGCGGTGGCCTCCAGCTTTTTGGTAGGTGACTCCATATGAGCGGCGCCGGACCTGGCTTGCGCGCTGCCGTTTGGGGCGGCTTCGGTGCCCGTACTGACGGGCGAGGCCGAGTAACCCGCGCGATCGACAGCGGTGCAGATATCGTCGGGGGAGACCTGCGCGGGGTCGTAGTCGACCATCATGGAACCGGCGAGCAGGTTGACCGCGACGCTTTGGACGCCGTCGAGCTTGCTCACGGCGCGGTCCACATGCGCCTGGCAGGCGGCGCACGTCATGCCGCCCACGTCAAACTTATCTTGAGCCATGGCATCTCCTTTCTGTAGTGCGGTGTTGGAATTGTTAACCTGCCGATACTATACACCCATACCCCCTGGGGGTGTCCAGTACAGAAAGAAATGTATGACATTTCGATACAGATGAGGGCGGCTGCTCAATCGTTGGCAGTCCCTGCCAGACATCTCAATCTGTAACATCTAGCAGGGAAAATGAGCTCTAACTGTTACAGATCGAGATTTTGTTTTGCGAGGTTTGGGTTTGTCTCAATCTGTAACACTAAGACCGGTTTTTGCTGAGCAACTGTTACAGATTGAGACAATCGGCCCAGACCCGTCCCGTCCGCCTCGTCATCTGTGGTTTACGTGGGGGCATGCGAAGCGCGGGTATACTAACCGGCGGCGAATCTGCTCCATCGCTTAGAGCTGCTGCGTCTGGACGGCGCGTGATAGGGCTGCCAAAGCGATCGCCAGCGTGCTGAGCAACGTCCTCTCTGTGCGCACCTGTTTTGTATGTATTAGCGCACTACCAAGCACGCTCGCGCGGCCGCATGCCGTGCCCATAACGCGTGCAGATAAGGAACAACAACATATGCGTAATTCTGTATCCGACGTCACGGACGCCGAGATCCTGGACGAGGCCCGCGAGGCCATGACCCAGGCTGCCTTCGATGCTGCCGACGAGGCCAGCGCCGCCGAGACCGTCGAGTCCGCGACCGAGAGCCTGCCCGCCTTCGACGAGCTGGGCCTTTCCGACGAGATGCTTCGTGCCATCGAGAACCTGGGCTACACGGCGCCCACGCCCGTGCAGGCTGGCTCGATCCCCGTGGTGCTCGAGGGCCGTGACCTGCTTGCCGCCGCTCAGACCGGCACCGGCAAGACGGCCGCCTTCTTGCTGCCGACCATGAACAATCTGGAGCACATTGCTCCGCCCAAGCCCGTGCGCGAGCGTGGCGGCCACAACCGCCGTCGCGGTGCCAAGAAGCCCGAGGGCAACGGCCGCGGCCCCGTGATGCTCGTCATCACCCCCACGCGTGAGCTCGCACAGCAGATCGACGAGGTCGCCGGCAAAATCGCCGACGTCACGGGCCATGTTGCCGTGACCGTCGTGGGCGGCGTGAGCTACAAGCCCCAGACCGCGGCGCTCAAGTACGGCTGCGACATCCTGGTCGCCACGCCGGGCCGTCTGGTCGATCTGATCGAGCAGGGCGCTTGCCACCTGGACGAGGTCAAGGTGCTGGTGCTCGACGAGGCCGACCGCATGCTCGACATGGGCTTTTTGCCCGCCGTCCGCCGCATTGTGCGCGAGACGCCGGCCGAGCGCCAGACGCTGCTGTTCTCGGCCACGCTCGACGAGGAGGCCGTGGGCGAGATCACCGACCTGGTGAGCGACCCGGCCCGCGTGGAGATCGCGCCTGCCACGTCGACCGCCGACACCGTCGACCAGTTTGTGTTCCCGGTGTCCATCGAGGCCAAGAACAACCTGCTGCCTGAGTTCCTCAAGAAGGAGGGCCCGGAGCGCACGATCGTCTTTATGCGCACCAAGCACCGCGCCGACAGCTGCTGCCGTCGTCTGGAGCGCAAGGGCATCAAGGCCGCCGCAATCCACGGCAACCGCAGCCAGGCCCAGCGCGAGCGCGCGCTTTCGGCTTTCCGCGACGGCACCGTCGACGTGCTGGTGGCAACCGACGTCCTCGCCCGCGGCATCGACATTAGCGATGTGCGCTATGTCGTGAACTTTGACGTGCCGGCCGAGCCGACCGACTACATCCACCGCATCGGCCGCACGGGCCGCGCCGGCGAGCTGGGCTGGGCCATTACGTTTGTGACCGAGCAGGACGTCGATGAGTTCTACGAGATCGAGAAGCTCATGGACAAGACGGCCGACATTTATGACGCCGGCGACCTGCATGTGGGCCCCAATCCGCCCGCCGTCGATCCCGAGCGCGATCCTGCGGCCTTTAAGGTGAAGAAGAAGACCAAGCGCGGCAAGTCCAAGAGCAAGAAGAAGCTCGAGCAGGCACGTCGCGACGGCAAGCGCAACGGCGACGATTACGGCGATGTTGCCGGTCGTTCCAACCGCGGTCGCGACGAGCGTCGCGGCGACGGCGAGCGTCCGAGCCGTCCCAAGCGCGGCGGCAAGACCCGCGTGCGCGAGGGCGTTCAGGCTCGCGTGGACGAGGCCGTGGAGAGCGTGGCCCGCGAGGTGGTTGCCGAGGAGCGTGCCGGTGCTGTTGAGCAGGGCCCGCGCGGCAACCGTGCCGAGCGTCGTGCCAAGCAGTTCCAGGGCGAGGCGCATCGCCGTCGCCGCGAGGACGAGGACCGCGGTGGTCGTCGCCGTGTTGAGCGCGAGGACGAGGGCCGTGGCTCGCGTGGCGGCAAGCGCGGCTCGGGTGACCGTCGTCGCTCCGGTCGCGATGGCGAACGAGGCGGGCGCGATGAGCGCCGCGGCGGCGAAGGCCGTGGTTCGCGTGACGAGCGTGGTACCCGCGGCGGCGAGTCCCGCGGTGGCAAGCGTTTTGACGAGCGCGGAGGCCGCGAGGGCGGCCGCGGTGGTGAGCGTCGCGAGGGCGCTCGTGGCAACGGTGGCCGCAGCGGCGCCGGTCGTTCGAATGAGTCGCGCGATCGTCGCGACCCGCGTGCCAGCCGCGATCGTCGCGATGACTGGCGCAACTACGACGACACCCGCGAGGAGCGCCGTGGCGGCTATCGCGGCGGGCGTGGCGGCAACCAGGCCGGCTCCCGCGGCGGTCGTGCCGGCGGTCGCGATAACCGTGGCAGCTATGGTAACAATCGTGGCGGCAAGCGCGGCGGCAGCTCCCGTCGCCCCGGTGACGGCGGCGGCAAGCGCAAGTAACATACGCGTCGCACGCTAGAGCGAGGCGAACTAAGGGCCCCGAGCAGACTATGCTCGGGGCTCTTTTTAGTGCAAGGGGGACAGGTTGGTTTGAACCAACGTTTTGAAGTTGCGGTGGAATACGGACTGTTTTGGCCTTTTGAGCGGCTTTTCAGTCCCTATTTCACCGCAACTCATGATTGGTGCAAAGTAACCTGTCCCCAATGCGCCAAACAAGGAGTGTCCCTGAGTGCCGCCTAAATACCGTTTATCGGAGAAAAAATACCGTTCGCCGGTCATAATGATTGTTCCGGCTTTGGGCTTGTCTACAATAACCCCGTAAAAAGAAATGCGGAAGGTTACCGAGTCCCCTCGGACGTGGGCCTAACCAAAGTCTTTGAACGGATGTGTCTCTATGGACGCATTCGCTTGATTTTGGTTGGGCTATATTTATGAAGGGACATGCCACCATGGGTTTCTTTTCTCGCCTGATGGGCGGTTCGGATGAGCAGAAGACTGCAACTTCCGAGTTCGAAATCCTCGCTCCCGTTTCTGGCGAGCTTGTTCATCTAGAAAATACCAATGACCCCGCTTTTAGCAGCCGTGCCGTGGGCGATGGCGTTGCCGTGGTTCCCCAAGAGGGAACGGTGTGCGCTCCTGTTTCCGGCACCGTCGCGGCGTTGTTTCCGACTGAGCACGCGCTGGGCATCATGTCCGACGACAGCTCTGCTCAGGTGATGCTGCATATCGGAATCGACACTGTTAAACTTGAGGGCAAGGGCTTCCATGCGCTTGTTGCTCAGGGTGACCATGTCGACGCGGGCCAGCCCCTCGTCGAGGTCGATTTCGACGCGGTTCGCGCCGCTGGCTTCGACCCCACGGTCTTCGTTATCGTGTGCGAGCGCTCGGAGAACTCGACTCTTCGTGAGCATGCTTCCGGTCCTGTTGCTGTTAAAGAGCCTGTCGTCTGGCTTTCCGAGTAAATTCTTGTGGTGGGTACCGTGGTTATCAAGCGAGTTTTTAACAACAACGTCGCAATGGTCACTTCGGACGATGGCTCCGAGCTCATCGTCATCGGTCGAGGCCTCTGCTTTGGCCGTCATGCCGGCGATGCCAGCGACGAGGCGTCGATCGAAAAGACCTACGCGTTGCAGGAGGGCACTTCTCAGGATTCGCGCACGATTGACCGCTTGGCACATCTTTTGGAGTCCATCCCCACCGTCAACCTCGTGATTGCCGAGGACATTGTTCAGATGCTCCGTCGAGAGCTCAATGTTGATATCAACGACAAGATCCTCATTGCTCTCGCAGACCATATCAGCCTCGCCCTCGAGCGCGAGCGCAAGGGCGTCCCCTGCGAGA
The DNA here is from genome assembly GCA_959602645.1 of uncultured Collinsella sp. Classification (GTDB taxonomy): domain Bacteria; phylum Actinomycetota; class Coriobacteriia; order Coriobacteriales; family Coriobacteriaceae; genus Collinsella. The sequence continues at coordinate 128,263 of CAUGTZ010000001.1, read as the reverse complement.
ATCCGTTGCTGCTCGAGATCCAGCAGTTCTATCGCAAGGAGTATGCGCTTGCGGGCCGTGCGCTGCAGATTATCAAGGAGTATATGGGCATCCAGATGAGCGAAGAAGAGCAGGGTTTTATTACGCTGCATATCGTCAACGCCACCATGCCGCAACGCTCCGACCGTCTCATCATCTCGGTTCAGCTTGTTCGCGACGTGCTCGCGATTGTTTCCGAGCGCTATGCTACGACACTCGATGACACCTCGTTGCCCTATGAGCGTTTCGTTCGCCATCTGCAGTTTTTTGCGCAGCGAGCGCTCGATCCCGCGGCGGGGCAGGTCAATGGCGACGCGCTGTTCCGTATCGATGAAACGGCGTATCCGAGGGCGTTCTCGTGTGCGGAGTCAATTGCCGACCACTTAGCGTCTACCTATAACGTTGTCGTTACCGATGCCGAGAAGAGTTATCTCGCATATCACATTGTTAACCTGCTTGGAGAACCTGGTCTCTAGGCATAACGTGCCCACACATCGATTGATATAAGGCAAGGCTTACGGTCTTGCCCGGGGCACACCTATCTCAATTTGCGGAAAAGGAAGGGGAGTACCGCTATGACCGCAAAAAAGAAGTTCAATTTCAAAGCGCCGTTGGAGGTGTTCGCGAAGTCAATCGTTCAGCCGATGATGTATCTCTCGGTTGCCGGCATTCTGCTCATCGTGGGCATTATTCTGACCAACAAGACCATCTGCGCCGTGATTCCTGTGCTGGGCTCCGGTCCGTTCCAGCTTGTGGGCGCCGTTGTCTATCAGTCGCTGATGTTTATCATCAACAACCTCTCGATTCTGTTCTGCGTGGGCATCGCCGGCGCCATGGCAAAGAAGAACAAGGGCCATGCTTCGCTGATCGCCCTGATGTCGTTCTTCCTGTTCCTGCAGGCCAATAACATCGTGCTCAACGCCACCGGCTCTCTTGCCGAAGCGAGCGGCATGCTCGGCCTTACCGGAACCGGCCAGAGCACCGTTATGGGCATTCAGGTGCTCGATACCGGCGTGTTTGGCGGCATCATTCTTGGTTGCATCACCGGCGCCGTGTTCAACAAGTACTCGAACAAGCAGTTCCCCATTGCCCTTTCGATGTTCTCGGGCGTTCGCTTCCCGTTCCTGATCATGATCATCATTTCCTGGATCATGGGCGCTGGCTTCTGCATCGTTTGGCCTCCGGTTCAGGGTGCCATCTCCTCCGTTGCCGGCATCATTAAGGAGTCGGGCAACATCGGTCTGTTTATCTACGGCATGCTCAACAAGCTGCTCGTTCCCACCGGTCTGCACCACCTCATCTACACCCCGTTCCAGTTCTCCGATGTGGGCGGCACCCTGACGCTGGGTGATCAGGTTATCGCCGGCGCCTATCCCATCCGTGTCGCCGAGATGGCAATGACGGGCCAGCCCTTCTCCGATAGCACCTACTTCAACAGCTACACCTTCAACAACCTGTGGCCCTACATCGGTATCGGTCTCGCCTTTATCTTCACCGCTTACAAGGGGAACAAGGATAAGACCAAGGCCGTTATCATCCCGCTGATCATCACCGCCGTGCTCTCCTGTGTCACCGAGCCCATGGACTTCCTCTTTGTCTTTGCCGCTCCCGTGCTCTTTGTCGTTCACTCGGTTCTTTCCGGCATCTTCCTGGTCCTGCTCAAGGTCCTCTCCGTGCCCGCTTCGACTGCAGGCGGCATCATCAACATCGTGGTTTCCAACCTGGTCCTCGGTGTCGACAAGACCAACTGGCCGGTTATGCTGGTGCTTGGAGTCGTCAACGCCGCTCTGTACTTCTTCCTCTTCACCTTCCTTATTAAGAAGCTCAACCTCCACACGCCTGGTCGCGAGGAAGAGTCCGAGCTTGTTGAGTCCGTTGCCGAGGGCGAGGCCGCCGCGTCTGTCGCGGTGAAGCAGGGCGCTGTTGCCGCAGCTCCTGCAGAGGGCGTCGATGCGGGCATTGCCGACCTGGTCGCAGGTCTTGGTGGCAAGGACAACATCGAGGAGCTCGAGAACTGCTTTACGCGTCTCCGCGTGAACGTTAAGAACCCGGACCTCATCGATGAGGACCTCATCAACCACGTGCCCAACAGTGGCATCAACCGCAACGGCAACAATATCCAGATCATCTTTGGCATGAAGGTCGCCGAGATGCGCGACAAGGTCGAAAACGCAATTGAGAAGGAGCAGTAAACAATGATCATTACTCTGTGTGGTGGCGGATCCACCTTTACCCCCGGCATCGTCAAGTCCATCGCTCTTCGCAAGGACGAGCTCGACGTTGACGAGATTCGTCTGTACGACATCAACGAGGAGCGCCAGCGCAAGATCGGCGTGCTCGTGGACTGGATTCTGCACGAGGACCTCGGCCTGGACATCAAGCTCACGGTGACCACCGACAAAAAGACGGCTTTTACCGACGCGAGCTTCGTGTTTGCCCAGATGCGCGTGGGCGGCTACGCCATGCGCGAGCAGGACGAGAAGATTCCGCTGCGTCACGGTTGTGTGGGTCAGGAGACCTGCGGTTGCGGCGGCCTTGCCTACGGCATGCGCACCATCTTCCCCATGGTCGAGCTGATCGATGACGTTGAGAAGTACGCCAAGAAGGACTACTGGATTCTCAACTACTCCAACCCTGCCGCCATCGTGTCCGAGGGCTGCCGTGTGCTGCGCCCCAACGCTCGCATCATCAACATCTGCGACATGCCGATCGCGATCATCGACGTGGTTTGCGCCGCGCTCGATATCGACAAGAAGGATGTCGAGTACGATTACTTTGGCCTCAACCACTTTGGTTGGTTCACCTCGATCCGCCACAAGGGCGAGGAGGTCCTGCCGCAGCTGCGCGAGTACATCAAGGAGCACGAGATTCTACTGCCCGACTCCTACCTCAAGGGCATGGGCTCGCTCATGGCAAAGAAGCCCGAGGAGGCTACTGACGAGCATCCCGAGCAGAACCGCCACACCAAGGGCAGCTGGTACTACGTCTGGAAGGGCGAGTACGAGATCATGGAGTGCTTCCCGGAGTACCTGCCCAACACGTACCTGAACTACTACCTGCAGCAGAAGGAGTTCGTCGAGCATTCCAACCCCGAGCGCACCCGTGCGAATGAGGTTGAGGAGACGCGCGAGAAGAACCTCTTTGATGGCATCGACCACTACGAGAAGACGGGCGAGATCGACGAGAGCACGTTCTATGCGGGTAGCCACGGCGACTGGATTGCCGACCTGGCCATCGCTCTGAAGAACGATACCAAGCAGCGCTTCCTGGTCATCTGCGAGAACAAGGGCGCTATCCCCAACATGCCCTACGACGCCATGGTCGAGCTGCCTGCCTACATTGGCAAGAACGGCCCCGAGGTCATCAGCCGCGACAACATTCCGCTGTTCCAGCAGGGTCTTATGATGCAGCAGCTGAACTCCGAGAAGCTCGTGGTCGAGGCCACGATCGAGGGTTCGTACGAGAAGGCGCTCAAGGCCTTTACGCTCAACAAGACCGTGCCTTCGATGAAGGTTGCCAAGGAAGTTCTTGACGACATGATCGAGGCCAACAAGGGTTACTGGCCCGAGCTTAGCTAGAGCTAGAAGGCCGCTGGTGCAAAAGAGTCACTGACGGCACAATTTGAACAATGCCCCGTTCACGTATTTGCGTGGACGGGGCATTGCCGTTTTGCGCAAAGGGTTGATATGGGGGATGGGCTATCCGACATCGGCGCAGGGCATGAGGTTTTCTGCTGACGCGCGGTGACTGAAGTGCCCGGGTGGACACGTCCGGGATTCCGTCCCACTGCTTGGCGTCCTTGCCGCCATCTGGCTCCCACGTTCGCATACTTTTGGATGCGAGCGTGTTTTTAACGGCACGCACGGGTCCCCCGGGGCGCGCCGTGCATTTTCGGGAGTTTTCAGCAAGCCGGGGTGGCTGCATACGCGCCGGAAGCGTCTATTCGATCTCGCGGGATCCCCCGACGGGCAACTTGGGCTGGCGGACGGGGTCCGCCGCTGCGATAGCGCGCGTTTCGCGTCGCGCCGTGCCCCAAAACGACGCCGATCGCGCGGCATTCACGATTCGCGGCGCCGCCGGCGGGGGCCGCGATGCTGAAAACTCCGGTTTTTGCACGGTCCAAGCGGGGGTACGTTGGGACGGGGAGGGGTGCCCCCGTCTTTTTATGCATGTTGCAAGTAAAATTATGCAGGACATAGGACACCATGCGACGGATACCCAGATTGGGCGCGCCATGCGCCGACGTTCGTCGCGCCCCTTCCACGTCGTAAGCGAATCAAAAGGTGAGGGCGGTTATGGGCGTGCTGGCGGCCTTGTGGCGGCGGGGTTGCAGCGGAGCTTGCGCTTGCCGTGGTCGACCGGGCGCCGTGGGCGCCGGCGCTCGACGGCCGTATGCTATTGCTTGCCACGCACGATGTCGCCGATGTTCAGGCTCTCGATATCTCGGATATCATCACGCTCTAAATACTAACTCAGCAACAAAATGATCCGTTTTCCTCCGTTCCCATGGGGTCGGCTGTGGTATTCTATCTGCGGGGTAATACTTAGGAATACCAAGTAATACCAACGCCGCAGAAACAAACTCCGGATGCGGGCCAATCGGGTTGCCTTCACAGCCCGTCGCCCAGCCGCGTGGCCCGCATCTATCCGCACTACCGTCGTTTCAAAAAGGAAGCGCCATGGCAGAACACATGACCCCGGTTGTCGCGAAGGTCTTGCCCGAGGAAAAGGCGGCCTTCGCGGCGGCAACCCAGCTCGTGGGCACCACGCCGTCCAACGCCATCCGCATGTTTATCGCCGCGTTTAATCGCTGCGGCACCTTTCCGTTCGACATTTCGCCCAACGGGGCCTTTGGCACTGCGCCCGATTCTCATCAATAAGTGATCCGTTTTCCTCCATCCCCATGGGATCAGCTCTCTGCCGAGTTGTGGTAGAACTAGGGAACGGTTTTGAGGAGGTTGGCATGCTCAATGCGATGATTTGGGCACTTGCCTGTTTTGGCGTCGTCGCTGCCGATATAGCCCTGAGCGTGGTTCTATTTTCGGTTCTCGATGCCGTATCGGTGCTGACGGGCTACCCGATCGACAATCTCGATATCCAATGGTTCCAGGCTGCCGCTCAGACGGCGTCGTTTTTGATGGCGCTGCTGTGGTGGCGTTATCTGTGGCCGCGCTCGTTTATGGCGCGCTGGCAGGGCGTGCGCCCGCTTGGCGGGGGAGCAAATGCTGCATGGAAGCGCATCGTATGCGTTGTCGTGATCGGCCTATCCATGCAGGTGGTCATTAGCTACCTATGCGACGGCGTGCTGTCACTGCTGCCCGAGGTTGCGGCAGACTATAGCGAACTTGTCGAGGAAACAGGCATGGGCGACACGAGCTATCTGGCCGTCCTGACCACGGTGCTCGGCGCGCCGTTTTGCGAGGAACTGCTAGTGCGCGGTATCATTTTTGAGTTTTCGCTGCGTGCGTTTAATCGACAGTGCCGTCCGCTCTGGAAGCGCCGGCGTCACGTGCGACCGCAAGATGGCGCCATGGTGCCCTGGGCGGCCCCGAGTACCTGGGGCATCGCCGCGGCAATCGTGCTGCAGGCGGCGGTCTTTGGCTTTATGCATATGAACTGGGTCCAGGGCTGCTACGCCGGCGCCGCCGGCCTCATCTTTGGCTGGGTGCTCGCGACCACCGGAAAGCTCCGCTATACGATCCTGCTGCATTTTGCCTTTAACGCCGGGTCGTACCTCATGGGCCTGCTGTGGTTTGTGAACACGCCGCTCGACGTGGCAATCACGGTCGCTATCGCCGGCTTTATGCTGATAGAGGCGATGCGCTCGCTCAAACAAGCGTGTCAGACAGATTGTCCCCGCCAGCAAGCGTGATTCCCTTAGGGAAAACACGGCTAGGTGTGCCTGGGCGTGTTTTCCTTAGGGAAATCACAACAAGAGGCGGCGTAAGCGTGTTTCCCCTAGGGAAATCACGCGTGGGCCGATGAAGCGACTCGCTGGCTCAGCGTCGTGCTAATTGCGGCGTCCGCCGCCGTTGGCGCCCTGCCGTCCCTGGGCCGCGCGATTGCGACCGGCGGTGTTCTGCGCGCGCGACATGCCGCCGTGGCCCTTGCTGCCCTTGGGCCCCTTGCCGGCGGTGCCACCGTGCGGCTTGCCGCCCTTCTTGCCGGTGCCGTGTCCGCCGCCAGCAGACGTCTCGCCCGGGCGTGGCGGCACGGGGCGAATCAGGCAATGCTTGGTGTAGCCGATCAAATCGCGGCGGCCGGCCTTTTCCAGCGCCTCGCGCACGAGCTTGTAGTTCTCGGGCTTGCGATACTGGATGAGCGCGCGCTGCATGGCTTTCTCGTGCGGGTCGCGCGCCACATAGATCGGCTCCATGGTGCGCGGGTCCACGCCGGTGTAGTACATGCACGTCGACATGGTGGACGGCGTGGGGTAGAAGTCCTGCACCTGCTCGGGCATGTAGCCCATGTCGCGTACGGCCTCGGCAAGGTCCACGGCTTCCTTCATCGTTGAACCGGGGTGGCTCGAGATCAGGTACGGCACCACGTACTGCTTGAGTCCGTATTCGCGATTCAAACGTTCAAATTTACGGCAGAACGCGTCGTAGACAGCGCGGCTCGGCTTGCCCATCACGGACAGCACCGCATCGCTCACGTGCTCGGGCGCTACGCGCAGCTGGCCCGAGACATGGTGCTCCAGCAGCTCGCGTAAAAACTCGTCCGAGGCATCGGCCATGGTGTAGTCAAAGCGGATGCCGCTACGCACGAAGACCTTCTTGACGCCCGGCAGCTGGCGTAGGTCGCGCAGCAACTGCGTGTAGCCGCTCTCGTCGACCACCATGTTCTTGCATACACTCGGCCACAGGCAGCGCTTGTTCTTGCACACGCCGTGCTTGAGCTGCTTGTCGCAGGCAGGGCGGCTAAAGTTGGCCGTCGGTCCGCCCACGTCGTTGATGTAGCCCTTAAACTCGGGATCGCGCGTGAGCAGCTCGGCCTCGCGCATGATCGAGTCGTGGCTGCGCATCTGCAGCACGCGGCCCTGGTGGAAGGTGAGGGCGCAAAACGAGCACTCGCCAAAACAGCCGCGGTTGGAGCTAATGGAAAACTTGATCTCGGCAAAGGCCGGCACGCCGCCCGCCGCGTCGTAGTCGGGATGCCAATCGCGTGCGTAGGGGAGTTCGGCAACCTCGTCCATCTCGTCGGTGGTGAGTGTTGCCGACGGCGGGTTCTGCACCACATAGACGCTGTTGGGGTAGGGCTCTACCAGGCGATGACCGGTGATGGGGTCCATATTCTGCTGCTGCACGTTAAAGCTGCGCGCGTAGTTGAGCTTGTCGGCGGTAAGGTCGTCCCAGCTGGGCAGCAGGTCGTAGTCGTAGACCTCGTCGAGCGAGCCCGTGCGGTAGACGGTGCCGTTGATATAGGTGATCTGATCGACGGGCAGCCCCGCATCGAGCGCGTCGGCGATCTCGACGATCGCGTGCTCGCCCATGCCGTAGATGAGGATGTCGGCGCCCGAGTCGAGCAGTACCGAGCGCTTAAGCTTGTCCTGCCAGTAGTCGTAGTGGGCCAGACGGCGCAGGCTCGCCTCGATGCCGCCGATGATGACGGGCGCGTCCTTGAACGTCTGGCGGATGAGGTTGCCGTAGACCGTGACGGCTCGGTTGGGACGGCGCCCCTCCTCGCCACCGGGGGTATAGGCGTCGGTGTGGCGGCGGTGCTTGGTCACCGAATAGTGGTTGACCATGGAGTCCATGTTGCCGGCGCTGACGAGAAAGCCCAGGCGCGGCTCACCGAGCACGCTGATGCTGGCGGGATCAGTCCAGTCGGGCTGGCAGATAATGCCCACCTTGTAACCGTGTGCATCAAGGACGCGGCTGATGATGGCCATACCAAAGCTGGGATGGTCCACGTAGGCGTCGCCGCAAATGTAGACAAAGTCGCATTGGTCCCAGCCGCGCGCATCCATGTCGGCGCGACTGACGGGTAGGAACTTATCGCGGCCCGGGCGCCAGGGACGGGCGGGCGCTGCCTGGGTGTGCGCGGCCCGGGTGGCACGGGCGGCCGTGACCTGCGCCTTACCGCCACGCTTTTGCTGCTGGCCCTGTTTGCCCTGCTGACTGCGCTGGTTATTCTGAGCGTGCTGAGGCTTTTTTGCCACGATTCCTCCCATTGTTAGTATGCTGCACGTAATTGTAACCAGTCTTTTTGGGACGGCGCCAAAAAGACTGGTGGAGTACATTGGCTGGCGGATCGGCGCGTCGATGCGGGTGTCGGCGCCTCTCCCGCCGTTTGTTTCCAGACTGTGTATCCCCGTGTCGAAGGGGTCGTCTCGCGCGCACGCCATGTTGTCAATGGGTTACAGTATGAACGGCGGCTATGTTTCCGCCAACGCACGAGAGAGTCGTCAACAAGGAGGATGCACGACGATGCAGCGTGCCAAACAGATATCGGAGTCCATTGAGCTGGGCATCATCTTGGCGCTCGCCGGTGGCTTTATGGATGTGTATTCGTACATTGGGCGCGACCATGTTTTCGCCAACGCGCAGACAGGCAATATCCTGCTGGTGGGCGTGAGCATCTCGGAGGGCAATTGGGCGCTCGCGGGACGCTATTTCTTCCCCGTGGTGTCGTTTGCCGTGGGCATTATGCTTGCCGACTTGGTACACGAGCGTTTTGGCAGCGTGATCCACTGGCGTCAGGTGACGGTGTTCTTTGAAGCCGTCATCTTGCTGGGCGTGAGCTTTATCCCCGGTGGCGGTTACAACCTGCTCGCCAACTGCTTCACTTCGTTTGCTTGTGGCATGCAGGTCGAGAGCTTCCGCAAGATCCACGGTCACGGCATCGCTACGACCATGTGCATCGGCAACTTGCGCAACGCTCTGCAAAACGTGGACGACTACATCATCACCCACAAGCGCGGCTTTTTGGAAAACGGCGCGCTGTACTTTGGCGTGATCTTCACCTTTGTGTTTGGCGCCGTGCTGGGCAACTGGTGTATTGAGCGCATGGGCCTGCACGCCATTGCGGTGGCGAGCGTGCTGCTGTTTATCGCGTTTGCCATCATGTTTATCGACCGTGAACGCGATTTGCACAGGAAATGGGCCCGCATCGTAGCTGACTGGCAGACCACGAGTCTTAAGCGCTAAGGTGCATGTTCGTAACAACATTCAGGAGCCAGAAAAACTATCTAGCTCCTGAATGTTGTTACGAACTGCTTTTTGCGATTTATTCGAGATGCTCTTCAATCCGAGCCCTAAGAAGGGCAATGGCTGTAGGTATTCCAATTGCGGCGGCTAATTCGGCTTTATCCAAAACCTGTATGCTAAAGCACGATTGTTTATCACATTGAAGGACGATAACTGAAGATAGCTTCACTTCCTGTTGGCTGAATATATCGTAATCTCCAAATAGGAAGTTACCTTTTATTGCGTAATTCGGTATGTTCGTTACGCACTTCATCTCAAGTCTGTTTAGACCATAATCGAACACCGCAACTTCCTTGTGTTCGATGATGAGCGCAACCCTGGGCATGTTACTAAAACCACCGTCGACGACAGTAAAGAGCTTTTCATTTGCATCGTCATAAACGGTGTATTTAAGACTCAATAGCTGTCCTAGTGGACCCGTGAACCCATGTCTTTTGATGTTGAGGTTGTCTCCCGCTGGGTTGACGAGAGCCAGAGCATGCGGATAAGGGTTACCTTCAATTGAGATTCGATATTCGTTTGTAGCCGTCTTGCTCGATTTAGGACCAGTAGCCATCACGCGTCATCGCCTCGATTGAATTGGAACCGTCTTCTGCTTCGTGCGGAGAATTACGCTGTATGTTGCAGTACATGCAGCTGCAATAACCGCATGGGTAATTTCTAACAAAATGAATGACACTATTTGCTGCATGCATATTAATTACTATAAAGTATCCTTTTATAAACGTATTGTCAAACATATATTGCTAAAACAGAAACAATTTATAGACTGAGTTGGTCGTATTCTTTGGGCAATTGCTCCTATAATCTAGCCTTCGCTGCAGTCGGGAGGGAAGGACTGGGGCTCCGTTATTATGTTGAAACGCTTTAACACTTTTGACGTTCTCATGCATTTTTTGTTTCAAAAGCGTTAGGATGGGACATATAGCGCGGGGCGTAACGGGTGCCCCGCACGCGATAGGAGACTATCAATGGCTAATCGTTTCGTTCTCAACACCATTTCTTATCATGGTTCCGGCGCCATCAAGGAGATCCCCGGCGAGCTCCAGCGTCGCGGCTACAAGAAGATCTTCGTCTGCTCCGACCCCGATCTGGTCAAGTTTGGCGTTACCGCCAAGGTAACCGACGAGCTCGACGCCGCTGGCATCGCTTGGAGCCTCTACTCCGAGATTAAGCCCAACCCCACCATCCAGAACGTCAAGGACGGCGTCGAGGCCTTTAAGGCCGCCGAGGCTGACGCTATCGTGACCATCGGTGGTGGCTCCTCCATGGACACCGCCAAGGCTATCGGCATCATCATCAACAACCCCGAGTTCGCCGATGTCCGCAGCCTCGAGGGCGTTGCTCCGACTAAGAACCACGCCGTGTTCACCATCGCCGTGCCGACGACCGCCGGTACTGCCGCCGAGGTGACCATCAACTACGTTATCACCGACCCCGAGAAGGTCCGCAAGTTCGTGTGCGTCGATACCAACGACGCCCCCGAGGTCGCCGTCGTCGACCCCGACATGATGGCTTCCATGCCCGCCGGCCTGACCGCTTCCACCGGTATGGACGCTCTGACCCACGCCATTGAGGGCTACACCACCAAGGGCGCTTGGGAGCTCTCCGACATGTTCCACTTTGAGGCTATTAAGCTGATCAGCGAGAACCTGCGCGACTCCGTTGCCGAGGCCAAGTCTGGCCAGCCCGGCTCCGGCCGCGAGGGCATGGCTCTTGGCCAGTATGTCGCCGGCATGGGCTTCTCCAATGTCGGCCTGGGCATCGACCACGCCATGGCTCACACCCTGTCCGCTCACTACGACACCCCGCACGGCGTCGCTTGCGCCATGCTGCTGCCGATCGCCATGGAGTTCAACAAGCCGGTTTGCGCCGAGCGCCTGGCCAAGGTTGCCGTTGCCATGGGCGTTGACACCACGGGCATGAGCACCGATGAGGCCGCCGACGCCGCCATCGCCGCCGTCAAGCAGCTCTCTGCCGACGTGAACATCCCGCACGTCTGCGAGGCCATGAAGGCCGACGAGATCGAGGTCTTGGCCAAGGACGCCATGGCCGACGCCTGCTTCCCGGGCAACCCGCGCGAGGCGACGCTCGACGACGTCATCGAGCTCTTCAAGAAGATCTGCCCGGCTGCTTAACCTGGTTCGGCGGGCCCCGCCCGTTAGCCCCAGAATCGTCCTCGGACATGTCGGAGGCCCCGCTGCGCGTTTTGCGTGGCGGGGCCTCTTTTGTCCCATGGAAACCTCCTGGAGCGGCGGCAAGAACATGCCGGGAACGGGTGGAGGTAAGGGGAGCGTGCATTTTTGCGAGTATTCAGCAGACCGAGTGGGTTGCATACAGTTAAAACGTGATTATTGCGGTTTCAAGTAGGAATGAGCAAGCGGCTTCGGCAAAGGAATCTCGGCTGAAGGGATGACTTGTTCGTTTTTAGCAGCGTTATGCCCCAAATACAGGACAAGGCGGTCGGTTTTGCCGCCTCCCGATGGCTCTATCAGATACCGCGATGCTGAATATTCCGTTTTTTGCACGGCCCTGGATGGGGTGCCCTGACGCTAGAGAAATAGATGCCTCATTTTTATGCATGAATCTAAGTTCTATATACAAGAATAGGATTGAATGGCACGCGTGCGCCCAAGCCGGCGCGCCGGCGTCCGAGGGCTGGTCGGGCTCCCAGGGCTTTGTGCGTGCAGAACGGTTAAAATCGGGGCTCGGTCTTAGTTTTATATGGAAGGATACATATGGCTTCTAATAATGATGCTTCGTTGGAGGAGACGCTCTCCTATATTACTGAGCAGTTGAAGGCGCTTACCTCGATTGCTTCGCCTACGGGCTATACCCGTGCGGCGACTGATTATCTAATGGAGGCCCTGCGCGATATGGGCTTTGGCCCCGAGCGCTCCAATAAGGGTAACGTGCTGGTTGAACTTGGCGGCGAGGGCGAGCCGCTCGTACTGGCGAGCCATGTCGATACCCTGGGCGCCATGGTGCGCTCCATTAAGGACAATGGCCGCCTGCGTCCCACGACGCTTGGTGGGCACCAGTGGTCTACGGCCGATGGCGAGAACTGCACCGTCTACACGCGCGACGGCAATGTGTACACGGGTGTGGTCCTCAATACCGAGCCTTCGGCGCACGTGGCCGACGAGCCGGTCAAGACCATCGAGAAGAACATGGAAATCCTGCTCGACGAGAACGTCGACAGCAAGGACGATGTGCTCGAACTGGGTATTCAGACCGGTGACATCATCGCTATGGATCCTCGCACGACGGTGACGGAGAGTGGCTACATCAAGAGCCGCTTCCTGGATGACAAGCTGTCGGCGTCGATTCTGCTGGGTCTGGCCCGCGCCGTTGCTGACGGCGAGGTGACCCTTTCGCGTAAGGTTTCGCTGCTCTTTACGGTGTACGAGGAGGTCGGCCACGGCGGTGCCTTTGTGCCGGCTGACACGCGCGAGATGATCAGCGTGGACATGGGCTGCGTGGGTGACGACCTGGGCTGCACCGAGCGCATGGTTTCGATTTGCGCTAAGGATTCGGGTGGCCCCTACAACTACGACCTGGTAACCACGCTGTCCAACATCGCGCGCGAGCTCGAGCTCGATTACGCCATCGACGTGTACCCGCATTACGGCTCGGACGTCGAGGCCACGCTCTCGGCCGGCTACGACATTCGCCATGGTCTGATCGGCCCCGGCGTGTACGCGAGCCACAACTACGAGCGCAGCCACATGGACGGCGTGCGCAACACCTACGAGCTCGTCCGCGCCTACGTTCAGCGCTAGGCGCATTTATAGCGCGTGGCAAGTTAAGAGCGTCCTAGCCGGTATAACGTTGCCGGCAGGGGCGCTCTTGTGCGTTGCGGTGAAATAGGGACTGTTTGGCGGTTTTAAACGCTTAAACAGTCCCTATTTCACCGCAACTTATGAAGGGGATGGGGCTACTTGATGGCTGCCGTGACGGTACCGCCGCCCAGGACGACGTCGCCGCGGTAGATAACGACTGCCTGGCCGGGGGCGATGGCTCGCTGCGGCTCGTCAAAGGTCAGTAGCATTTGTCCGTCGGCGCCACGTGTAAGGGTTGCTGCCTGGTCCTTTTGACGGTAGCGGTATTTGGCGCCCACGCGAATGCCGTCGGCATCCAGCTCTGCCTCCATGCGGTCGGCAGGGGCGCTCCAGATCCAGTCGTTGGCCGTGAGCGCTGTGGCCGTCAGGTCCTCGGCCTCGCCCAGATGCACAATGTTGTTGACGGCATCGACGCCCGTTACGTACACGGGGTGCGCCATCGCGACGCCCAGGCCCTTGCGCTGGCCGATGGTATAGCGCAGTGCGCCGCTGTGACGTCCGACCACGCTGCCGTCACGCCATACAATATCGCCCGGCTCGGCGGCATGTCCGCAGCGGCGCTCGATATAGCCCGCGTAGTCGCCGTCCGCGATAAAGCAGATATCCTCGCTCTCGGCCTTCTTGGCGTTTATGAAGCCCTGCTCGGCGGCAATGCGGCGAACGTCGCGCTCCTTGTCCAGCCCGGCCAGCGGAAAGATCGTGCGTGCCAGGCGCTCTTGCGTAAGCGAATACAAAAAGTAGCTTTGGTCCTTTTTGGGATCTTCGCCGCGATGCAGCTGCCAGGTGCCGTCGGGCGTCTGGCTCGTCTTTGCGTAGTGGCCTGTGGCGATGTAGTCGCAGCCCATATCCAGCGCCGCATCGAGCAGCGCGCCAAATTTAATATGGCGGTTGCAGATGATGCACGGGTTGGGCGTCAGCCCCTCCTGGTAGGCGGTCACGAAGCGCTCGATAACGTTGCGGTCGAAGGTCTGCTGCAGGTCGAGCACATGGTGGGGCATCCCCAGGCGCTCGGCGACGGCCTTTGCATCGGCGATGTCGCGGTCGACCTTGCTCATGCCCGTGACGGGATCGGGTGCGGGGCAGGTGAGGCGCATGGTGGCACCAGCGCATTCGTAGCCCTGGCGCTTGAGCAGATAGGCGGTCACGCTGGAATCGACGCCGCCGCTCATGGCGACGAGCACGCGCTTGTTGTGCATGGGGAGGTTCTCCTTGGTGGCATGTGGCCAAAAAAGAAAAGCGGCGCGGGAGGCTGGTTCCGCGCCGCAGACATTGTAGCAAGTTCGGACGTCTCGTGGGACACCCTGATGGGATGGGCTCAGACTGCCGGGAGAGAGGAGACCGGCTCGTCCCTGGGCTCAACCTATGGGCGACAGGCCCTAGTCCTGGAAGAGTGCCGTGGACAGGTAGCGCTCACCGGTATCGGCGAGCAGCGCCACGATGGTCTTGCCCTCGTTCTCGGGGCGCTTGGCCAGCTGCAGCGCAGCCCACACGGCGGCGCCGGACGAAATGCCCACGAGCACGCCCTCCTTGTGGCCCACGGCGCGGCCGATGGCAAAGGCGTCGTCGTTCTCGACGGGGATGATCTCGTCGTAGACCTGGGTGTCGAGGACGTTGGGCACAAAGCCGGCGCCGATACCCTGGATCTTGTGCGGGCCGGCCTGGCCCTTGGAGAGCACCGGGGAGGTGGCGGGCTCGACGGCGACGACCTGAATCTCGGGATTCTGTTCCTTGAGGAACTCGCCCACGCCGGTCACGGTGCCGCCGGTGCCGACGCCGGCGACGAAGATGTCGACCTCGCCGTCGGTGTCATCCCAGATCTCGGGGCCGGTCGTGGCCTTGTGGATGGCGGGGTTGGCGGGGTTCACGAACTGGCCGGCGATAATGCTGTTGGGGGTCTCCTTCTGCAGTTCCTCGGCCTTGGCGATGGCGCCCTTCATGCCCTTGGAACCGTCGGTGAGCACGAGTTGTGCGCCATATGCCTGCATAAGCTTGCGGCGCTCGACGGACATGGTCTCGGGCATGGTGATGATTACCTTGTAGCCGCGAGCCGCCGCCACCGAGGCGATGCCGACGCCGGTGTTGCCGCTCGTGGGCTCGATGATGGTGTAGTCGCCGCCGCGCACAAGCTTGCCGGCCTTCTCGGCCTCGTCGATCATGTTCTTGGCGACGCGGTCTTTGACGGACCCGGCGGGGTTGAAGTATTCCAGCTTGACGAGCACGCGGGCCTTGAGGTCCTCATCGGCCTCAAAGTGAGTGAGCTCCAGAAGCGGAGTGTGACCGATAAGCTGATCGATGGACGTGTAAACATTGCTCATGGTGAACCTCCAAAGTGTTCAAATGACTGGATACCGTGTGGTTTTACGGTGTGTGTAACAGCGAAACCCACAAACCTTATAGGTTGTTCGTTTTGCTATTGGCAAGCATAGTAGACAGTAAAGCCTAGTAACGCAATAGGAAATAGAAGATTATTACGAGTCGATTAACCATCTTGACGGGAATAGGTATTTTCAAAACCAATATTTCGGCTAGAATTTCTACGAATTAAAAGACCGAAAGGCAGCAATATATATGTTGGTTTCCACAAAGGGCAGATATGCCCTGCGCGTTATGGTCGATCTGGCCGAGCACCAGGCGGCAGGCCGCATTCCCCTCAAAGAGATTGCCGCGCGTCAGGGGATTTCGGAGAAGTATCTGGAGAACATTTTGGCTACGCTCGTGCGCGCCAACATGCTCTCGGGCATGCGCGGCAAGGGCGGCGGCTACGTGCTCACGCGCCCGCCCGAGCAGTACACGGTGGGCGAGATCCTGCGCTTGACCGAGGGCAGTCTGGCGCCGGTCGCCTGCCTGGATGGCGACTGCAAGGGCTGCTCGCGTTCGGATGAGTGCCCCACGCTCGACGTGTGGAAGAACCTGGACAAGCTCATTAACGACTACCTCGACGGCGTGACGCTCGATACGCTCGTCGCCCCCAACGAGGGCTACGACTACGTCATCTAGCCCCACCTGCCATTTGGGGACGGGGTGGAAATGGTAGATTTTTCTGCCCTCTGAGGCTCGACAAATGACAAGGCCGCCCATCGTTGCGATGGACGGCCTTCGTTTTGGTGTGTTGTGGCGGTCCGTATCCGGTCGCTTTAGTTCCTGGCGACGCTGTCGAGAATGCTGCGCATGATGGATACCAGGATGCTGCCCATAAAGGCCGATCCAAAGCTGGCAATGGAGATACCCGCGCCCAGCAGATTGACCGACAGGTAGCTGGCCAGCTCGAGCATAAAGCTGTTGACTACGAGCTGAAAAATACCAAGCGTGATAATAGTGAGCGGCAGCGAGATGACCGTCAGGAACGGCTTGACGAGCGAGTCGACGATGTTGAGGAACAGTCCCACGAAGGCAAAGCAGACCCAGGCGTCTGCCATGCCGAAGGGCTGAATGCCGGGGACGAGAAACGTTGCGATCGCGATGGCGATTGAGGTCAAAAGCCAGTTGAGTAAAAAGCGCATGGTGTGAATCCTTTCTTGCGCATGGCGTAGTGAGGGAGCGTGAGAGGCACATGCCTTTGCAACTCGGACAGATGCTCGGGCACGGCTCTGTTTGGGCGCCCATTGTCTCAGATATTCGTGGAGCTTGCGTGCGCATTCGGTTTCAAAACGGCGTTCGTCCTAGAAAACGCGCCGCTGGCAGAGAGTTTTGTCGCTTTAGTTTGGTGGTGTGCTAAACTGCTACGGGCAAAAGCCACAGGCGTTGCCCTATTGCATAGAACGGGCGAACGATGCCCGATGTCAGTATCAACTTCGATGCCTTTTGGCGGGTTTGGCGGTGATCGATGAATATCGAGAACATGTTTGACAAGCCTGATGTCAAGCAGCTGGTCCACGCATTTAGCCTTTTGGACGACGAGAAGGATATCCAAGCGTTTTTGACCGATATCTGCACGCCGCGAGAGATTTGCGATCTATCGCAGCGTCTGCAGGTCGCGCGTTACCTGGACGAGGGCGAGCCCTATGTCGAGGTTCAGGCGCGCACCGGCGCTTCGTCCACCACGGTGAGCCGTGTGTCCAAGGCACTCAACGGCGAGTACGGTGGCTACCGCAAAATCCTCATTAAGCTGGAGGATGGCGAGTAAGCCGCGGCAAAACCAATTGTTCATAACCGCTCCTTCGGGGGCGGTTTTTTGATCCCTTGGGGACGGAGGAAAACGGATCACCGGGTTAGACTGACTTCCTCGATGATCCGTTTTCCTCCGTCCCCAAGGGATCAAATCTGTTGGCGTGGGGCAAATCTGTCCGCTCGGGCGGGTAGGATGGATGCATTGATTATTGCGAACGGTTTGAGTGGAGGACCATGCCTGTTCGAATCTATACCACCAATGCCGGCACGGATTTGAGCGGTGCCGAGTCGGCGCTGCTTGCCGACCTTATTGCCTGCCACGGGCGTGCCGTGTTGCTGGCACCTACGTTTGCCGAGCTCGACCTGTGTCGTCATGATGCGGCGGAAGCCGGCGTTTCGCTGGGTATCGACTACAAGACGCCTACATCGTGGCTTCGCTCGCTTTGGGAGCTTTTGGGCGACGGGCGCGGTTTCGTCGACAACCTGCAGCGCCAGATGCTGTTCTCGGACATGGTCACGCGTCTCGACGATGCCGACCTGCAGCCGCTTTCGCGCAGCCAGGGCACGGTGCGCATGCTTGCGCGCATGGCCCGCGATGTGCTGCCGGGTGTGGCGGGGACGGGTGCCGAGCGATGCCGTGGCGACAATTGCCAGCCGGAGCCAAAAAGCGATGCCGAGGCTCGCGTGTTCGAGCTTTTGTGTGCCTACGCGGGCGGTTTGGACCGTCGAGATATGGTCGAGCCCTGCGAGGCAGCTGACATTATGGCCGGTGCCCTGGCCGATAGCCTGCCGGCGTGCACCCGCGCCGTATGCGTGCGCGGTATCACGTCGTTTACGCACGGTCTGCTCGAGCTGCTGTCTGCCGTGGCGAACAATGGGGGAGAGGTCGTCGTGCTGCTTGCCCGCGAGCAGGCGGCGATGCGCGAGGAGCTTGCCGCGGCATTTGATGCCCGCGGTGTGCTGTTTGAGGCCGCACCGCTGGGGGAGAATGCCGTCGCGTCTGATGCCGCTTGCGGGACCGCCACTCAGCCTGCCTTTATTGAGGTCGCCGGCCCCCATGCCCGTGCTCATGTCTATGCGGACGCCGTCGATACGTTGGTGAAAACGCACAAGGAGTCCAAGGCCGATAAAGCTACTGCAACGCCCGCCGACCCTGTGCACGTGCTCGTTGTTTCTGCCCGGGCACCCCAGCTGTTCGGTGAGCTCGCCTCTCGTCTGGCGGCTCGTCATATCGCCGCCGAGACAGCTGAGTTCACGGCGTTTTCCCAATCCATTGCGGGCAGGCAATTTGCGGCGCTTGCCGGTCTGATCGAGTGCATGAAGGCCGCCGATGAGGGCATGGCGTCAAAAACCGAGTGGTGGCCCGCGCCGGAGCTTACCGACTGGATCTACAGTCCGCTTTCGGGCGCTGATGCCGTCAATGCCCGTACCTTCGATAAGAATATGCGTCTCTCGCGCAGCAAGACTACCGCGGCCGTTAAGAGCCTGCTACAGAGTGTCCAAGGCCAGGTGAGGGGCGCGCGCAAGGCGGCGAGCGACGAGAACTGGTTTAAGAACGTGCCGTGTGTGGTTTCGGACGTGTTCCAGGCGCTGTGGCGTGACAAGCCCGTGACGGCGCTCAAGGCCATGCTTGCCGTTGCCGAGGCGTTGCCCGATCGCTCGCTGGGCAGCTTGGATGGCCAAGCCCGTCGCCAGGCGGAGGTGGCCCTGCTGCGCCACACCATCGACATCCTTATGAATGGCGCCCGCGCGCTCGACGTGTCGCAGGCCGCGACCGTGCCCGTGCTCGATGACATTCGCACCAAGGTGGACAAGCGTAGCACCGCCTACGATTACGAGACCTACGAGGTTGACCGTGCGCCACGTGCTCAGGTTCGTTTTGCTTCGCTTGCCGATGCGGCGGCTCTGCGCCCCGGCAGCTACGATGCCGTGCTGTTTGCCGATGTCGATCTGGACAGCTATCCGCTCTCACACGAGGAGGGGCCGCTGGCCACGCTGACGGCGAGCCTTGGTCGCGGGGGCGTGACGCTTGAGCCCGCGGCCTTGCTGCGTGTGCGCTTTGGCCACGCGATGCAGGCGGCACGCGGCCCGGTTGTGCTTGCGCGCGTGACGCATGATCGCCAGGCGCGCGAGTGCTATCCGGCGGCCGTGTGGACCGAGTTGCGGGCGCACGCCAAGGCCGCTGACGCCGACAAGGCCGCTGAAGCTGTTAAGGCAGCTGACGACGCTAAGGCCGCTGGCGCCGACAAGGCGAAGTGCGTGGGTGAGGGCGATATCGTAAGGGACTTCGATCCCGCGGCAGGCGAAGGTCTTAAGCGCGAGCGCGTGACCTGTGAAGCCCCTCAGCATCTGAGTGCCGAGGCCGTGCCGTATTTGGTCCTGCGCCGTCGTGACGGCGAGGGCGAGGGCGCGCCGCTCGTGCCGCGTCTGACGTCCGCCTCGCAGATCGAGGCTTATTCCACCTGCCCGCTGTGCTGGTTTGTCTCATATCGCGTCAAGCCCCAGTCTATCGACGCGGATTTTGGCAACATGGAGAAGGGCAACTTCGTCCACGACGTGCTGGAACATCTGCATGCCCGTCTGCCCCAAGAGGGCATGGAGCGCGTGACGCCCGAGAACCTGCCGCGCGCACAGGAGCTGCTGCGCGAGGTCTTTGACGAGACCTTGGCCGAGCACGCCGGCAAGCGCGGTACCGAGGGCCCGCTGGTGCCGCTCTCTCCAGTGGAGGAGCGCCAAGTGGCCGAGATCTTGCCGCAGCTGGAGGGCGTGCTTGCCTACGAGTCCGAGGCGCTTGCCCCCTTTGCCCCGCGCTACCTTGAGTTCGCCTTTAATGAGCTTAAGGTCGAGTATGCCGGTTGGCCGCTCGGTGGGCGCATCGACCGCGTTGACGTGGATGCCGAGAATCGCGCCGTGGTAATCGACTACAAGCATCGTTCGGGTGTCGAGGAGTTTAAGCTCGCCGATCCTACGGTGCGCGACGAGGAGTCGGGCGAGGCCCCCATCGACGACCCGCGCTGGCTGCCGCCCCATACCCAGACACTCATCTACGCCCAGGCCATGCGTCGGGCGCTGGGCCTAGATGCCCGTGCTGCGCTCTATTTTTCGACCAAGGGTGGCAAGCCCGCGCTGCGCGGCGCGGCGAGTGCCGAGTTGCTCGAGGAAGAGCGCGGCGACGGTCGCATCCCGGGCCTCAAGAAGGGTTTTCCCGGCGAGGGCGGCAACATGGACTTCGATGCGCTGCTCGACCGCGTGGAGACCGGCATTGCCGAGCGCCTGCGCGAGCTCGAGGCGGGCGACGTCGCCGCTGTCGATCCGACGTCGGCGCAGGCCGCGCATGCGCGCTGCTCGTATAACCACGAAGGAACGTTTGTAAGGAGGGACGTGTAGACCATGGATCTTTCGACTTTGATGCCGCAACAGCTGCAAGTCGTCAAAACGCTCGACCGCCCGCTGTTTGTCTCGGCGGGTGCCGGCTCGGGCAAGACCTTTACCCTCACGCGCCGCATTGTCTACGCGCTCTCGCCCGAATCCGGTCCGTTTGTCGAGCATCTGGACCAGGTGCTCGCCATTACCTTTACCAAAGACGCCGCGGCCGAGATTCGCGACCGTGTGCGCCGTACGCTTATCGACGAGGGTATGGACGAAGAGGCCCTGACGGTCGACGACGCTTGGATCTCGACCATCCACGGCATGTGCTCGCGTATCCTGCGCGCGCATGCGCTGGAGCTGGGCATCGATCCCGAGTTCACGGTGCTCACCGATACCGACGAGCTTATGGATCAGGCTGTTGAGCATGTGCTGGGGCGCGCGACGGCGCCCGATGCCGCGCCCGAGCTCGCCGCTTCGCTTAAGGCCCTCTACGCCTGGTATCCCATGGCGGGCGAGGGCGGGACGTTTGGCGCCGGTACCACCATCAAAAGCCTGGTGCGCGACTTGCTGGAGCTATCGAGCCAGCTTCCGGGCGGCATGGACGATGTGTGCGTGGCGCGCGGCCAGGCCGACACCTCGGCGCTTGCCGATGCCTATCGTGCGGCGCTGGGCGCAAGCAAGGCCACGACCGAGAAAGCGCAGGTGGCACTCGACGCCATCGACGCGTTTGAGGCGAGCGGCAAAACCATGGAGGATGCGGCGCGACTCATGATGTCGTGCAGCATGCCTCGGGCGAGCAAGGCGTTTCCTAAGGAGCAGGTGGGGCTACTCAAGGCCGAGGCCGCCGATGCGTTTGTCAATATCGTGCTTGCCTGCGGCGGCCCGGCGCTCGATGCGCTGGTGGGGCTTGCTCGTGCTGTGGAGGCGGAGTACCGTGCGCTCAAGGCCGACCAGTCCGCGCTCGACAATAACGATCTGTTGCGCATGGCATACGAGGCACTGCGTGATTATCCCGCTATCCGAGCCGCCTACGAGGGCCGCTTTAAGATGGTCATGATCGACGAGTTCCAGGATACCGACCAGATGCAGGTCGACCTGATCCGTTACCTGACCGGCGCGGGGGAGCGTGCGCTGTGTACCGTGGGCGATGCACAGCAGTCGATCTATCGTTTCCGCGGCGCCGAGGTCGAGGTGTTTCGCCGCCAGGAGCGCAAAGTTGGCCTGTCTGCCGCGCCTGAGACCTCCGTCGCATCCGATGCCCCCGCAGGCGAGCTCGTCAAACTCGTGCGCAACTTCCGCAGCCACGACGAGGTGCTGTGCTATGTGGCACGCGTCTTTGACGGCGATACCGGTGGTTTGATGCAGGGGTTCTTGGATCTTGAGCCGAGTGACGATCGCGAGGACAAGCTCAAGGCAAGGGCTTCGCGCCGCCAGGCGCTGCTCGTTGCCGGCGGCAGCACCCAGGAGCGAACGCAGGCGAAAGCTCGTGCGATTGCGGAGCGGTTCCAAGCGCTCTTTAAAGCGGGCCAGCCCCAGGGCAGCATGGTCCTGCTGCTGGGCCGCATGACCAACGCCGATGTCTATGCGCAGGCCTTCCGCGACCAAGGGCTCGACTGCGTGATCGCAGGCGGCTCGGTCTTTGCCCAGGCAGCCGAAGTACAGACGGTGCGTGCCCTGGTGTGCGCGCTCGCCAATCCGGCTGATACGGCGCAGGGTCTTATGCCGCTGTTGGTCTCGCCGATGTTTGCACTCGGCGCCCAGGAGTTCCTGGCGCTGGCGACCAAACTCGACGAGCAGACGGGCGAGACGTCGCGTCGCAATATCGATGTGGGCATCATGAGCGATTCCGATGTGCCGGGTTTGCAGAACCTGCCGCTCGTGACGCGTGCCCGCGAGGTGCTGCGCTACGCGCTTCGTCGTGTGGGACGCGATTCGTTCGCCGCCATCGCGCGCGATGTGGTCAATGCCTCCGGCTGGTTCGTGCGCTTGGCGCAGCGCGGCCCCGAGGGCAAGGCCATTGCCGCCAACGTGCTCAAGGCGCTCGATGCCGTGGCCGAGGCAGAGGCCGAGCTCGGCAATTCTCCGCGCTCCATCGCGCTCGCCTTCGACCGTTTCTTGGCGGGCAAGGAGGCCCCGGGCGCCCTCAACGAGGAGGGTGACGGCGCGGTACGCATTATGACCGTGCATGCGTCCAAGGGCCTGGAGTATCCGGTCGTGGCGGTCGCCGAGTGCTTTGGCGTGCGTAAGTCCTCGGGTGCGGCACAGATGGGTCGCGTCGAGGGCGGAGCGCAGGTCGTGGCACTGCCGGCACGCTTCGACGGCGTTAAGCTCGCCGACGGAACCTTTGTGAAGGGCGACGACGTTAAAAAGCAGTTTGAGCATGCGTTTAAGGGCAAGGGCACGTCGTTGTGGCTGCCGCCGGAGCTCATGGAGGATGTCTGCGCGACGGGCTCTCCCGCCGAGGCGTTTGCCCGCCTGCGTAACGACGACCTGCAGCTTTCGCTCGAGGAGCGGGCTCGTCTGCTCTATGTCGCCATGACGCGAGCGCGCGAGCTGGTGATCTTGGCGATGGATGCCGGCGTGAGCCGCGGCAAAGTGACGGCGCCGACCTTCGACGTCGAGACCGATCTGACCTACGACGTGCTGCGCCGCATCCTGCCGACGGACGCTCTGGACATGCCGCAGCTCGATAGCGACCGTTTGGTGTTCGACAACTCCAAGCCGGGCGATTACGAGCTCATCTCGCTGGCGGACTTTACGTTTGGCGAGCAGGCGTTTGAGGCTAACGCTTCGCTGGATGCCGAGGGCAGGCTTGTTCGCGGCGATGCGGAGCCGGAGGGCGCCGGTGCAGATGCCCGTGCCGCTGTTCCCGGCCCTGCCGACCCCGAGCCCGATGCGTTTGAGCTCGTGTATCCCCAGGCGGTGGGTGTGCGCATGGGCACCTGCCCGTATCCGGAGCGCGATTCGTACAGCTACTCGTCAATTGCCGCGGCGCTGCATGCCGAGTCCGAGGACCGTGCCGCCGAGGTGCACGTGCCCATGGACGAGGCTGGCGATGATGCGGAGTCGGATGGCTCGGAGATGACGGATGCAGACGTGGCCGCCGTTGAGCCCGCCGGCAACCCCATGGCGCTGGGCTCGGCGTTCCATGCCGCCTGCCAGTGGCTGATCGAGATGGGTGCCGATGCGCTGCCCGCTGAGCGTGCCGATGCGCTGGCGCGCCTGTGGTGCCTGACGCCGGAGCAGTGTGAACGCTTCGACGTTGCCCTGGACCGCTGGCTCAAGTCGGCTGTTCGTGCCGACCTGCTCGCGTGGCCGTGCGTTCGCGCCGAGGTGCCGTTCTTTTCACTGGGCTGCGAGGACGAGGACATCGCTCGCTACGGTGCTTATGCCGAGGGCGCCATCGACGCTTTGGCGACGAACCCGGCGGATTCGTCATGCGCGCTGGTCATCGACTACAAGACGGGCGGCACGCCGGACGAGACGCCGGACCAGCTGCTCGAGAAGCACGCCTTGCAGGCACGTGTCTATTCGGATGTCCTGCACAAGGCGGGCTTTGAGGCCGTGACCGTCAAGTTCGTCCGCGTGGAGCAGCCGGATCCAACCATCTTCGTCGAACCCGCCGAGCCTCAGGTGGTCACCTACAATTTCTAGTCCTCAGATAACTTGCGGTGGAATAGTTCCTGTATTGCGGCCCAGTTGGCCTAAGCGGGAACTATTTCACCGCAACTCAATAGGAGCCGTGTGGGTTTGGGCTAGGTTCGGGTGCCGTCCGCGCCGTGCGGTAGAATCGTAACCCTAAGATCACGAACCCGCATCGGAGCTCATCACATGGCATTTGTCCATCTGCACAATCACACTGTTTTCTCCATGCTCGACGGCGCAACCCGTATCCAGGATATGGTCAATCGCGCCGTAGAGCTGGGCATGCCCGCCGTGGCCATTACCGATCACGGCTACATGTATGGCGTGCCCGACTTGGCGCTGGCCTGCGACGCCGTCAACCACAACACGCCCGAGTACAAAACCTGGAGCCACGACAAGGCCTTCTTGGAAAAGGATCGCCGCGACGAGTTGGTGGAGCCCGATCCCGAGGAAAACCCGCGCGAGCATGCCCAGTATGTGAAGGACATGGCCATGTGGGACGAGAAGGGCAATATCGACGAGCTCAAGCCACCCCTGGTCATCAAACCCATCTTTGGCTGCGAGGTCTACTTTACGCCGGACGAGACGCTCGCCCGCGACCATAAGCCCGAGCTCTACCACATGATCCTTCTGGCCAAGGACCAGGAGGGTTACGTCAACCTGATGCAGACGGTCTCCGAGGCCGCCGTGCAGGGCTTTTACTACAAGCCGCGCGTGACGCTCGACAACCTGCGCCGCCATGCCAAGGGCATGATCTGCACCAGCGCCTGCATCGCCGGCATCATTCCCAAGTACATCGACCGCGGTGATATGGAGGGCGCCATCAAGTGGGCCGAGACTTTCCGTGACACCTTCGAGCCCGGCGACTTTTATATCGAGATCCAGGAACACGGCATCACCACTGACAACGGCCTGACCGACGAGCAGATGGACCGCACGCTCATCGACATCGCCAAACAGGTGGGCGTCAAGGTCATCGCCACCAACGACTTCCACTACCTGCGCCGCGAGGACGCGCCCGTGCAGGACGTCATCATGTGCATTGGCATGAACGCCAAGGTCGACGACCCCAACCGCATGCGCATGACCGGCTCGGAGTTTTACATGAAGACCGAGGAGGAGATGCGGGCGATGTTCCCGTATTGCCCCGAGGCCTGCGACAACACGCTCGAGATTGCCGACAAGTGCTATGTGGAGCTGGACTGGGACTCCATCATCCTGCCGCGCTTCCCGTTGCTCGATCCCGGCGAGACGCACGAGAGCCAGTTCCGCCGCGAGTGCGAGAAGGGCCTGCGCCAACACTACGGTGACGACTGGGCCACGCGCGAGATCTGTGGCGTCAACATCAAAGAGCGCTTTGAGTACGAATACAAGGTCATCTGCGACAAGGGCTTTGCCGCCTACTTTTTGATCGTCGCCGAGTACGTGCAATGGGCCAAGGACAACGGCATCGGCGTCGGTCCCGGCCGTGGCTCGGCCGCCGGCGCTATCGTCGCCTACGCCATGAACATCACCGCGTTCGACCCGCTCGAGAACGGCCTGATGTTCGAGAGGTTCCTGTCCCCGCAGCGTACCGAGATGCCCGATATCGATATGGACTTCGACGATGAGCGGCGCCTCGAGGTCGTGGAGCACGTTCGCCAGCTCTACGGTCCCGAGAAGGTCACCCACGTCATCACCTACTCGACCATTAAGGCCAAGCAGGCCATCAACGACGCCGCGCGCGTGCTGGACTATCCGGTCTACATGGGCCAGCGCCTGTCCAAGATGGTCTCGAGCGACCCCAAGGTCAAGCTCAAACAGGTGCTCGAAAAGCAACCCGGCAAAGAGGATCTGTTTAACCCCGATTTTGCCGAGGCCTATAAAAAGGACGACGACGCCCGCCGCATCATCGACACGGCGCTCTCGATCGAGGGCCTCACCCGTGGCGAGGGTGTGCACGCGTGTGCCGTTCTGATCTGCCGCGACCCCGTCAACGAGCACGTGCCCACCAAGCTCGACACCAAGGGCGGCGTCGAGATTACCCAGTACGAGGGCCATACCGTTGCCGACATGGGCCTGCTCAAGATGGACTTCCTGGGCCTGCGCACGCTGACGGTTATCTCCAAGGCCAAGGCAAACATCAAAAAGAACTTCGGCATCGACATCAAAGAGGAAGAGATTCCCTTTGACGACCCCGAGATCTTTAAGCTCATGGGCTCCGGTCACACCGCCGGCGTCTTCCAGGTCGAGTCCGCCGGCATGACGGCCACGATCAAGAACATGAAGCCCACCGAGTACAAGCACGTCGTGGCATTGATCGCCCTGTACCGCCCGGGCCCGCTGGGCGCCGGCATGGTTTCGTCCTACATCAACCGTATGAACGGCAAGGAGCCGGCCGTCTCCTACGACGACCGCCTGGACGACATCCTGGGCGAAACCTACGGCACCATGGTCTACCAGGAGCAGGTTATGCTCATCTCCGTCGAGATGTGCGGCTTCTCCAAGGGCGAATCGGACTCGCGTATCCGTAAGCCCGTGGCTAAGAAAAAGATCAAGCTGCTCACGTCGACGGTGCTCCACTGGGAGGATGGCTCGGACGAGACCACCTACGACCACTGGATGAACGGCGCTATCAAGAACAACTACACGCGCGAGGTCGCCCAGAAGATTTGGGACGATGTTCTCGAGTTCGCATCCTACGCCTTCAACAAGTCGCACTCCGCCGGCTACGCCATTCTGGTTATGCAGACGGCATGGCTCAAGGCGCACTATCCGCACGAGTACATGGCGGCCGTCCTGACGTCCTACACGGGCAAGACCGACAAGATCGTGCACTACGTCTCGGCATGCCGTCACGACGGCATCCCCGTGCTTTCGCCAGATGTCAACGAGTCCGGTACCGAGTTCACGGCTACCAAGGAGGGCGTGCGCTTTGGTCTGGCCGGCATCCGCGGCGTGGGCACTGGCGTAGCGCAGGCGATTATCGCCGAGCGCGAGGCGGGCGGTCCGTTTAAGACGCTGCACGACTTTGTCGAGCGCGTGGACTCGAGCCAGGCCAACCGTCGCGTGATCGAATCGCTCATCAAGGCAGGCGCCTTTGACTCCACGGGGTATCCGCGTCGCCAGATGATGCACTTTGTTGACAAGAACAACCCCGAGAACATCATCGATGCCGCGGTAAAGCGCCAGAAGGACCGCGCGAGCGGCCAGACGTCGTTCTTCGACATGTTTGGCGACGTTGAGGGCTCGGGCTTTGAGGTGAGCGTGCCCGATCCGGACGGCCAGGAGTGGGACCGCCACCTTAAGCTGAGCCAGGAGAAGGAGGTTCTGGGCATCTATGTCTCGGACCACCCGCTGCGCCCGTTTGAGTATGCGCTAGCCAAGGCGCGCGACTTCTCGTTCTCGCAGATCGATACCGGCTACGAGGTGCAAAACCCCACGGGCGGTACCATCAACCAGGAGATTCCCGAGGGCAAGGCGCTTTGGTGGGCCGGTATGGTCTCGAGCGTGTCCAAGCGCGTAACCAAAAACGGCGACCCCATGGGTATTGTACAGCTCGAGGACATGGAAGGCGAGGCCACGGTCGTGGTGTTCCCCAAGACCTACAAGGAGGCCGAGGGGTACCTGTACGGCGAGGTCGATCCCGAGACCGGCGCGCAGCTGTCCGATGCGTTTGTGCGCATTAAGGGCAAGCTCGAGCGCTCGGACCGCGGCGACCAGATCATCGCGCAGGAGATCGTGCCGCTGGAGCTCAACGAGGAGAACAACAAGCCCAAGGTGTTTGAGGTCATGGTGCCCAACAGCCGCTTTAGCCAGGGCAATATGGCGCGTCTTGCCACGGTGCTTACCGCCAACCCGGGCGGCGACCGCGTGGAGATTTTTATCGAGCAGGTGGACGGGCGCGTACTGCGTGCCGAGGTGCCGGCCAAGGTCAACGCACGCTCGATTCCGCTGTTGGCAGAGGCAAAGGCCATCGTGGGCAACCAAGGCAGAGTGACGGTTATCTAAGCTACCCCGGGTGAGATTGGAGGAAGTGATGGCGCAGGGGACGTTTGTGCAGGCGCTTCGCAAAGAGGCGGCGTTGAGCGGCACCTTTATGAAGGGGCGTTCGCTTATGCTCAACGGCGCCGTGCTGTCGATCGAGGACAGCGGCTCGCGCTTCTCCAAAAACGTGACGGTTGAGGGCTCGGTGCGCGGTTCGCGCGGCGACCTGTACAAGACGCACGTGGCGCTCGACATGGACGAGCACGAGGTGATCGACTACGACTGCGATTGCCCCGCCGCCTATCGTTACCCCGGTATGTGCAAGCACGCTATTGCCACGGCTCTGGCGTATCTGGATGCCAGCGGCGCCGAGCCCGTCGAAGGTTTGCGCACGCCGGTCCGCACGTTTACGGCGCAGCCGAAACAGCCCGCGCGCACCGCGCCCAAAGCGCCGGCCGTCAATCCCAACTTTCCCTTTCCGGCGCCCGTCCCCACGAGTCCCAGCCTCATGGCGGCGCTCTCCGATCTTTCGGACGCGCGCATGGATGAGCTGGCGAGCATGCGCCGCAAGCTCGCCAGCAGTGTGGATTCCGATGCCCCCAAGGCGGTGTTGGAGCCCTCGCTGGTGCCGTACTACAATCCACTGTTTGCCGACCGCTTTAGCTGGGCGCTTGAGCTTCGCATTCGCTGTGGATCGGTCTCCTACGTGGTCAAGGACATCGACGGCATGGCCGATGCCTACGTGCGCGGCGGCACGTTCTCCTATGGCAAGAAGCTCACGTTTGTTCATTCACCTGAGGCCTTTGACGAAACATCGACAAAGCTGCTCAACCTTGTTGTGACGACAGTTGCCTATCTCGATGACATCACAAGCTCGCGTTCGGCGTCGTACGACTTTGCCCGCAGCGGTTTTGTTGCCGAGCGTCAGTTGCCGCTGTCCGAGCATAGCATCGTATATGTGCTGGACCTGCTGCGCGGCCAGACCATCTCCTTTGAGCCCGCCTGGTCGCGGGGGACGACGACGCATCGCACCTACGACGTGGCGGTTGAGCTGTCTCCGCAAGGGGAGGACGAGGCGTCCGCTAAGCGTCCACCACTCCTTGCCGCCAAAATCGCGCCGGCGGCTGGTGGTAGCTATGACCTGCGCCTGCCCGCCGATATGTACTGCTTTGCGTCGGGCGATGCCGCCTACTTGGTTGACACGCGCCGCGCGCGCCGTACCGACGCTGCATTTGCTCAGCATGCCGCACCTTTTTTGTCGCGCTTGCTGCCGTGCCGCACGCCCGCCCATATTGCCGCCGAGCAGGTGGGTGAGTTCTGCCGTATGGCGCTGCCCATTTTGCGCGACTACACCGACCTCACCGCGCCCGCCGCGCTCGATACCGTGGCGCCCGAGCCGAGCTTTGCCATGGCAATCGGCGTCGACGATGGGCTCGTGATCTGCAAAATTACGGTTACCTACGGCGATTGGTCGGCGGATCTCTTTAGCCTGGGCGCTCCGGGCAGTCCCTTTGAAGAGCAGCGCCCCGGCGTGCCGCCCCGCGACGTGGTGGCGGAGTTTCGCGTTATGGACACGGCTGCCATGTACTTCGATTTCCAAGAGGGCGGCCTGGCGTTTGAGGAGCGCGATGATGAGAGCCTGTTCCACTTGCTGACCGAGGGCCTGTCCGCCCTGTCCGAGCTGGGTGAGGTCATGCTCAGCGACCGTCTGCGCCAGATTTCGGTGCGCCCCGCGCCCAAGCTCTCGGTTCGTGCGACCGTCAAGAGCAATCTGCTCGATGTCGAGCTGGGCGCGAGCGGGCTTTCGGCGGCAGATCTTGCCATCTATCTGGACTCGTACAAGCGCCACCAGACGTTTGCGCGCCTGACGTCCGGCGACATCGTGCGCCTGGATGAGGGAGCGCGCGCTGCGTTTGGCCTTGCCGAAGATCTGGGCGTCGATGCCGTCGACCTGCTCGACGGCGTGTCGCTCCCCGCGTCGAGCACCCTTTTTGTCGATAGCATGCTCGCACGCACGCCGGCGCTTGAGGCCGATCGCGACGCCGCGTTCCGCCGCACCGTCGAGCGCCTGGACACGCTTGGCAAGATGGACTTTACGGTGCCGGCATCGCTCAAGGCAACGATGCGCGGCTACCAGGTCGACGGATACCAGTGGCTCGGCTCGCTCGAACACCTGGGCCTTGGCGGCATCTTGGCCGACGACATGGGCCTGGGCAAAACGCTCCAGATGATCGCGCATATCCTGGCGCGCGTGGAGGCGGGGGACACCAAGCCCACGCTCGTGGTATGCCCGGCCTCACTCGTGTACAACTGGACTGCCGAGCTGGAGCGCTTTGCCCCGTCGCTCGATGTGTGCGCCATTGTGGGCGCCAAGGCGCAACGCCGCGTGCAGATCGCCGGCGTGGCCGAGCATAGCGTGGTCGTGACGTCGTATGACCTTATGCGGCGCGATATCGACGAGTACGTCGAGCAGGATTTTGCCCGCGTGGTGCTCGATGAGGCACAGTACATTAAAAATCCGCTCACGCAGGTGGCGCGCGCCGCCAAGCGCCTGCCTGCCGGCGTGCGCTTTGCCCTGACGGGCACGCCCATCGAAAACCGCCTATCCGAGCTCTGGAGCATCTTCGACTTTTTGATGCCGGGCCTGCTGGGTACGCGTGAATCGTTTGCAAAGCGCTTCGAAAGCCCGGTCGAGCATGCCGAGGGCGACAGTGCCGCCCGCCTGCAAGCGCTCGTGTCGCCGTTTGTGCTGCGCCGCGTAAAGGAAGACGTGGTGGCCGACCTGCCCGAGAAGATCGAGGATACGGTCATGGCGCAGCTCACCGGCGAGCAGAGCAAGCTCTACCTGGCCAACCAGGACCGCATCGCCCAGCAGGTGCAGCACCGCGAGGCCGGGGAGTTTAAGAAGGACAAGCTCAAGGTACTTGCCGAGCTCACCAAGCTGCGCCAGATCTGCTGCGACCCGCGTCTACACTACGAGGATTACAAGGCGGGGAGCGCCAAGCTCGATACGTGCATGGAGCTCGTGCACGGCGCACTCGACGGTGGTCATCGCATCTTGCTGTTCAGCCAGTTTACGGGCATGCTCGATATCATTGGCAAGCGCCTGGCCAAGGAGGATATCGCCTTCCTTAAGCTCACGGGCGCATCGTCTAAAGAGAGCCGCGCCAAGATGGTCGCACAGTTCCAGGCGGGCGAGGTGCCGGTCTTTTTGATCTCGCTCAAGGCGGGCGGCGTGGGCCTCAACCTGACGGCGGCCGACGTGGTCATCCACTACGACCCGTGGTGGAACGTGGCGGCGCAGGACCAGGCGACCGACCGCGCGCACCGTATTGGCCAGCAACATACCGTGACCGTGTACAAGCTCATCGCCAAGGACACGATCGAGGAGCGCATTATGCAGATGCAGGAGTCCAAGCGCGACCTGGTCAACAGCGTGCTCGGCGGCGACGGCATCTCGTCGGCGCTGTTTACCCGCGAAGATGTTCTGGCGCTGCTGGGCGGCGACGGGCGCTAACCCGCTCGGGTGGGGCCGCCAGGGCGGATAGCGCACGCTGCCCCATCGTCCCCGCCCGTTATGTGTTCATTTGCAATGCCGTGGATGGTTTGTCTGCCTTTGGGCATAAGAACCATCAAGAACATTGGCGCGTCAGCAAAGGAGAACATCATGGCGAAATTCTTTAAGGACCCCGACGGTAAGCTCATTGCCGCCCTTGGCAACGACGCTGCAACCCCTGCCGGTTGCACGGAACTGACCGCAAACACTGAGGACGCGGCGCACGAGAAGCACGTGCCTGTTGTCGAGACCGAGCGCGACGGTCACGTGATTCGCGCACGCGTTGGCTCGGTCGAGCACCCCAGCCTGCCCGAGCACTATATTGAGTGGATCGCCCTTGAGGCCGAGGGCCGCTTAGAGGTCCATTACCTTGAGCCCGGCATGAAGCCCGCGACGTTTTTTGCCGGCGGTTCCAAGACCGGTACCGTCTATGCCTACTGCAACCTGCACGGGCTGTGGTCCGCGACGTTCTAGGAGCGCGCCCCCGCTCGGGGTATCATAGCTAGCATATGCACATGCGAGCGCCGACTGCATCATGCGGCCGGCGCTTTTACTACGATTTCGATGGTTAACGACGGAAAGGGCTGAGCCATGAAGCTCGCGCTTGCACAGATCGATATGCGCCTGGGTGATATTGAGGGCATTTGCGGCCGCATCGAGGACCAGGCTCGTCTGGCCCACGAGCGCGGGGCGCGCGTGCTGTGCGTTCCGGCTCCGCTCTTTATGGGCGCCATGCCCGGTGGCCTGGTGGGCGCTGCCGACTTTGAGCACGACATGCTTGCCGGCTTGACTGGTGTCGCCGAGCGCATCCAGGAGCTTGACATGATCTGCATCGTGCCCGCGGCGGTTTCGTTTGAGGGCCAGCCGCTACTCGACTACATGATGCTCAAGGACGGTCATGTGGTGCCGGCGCGTTCGAGCATTGCTCTGCAGCGTGGCGAGAACAACGACACGCGTTGGGCGCCGCCGGTGTTCGACGTGGATGGCGTGCGCATCGCCGTGATTTTTGACTTGGACCGCGAGCTCGAAATGTTGCCGACCGGTGTTGACCTCATTGCGTATTTCCAATTCAATGCGTTTGACATGACCGACCGCGAGACTACTGCCATTGCCGCCGTTCGCAGCGGCGCCTACCGCAAGATCGCATCCAAGCGCAGCGTGTGGTTTGCCTGCATGGCGCCGGTCGGTGCCTATGACGAGTCGGTGTATACCGGCGGTTCGTTTGTGCTCGACGACTGCGGTCGCGTGGTGGCCCAGGCGCCGTGTTTTGAGGAGAGCCTGCTGGTTCAGGAGATTCAGCGCGGCGTGATGCTCGATGCCCTGGAAGATCACGAACTGCCCGAGTTCCGTTCCGAGGAGTGGCTGTGGCAGGCGCTGGTGCTTGCCGTGCGCGACAACGCCCGGGCCCACGGTGCGTCGCGCGCCGTGGTGGCACTCGAGGGCGACTTGCCGTCGTCCCTGCTGGCGGCGCTGGCCGTCGACGCTCTGGGCCCACGTAATGTGATTGGCCTGGTGCTGGGGCGCAACCGCATCTTTACGCCGGCGCAGGAGGAGGCCGAGGCTGCTCGCTGTGCCGCCGTTCGCGCCATTGCCGAGCGCCTGCATATTCGCACGGTTGAGCGCGATGCGCCGGATGCCGCGCGCGTGCTCGACCGCGATGTGTCGGCGGGCGACGCCGAGCGCCTGCGCTCTCGCACGCTGGGCCTCATGCTGGAGGATACGGCGCTCGAGCTGGGTGCGATGGCGTTGAGTCCGCTGTCCAAAACCGAGTACGCGCTGGCGGCGCCGGCGCTTTGCGGCGGCTACCAGGGCGATTACGCGCCCTTTGGCGATGTGTACCTGTCGACGCTTGAGTTTGTGGCGCGTGTGCGCAACCGCGCGTCTGCCGTGGTGCCCCAAGAGCTCGTGACGCTCAACGCGGTGGAAGATTGTATGGAGCGCGTGCTGGCGCAGGCGCTCTCGACGCTCGACGGTCCGGTCGATATGCTCGACCGCGCGGCACAGCTGCTCGGCGGGCTCGAGCCGGGCGAGGTCGATGGTGCGCTCGAGTCGCACGTGGACCGCAATCGCCCGTTCGACGACATCCCGATGGCCGCCGGCAAGCCCGAGGCCTGCTCGCTGCTGCTGATGCTCGTGCGCCAGGGCGAGGCTGCCCGTCACATGCTGCCGACGGCGCCGATCGTCTCGGCCCGTTCGTTTGCCGAGCGTGCCTGGCCGTACATGCTTGCGTGGTCCGACCTTGGCCTGAGCGGTAAAGAGCGCATGACGGTCGATTCGCTGGCGCGCGCCGAGGTGCGCCGCTTTGCCAACGACGATACGAGTGACCGTATGCGTGGTGAGATGATGGGCATTTTGGGCGAGCTGCTGGGTATTTCGCCCGAGCAGATGGAGGAACTGCGCTCCGAGGACGGCCAGCGTCGTTTGCATGAGGGTATGAAAAAGTTTGAGGGCGAGGTCCAGGACGCCATCGAAAAGATGATGGGCGGCCAGGGCGGACCGCAGGGTGGGCCCCAGGGCACGCCGATGCCGCATCCGCCGGTTGATCCGAGGCAGTTCCCATTCTTCAGCCAAAACTAACTATGGGATAGGGCCAAGGTTACGCGGTTTTACCAAACCGCGTAACGAGTCGACGCTGCGCGAGCTCCTGCCGGGCAATCTGCCGCTCAAACCGTCGCTTGCGTACAGAAGTACGCGGCGCTCCTCTTTCGCGACACCTTGCCACGGCAGGGACTCGCTCGCTGACTTATACTCAACCTATGGTTCAACCTTGCTTGCTAGATGCGGTCGCTGTTGTGTTATTCTAGAACAGACGTTCGTGAATAGCGCGTGGGGCCTTGTCTTGCACTGTGCTTGTGGCGAGGGGAGGTTGGCTTGGTCATTTTGGGTATCGACCCCGGTTTGGCCCACACGGGTTGGGGGATTATCGAGGAGCGGCGCGGTGAGGTTCGCTGCCGTGCCTACGGTTGTATCGAGACCAGCGCGGGCAGTCCGCTCGCGGTGCGCCTGTCGCATATCGCCCGCGACCTCAAGGGTGTCGTGGAGCGTTATCGACCCGATACCGCTGCTATCGAGAGCATTTACTTTGGCGCCAACGTTCGCTCGGCCATCCCCACGGCGCATGCCCGCGGTGCCGCGCTCGTGGCGCTTTCGGAATGCGCGCTCGAGATAGGCGAATACACGCCCATGCAGATCAAGCAGGCCGTGGTGGGTACGGGCGCTGCGGATAAACGGCAGGTTGCCTACATGGTGCGCACGCTCACGCAGCTCGATCACGACCCTCACCCAGACCATGCCGCCGATGCCCTGGCCTGCGCCATCTGTCACGTCAACCTCAGTCGCACGCGGGCGCTTACCGGTGGCGAGTTCTATCAACAGAGAGGAACCGGATACTGATGATTTCCCAGCTCCATGGAACGCTTGTCGAGGCCACGATGAGCTTGGCCGTCGTCGATGTGTCGGGCGTGGGCTTTGAGCTCGGCATCTCGGGCAGCACCGCGGCCACGTTGCCGACGCCCGGCGGCGAGGTCCGCCTCTACACGCGTATGCAGGTGCGCGAGGACGCCATGACACTTTTCGGTTTTTCCTCTAAGGATGAGCGCACGATGTTCGACCGGCTCGTGTCCGTCTCGGGCGTTGGCCCGCGCTTGGCGCTCGCCGTGCTTTCCACCTATACCGTGGGGCAGCTGTATTCGCTGGTGATGGCCGAGGACGACAAGGGCATGGCCAAGGTTCCCGGTGTGGGCAAAAAGACTGCGCAGCGTCTGATCCTGGAGCTCAAGAGCACCTTTGCCAAGGACAAGGGCTTTGTACCGGTCGACGTGATTCCCGGACAGGTTGCGATGCCGGTTCCCGCTGCCGCCCCCTCGGCGATCGATGACGCCCGTGCGGCACTCCTTTCCATGGGCTTTAGCCCGCAGGAGACCGATGTCGCCCTGAGCGGGTATGATGGGCAGGATATGCGTGTCGAGGATCTGCTCGGCGCGGCGCTTAAGCGACTTGGAATGGATGCGTGATGTGGGAAGCCGATGACTCTCAGGACCTGTGGGCGACGCCCGGCAACTCGCCGGCGGCATCCATGGCGCACGGCGAGCGCATGGTGGGCTCGGAGCTGACGCCCGAGGACCTCGATGTCGACCGCACCCTGCGCCCCCAGCGCTTGGACGACTATTGCGGTCAGGAGCATATCAAGCAGAGCCTGCGCGTGCTCATCGAGGCGGCGCAGAGCCGTGGCGAGACGCTCGACCACGTTATCTTTTCGGGCCCTCCGGGTCTGGGTAAGACCACGCTGGCCACGGTTATCGCCAACGAGCTGGGCGCTCAGATTAAGACGACGAGCGGCCCCGCTATTGCGCGTACCGGCGACCTGGCGGCTATCCTGACTAACTTGCAGCCGGGTGACGTGTTGTTTATCGACGAGATTCACCGCCTCAACCGCTCGGTCGAGGAGGTCCTTTATCCTGCGATGGAGGACTTTGCCCTCGATATCGTGATCGGCAAGGGTCCGGCTGCACGCTCGATTCGCCTGGATATCCCCAAGTTCACGCTGGTGGCGGCAACGACTCGCTCGGGCATGTTGACCGGCCCGCTACGCGACCGTTTTGGCATTTCGTATCGCCTGGATTACTACGCCGTCGAGGAGCTTGCCCAGATTGTGACGCGCTCGGCGACCATCCTGGGCGTGACGATCGACCATCCCAGCGCGCTCGAGATCGGCTCACGCTCGCGTGGTACGCCGCGCCTGGCCAACCGTCTGCTCAAGCGCGTGCGCGACTACGCGCAGGTGCGCGGCAACGGTCCTATTGAGCTTGATATTTGCCGTCAGGCGCTCGAGTTCTTCGAGATTGATGAGCTTGGTTTGGACTGGATGGACATTCGTATCTTGGAGACACTCGCCAAGACGTTCTCCGGCCGTGCCGTTGGCTTGACCACGCTTGCCAGTGCGGTGGGCGAGGACCCGGGTACGCTTGAGGACGTCTACGAGCCCTATCTGCTGCAGTGCGGATTGATGATTCGCACACCGCAGGGTCGCCAGGCAACGCCTCGCACCTTTGAGCATTTGGGAATTGAGCCGACCGTTTAGGACGGGTTTGTAGGCTATCGCTGAGCATTGGATAAACATATCGCCGTTTGTCGGTTGCGGGTGCTTTACTATTGCGTGCCCGTGCTATGCTGAATTGGTCTTTTTCTCATCCGGTAACGAAAGGACCGTCCATGCCTACTGACATCGAAATCGCACGTTCCGTCACGCCGCTGCCCATTACCGAGGTGGCTAAGAACGCCGGCGTCGACGTAAAGCACCTGATTCCGTACGGCTTCGACAAGGCTAAGGTCGACTACTCTCTGCTCAATGAGCCAACTGATCACCAGGCTAAGCTCGTCCTCGTGACCGCCATCAACCCCACGCCTGCGGGCGAGGGTAAGACCACCACGACCATCGGTCTGGCCGATGGCCTGCGCCGTCGCGGCGTCAAGAGCGCTGTGGCCCTGCGTGAGCCTTCGCTCGGCCCCGTCTTTGGCGTCAAGGGCGGTGCCGCTGGCGGCGGCTGGGCTCAGGTCATCCCCATGGAGGACATCAACCTGCACTTTACCGGCGACTTCCATGCCATTGGTGCCGCCAACAATCTGCTGGCAGCCATGCTCGACAACCATATTCAGCAGGGCAACCAGCTCGGCATCGACGTTAAGCGCATCACCTGGAAGCGCGTCGTCGACATGAACGACCGTCAGCTGCGCCATGTTATCGACGGCATTGGCGGCAAGGCCCAGGGAGTGCCGCGCGAGGACGGCTTCGATATCACCGTTGCCTCCGAGGTCATGGCAATCCTGTGCCTGTCCACGAGCATCAACGACCTCAAGGAGCGCCTGGGCGAGATTGTCGTCGGCTACAGCTTTGCCGGCGAGCCCGTCCGCGCCCGCGACCTCAAAGCTCAGGGCGCCATGGCCGCGCTGCTTAAGGATGCTCTTAAGCCCAACCTGGTGCAGACGCTCGAGGGTACGCCCGCGTTTGTCCACGGTGGTCCCTTCGCCAACATCGCTCACGGCTGCAACTCCATCATGGCCACGCGCATGGCCATGCGCTTTGGCGATGTTGCCATTACCGAGGCCGGCTTTGGTGCCGACCTGGGTGCCGAGAAGTTCCTCGACATCAAGTGCCGCATGACGGGCGTTCGCCCCAGCGCTGTCGTGG
This sequence comes from uncultured Collinsella sp., assembly GCA_959602645.1. GTDB lineage: Bacteria > Actinomycetota > Coriobacteriia > Coriobacteriales > Coriobacteriaceae > Collinsella. Next base: position 90,364 of record CAUGTZ010000001.1, on the reverse strand, counting down.
TCGTCGCCACTGCCCGCGCGCTTAAGTACAACGGCGGTGTTGCCAAGGCCGACCTCAACGAGGAGAACCTCGAGGCCCTCAAGGCTGGCATGCCCAACCTGCTGCGCCACGTCGACAACATTCAGAATGTCTACGGTCTGCCCTGTGTGGTCGCCATCAACCGCTTCCCGACGGACACCGAGGCCGAGCTTGCGCTCATCGAGTCCGAGTGCCAGAAGCTGGGCGTCAACGTTAAACTGTCCGAGGTCTGGGCCAAGGGCGGCGAGGGCGCGCTCGACCTGGCCGATGAGGTCATGCGCCTGATCGAGCAGCCGAGCGAGCTCAAGTTTGCCTACGAGGACGGTGCCGATGTGGCCGACGCCCTCGAGGCTGTCGCCACTAAGGTCTACCGCGCCGATGGCGTCGACTTTACGCCGGCTGCCAAGCGCCAGCTCGCCGAGCTGCGCGAGAACGGCTTTGGCAACCTGCCGGTGTGCGTTGCCAAGACCCAGTACAGCTTTAGCGACAACGCCAAGGCGCTGGGCGCTCCCGAGGGCTTCCGCATCACCGTGCGCGAGCTCAAGGTTTCCGCCGGTGCCCACTTTGTGGTCGCGCTGACCGGCAGCGTTCTGACCATGCCTGGCCTGCCCAAGGTTCCCGCGGCCGAGAACATCGACGTCGACAACGATGGCAACATCACCGGCCTGTTCTAAGCCTGTTGCCCATAGCTGCTTGCCCGCCCCGCCGTGCCCACAAGGCCCGGCGGGGCTTTTTTATCCTTAGGCCCGCGCATGTCTTGTAGATACCGACGGGCTCTGCCCATCATAGGCTTTTGCGCGGGTAGAATGCATGGATAACTTGAGGCTCACGCGCGACGGAAAGGAATCGTTGCATGGATCAGGACAAGACAACCGTGATGGGCGGCTACGGTTCCGCGCAGGCTGGCGATAGCGCCGATGCGACCCGCGTTGTTCCCAACCCCGGTTATACCGACCCCGCCGCGACGCAGCCTTCTGCCGAGCCCACCCGGGTTATGGGCTATGGCGACACGGCGCAGGATTCTTATGCTGCATCTTCGCAAGGCCCCTATGGCAACGCAGCTCCGGACCCGTTTGATTATGCGCCGCAGGATTCTTATGCCGCCTCGACACCGAATCCCTATGATGACCTGCCGCAGAATCCTATTCCGCAGCCTCAGCAGACGACGTATATGCCTCGCACGGCGCAGCCTCGCTACGAGTCGCGCGAGCCGTATCGCGAGTACCCCAAGTCGATTCCGCAATATGGCGAGGACGAGGAGAAGAAGCCGTCGCGTTCGTCGAGCGTGATCAAGAAGATCCTCATCGTGCTGGCGATCTTCTTTGCGCTGTCGGTTGTGTTTGCCATTGTGTCGGGCATGCTCAACAAGCGAGGGAGTTCAACGGCCGATACCGCTGCCGAGCAAACCGAGTCCGCCTCGTCTAGCACCGTCGATCTGAGCGATATCCCGGGGCAGTACTGGTCCAACGCCAAGAAGCTCCTTAAGTCGCGCGGCGCCGATCTTTCGAATGCCGTGGTCCTGACTGATGATGGCTCAACGCCCGTCGTCGATGCCAACTGGATCGTTACTTCTGCTTACTATAACGACAGCGGCAACCTCGAAATTCAGCTCACGCACAAGAACAGCTCGGGCAACTCGTCCGACGGCCAAAGCGGTACCGACGGCTCGAGCTCCAATACGCTGGAGGACTTGAGCAACAAGGCACAGGAGCTTGGGGATAAGGCCCAAGAGCTGGGTGATACGGCTCAGAACCTGGGCGACACCGCTCAGAACTTGGGCGACATGGCGACGGATGCCTGGAACGCCCTACAAAACGGCATCTCGGGCGCGCAGGGAAACTAGCTGTTAAGCGGGCTACAGCTGCTCGGCCGGACGCTCGGGCGAGCTGAAGCCCGAATCAAATGTGACGACGCACGAGACGTTGGGCCGGCGCTCGTGCACGATGCGCGTGACGAGCTCCAGCAGCTCCTCGTCGGATATATCAAAGCCGTCGGGACGCACCAGGTCAAACGAAACGAACCCGTCGTGCTCGTGCAGGTCGTGGATGGAGAGTGCGGGGTCGATCTGCATGATGCCGCGCTTGACCCAGCCGCGCAAATCATCGCCGGTTGTCGCGATGGGGTCGCAGTGCAGCGTGATGTCAATGCCCATCTGGCGCTTGATGTCGTGCTCGATGGTGTCCAGGATCTCGTGATGTTCAAACGCGTCGCCCTCGCCGGGCATCTCCACGTGGGCGCTGGCAAACTGACGACCGGGGCCGTAGTCGTGCACCATCAGGTCGTGTGTGCCCAAGACCTGCGGATAGGACATGATCTTGTCGCGGATTGCCTGGACGAGCTTGGGGTCGGGCGCTTGCCCCAGCAACGGGCTGATGGCGTCGCGCACCAGGCCCATGCCACTGATGCAGATGAAGACGCCCACGCCCAGGCCCGCCCAGCCGTCGAGGTCAAAGCCGGTCGTCTGCGAAATAAGCGCTGCGGCCAGGACCGATCCCGAGGTGATGACGTCGTTTTTGGAGTCCTGTGCTGTGGCGATGAGTGTTTCGGAATCGATACGGTTGCCCAGCGCACGGTTGAATGCGGCCATCCAGAATTTGACGAGCATGGACAAGACGAGAGCGGCTAGGGAGACCAGCGTGTAGGCGGTGGGGGAGGGCTTGATGATCTTAGTGACCGACTCGAGGATCAGGTTGATGCCGACGGCGCAAACCAGGACGGCGACAAACAAGCCGGCTAGGTACTCGTAGCGGCCGTGGCCATAGGGGTGGCCTTCGTCTGCAGGGCGGCTGGCAAGGCGGAACCCGAGCAGGCTCACGATGTTGCTCGAGGCATCGGAGAGGTTGTTGAGAGCGTCGGCGATGAGGGAGACGGAGCCGGCGAGCAGGCCTGCGATGCCCTTGGCCAGGCACAGGGTGATGTTGAGGCCAATGCAGATGAGGCTTGCGGCGAAGCCCGCGTTGGTGCGGCAGGAGGCATCGACCGGCTCGCCCTCGCTGCCGGGAACAAGCGTATGTACCAGCCGATTTACAAATAGCATAGCGGTCGTCCTCACAATCATGTTTAAGGGGATAGTGTAGCTCGCGCGGGGGCGCCGTGCACCGATGCTCAGAAAATGCAGCAATAGTCTGCCGGTGCTAACGAGCGAGCCTTCTCGTCTGCCTGGGTGGTCCATTTTGGGCCACATGGGTATGGGCATGTGCCTGTTTGCTCGACATACTTAATGTCGACAGCTTTGTGCAAAGGAGGACGTTTCCATGGACGAGATGTTTGCCATTAAATGTCAAAACTGCGGCGGCCCTATGTACTCGCACCAAGCTAAGCGCAGCTTTGAGTGCGCTTATTGCGGTGCGGTCATTCCGTGGCAGGCGGACGCCGGAGAGCCCAAGAGCGCTTTGGGCATTCGCCATACGCCGCTGACGGTGGTTGACGGGCTGCTCAAGCTCACGCACGTCTCGCAGCTCGAGCGCCCGGTGGACCCGGACTGGTATTTCTTCAATTCGCACTGGCGCAATCAGTCGGTCCTGGAACATCTGCTGTGGGAGGATCGCGGCACGGCCCAGGAGTTCCAAGAGGCCACGCACGTGAGCATCCCCTGTCCCTTCTGCGGAGCGTCCTTTGAGGGCGAGTCGACCCAGCGCGTGTTTGAGTGCCCGTCCTGCGGCAACAAGATCGGCATTGCCGACTTGCTCAAGCCCGGTACGTTTAGCAAACGTCTGACCATGGGCGTGGGTGCGGAGTATGTGCCGGAGCAGGGTATTCCCTGCGAAATTTCGCCGCAGCAGGCACGTGCCAACGCGCTGCAGCTGGTGCGCCAGTACCCGGATGCCTTTGCCGGGCACGACGTGGAAGACGCGATCCAAAACGACATGATGCTCTTCTATTTCCCCATGGCGCTGGCGGACCTGCGTATGATGGCGAGCTTCCCGGGCAAGGGCTTGAGCAAGGAAACCCTGGTGTACTACGAGGTGCTCGACTGGGCGTATCCGCGGGCAAACTATCTGGATGTTCGCCTTATGGGCATTTTGGAGCCGTGGGACTTTGCCAAGGTTGGGCCGTTTGACCCGGCCATGCAGGAAGGTGACTTTCGCGTTGTCTCCGTCGATGCGTCTACCAAGGACCAGGTGGTCATTGATAAGTTGGCGCTCGACATTGCCGGCAACGATGCCGAGGCGGTGCTGGGGCTCAATAAAAAGAGCATCCGCACTTGGGCGCGCAAGGCCCGCAAGCATAAGGACGGCCTGGTGATGGTGCCGGTCTACTTTGTCGATCGTCCCGCGTCGGATGGACGTAATGGCGAGCAGGTGCGCATTGCCGTGAACGGCCAGACGGGCCGTGCGGCGGCGGTGGTGTTTAGCGACAAGCGCGAGACGCATATTGTGGCGCCGCTCAATCCGAGCCTGCATCTGTCCGGCGAAAGCACCGTTCACGCCACGCCCGTCGAGGTCAAATACATCAAATCGCCATTCCTGTACCAAATTGTGCGCCGTGGAGGCGACGAGCAGCCACGTCAGGTGGCAGCGGCTGCCGAGGGTTCCTACCGAGAAGAAAAACCCAAGCGCAAGGGATTGTTCGCTGCGATCTTTGGGAAGTAGGGAAGCGGAGCCGGGGCGTCGGGCTGCATCGCAAGGTCATGAGACGAATTTAAGACTGCTGGGAACGTGCTACCATTGCCGATAGCCTTAATCTTGTAAGAAGCGGAGGCCAGATTATGGGTTTTGTGGATCAGCAGCTTCAGCTTCAGGTACCGTATTCTCCTGACGACACGTTTAATGCCTTGAAGGCAGCTATGGAAAAGCTGCCTAAAGTAAAAGTTGATAGTGTATCGCCCACAACAAGAACAGTTGCAGCCGAGATTGGTATGAGCCTTTGGTCTTGGGGCGAAAATATCAGTATTTCGGTTGTTCCAGTTGAAGGCGGATCTGGCGTTACTGTCAAGTCGTCATCTAAGGTCAGGGCAAACGTATTAAACGGGGGCAAAAATGCAAAGAATATTGCCGAGATAGTCGATGCCCTATCGAAGGAGCTTGAGCGGTATCCGCAGGTTTCACAGACTATTGAGACGCTGGCGGATAGTGATTGATGTAGTTGCAAGGCTTGAGAGGCTTGCAACGCTGCGTGATAGTGGAGTGCTTACCGAGGAAGAGTTTGCTGCAGAAAAGGCAAAAATCTTTTTGTAATCAGACACGGTGGTTGGATTTGCATTCTATTATTGAACTTGGTTATACCAGGCTGAAAATATCGTGTGTAATAAAGGTGCGTAGTAGTCTCGTCTTGATTGGCAGATGTAAATAAACGGTGGAACGGCTGTAAAAGAGCCTTGCCACTGGGTAAAATCAGGATGTGCCGCGGAACCCGCTCCTCAGTCGGTCAACTTTGGAAGCGCGGGCAACGCAGGTATTATCGTCTAAAGGGCCGGGTGCAACCGGCCCTTTGCATGACTCCCTTCGCTATCCGTTACTGCTTATATTCCCGCCAGATCGAGTAGAGGTTCCGGACGATGCCGGTTACATACATCGAGAGGCGCAGGATTTCAAGAAACAAGTTCATAGGCTTCACCCCAATCAGAGATTAGAGCGTTGCCCGCAGGCGGATTCCGCGGCAGGCATAATTCTACCTCACGGGCCGCGGTGGAGGATAGCCTGCCCCCCTGGTTTTGAACAGTGTCGATCTAACGGGCAATCAAGCCTCTAGTTCTCTTTGAATTGGGCAAGCATCTGCCCGAAGAAGCTTAGTTCGGATGGCTCATAAATGAGCGAGCCGCCATCTTCGGTCCGGTAGACCCCGCAGGGGAGGTGACGCCCGTCGGGGAGGACATAAAGGTTTTCTTCCTCCCTCAGTCCCGTTAGGAGTATCGGGGTCTCGTTTTCGTCCATTTTGAACTCATCGATATTCGCGATCTTCCTCTCCATGATGCCTCCTGCCTTATTTCTTGAATGGCGCCCTAAAACAAGCAGTTCTCAATCAACTCTTTACCGCGCAGGGTATCGATCCACTCCTGCGGAATTGCGCCGATACCGTAGGCCGTGCCGGCGAGGGCGCCTGCGACGGCTGCGGTGGTGTCGGTGTCGTCGCCTAGGTTGACGGCGGCAAGCACGCAATCTTCGTAGCTGTTGGTGTTGACGAAGCACCAGGCGGCTGCCTTAAGGGTGTCGCGCACGAAGCCACCTGACTTGATCTCCTGCTCAGGCACGCCTTTCAGATGGAGTGCCCACGAGGGGAGCGCGTCGTTCATCATATCCCTCATCAGCTTGACAAATATGATGCATGCATCGGTTGACGTTCTGTGGGCGTGCGTAATCGCGGAGACCTCGCTGACCTCTTCGTCTGTCGCATCGGTGAACGCCAGGGGCGCGATGCGCATGAGCGAGCCGTTGCCGTTGTCGCGTTCGCCGGAGCCCCATTGCTATCCTTGCGCTTCGCCATTAGTCGCTTCGTTGATGGCGCGGTACTCGGCACTCAGCTCGCGCGCCAGCTCTTCCTTGCTTGGAAGATACGGCAGGTATTTGGCGGCAAACACTTGGTCGTTGTCTTCGGGCAGCGTGTACTCGACGATCGAATCGCTTTTGTCCGCGCAGAGCACGATGCCTATGGGCGGATTGTCGCCTTCGTTCATGAGCTCGCGCGTGTAGTAGTTCACATACATTTGCATCTGGCCCAGGTCCTGGTGCGTAAGGTCATCGGTCTTAAGGTCGATGAGCACGAAGCAGCGCATCAGATAGTTGTAAAACACAAGGTCAATATAGAAATGGCGCCCATCAAAGGTGATGCGCTTTTGGCGCGCCTCGAAAGCGAAACCACGGCCAAGCTCCAGCAGGAACTTCTGAAGATGCGTGATGAGCGCCTGCTCTAGATCGCTCTCGCGAAACGCAGTATCGTCCGAGAAACCTAAAAACTCCAGTACATATGGGTCGCGGATGATATCCTCGGGGCGACGAGCCGGGGCGCTCTTTTGGATTTCCTGGGTGACGGCCTCCTTGTCCTTGCTGGCAAGCAGGCGCTCGCGGAACATGGTGTTGATCTGGCGCTCGAGCTGACGCGTGCTCCAGCGAGAATCGGCACATTCGTTCATGTACCATGTTCGAGCATCAGGGTCGGTTATACGCGATAACCTGCGGTAATGTGTCCAATTCAATTCGGAACGCAGCGCGTTCCGAATTGGGAACGCAAGATAAAACTGACGCATGTATCTTAAGCTTCTGGCGTTGAAGCCTCTGCCAAAATCCTTAGTCAATCTAACGGCAAGTTCGTCGATCAGTGCATCGCCATACTTGGCGCGCTCCTCTCCGCCCTGCTCATCAACAATGCTCTTGCCGATCTCCCAATACGCCTCAACCATCGCAAAGTTAACGGCGGTATAGGCCTTGTCGCGAGCGGCGTTGAGAATCGAGGAAACCTGCTTGTAAAAAACTTCTGGCACGATTGCCGATTCCCCGCGGTTAACCAGTTCACCCATCAATATCGCCCGACTTTCCTCTTGAGGAGTGCATCTTTATTGTCTTTAGTTTAAAGCCTCGCGCGGACACGAATTGCTGCGTTGTCTGGCACCTTCGCATGGGGGCCTTGCGGTGACTAAAATGTGACCATAGAGACAGTTTTAGCGAACCCCACGGGAGTGACACGCATGGACAACAACACCTTGCTGTTTCAGGACAAGGGTTCGGGTAGGTTTAAAGACGTCAAGATCTACCCCAACCGTATCGAGGTGCTCAAGAAGGGCACTTTTGGTGGCAAGCACACCGAAATTGTCTATCTTAAGGACATCACGGGCGTCAATAGAATCAAAGGCCGCGATGTTTTTCTGCGTAACAGGCTGTTGACCGCTTGCGTCTTTAGCCTGAGTAGCCGTGCGAAGGCCCAGGAATTTGTGAACGCGCTGAACATGGTGATGTAGCCGATAACGGCGTTCGGTCCAAGGTAAAAATCGGGGCGCAGAACGGTATTCTGCGCCCCGATTGAGTTGATGCGCCCAAAAACTGGCTTGCCTATTCGTTAACGTCCTCGGTATTGTCGCGGTCACTGGCAAGCATTGCTGCGCCGGCGACTGTCGTCGCCACGGCGGCGGCAGCGAGCCCGGCGGCGATGCCAGAGCCGTCGCCTGTGCCGGCAAGCTTCTCGCCTGAGCCCTTGCGCTTGTTGCCCTTGTCGTTCTTGTCGGCGCCGCCTGCGTTGGTGCCGTTGCCGTTGCCGTCGCCGGTGTCCGTAGCGCCTGCGTTGCCCGAAGCCGTCACGGTAAAGCTCGCGGCTCCGTCATTAGCAAGCTTGTAGTTCTGTGCCGCGTCGCCCAAAAGGCCTTTCGCGCGCACCCAGTACGTCCCTGCGGCAAATGTTTCGCCCTCGGCCATTGTCGTGCCCGGAGCGCCGTTCGCGTCGTGCACAAACTCGAGCTGGGCCGTGCAGGCATCGGTTTCGAGCTTGCCCTCGAGCGATGCCGCAATCTTGGCGCGCACGTCTTCGCCGGCCTTAAGGCCTTCGAGCCCCTCAAAATGGGGCGTCAACGCGCGCGGATCGATATAGATGGGCACATGACCCCGCAGCTCCGTAACGGTCTCGTTGCCCAAGGCGTCGACATCCACATATTCGATGGTAAACGCATGGCCCGAAGCCGCCACGTTGAGTACGTTGCTGCTGTCGACGAGGCGGAAATGGCCCTCGCCAACGGTCTTGCCATCCTGGAGCGAGGCATCGCTCAGCGAGTCGCCGTACGTCATGCGCATGCGGGTCGGGAGGCAGCACGAAGCCGACTGCGTGTGCTTCGTATCGTAATTGTAATTGCGCTGGTAGATGCTCCGTGCCAGCGCCGCATCAACAAAGTCGGATGCGATGATGCCAATGTGCTTGAGGTAATCTGACTTTGTATCCTCGGTGCCGCTGGGATTGATGTACGGGCTCTTGTACAGATGCTCGTTGACTACTCGTGCCGAGGTAAAAGGATTGCCTCCGTGCGACAAACCCGTGCAGCTGGTGTAGTTGATAGACCAGCAACGCTCCTGGACTGGCACCTTGGCCTCGTCATCGTCCACGACGTCCACCTTGTTGCGCGTGCGCCCGGTCGTTTCCTTCAGCGCATTATCGACCCAGCTGAGCTTGTCGGTTCCCGTGAGTTTGTACTTGTCCTGGGCGTATACCTTGGTGCAATAGGGCTCTTTGTCGCCTGTTTCTCCCGCGGCTTCAAAGCCCCGCGCGTCTTGGACGAGACACATAGTGGTGCTGTCGGAGTGAGCCTTGATCTTGTAATCCCATTCGGTAAGGTCGAGGCCCCACGTATGGCCGCTTACACTGTTGCCGTCGAGCCTAAATCGACGCAGCAGAACGATCTTTCCGCGCACCTCGCCCAGCGTGGGGACGTGGCTCGACGTGTAGAACAGGTTGGGGTTCTCATCCATAACCTTGCCAAAGGCCGTCGTTATGCTTTCGTCGGTAGCCTCATCGTTGCCGCGCGATGCGAGCATGATGAGCGCTTCTGACGGGTTTTCGTTCAAAAACGTTTTGAAGTACCCGATGACATCGGAGAGATGCAGATAGTTCCCGTCTTTTTTGAGTAGGTAGAAAATCCCGTGGTCGATGCCGGGGTCGTCGCCCTTTCCGAGTCGGATATCAAAATAGCGGATTCCCTCGAGCAACTGCGTGGGAATGTAATCCTGCTGGCATTTTACTTGCGAGGATTGGGGTTCGGTGTCGTTGTCCACGCTGCAAGTTCCCGAATCGTGCGTGCCCGGGATGCTCAGCTCGTCGAGGTACTTGTTGCCTTCGACGTGGCTCATCCAACATGGTCCGTCGACGTAGCTGCTATACGTGGTCCAGTCGATGCTGCTAACTGTGGCATTGGTCTTGTCCATGCTGTAGCCGACAAGCTCGAGCTCCCACGGAATGGAATATTTCTTTTGGCAAATCTTGTTGTTGTCTTGGTCTTTGCCTTTCGATTCTATGGCCAGGTAGTTAATACCGTTTTTCGTGTATATGCGGTCTCGAATAATATAAGTTCCGTCGAACTGGCGGTCGAACGTATAGGCGCGGCTGTCCTTATGGTCGTACTCGCCACTCCATACGTGGATGACCTTTCCATCTTTGTCCGAGTCGCCATCGACCGACCAAATGCTGTAGCCCGTCTTCTTGTGCTCTTCGAAATTGAGCAGGGTGCGGATGGCATACCAGTTTGTGCCGTCCGCATCGGTCCCTACGTGCTCAAGGATGAGCTTGCTGGACGTGCCGTCATTAAACAGGTGGCAGACGTTGCCGATGACGTTGCCGTCTTCGTTGACGCTCGCGGTGCGAAAATAGCCCGCGGGGCGAAGGCGAATGACGAAATTGTCGAGGGTGGCCGCTGACTCGGCCGTGCCGTCCGCAAAGGCTGTCCGCGGGCTAATGCCCAGCGTGGCGGTTTCGGGCAGGCTTGCAAGTGGCGACAACGCCGCGAGTCCAAGGCCCAGCGTAAACGCTCGGCGACTGATGGCATGATGTTCGGTCATAACTCCTCCATTCGCAGGGTGCGGTTATGCACTTATTTTGGTCACTTTACTGCCCGGATGTTTAAAGGTGTCGGCTCAATTGTCTGCGCGGCGCTATAAATCGGCGAGCGGACGTGCTGGGGTGCTTGTTCATGTTGTGCCGTTACCGCGCTGGGGGGGGGCGGTTTTGCCGCCCGGCATCTTCGCGTTCGTCGGCTGCCGGCATAAGAAAGGGAGGGTCGGTTTACCGGCCCTCCCTTAGTACGAAGCGCTGGGGTACCGTCGCTTGTTTGCGCTGCGCTCGTGTTTCCCGCTGCGCTCGCCAGTCGCTTAGCGCTTGATCTCGATATCCTCGAGCTTGACGTCCATGGCCTCGGTCTTGGCCTTGGCGATATCATCGGCAAATTCCAGGGACTTCATCATGGTCTCGACGGCGTCCTTGTGCTCCTCGACGTTGTCGATGCGCACGTAAACGCTGCCGCCTTCAACGTCGGTAAAGCACTCGGTCGTTACGCCGCCCGAGTGCGTAAAGTAAGCACTGCGCCAGGTCTTGCCGTTGTATTTAACGGGGTCGCTCTCGGTCCATCCGGAGTTGGCCTTCCACTTTGCCTCGTAGTCGAACAGTTCGTCGGCGTTCTTATCGGGGTCGAAGATGGGTATGAAGCGGTCGCTCGCATGCTCGCTCTCGGTGAACTTAAACTGGGCCCTGTCGGCGGTGTCGCCGGCAACGTCGGTGATCTCGACGCCCTCGGGAACCTCGACCTTAAACCAAATGAAGTCGGTCCTCATATCCACGGCTGGCTTTTCTGCTCCGCCGCCACCGCCACTGCCGGTAGCGCCACCGCTGCCACCGCAGCCCACCAGGGCAACTGCGGCAAAGAGACTGATGCAGAGGGTGAGAATCGCAAAGGCCTTCTTTTTCATGGTCGTGTCCTCCTCGATCTGTAACCGCCCATGGATTACCTGTCTTTACTGTACGCGTGGACGGCTCGCTAGGGTGGGCCATGTGTCCCATTCTGAGGGCTGGAATTGCGCCGACAAGTGGCAATATGCGCGGGTCCAAAAGAGGGGAGGGCCGATGCTGTCGGCCCTCCCCGGGGCTGGGTGCCCGTTGCTTTAATGGGGCGCATATGCGCAGGTGCGCGTAGGCGCGTGCGGGTGTTCCGTTACTTGAGCTCGATGCTCGAAATCTCGACTTCGCGCGCCTCGGAAACTGCCTCTGCCATGTCATCGGGGAATTCGATGGAGTTGAGGAGCGCCTCGGCTTCTTTCTTGTGCTGGTCGAAGTTCGAGATGAGGACGTAGACGCTTCCCGGCTCAACGTCGGTAAAAAGCATGGTTGAGACGCCGCTGTTGTCCTCGTACGTTCCGACGAGCCACGTCCTGCCGTTATACTCGACGGACCCGCCATCCTTCCACTGGAACGTATCCCCCTTCTTTTCCGCCTGGTCGGCGTGGGATTCCTCAGCTGTCAGCGCTTTTTTCCAAACGGGGATAAAACGATCGGCCGAGGCGTTCTCGTCTTCGGGGAAGGTGAGCTGGACCCTGTCGGCATTCTTGCCGGCGGAGTCGCTTACGCCGACGCCCTCGGGCATCTCGACCTTAAACCAAATGAAGTCAGTCTTCTTGGCGACGGGAGCTTTTTCCTTGCTCTCGCTCTTGGAGGCGCTGCCGCCGCCCGATGCGCTCCCGCCGCAGCCGACAAGGGCAAACGCGGCAAAGAGGGCGATGCAAAGGGAAAGGATCGATAGGGTCTTTTTCTTCATGGTGGCGTCCTCCTTGTCTGCCAGGGACATCATGTGCCGCGGATCGCTGGGGCAGCGGTGACGCATGCACATGATGCCTTTGTTTACTGTGCGGTTATTCCTCCATTCGTCGTCCGGTGCCGTGATGAGCTTGCCCCAACATAGGGCTCCTTACCTATATGTATGCCCCAGTTGCCGCTGCCCGGAAGTCTCGAAAGGTGGGCCATGTGTCCCATGCTTGCGTTGACATGGCCTATCGTTCGTCATAGAAATCCGCGATGGCCAGTTGCGCTGACGCTTATGTACTTATGGGCTAGACTAAGCACCATTATGTGTTTGACGCGGTTGGTCGGCGGTTGCCACCCGACCGATGTATACGACTTGAGGGTGCATGCGCATGAGCCAAGAGATGATGGACAAGACCTGCCGCGGGTTTGCCGAGGCGCTGGCCGCGCGCGAGCCGGTTCCCGGCGGCGGTAGCGCGAGCGCCTTTGTGGGCGCACTGGGAGCCTCACTTTGCGGAATGGTTGCGCGCTACGGTGCGACCAATCCCGCGCTTGCTGCTCGTGCGGATGACCTGACGCGCGCGTTTGCCCAGGCTGATGAGCTGGCCCAGGAGCTTGTCGAGTTGGTTTCCGAGGACGTTCGTGCCTACAGGCGGGTGTCCGCGGCGTACGGTATTCCGCGTGACGATCCGGCTCGAGCGACCGCGATTCAGGATGCGCTGCATGTGGCCGCTATGCCGCCGTATCGCATTATGGATGCCTGCGGGCGCGCACTGGCGCTGCTCGAGGACATGGCCGACAAGGGTTCGCGTCAGCTGCTGTCCGATGTGGCGTGCGGCGCTGTGTTCTGCCGTGCCGCCATGCAGGGCGCGAGCTTGACGCTCTTTGCGAACACCACGTCTATGAAGGATCGTGCACGCGCCGAGGAGCTCGAGGCGGCGTGTGATGAGTTGCTCGACATATGGTTGCCGCGCGCCGATGCGCTGGCGCGCCGCGCCTCCGACGCTGCAAGGAAGAGAGGATAGCCATGGCTGAGCTACTGAAGGGTGCTCCCGTTGCTCGCGCGCTGACCGAGGAACTTGCTGTTCGCTGTGCCGCTTTGCGTGAGCGGGGCGTTGTTCCGATGTCGGCTATCGTGCGTGTAGGTGAACGCGAGGACGACCTATCCTACGAGCGCGGTGCCCTCAAGCGCTGCGAGAAGGTTGGCATTGAGGCTCGCCGCATTTTGCTTCCCGCCGATGTTTCGCAGGACGAGCTGTTGACGGCCATCGAGGACATCAATACCGATTCGGCTGTCCATGGCTGTCTGATGTTCCGCCCGCTGCCCGCCGGCCTTGACGAGAACACCGTCGCCACAGCGCTCGATCCCGTCAAGGACGTTGACTCCATGACGCCCGCTTCGCTGCTCACCACGCTTTCGGGGCGCGGCGAGGGTTTTGCTCCTTGCACGGCTGAGGCCGTGTTGGCGCTACTGGATCATTACGGCGTTGAGCTGGATGGGGCCAAGGTCGCGGTCGTTGGTCGGTCGCTGGTGATCGGGCGTCCTGTTGCCGCCATGCTTACGGCGCGCAATGCGACCGTGACGACGTGTCATACGCATACGCGCGACCTTGCTGCCGAGTGCCGTGCGGCTGATATTGTGGTTGCGGCCGTTGGACGCGCGCGCACGATTGGCGCGGATGCGGTTCGCGAGGGCCAGACGATCATCGATGTGGGCATTAACTGGGACGAGGCCGCCGGCAAGCTGGTCGGCGACGTCGATTTTGATGCTGCAGAGCCGATCGTTGGCTCAATTACTCCCGTGCCGGGTGGCGTGGGCGCTGTAACGACGGCGATTCTCGCCAAACACGTGATCGAGGCGGCGGAGCGCGCATCGAAATAGGCGTTTTGGGCTGTTTGAGGGGTTAGACATATACCACGTGGCCAAAAAACGCCAAATATGAGTACTGTTGCCAAGATAGTCACATATGCTTTAGGTCATTTTGGCTCTCAATCGGTATTAATTATCGATAGAGAGCCTATTTTATTGGACTTATGAGGAATTACATTGTCAAGCTTTTGAACAAATGTAGATTATCGACACCTGCATTCGGTTAAATTGCTGCTACTAAATTTGTGACAGTACTCATATTTGGCATTTTTTGACCACAGGGATCTCGAGGGGGCTGCCGGGGCGGCGGTTTCGCCCTTTTTGCGCCGAAGCGATACACTGTTACCGTTTGATTTCTTCGCTCAAGGAGGATGCGCATGCCGTGCACAACGATTTTGGTTGGTAAGAATGCGAGCTACGACGGGTCGACCCTGGTCGCGCGTAACGAGGACTCGTCCAACGGGGTGTTTGAGCCCAAGCGTATGCGCGTGGTGCATCCCGACGAGCAGCCGCGCGTCTACACGAGCGTCCTGAGTCACCTAACCGTTGAGCTGTCCGACAATCCCATGCGCTACACGAGCGTCCCCGATGTTGTCCCGGGCCACGGCATCTGGGCCGAGGCCGGTTTCAACGAGCTCAATGTCGGCATGTCCGCAACCGAGACGCTCACCACCAACGAGCGCGTCCGCGGCGCCGACCCGCTTGTGGACTACCTGCCTGCCAAGGGCAACGAAGGCGAGGATGGATACGTTCCGGCGCAGCCCGGTGGCTTGGGCGAGGAGGACATGGTGACCCTGGTCCTGCCGTATGCCAAGTCCGCTCGCGACGGCGTTCGTATCCTGGGTGATCTGCTCGAGCGCTACGGCACCTACGAGAACAACGGCATCGCCTTTAGCGACGTGGACGAGATCTGGTGGCTCGAGACCATCGGCGGCCACCACTGGATCGCCAAGCGCGTGCCTGACGACGCCTATGTGACCATGCCCAACCAGCTGGGTATCGACAGCTTTGACCTGGATGACGCCGAGGGCGCCCAGGCCGATCACATGTGCTCCGCCGACCTGCGCGCTTGGATGGCCGAGTGGCATCTGGACCTGACGCTGGGCGTCGAGGGCGACGGTCCGGCCGCGGTCTTCAACCCGCGCGAGGCCTTTGGCTCGCACAGCGACAGCGACCACGTCTACAACACGCCGCGCGCCTGGTATATGCAGCGCTGCCTTAACCCCAGCGATGTGTGGGACGGTCCCGAGGCCGACTACACGCCCGAGAGCGACGATATTCCCTGGAGCCGCGTGCCCGAGCGCAAGGTGACCATCGAGGACATCAAGTACGTACTCTCGAGCCACTACCAGGGCACGGAGTACGACTGCTACGGCAGCAAGGGCACGCCCGCCACGCGTGGCGCCTATCGCCCCATCGGCATCAACCGCAACAGCCAGCTCGCTGTGCTGCAGCTGCGCCCCTATGCGCATCCGGCCTACCGCGCCGTGCAGTGGATGGCCTTTGGCTCCAACTCGTTTAACGCGCTGGTTCCGCTGTACGCCAACGTCGAGACCATGCCCGAATACTATGCCGACACGCAGGCTCGCGTGACGTCCGAAAATTTCTACTGGGCCAACCGCCTGATCGGAGCGCTGGCCGACGTCCGCTTCCATGAGTGCGGCCGCGCTGTGGAGGACTACCAGGAGAAGGTCGGCGGCATGGGCCACAAGCAGATTCACGACGTTGACGCTGTCGTAGCCGCGCTGCCCGAGGCCGAAGTGCCTGCCGAACTTGCACGCGCCAACGAGGCCTTTGCCGAGCGTGTTCGCGTGGAAACCGATGCTCTACTGGGCAAGGTGCTCTACACTACGAGCTGCGCCATGAAGAACTCTTTCGCGATGAACGACAACGTGAGGTAGGGATTTCCCGTCGATCGAATAGCGCTAAAACGCTTTGTCGCTTTCACTCGATCTTGGGTACAAGAACGCCAATGCAGTTGTTTATGATTGGAGACAACCATGGTTATGAAACTCGATCAGCTTGTTAACGGCGCCATCAACGTTGGCTTTGGCGCTGCCGCCGTTGCCGTCGAAGGCGGCAAAAAGGTCCTCGACGACCTTAATACCAAGGGCGAACAGGTTCGCAAGGACACCGCCACCCCCGATATCGCCCGCAGTGTGTCCGACATGTTTGAGCAGGCCGGTGGCACCATCTCCGATCTGACCGAGCGCTTGGGCATGCAGGGCGAGACCGCGGCCCAGCGCGTGCTCGACGAGCTCATCCTGGCCCGCGTCCGTGTCATGACCGCCCCCGAGCGCACGGCCTTCCTGGCCCATGTGCGCGACATCGTCGATTCGGTCGAGGACAACGTGACCTCGGTGCCCGTCGAGTCCGTTGAGCCCGACGATGCGAAGGATACCGAAGAGGCCGAGTAGCAGCGCAGATGGCAGATTCCACCACCGATTACAACAATCTAGATCCCTTGGGTGACGAGGCGGCGGTTGTCGATGAGGTCGATGCCGTCGTCTCGGGCGCTCGCAAGAAGCCGCGCGCTGTCGATATGGTCCCCGAGGAGCCCGACGCGATGGCGCCGGACGAGGAATACCAGCTCACGCCGGCGGGTCGCCGCGAGCGCATCGGACAGATTGTTCGCCTGGTCAAAAAGTACCGCGTGTGGGATAACCTCACGCCGGTTCGTTTGCGCCGCCTGCTCGAGGAACTCGGCCCCATGTTCGTCAAGATGGGGCAGATTCTGGCCAACCGGTCCGAGATTCTGCCGCAACGCTTTTGCGACGAGCTGCGTCGTCTGCGCTCCGACGTGGAGCCGGTGCCGTACGAGGTCGTACTCAGTTGTCTGGAAGAAGAATACGGCCTGCGCCTGGGGGAGATGTTCGATGCGATCGACCCCAATCCGCTTGGTAGCGCATCGCTCGCGCAGGTGCACCGCGCTCGTCTGGTGACGGGCGAGGACGTGGCCGTCAAGGTGCAGCGCCCCGGTGCGCAGCAGGTTATGGCACAGGACATCGATATCATCCGCTCGGTGGTGCGTATCGTTTCCAAGTTCGTCAACACCGATCAATTTGTTGACCTGCACGGCGTAGTCGAGGAGTTGTGGACCTCGTTTCGCGAGGAGACCAACTTTTTGGCCGAGGCCAAAAACCTCAACGACTTCTACGAGTTCCATAAGAGCGTTCATGGCGTGACGTGTCCTAAATCCTATCTGGACCTGTGCACCGAGCACGTGGTGGTTATGGACTACGTCGACGGCATTTCGATCGCCGATCCTGAACGCTTGGTGGCCGAGGGCTATGACTTGGAAAAGATCGGTGCCGCAATCGTCGAGGATTACTCGACGCAGGTGCTCGATGACGGCTTTTTCCATGCCGACCCGCATGCGGGAAACATTATTCTCAAGGACGGCATCGTTTACTTTATCGACTTGGGCATGGTCGGACGCATGTCGAGTCACGATCGCGGTATCGTCAAGGACATGATTTTCGCCGTGGCCGAGGGTGACGTGCCCAAGCTCAAGGATTCGCTCATGCGCTTCGCCGTGACGCGTGGCGACTCGGCTGAGCTCGATCATTCGGCCTTTTTGTCCGATTTGGACTTTATCGTGGCTGACTTTGCGGGCCTTGACCTGAAGGATCTGGATATCGGCGAGTTTTTGACCTCGCTGTTAAACCTGGCGCGCAAAAACGACGTTGAGCTGCCGAGCGTGGTAACGATGTTCGCCCGCGGCATGGTGACGCTCGAGGGTTTGCTGACCGAGTACATGCCCAACATCAACATGATCCAGATCATCCAAACGCACATTAAAAACGAGAAAAGCACCTATGCGCGCGTGCGTGATATGGGACGCGATCTTGCCGCGAGCAGCTATCGCGCGGCAAAAGGCTCACTCGAGGCGGCCGAGTATCTGGGCTTGGCTTCGCGTATGCTCACGCGCGGTCAGCTTAAGGTGAACACGCAGATTATGAGCAGCGATAAGGCGCTGCGACAGCTGGGCGGAATTATCGACCGCATGTCGATGGCCATCGTTGTCGCCGGCCTGTTTATCGGTTCGTCGGTGGTGTACTACGCACGCATCGAGCCGGTTGTGTTTGGTATCCCAGTCATTGGCTTTATGGGCTACGTGAGCGCGCTGGTGCTGGCGCTTATGCTGGGCCGCAATATCTGGCTCAACAGCCACGGCGGCAAGCACTAGAGGCTGCGACCGTCACCGCATTTTCCTATCGCAAACAATAGCTTTTACCTTGGGCTTCGCCTGCGTGCGAGGCCCTTTTACGTGATACCATATTGACGGTAATAATCGATGGCCTAGATGGTGGTGCGGAGACGCACGAATGCGCGGTTTTCCTGCGCGTTTGGGAGAATCGGGGTGCAAGTCCCCGGCTGTACCAGTAACCGTAATTCCTCTTGGCTCGGGATGTTCGCGTCGCAGATCGGACGACGCGCCTGAGCCGTTAAGGTTAAGTCGGATCGCCTCTCATCTTGCATGCGGCTGCGGCGTGTGCCGCCGGTATGCATAGGGCTCTGGAGGGAAGGGGGACCCCGATGGGGGAACTCGAGCGCAACATGCGCGATGACGTGGGGCAGTCTCAAGGCAACGCTCCAAGTACAGACAATGGGGGACAAATGGATATGTTTGAGGACGAGCGTGAGCGCGCCTCGTTGCATCGCCGTGGCGCGATTGCACGCGGTGTAGCCAAGCGCGGCCTGGTGGCATTCCTGGCCTTCGCGATGGCCTTTGGCACCACGCCGGCTCAGCTGTGGGCCGAGGGCGCCGAGGGCATTGCCGAGGCTGTGGCTCAGGCTACGACGCCGGGCGAGGACGCAGTGCTTGTGGGCGGTGCTGCCGACGGTGTCGTTTCTGAAACCGGCTCTAACGCGAGCGATGCGTCGGCCAACGATGGCGCATCGACGAATGCCGCAGATAGCAACGGCGTAGCGTCGGACGATTCTGCCGCAGTCGAGGCTTCTACTACTTCGCCGGATTCATCCGAACAGAAGGTCAAAAGCGTTGCGGCCGCTTCCAATGAGGCTGAATCTCAGCCTACCGAAGCCGCAAGCCAAGATGTCTCCGCCACGTGCTCCGTCGTCGGCACCGACGCCAAGGGCGCCCAGCAGACCTGGGCCGCCGCGCAGCAGATCGCTCTGAAGGAGGGCTCGACCGCGGCCGACCTCTCCGAGCAGCTCTTCAGGCAGGCCGGCCTCAAGGCCGACTACGACCCCAACGGCTCCTGGGGCTGGGCGCTCAACTCGATCACGTCGCCCTTCGACGCGGGCCGCACGCTCGCCTACGACCCGGCGACCGGCGCGCACTGGCAGCTGTTCGTCAACGGCAGCGTCTCCGCGGTCGGCGCCGGCGGCTACACGCTCAAGGACGGCGACTCCGTCGTCTGGTGCTACTCGAAGTGCGGTGACCCCGCGCCCGCCAATCAGATTTCCGTTAGCTGCACCGTTGTCGGCCAGGACGCCTCGGGCGCTCAGCAGACATGGGCGCAGCCCACGACAGCTTTGGTGGAAGAGGGCACGACCGCTGCTGATCTTTCCGAGCAGGCCTTTAAAAAGGCCGGCATTGGCGCCAAAACGGGGAAAGGCACGTACGGCTGGTATCTCGAGTCGCTGACTTCACCGTTCAACAAGACCGTGACGCTTTCGAGCGAGAAAGTTAACGAAAACACTTGGAAATTCTGGCAGTTCTTCGTTAACGGTCAGGCGGCCAATGTCGGCGCGGGCAATTACACACTCAAGGCCGGGGACAAGGTTACCTGGGTCTATGGCTTTGATGGAACCATGCCCGGCCAGGTTTCCGTTTCAATGGAGATCATCGGTAAGAAGGATGAGAAGGCGCAGCGCTGGACCGATCCTTCGACGCAGGTGTTTGTCGAGGGCGCGACGATCAAGGACGCTTCCGCTGCCTACTTCGATGCCATTGGCATTGAGTCCAAGATGTACGACCAATTTGGTTATTGGGGTGTTCATAGTCTTGTCTCCCCGCTTGATGGCACCGAGCTGTCGGGTGCATGGTCGTTCTTTGTCAACGGCGTTCCCGGGCCTCAGCTCGATAGCGATTACGTGCTCAAGTCGGGCGACAAAATCGTCTGGGCTTACGCCCCTGGCGACACCGTTCCTAATCCCGATGAAGTCGTAGTCGATCCGAGCGCTTCGCGCCCGACCGATTGGAAAGCCGACTGGAGTGGCAATTCCAATGCGGTGGTCAAGAACGTGTCCACGCCTACGGGCGCGCTGGCAAGCTCTTGGACGTTCGATTGGAGGGCCTACTCGGGTGCCACGTATCCCAATGCGAGTGAGCCTATTGTCGTGAACGGCAACGTTTACCTTGCCGTGAACAAGCGTTTGCTTAAGATCGACGCCGAGTCGGGCAAGGTGCTTGCCGAGTCGAACCTTCAGACTGCGATTGGCTACACCACGCGTCCGATTTATACGAAAGGCTTGGTCATCGTCCCGCTCGACGGCGGTGCGGTCCAGGCTCTGACGGCCGATACGCTGACGACGGTTTGGGTCACTGACTCTGTGAGCAAATCTGCCCAGTCAAATTCCCAGCTGACGGTCGATGGCAACTATCTCTACGTTGGCACCGTTGATGTCGACTATGGAACGAGTACGTACAATAACGGTCACCTGACGCGTATTAATATACTGACCGGCGCTGTTTCTTGGCAGCATGTTAATGCTGATGAGGGCTACTACTGGACGAGCGCTACAGTGGGCGACGGCTATATTCTGGTTCCGACGAGTGCGGGTACCGTTGAGATGCTTAGCAAGTCGACGGGTGATGTGCTCGGCAGCGTTTCGGTTGGTGCCATCGTCAACTCCGGCTGTGTACTGTCCAAAGACGGCAAGCATGCCTATGTGATCTCGCGTGACGGCAAGCTCCACGTGCTGGCACTGTCGGACGCAAACGCAAGGGCCTCTTCGCGCATTTCCGAAGAACGCGTCATCGATCTTGGTCTTACGGGTTGTGCCTGCATGCCCACGCTGTATGGCAATAAGCTAATTGTCGGTGGCGAGGTTTCTGGCGGTTCGGCGCTGGCGATTGTCGACCTTGATAATGACTTTGCTACGACGTTGGTTTCGTCTGCCGATGGCTCCGTGCTTCCTGCCGGTGGCATCAAGGGCGCACCGCTCGTGAGTGTCCAGGCGGATGACGCGTACGTTTATTTCACTGTCAACTATGGTGCGACTTCCGACTATGTGAGCTACACCTCGGGCGGTGGCGTGTATCGCTACAAGATGGGTGACGCGCAGGCGACCGGTGCGTTTAGCGCAGCGGGACACAACAATTACTGTGACTCGCCGATTGCCTGCGATGCCAAGGGTAACCTCTACTACATCAACGATTCCGGCACGCTTTTCAAGCTGAGTGGTGGCGTTAAGGTCTCGTTTGAGACTGGCGAGGGTTCTAAGGTCGACTTCCAGACTACGGCCGACGGCAAGCTGGTCAAGCCGGCCGATCCGACGCGCGATGGCTACACTTTCGGTGGTTGGTATACCGATGAGGCTTGCACGCAGGCGTATGACTTCAGTACGCCAGTGACGGCCGATCTGACACTGTATGCCAAGTGGACCAAGAATGCCGTTAACCCTGGCGGCAATGGCGGTTCTGGCACTAATGGTGGCAACGGTGGCGCTGGCAACGGTTCCGGCGCTGGCGCTGGCACTGGCACGGGTTCCGGCTCCGGCTCTAAGGGCCAGCAGGCCGGCGGCGCTATCGCCCCGGGTCATAAGCCGACGACCAAGACGACGGTGTCGACCAAGACCGAGACCAAGGACAACAAGTCCGACAAGAAGGACTCCGATAAGTCCGATAAGAAGGACGAGAAGAAGTCTGACAAGAAGGACAGCAAGTCCGACAAGAAGTCCGATTCCAAGTCCGATACGGGTGCTGCTTCCACGACTACTGCTAAGAAGTCCTCTAGTGCTTCCGAGCAGGAGACTGGCACCAACCCGCTCGCCATTGTTGGCGTTGCCGCCGGCGTCATCGGTCTCGCCATCGTCGGTGTGTTCGTGTTCACCAAACGTCGGTAGGTGAGGGCTGTGTCCAATAAATCCAAGGACGCTGACCCCAAGCAACCAGATTCCTCGTTTATCCAGCTTGACGATGCAAAGCAAAAGGGCGCCGCTTCGGCGGCGTCCGCCCCTCGCCGCAAGGCGCTCCTCGGCGTTCTGACTGCCGCGTGCACCATTCTGATCGTCGTCTCGCTGGGTTTCGTCCATCCTTCCACAAGCGGTGCCTGGTCCATCGACTGGATCATTCGGACCGTGACGGGGGAGAGCGTTGTCACCAAGGACACCAAGGCGTCTGGCTCGACTACGACTTCGGGCGAGGCCAGTTCTAAGGATTCCAAGTCATCGAATGACGCAAAAGATGGGTCCAAGTCCAAGGACGATTCCGAGTCTTCAAACAAGGAATCGGATAAAAGCTCGGATAGCAAGAAGTCCGATGGTCAGGACGGCAAGAAGTCTGGAGATAAATCCGCTGCCCAGAATACGGGAGCCGGCGATACTTCCAATGTGTCTGGCGGTGCTTCTTCGGGCGGCGGCCAGTCGTCTGATGGAGCCTCCAGCTCTAATGGCGGAAGCGCTCCCTCGGGCGGCCAGGGCGGCTCGCAGGAGTCCAACTACGTAACGGTGACGGTTTCGGTCACATCGAGCGCCGTGGGCAATCCTGTGTCTTCTGGCGGCACTTTTACCTTTAACGAAGGCGCTACCGTTTACGATGCCCTGTGCGCGCTGGGCCTTTCTGTCAACGCACACGGCTCATCGTACGGCACGTATGTTTCTGCGATTGGTGGTTTGGCCGAGAAACAGTACGGCGGCACGAGCGGCTGGATGTACTCCGTCAACGGCGCAACGCCCATGACGGCCTGCAGTAACTACGTTCTCTCCAATGGCGACAACGTGGTCTGGTATTACGTAACAGGCTAGAAGCCTCGACATAGCGCGCCAGACGGGCGGTTCGGACAAACATCCGGGCCGCCCGTTTTTCATGCGAATTGGACTGGGTCACCGGGTCTCTCGGTAAACAAAAAACCGGTTGGAACGAGAATTCCAACCGGTTATACATTCAAGCAAATGTCGAACAAACTACGACTGCGCGCCCTCGAGGAAAAGGCGGCGGCTAAAGTAGTTGTACCAGGTGACCAGGAACGTGGCGATGGCCTTCATAGCCTGGTAGCCGATGCTCAAAAACGTGACGCCCACAAACATGTACAGGTCGTTGAGGCCCAAACCAATCACCGACAGGATGGTGAAGATCGTAAACTCGCGCTTGCGGCTCATGCCCTCGCGGTGGTCGAACACGTACTTCATGCTGAGCCAGTAGTTGACCACGACGGACGTGGTAAACGAGACCGTGGTGCTCATCAAAAAGTCGAGGTGGAACAGCTCGACGAGCGCAATGAGCATGCCCCAGTCGATGCCAAAGGAGATAAGACCCACGACAGCGAACTTGAGGAACTGCTTGGTATGAGGTTGTGCCAGTGCCTTGCGCACGTAATCACATCCAATGCGTTGACGAATCGAGCAGAGGATACTTTAGAGCTTTTGCATGGGAAACGTAAGGTCTTTGGCAAGAACTATACGAACTCGCCAAATTTGCAAGAGACAATCCGCAAACGTTGCAAATTTACCCGTAAACGAGCGAGACCTACGAACAACGCTGCACTCGACGAGCGTCATCCGTGGGTCCCGTAGTGCAACGAGGAGGCCGAGCTACTTGGTCTCGTCGCCCTCCAGGAAGATCTTTCGGGTCACAAAGTTGTAGACCATGACGAGCGCGGTGGCGCAAATCTTGGCGATATTGGCCTCGAGGCCCAGGCCGGCGTTGAGGGCCAGCACGATGCCGTCGTTGAGCGCCAGGCCAATAACGGACAGCACGACAAAGATGATGAACTCGCGGCGGCGGCTCATGCCCTCCTTGTGCGCAAACACGTACTTCATGCTGGCGAGGTAGTTAAAGATGAGCGAGATGATAAAGCCGCTGGTGTTGGCGATTAGGATGTTGAGGCCCAGACCGTAGTGGAGCAGATTCATAATGCCAAAGTCGATAACCGTGGCAACGACGCCGACGACGCCAAACTTCATGATCTGCGCAAGGAGCTTTTGCATGGTACCTGCCTTAAGGTGGCGCCGGGGCGCCGTGGGGATGACAAACTCAGCAAGTTTAGCCAATCCCTACAGGCGGGGCTAGCTACGCTCCTCGATAGCACCGTTTCTATATGCATCGAGCAGCTGGCGCAGGTCCTGAATCTGGCTGCGAATCTTGACGCCGGTATCGGTGTCGCTTACCATGCGGCGACGGTCGGCCTCGTCAAAGCGATTGGTCTCGCTTTCGATATCGATATTGCGGGTAAGCGCCTCGGCAACGGTGGTAAAGGCCTGGTGCGACTTAAGGCGGCAGCCGCGCGAGCTCGAGATGAGCGTATAGCCGGCGATACCCGTCTTGGGATGGTAAGCGCGGCAGAAGCCGCCATCGATGACCAGCAGCTTGCCGTTGGCGCGGATGGGCTGCTCGCCCTTGGTGGTCTTGACGGGCGTATGGCCGTTGATGATGTGGCCGGTCGGTGAACACGCCATGGGCGCGACGTTGAACTCGCGCATGATGTCGTCGCAAACGGACGAAGACGTGGTGAGCGTGTAGTACGGGTCCATCGGCTCGACCCACGTGCTCTTGTCGGCGATGTAGGCGCGCTCGAACGTACGCACCACGCGCCCGCTGGCGGGTGAGTTAAAGCCGATCCACAGGTACCACATCCAGTCGAGGGCATCGCGGTCGCCGACGCGCCAGGCGCGGCGCGCAATGTAATCGCAAAAGTCGAAGTAGTCGCGGCCGGCGTGCCAGGTGCCCAGGCAGTTCATGCTGCTAAAGGTGCCGTCTTCGTTGAGCGGCACGCAGCCGTGGAAGAGCAGGTTGCCGTTGGCGACCTTGTACATCGAGCCGTGGGAATAGAGGAAATCGATATGGCGATGCAGGTGATCGGCGGTGACAAACTCGGACACGAGCTTGTCGATGATGTGCTGCTCTTGAGACGTGAGCGTATAGGGGTCCGTCGGGTTGACGGTGGGGAAGTCGTTGGTCGTGAGCGGCCACACGCTGCCGTCGGCGAGCGTGACCGTGCCGGTGCCGTGATCGATCTTGTCGAGTAACAGACGGTCGGTCATATCGAACTCGGGGTGGCGCTGGATAATCTGGCCCTCGAGCTTAAAGAGCAGCACGTTGACGGCCTTGATCAGCGGGGTGATGGACTCACCGGCGGTGTAGGTGGCATCGGCAAAGGCGACAAGCTCACGCAGCGAGATGCCGTAGTCGTTCTCCAGGATCTCGTAGTTGTCGTAGCGCAGGTTGTTGCGCAGCACCGTGGCGATGCAGGCGGGCTCGCCGGCAGCGGCGCCCATCCACAGCAGGTCGTGGTTGCCCCACTGAATGTCGAGCGAATGATAGGTGAGCAGGCGGTCCATAATCTTGGCCGCGCCGCCACCGCGGTCGAAGATATCGCCCACCAAGTGCAGGTGGTCGACGGCGAGGCGCTTGATGAGTGAGGCGAGCGACTCGATAAAGTCGTCGGCGCTGGCGGTCTCTAGGATGGACTCCACGATGCGCTCATGATAGCGCACACGGTAGTTGTTCTCATCCGGATGCGTGTGTAGTAACTCGTCGATGATGTAGGCGTAATCGCGCGGGATGGCCTTGCGCACCTTGGAGCGGGTATAGCGGCTCGAAAGCGAGCGGGCAACCACAATGAGCTGGTCGAGCACGGTCTTATACCAGGTGGGTGAGTCCTCGCGCCGGCTGCGGACAAGATCGATCTTCTCGCGCGGATAGTAGATGAGCGTGCACAGCTCGCCCTTTTCGTCAAAGGAGAGCGTGTCGCCAAAGATCTCGTCGACATGCTCGCGCACAACGCCCGAGCAGTTGTTGAGGATGTGCATAAAGGCTTCGTACTCGCCATGCACATCGCTCATAAAATGCTCGGTGCCTTTGGGCAGGTTGAGAATGGCCGAGAGATTGATGATCTCGGTAAACGCGGATTGCTCGGTGGGAAATTGTCTCGACAGCAGACGCAGATACTTAAAGTCTTGCGGATTGCGATCGAATGCGACCATGAAACACCTTCCAATATGGTTGGTAAAACTGATAAACATCGTCAAACGTTTATCAGTATGCGCCGGCTTTGTTTCGATTTAGCGCCGGTGGCTGAATTGTCGGCTGAACGGTTTGCTAAATCGATTTAGTTGAGGTAGATATGGCGGTTGAGTGGAGACGAAGCGGGTGATTTTGCCCACGTTGGCCCATGGCGGGGATGAGGATGTTCATGATAAAGATATTCAATACAAACGGTTCGCATTGGTAAATAGTGAACATTTGTACCGTATTCACGCTTGCTGTGCGATAATTTGCGCAGCAATGAGTAAGGAGCCTCATATGAGTGATTTTGTCCTGACCTGTGAATCTGCCGCCGATCGAACCCGTGAGTTCTTTGCGTCGCGCAATATCCCTGTCGTGTGTTTTCATTACGAGATTGATGGTGTTGTCCATACGGACGATCTGTACCAGTCGATTTCACCGGACGAGTTTTTTGCCCAGATTGCCGCGGGCGCCATGCCCAAGACGTCTCAGGTGAGCGTGGGTGAATACGAGGAGTTTTGGGAGCCGTTTGTTGCCGAGGGTAAAGATGTGCTGCATCTGACGTTGTCGTCGGGTATTTCGGGCACGTATGGATCGGCCTGCGTTGCGGCGCAGATGCTCGCGGATCGCTATCCCCAGGGCGGCAAGGTGCGCGTCATCGATTCGCTAGCGGCGTCTTCGGGCTTTGGCCTGCTGGCGGAATGTGCCGCCGACGTGCGCGATAGCGGGGCTTTACTCGACGAGACGGCTGCCTGGATCGAAGAGCACAAGCTCAACCTGCACCACTGGTTCTTCTCGACCGATCTGTCGAGCTACCTGCGCGGCGGTCGCATTTCGGCTGCGAGCGCGATCATCGGCACGGCGCTTAAGATTTGCCCGCTTATGACGGTCGATTGCGAAGGTGGGCTGTCGCCACGTGAGAAGATTCGCACTAAGAAGCGCGCGATTTCCGAGATGGCTAAGACCATGATGGCACACGTGCAAGACGGTGCGGATTATTCGGGTAAGTGCATCATGTCGCACTCGGCGTGCCGCGAGGATGCCGAGGCAGTTGCGGCGCTGATTGAGGAACAGGTTCCTCAGCTTAAAGGCAAGATTGAGATCAATAACATCGGTACTCTGATTGGCTCGCATACCGGACCTGGCACGGTGGCGCTCTTCTTTATGGGCGACAAACGCGTGGATTAATTTGCCCCATCACATCGCTGCATGATTGCCCAAACGAAAACGGCCCGCCTCACGTTTGTGGGGCGGGCCAAGATGTTTTGCTAGCGTTTCTTTCCTCGGAAGAAAAAGCCGTGCAGTGAGGGCTTGAGCCCGCGGTTGGCGCGACGCTCCTCGACGCGCTCGTGGATCGAAGCGACGCGCTCGATGACTTCGTCGGGAATCGGCACGTCGGGATTCATGTTCTCGACCTGGCTGACTTCGGCGGCGGCGACCTGGTCGATAATGGGCACATCGTCGCGCGAGATAACGGGCGTGGCGTCTTCCTTCATCTTGCGATAACGCTGCATCATGTCGGTCTGTAGCTGCTGTGCCGAAGGCGGCGTCCAGATGATGGCGTTGGCGCCGGCGGCGATGGTCTCGCGGATGCTCTCGGGCGTCTTGCCGCCCGGCGCGATGAGCGGCAGGTTGGGATAGTGCTCGCGCAGTTCACGCAGGACCTGCGGCGTGTTTTTGCCAGCGGCGATGTTAAGAATCTTGGCGCCGGCGCGCACCTTTGCGTGAGCATCGTCGTCGCAACGTACGACCGTGGCGATGACGGGGATGTCGGCGATGTTGGTGATGTGCTCGACCATCTCGGCAGTAGCGGGGGAGTTGACCACGCAGCCCGCCGCGCCCTGCATCTCGGAGACGGCTGCCATCTGCACGGAGCGCTTACCGGTGGTGGTGCCACCGCCCACGCCTACAAAGACCGGGCACTCGGCGACGGTCAACAGTGCCTGCGTAATGGCGGGCTGCGGCGTGAAGGGGTAAACGGCAAAGACGGCATCGGCGTTGGAGTTGCGGATGACCGCGACATCGGTGGTGTAAATGAGCGACTTGATGCGTCGGCCGAAGAGCGTGAAGCCGCTGGCCTCCTCGATCTCGTCGGGCATGCGAAGGGCAGCCTTGCGCAGACGTCCGTCGATGGGCAGGGGCTCCATAGGGAGCAGGCCGTTGGGCGTGACGGCTACCTGGGGCTCGGTGAACTCGTCTGCGAGCTCGACCTCGGAGAAATCGACCGAGGCGACGATGTCTTCGTGAACCTCGGCGGGCACATCGATGGGAGCTTGGTCGTTTGCCGCGGCAGGCGTGTCGAAGGAGCTGGTGCCGACGAAGGCGTCGACGCGCTCGTTTAGATCGTTGAGGGTATCCATGGAGGCTCGATTCTATGTGATGACGGCCGGCAGGGTGCCGGCAGCGTTGTGCTTGCTAAATCGTTTGACGAGTTGATTTTTCCCCGCCGCGTCCCCCGTTAGACCGAAGGGCGGCGAACGTGAAGGAGCTGTGGTGGCGGGGATCGAGGTGCTATCTTGAAAGTCCCGTTAAAAAGAGAGGTGACGCGGTATGGAATTGACAGCAATGTTGGGCTCGATTGGCCTGTGTGTGGGCGCAATCGTTGCCGCCGCGGTCATCTATTTTGCGGTTACGGCCATTAAAGGCAAAAGGGCCGAACGCAAGGAGCGCGCAATGCTTAAACAGCATCGCGACCAGCAGGGCAAACGCGCACAGAGATAGCTTGTTGAGTTTTGGATCCGTGCGCTAGCTGCGTTTTCGGATCAGGGCAATGTAGAAGCCCTCAAAGTCGCGGCTAGGCGGAATGGTCAGCGTGCCGGGCAGGCCGTTGGCGATGGCCGATACTTGACCCGCGGCAATGGCCTCGGTCAGGGCGTTGGACTCGATGCGCGGCTCCTCACCAGCTTCCTGGGCACGGCGTGCCTCACTTTCGCTTGGCGTGCCGTCGAGGGGGATGAGCTCGCAGTCCATATGCTTGTCGAGGGCTTCTTGCAGGGCGTCCTCGTTTTCCTGCGGCAAGATCGAACAAGTCGAATAGACGAGCGTGCCGCCCGGTTTGAGGGCTCCCATGGCGCGGTCCAGAAGCGCACGCTGCGAGCGGGCGCATTTGACGAGCAGCTGCTCGGTCAGGCCGCGCAGGCTTTTCTCGTTGCCGCTGATGACGGTGCCCGTGCCGGTGCAGGGGGCATCGAGCAGGATGCGGTCAAAGCGGAAGAACTCGTCGAGCTCGCGTGCGTCGATGCGCATGACGGGCACGTTTTTTGCGCCTTGGCGGTGGAGGTTGGCTTCGAGCTTCTCGGCGCGGGGAATGCTCATCTCGCAGGCGGTAAGGTGCGCCTGGCCCTGCGTGAGGGCGGCGATCTGCGTCGTCTTGCCACCGGGGGCCGCGCACATGTCCAGAATGTCCTCGCATGCCTGGGCGCCCAGGACCAACGGCGGCATCATGGACGACAGACTTTGCAAGTAGATCTTGCCGTCGCGGTAGATGTCGAGGTCCCACAGGTCGGAAACCTGGGCGTCGGGCAGGATGAAGGCGTCTGGATACCAGGCGACGGGGTTGTGGGCGATGCCGGCGGCATCGAGCGCCGCAGCGATGTCCTCGGCGGTTGCCTTGAGCGTGTTGGCGCGCAGCGTGACCGGGCGTGTGACCGCGGCGCCGAAGCCCTTGATCATGAGCTCGGCATCGGCGGGCGCATAGGCGCCGGCGACCGTGTCGACCATAAAGCGCGGCAGGTCGGCGGCGCAAGGAAGGGCGGCAAGCTGGTCGGAAAGCTCGGTGGCGGCAAACTGCCTGAGCTTGAGCTCGGCCTTGACCTGTTTTTTCTGCTTACGACGACGCGGCTTGGACATCCGTCTTTCCTTCCACCTAAATGATTATTCTGGGACGGGGATTAAAAAATCATTTAATGATCCCCGTCCCAAAAAGACTACTTTGCGTCGCCCGGGAATGATTTTTTAATCCCCGTCCCAGAATAATCATTCCCGGGCGCGTTGCTGTTGCCTAGTACTGGCTCTCGTGCTTGCTGAAGAAGTCGAAGCGCGGGGGTAGCGGCTTCACGCGGTGCTCGCCGGGCTTCTCGCCCAGGCTCTCCACAAACTCATCCGTGGAGGCGAAGATGTTATCCCAGCTAAAGAAGGCGACCGGGTCAACGTCGAAGTACTCGCAGATGAGCTCGCAGCCGGCAGGGACGATGCCGTGCATGAGCACGGTCGCCACGCGCAGCTCGGTAAAGGCGTCGACGAGGGCCTGCGTCATTGCGGCGTTTGCCGGCTCGCCCTCGAGCTTGTTGGCGGCCTTAGAGGCGTCGCTCCAGCGCTTGTTGGCGGCACGCAGGTAGTCGTCGCACACGGCGAGCGCGCGGTGCGTCTCGAACTTGTACATGGCTTGCTCAAAGGCGAGAGCTGCCTGCTCGGCGGCTTCGACCACGGTGTCAGAAGCGGCACCGGCGGGGATGCAGCCGTTGCGGCAGGGGCTCTCGTCGCCCTCCTTGATGGCGACGCCGTAGAAGCAGCTGCGGGCCAGGCGGTTGAAGACGCCGGTCAAAAGGGCGCTCTCCTTAAGGGCTGGATCGATAACGCGCTTGTCGTCGCAGGCACGCACCTCGTTGCCGTCCTTGTCCTTGCCGGTCACACGCGTGTCGTATGCCTTGGGGCTAAAGCTCACCGGCTTCTCGGATAGGCCGAGCGACAGCCAGTGCGCGCGCATCTGCTCGCAGGTGTAGTGGTTGAGCAGGTCGTCTGCCGGCGGGGGAGGGGTCTGCGAGGACGAGCTCGCCTTTTTGCCCATGTAGAGCAGGTGATAGCAGGCGCTGACGGTGCTCTGCGTAAGGTCCCAACCCAGGGCCTCCCACATGGCGGTTTGCGCGATGCAGTAGAAATAGATGTTGTCCTGACCGATGAACTGGTAGATCTGCGCGTCGTCCGAGCACCACCAGTCGCGCCAGTCGAGCGAGCTGTGCTGGTAGGTGGGCGCGGGGACCTGCGTGGAATCGGCGGCGGGCTCGCCCATGAGGGCGGCATCCTGGGCGGCGACGCCCTCGGTCACGCCGGCGGCCTTGGCATCGCGTGCGAGCACGGTGCGAGTGTAGCTGATGGGCGCCCACAGGCTCTCGGGCCAGCACCAGCAGGTGACGTCGGTCACGCCGTCGACCTCGGGCACCGGAACGCCCCAGTCGATGTTGCCGGTGATGCGGAAGGGCACGAGCGCCTTGCCGCTGCGGAAGCGCACGCCGCCGTTGGCGAGCACCGCGTGGGCGTCGTCGCGCTCTTTCCAGCTGGGGAAGGTGACGGTAAAGCTGCTCTTGTTGCCCTCGGGCTCCAGCACGGTGTGTTCGGGGAGCTGGTCCTCGACGGCATCGAAGGCCTCGCGGAACTTATTCTGGATGTAGAGCTGAGCCGGCAGCAGCCACTCCTCCATGGTCTTGGAGACCACGGAGCGAACCTGCGGGTTCTGGGCGAGCTTGGCGGTGTAGGTCTTCATAAAGTCGAGGTAGGCCGGCAGGTCGAAGTAGAGGTTGTCGACCGGGCGCAGCTCGGGCACCTCGCCGGTGAGCTGGCTCTTGGGTGCGATAAGCTCCTCGGGCTCAAACTGGTGACCCAAGTCGCACTCGTCGGCGTACGCCTTCTCGGACTTGCAGCCCTGGATGGGGCAGCGGCCGATGACCTGGCGGCCGTTGAGGAACGTGCCGGCCTTGGCATCGTAGAACTGCAGCGTGGAGCGCTTGGAGATGGTGCCCTGCTCGTGCAGACGCTCGATAATCTCCGCGGTCACCTCGTTGTGAATCTGCGCAGCCGGCTCAAGGCCCGAGCCGCCGTAGATGTCACAGCTGATGTTGTAGTTGTTGAGGGTCGCGGCCTGGCGGGAGTGATTGGACTCGACATACTCGCCGATGGACTTATCGTAGCCTTCATTCTCCTTGAGCTTGCGGTAGCTCTCCATGATGGGCGAGCCGTAGCAGTCGGTGCCCGAGGTGAAGATGACGTTTTCGCGGCCCAGGCGGTCGCGCAGGAAGCGGGCGAAGAAGTCGGCCGGGACAAAGACGCCGCCGACGTGGCCAAAGTGCAGACCCTTGTTGCCGTAGGGCTCGCCGGCGGTAACGATGGCGCGGCGCGGCCAGCTGGGACGGTCGTTCATGGAGTATTTGGATGCCATGGGACTCCTTCGCATATAGGTAAGAGCGCGGCCGGGCACGGGGTTCGGCGGCGCGGTGGTCAATTCGTGCATATCGTTCGACATTATCGCACATGCGGGCGGGTGCGTGGCAGGGGCGCTATCCTAAGATGCTATGAATGAGATTTCCAACATACATGCGTTTGAGGACGAGGTTTTTCTGCACGCTTGCTTCGTGTGGGGGATGGCCGTGATCGCGGTGTTTGCCGTGTGCCTGGTGCCGGTGTTTATGCTGTTGGGCGGGCCTGCGGACTTGGACGCGGCTGAGGCGGGCGGCTGGACCACCGTCGTGGGCTGGATGGTCGGTGTGGCTGCGGTTTCTGCAGCGTCGTTTGCCGTGCACGAGCTGGTGCATGCGGTGTTTTTTAAGCTGCTGGCGCCTGCGGGCGCGCATGTGACCTTTGGCGCGAATCGTGAGACGGCGATGATCTATGCCTGCGCCGAGGGCGTTGTGTATTCGCGTTGGCGGTACATGGCCATTTGCCTGGCGCCCACGGTGATCCTGACGGCTGTGCTTGCCTTGGGGTTTGCGTTTTTTGGCTATCCGCTGCTGTGCTACCTGGCGGCCGGCTTGCATTTGTCGGGCTGTGTGGGCGACTGGTATTACGTGCGGACCATTTTGCGCGACCGCCGCATCGTCGCCTGCGAGGACACGTCCTTTGGCGTGCGCTTTTTCGGGTGAGGAGATGTTGATGAGGCCGTTGTTGTTGCACGCTTGCTGTGCGCCGTGCTCACTTGAGCCGGTTCGCTTGCTGCGCGAAGAGGGGTTTGAACCCACGATTTGCTGGACCAACCCCAATATTCAGCCGCGCGATGAATGGCAGCGCCGCTTGGACGAGCTACGCCGGTGGTGTGCCGATGGCGACATCGAGCTCATCGAAGCGGGGGAGGACCGCGAGCGCTGGGAGGCCGGCGTGGCCCCGCTGGGCGCCGATCGACCCCGTCGCTGTCGCGCGTGCTATGCCCTGCGCTTGGCCGAGGCGTGCCGCGTGGCCCAGGAGCGCGGGTTTGAGTTTGTGGGCACGACGCTCGCCGTCTCGCCGTATCAGCTGTTCGATACCTGCAATGATGTTTTGGAGCGTCTGGCTGTCGCCCGCGGTCTCACCCCGGTGATTCGCGATTTTCGCCCGTATTATCCCGAGGCCACGCGTCGTTCGCGTGAGCTGGGCATGTATCGGCAGAATTACTGCGGCTGCCGATTCTCGGCCGTCGAGGCGGCCATGGACCGCGCTCGCATCCGCGACGAGCGCAAAGCGTCCAAAAAGTAGTTCTTTTGAGCTGGCAGCCTGCTAGGATGTAGAGCGGACTTTAGCTATATAAGGAGTATCCGACGTGTCTATGCGTACCGATGATTTTGACTACAACCTTCCTGAGGAACTGATCGCCCAGGCTCCTGCCGAGCCGCGCGACTCCTGCCGCCTGCTGGTGGTGGATCGCAAAGGCTCCCAGGCGGGGAAGCCGCTGGAGCACGGCGGTACCGTTGAGCACCGCATCTTCCGCGACATCATCGACTATATCGAGCCGGGCGATGTGCTCGTCATCAACCAGACGCGCGTGATGCCGGCCCGCCTGATCGGTCGCAAGGCCGGCTCGGGTGGCGTGGTCGAGACGCTGCTGCTCAAGCGCCGTGAGGATGTGGATCCGCTCGGCCATGTGTGGGAGTGCCTGGTCAAGCCGGGCAAGCGCCTGAAGCCCGGTGCTCAGATTGAGTATCGCGCCGGTGGCGCCCATGCGCCCGAGGGGGCTCCCGTGGTGCTGACGGCCGAGGTCATCGACTTTGTCACCGATAGCCGCGGTGGCCGTCTGGTGCGCTTTGAGCCGGCCGGTTGCAATGCCGCCGGCGACCCTTGCACGCTCGACGAGGCCATCCATGCTGCCGGCCACGTGCCGCTGCCGCCCTACATTACCGATTACGAGGGCGACCCCGAGAAGTACCAGACCGTCTACGCCATGAAGGAAGAGCACTCGGCTGCCGCTCCCACGGCGGGTCTGCACTTTACGCCCGAGCTTATGGCTGCCATCGAGGCCAAGGGTGCCAAGTTTGCCGCCGTCGAACTCGAGGTGGGCATCGATACCTTCCGTCTGGTGGAGGAGGACGATCCCACGCAGCATGTGATGCACACCGAGCGCTACCACGTGTCGCAGGAGGTTGTCGACGCCGTGCATAAGGCGAAGGCCGAGGGCCATCGTGTGATTGCTGTCGGTACCACGGCGGTGCGCTCGCTCGAGAGCGCGTTTGACGCCGATGCTCCGGTGTCCGATCCGGCTGTGACGGCGCGCTATTTTGAAGGCCTCGAGGACGGCGCCGACACGCTCGGCCGCGGTGACATCGTGGTGCGCGAGAACGCCACGACGCAGCTCTACCTCATGCCCGGCTCGACCTATCACGTGGTCGACGCGCTGATCACGAACTTCCACGTGCCGCGCTCCACGCTCATGATGCTCGTAAGCGCGCTTGCCACCCGCGACCAGATCATGGATGCCTACGCCGCCGCCATCGAGGAGCGCTACCGCTTCTTCAGCTTTGGCGACGCCATGCTCATTTTGTAGGTTACGGCGTTTTCCAAACGCCGTAACCGGCCGACGCTGCGCGGGCCGCATTTGGACAATCTGACGTTCAACTTCAAGGGCGCGACCAGAAGGTCAGCGCCCTTTCGTTTCACGTCACCTTGTCTCAAATGCGACCCGCTCGCTGTCGTTGCCAAAACACCGGCATTTCTTTGGTTGTCAAGAGGATGCCGCTCTAGCGGGTTTTCGCTGTCCGCGCCAAAACATCGGCGTCGCCTTTGTTGGCACTTGGGGACGTTCCTTATGTGCCGGCACCTGGGGACAGTCCTTGTAATCGTTGGGGAGTGGTTACTTGCTCGCGAACAGCCAGATCAAGATGATCACGAGAACTACGGCAACGATGCAGACGATGGCGCCGGTGAATTTGATGCGTGAGTCGCGGGTACGTTCGCGCACCGCGTCCTCGGTGGCCTCGAGCTGGGCGACTTCTCGCTCGGTCTCGGTGTGTTCGGCTTTGTCTCGGGCCAAGGATCCTGCAAGCGACTCAGTGATCTCTGGGTGGTCGTGCACTTCGGTCGCCTGTTCGATGATCGACTGCGCATGTGCGGCATCTGCTTGGGCGTTGGCGATGCTCTGCTCCTGGTCGCGGCGTGCCTTGTCCTCGGCAGTGATCTTCTCGCGCAGTTCGCGCTGACGAGTCGCGGCGGCTGTCTTCGCCGTCTGCAGCTCGTCGCGCGCGGCATCGGCTTCGGTCGTCACGGCTTGGTGCGCGCGTTTTGCGTCGGCGATAGGGGCTTGAGCCTGCTCGACGGCCTGCTCGGCTGCGGCAAGCGAGTGCTCAAGGTCGGCGGTGATGCGCGGGACATCTTCTTCGGCTTTACGCAGGGCATCTGCCGTGTCGGAAATCTGCATCGAGAGCTCGCTGGTGCGCACCGTATAGTTGGCGGGATTTGCCGAGGGATTGCGTTGCAGCTCGGCATACTCATGACGCAGCGTCTCGAGCTGGGCGCGCGTGGCGTCGACGGTTTGTTGTGCGGCGGCAATGCCGGCGTCTCGCTCTGCCTTCACCTTGTCGCGGATGCGCTTGGAATCCTCAAGACGTCGAACGAGGCGGTTGCCGGTCTCGCGCGAGCTCGCCTCGCGGGCCTCCACGGCATCGAGCGCGGCCTTCAGACGGAGCTCAGTCGCGTCATCCTCTGTCTTCATTTGTTCGAGCTGACCCTTGAGCTCTGTCGCTTTGGAGGCGTGGGCATCACGGTCAATCTCGGCGGCCGCTGCAGTCTTTTGGGCCGTGGCAATCGCCTGGCGCTGGTCGGCGACGATCTGGTCGTAGCGGCCTGCGATATCCTGGCGCGTCTCGAGTTCCTCGGCCTGATCGGCAATGCGCTGCTCAAGTTCGGCCAGGTGGGCGCGGGCATCGGCAAGTGCCTTTTTCGCGGCGTTCATCTCGCGCATGGCCGAGGCACCCTGGGCGATAAAGGTGCCCACGGCGTTCGCAGTGTTCGAGACAGCGGTCCCCAGATCGCGGCTCGCGGCGGAGGAGTGCGGGGCGGTCGGGCGAGCGGTGTCGGCAGCGTCCGCATCGGCAGCCTGCGGCACGGCGATATTGCCGGTACCGCCCTCGATTACAGAAAAGCCTGCTGCGTGCGGGTCGACCGCATCGGCGCCAATCGTGGGATGCTCGAGCTGCAGAAACGAGGGCATGGTGCTGCCCTGGTCGGCAACCGGAGTCTCGCCGGGTACGAAGGTCGAGGCTGCCTCGGCGGCCTCCTCTTCCTCGGCGTCAACGTCAGCGTCGGCCACGGCGTCTTTCATCGCTTTGACGGCATCCATCATGGAGTCCATGACGGCGTCGAGCTCTTCTTCCGAAGACACCTCGATGGGGCCTGCTGCTTGCGGAGCGTTCTCAGCCTTGGGCTCAGTATCGCTCGGGTCCGGCTGCTCTAGCTGCTCTTCTTTGTCTTGCTCTGCGGCGACATTTGCGTCTGCGGCCTCGTCTGCGGCGGCAGGAGCCTCCTCGACAGCGGTATCAATGCCGCCATCGCTTCTGGTGGAAGTATCGCAGTCGTCAATGGTGTCTGCGGAGTTATCAATATGCTGTTGAGTCTGGGGGTCCAGCTCGTCTGTCATAGGCATGTGCTCCTCATCGTTGTTTGTCACCCTATGATAAAGTCTCGCGCCGACATCCCGCGCGCTGCAGCAAAGTTTCAAAACGTGTTCGATGGCTCGTGTCGATAGCAAAAACTCGGCCACTTTATCCAGTTTGTACTTGACAATCCCTTCGCCGAAAGACGTTATGCCGTTCGCCTACCGAGGCCTTTTCTATTCACTTGAACACGCTAAAGTTGCATGTCAGCTTTTGGCGCGTGAAGTTGGATGCGCGCAGTCGACGGGCGGGCCCGTCGCGATTTGAAAGGACTTTGTATGGGACTTTTCACTGGTAAGACCGTGATCGTCACCGGCGGCGGCAAGGCCACGCTCAAGGACGGCTCCGCTGGCTCCATCGGTTACGGCATCGATATCGCTTTTGCCAAGGAGGGCGCGAACCTCGTCATCACCGGCCGCAACGTTGCCAAGCTCGAGGCCGCCAAGGAGTCTCTCGAGGCTGAGTACGGCGTTAAGGTTCTTCCTGTTCAGGCCGATGTCTCCGCCGGTCAGGACAACGAGGCCGTCGTGCAGAACGTTATCGACAAGGCGATTGAGGAGTTCGGTCGCATCGACGCCGTCGTTAACAACGCTCAGGCCAGCGCCTCGGGCGTGACCATCGCCGACCACACCATGGATCAGTTTAACCTGGCCATTTACTCCGGTCTGTATGCCACCTATCTGTACATGCAGAAGGCCTATCCGCACCTGAAGGAGACCAAGGGCTCCGTGGTCAACTTTGCTTCGGGCGCCGGCCTGTTTGGCAACTACGGCCAGTGCAGCTATGCTGCCGCCAAGGAGGGCATCCGCGGCCTGACTCGCGTCGCCGCCAACGAGTGGGGCAAGGACGGCATCAACGTCAACATCGTTTGCCCGCTTGCTTGGACCGCCGCGCTCGAGAACTTCCAAGATGCCTATCCCGAGGCGTTCAAGGCCAACGTCCACATGCCGCCGGCAGGCCACTACGGCGACGTCGAGAAGGAAATCGGCCGCGTTGTCGTTCAGCTCTGCGGTCCCGACTTTAAGTACATGAACGGCGAGACCGTCACCCTCGAGGGTGGCATGGGCCAGCGTCCGTAGGAGTTACGCGGTTTTACCAAACCGCGTAACGGGCCGACGCTGCGCGGGCCGCATTTGGACAATCTGACGTTCAACTTCAAGGGCGCGACCAGAAGGTCAGCGCCCTTTCGTTTCACGTCACCTTGTCTCAAATGCGACCCGCTCGCTGTCTTTGCCAAAACATCGGCGTTGCCGCGGCTGGTAAATAGCTCCACTCATCGGGGACGTACTTAAATGAGTGCCCGCAGAATGAAAGTGGATATTCTCCCGTTTTTGGGCTGTGCTTTGGGCAAAAGTGGGAGATTATCCACGCTCATCCGGTAAGCGTCCAAAAATCCACGCTCATTTGCCGTGTCCCTGCCGTATCCTCCTCGCGCCAGTTTCTGTCGAGTCGGTGCTTCTTGCGGGTTGCCCGTATAATGGTTTGCGTATGAACCGCAACCAAGGAGTTCCAGTTTATGGACCAGAACCTTTTTAAATTCGACCTGATTGCCGAGGATCCGACGACGCACGCGCGCGCCGGCGTGCTGCACACCCCGCACGGCGACATCGAGACGCCGATCTTTATGCCCGTGGGCACCAAGGCAAACGTCAAGGGCATTCCTACCGAGACTGTCAAGAAGCTCGGCGCCCAGATCGTGCTCGCCAATACCTATCATCTGTCCATGCGTCCCGGCGAGGATACCATCGCCGAGCTGGGCGGCCTGCACAAGTTCATGAACTGGCACGGCCCCATCCTCACCGACTCGGGCGGTTTCCAGGTCTTCAGCCACAACGATGCCGTCAAGCTCACCGATGAGGGCGTGCGCTTTATTGTCAACGATTACGACGGCCGTCACGTGTTTTGGACGCCCGAGGACAACATGGAAATCGCCATGAAACTCGGCTCCGATATCTGCATGCAGCTCGACCAGTGCCCGGGCTATCCCGCCACGCGTGCCTACGTTGAGCGCGCCGTTGAGCTGTCGAGCATGTGGGCCGAGCGCTGCTATAAGGCGCATACCCGCGATGACCAGGCGCTCTTTGGCATCGTTCAGGGCGGCATGCACCTGGATCTGCGCCTGCGTTCGCTGCGCCATCTGGAGGAGTGCGGCGACTTCCCGGGCTATGGTATCGGTGGCTATTCGGTGGGCGAGGATCACGAGACCATGTTCGAGACCCTGGCGCCGCTCGTGAGCGAGTACAT
Source organism: uncultured Collinsella sp. (assembly GCA_959602645.1). Taxonomy (GTDB): domain Bacteria; phylum Actinomycetota; class Coriobacteriia; order Coriobacteriales; family Coriobacteriaceae; genus Collinsella. The sequence goes on along the minus strand of CAUGTZ010000001.1, from coordinate 51,078 downwards.
GCCCAAGCATAAGCCGCGCTACCTGATGGGTGTCGGCAACCCCACCACGCTCGTACGCGGCGTGGGCGTGGGCATCGACATGTTCGACTGTGTGCTGCCGACGCGCACCGGTCGCATGGGTACGGCGTTCTCCAGTGAAGGTCGCCTTAACTTCCGTAACGCGCGCTTTGCGCACGACGACGGCCCCATCGACCCCACCTGCACCTGCCCGGTGTGCACGGGCGGCTACAGCCGCGCGCTCATTCGCCACATGGTCACGCAGAAGGAGATGCTCGGCGGCATTTTGCTTTCGATGCACAATATCTACTACCTGCTCAACCTTATGCAGCGTGCCCGCCAGGCCATTATCGAGGGCCGCTACGGCGCATTCGTGAGCGATTGGATGAATAGTCCTGCCGCGGTGGATTACTAAGAGCCGCGACCGCTGACCGATGCCTTGCAAGCGCATGATGCATCATGGGTACCATACCGAATAGTTGATGTTCGGGCGGGTGTTTGACGCATGGCGTCGACCCCGCCCGTTTCTTTTTTCGATAGGAGTATCCCATGATTAAGAATGAGAACGTCGAGGGCGAGCCGGCCTACGACGAGACGTACCGACGCGGCCCCGTGGTTATGCGCGGCCCCATGATTCCTAAGGACAACACCTACGCCAACCTGCTGGCGCCCGAGGGCTCGACCGACTGGCTGCACGCCGACCCCTGGCGCGTGCTGCGCATCCAGGCAGAGTTTGTCGATGGCTTTGGCGCGCTTGCCGAGCTTGGTCCTGCAGTGACCATCTTCGGCAGTGCCCGTACGCCCAAGACCGATCCGCTCTACAAGGCGGCGCGTACCGTCGGGCGCAAGATTGCCCAGCGCGGCGTGGCGGTCATCACCGGTGGCGGCCCCGGCATCATGGAAGCGGCCAACAGGGGAGCGGCGAGTGTCAACGGCAAGTCGGTTGGTTTGGGCATTGAGCTGCCGCACGAGCAGGGGCTCAACAAATACGTGAACCTTGGCATGGACTTCCGTTACTTCTTTGTGCGCAAGACCATGTTCGTCAAATACAGCTCGGGCGCCATCGTGTTTCCCGGTGGTTTTGGTACGCTCGACGAGATGTTCGAGGTGCTTACGCTGGTGCAGACGCACAAGGTTAAGCGCATGCCCCTCGTTTTGGTGGGCACCGAGTACTGGCAGGGCCTGTTCGACTGGCTCAACGGTCCGGTGATGGATGCCGGCATGATCAGCCCACTCGATCCAGACCTCGTCCACATCACCGACGACCTCAACGAGGCCGTCGACATCGCCCTGAGCGGACTGATGTAGAGCATTCGTGTCCACGCGACATGAATATGCATGGCAATCTGATGCTATCTAACATCACATTGCCATGCATATTGGGTATACTGATGCAAAAGACGAGAGCGAGGAGGTCGCAAATGCCTGCAGCAACAGTTAAGCCTACGACGGTTCGCATCGAAGAGGGGCTCAAGGAACAGGCGACTGAGTTCTTGGATTCGGTTGGCCTGAGTCTCAATTCGTATCTCAACCTTGCTGTTCGTCAGCTTGTAAATCAGCGAAAGATTCCTTTTGAGATTGTTGGTCGATCCGAAGTTCCCAATGAGGCAACGAGGCGTTCCATGGTGATTGCCGAGGCTCATGAGTTGGGGATTTTGCTGGACGATAGTCCGTCATTCAACAACGCTGATGAGCTTATGTCATTCCTCGATGAGGACTAGCGATGTTCGAGATTAAAGTCGAGGCTCAATTTAAGGCGGACTACAAACGAACGATGCGCATGCATCCGCAGTTAAAAACCGAGTTTAGGGCGGCGGTCGCAGAGCTTGCAGCTCGCGGCTCGCTTCCCGCGGAATATGGCGCCCATGAGCTTTCAAACCCGGGCGGAAACTACAACGGCCACATCGATTTCCATCTATCCGATGGCTTGGTCGATGTGGTCGTGCTCTACTTGCCGTATAAGACTAATCCTGTGATCCGACTGGTCAGAATGGGCTCGCATGAGGAGCTGTTTCAGGGCCCGCAGGGCTGATTGCTCGCTTATGATTCGCAGGGGATAGGGATTGATTCGCGGCCGATTGGCCAAAAACGGCCCCTATTCCACCGTAACTGTTGGAGACGTCCCGTTCGTGGCTGCGACCTCCGGTTCTCCTCTTCGCTGGATTTCGCTTAAAAGCTCGGCTGCAACTTCGCTGCTTTTGAAACGGATGCTGCAGTCCTCTTTCTTAGGAAAGGCCAGTAATGGAATGGTTCCGTACCAGACGGTTTCCTCGTCAATTACTGACGCGCACAGGCGCCCTTCGTCTTTGATGGAATAGTCGACGTTTATCTCGGTAAAAATCGCTTTCACGTCATTGTGCGGAGTCGAGGCAATTAAAATCTCAAGGGCAATCCCACGGGCGGCGGCGCCTGTGAGTACGGCAGCGAGCTTTGCGAGGCATGCAGCGGATGCGTAGGGCGCGGCAATAAAAATGCTTTTCGTTGCGCGCGCGATGTCATCCGCTAAGGCCTCCACGGCCCTTGCCGGCCTAACGAGGATGTTTTGATCGGCCCGTTTGTTGTCATTTGCTGCAAAGACTTCATACCCTAGCTTTGCGTAGGTCTTGAGTCTCTTCTGGTACATACGCGCGAGCATGGGTATCGACAAATCAACATAGTCGAATATCTCAACCCGCTGCTTGCCCTCGTGACTTCTATGTAGTCTGCCTGCCTGCTGCGTTATGCTGCCGTCCCAAGATATCGGTGTGGCAATGAGCAGAGTGTCAAGGTAAGACAGGTCGAAACCCTCGCTCAGAAGGCTTTCGGTTGCGATGATAATTCGATGCTCATGCTCGAAGCCGGGAAGGCTGTTCAGTATTGCCTTTCTTTCTTTGGCGTCGATTTCTCCGGTTAAGAGTATAGGTTCGTGTCCGCGGCTTTGAAGCAGCCTACATAGCTCTTCGGCATGTTTTTCCTTTTGGATAGCACAAGCGGATGTCGACCGTTTGACGCGGTCTCGAGGGCATCGTCGACAATCGCTTCGTTTCTCGCTGTGTGCGCACACAGGAGATCGAGAACTTGATTAAAGGACGCCCCTGGTTCGTAGGCGGGTAGTCGAACTCCGGTAAAACGCGGCCTAACAACGCGCTGAATTCCCTGTTGGATTGCTTGCGTTTTTGGATCAATGACATGGCGAAGCGGGCCGCAGAGCATTGAGAGTGCTCGCGTGAGTCCGTCCGAGCGTTCGGGCGTCGCGGAAAGGCCGTATACATATTTGGCTGGAGCGGACTTGAGGACGAGCTCAAGCTGTGGTGCGGCTGCATGGTGACATTCATCACAGATGATGAGGCCGTAATCACGAACGAACTCCTTGGCTATTGGTTCTCCGGTCTGGGGGTCCTTGCTGGACAAAGACTGGAATGAAGCAATGTCGATGAGATGGCTTATGGCGGTTTTGCCTCCTCCGATTTGGCCAATGAGCGGAGGCTGCCTTTTACTGATTCGTCCTTTTGGGGTTCGAACTGGCTTTCTGTTATCCGTAATGTCGATAAACCGTTCGAGCTGGGATTTCCATTGGGCAATGAGCGCAGTCTTGGGAACGATGACAAGCGTTGGAAGACCGATGGCAGCAATAAGATAGGCTCCAATGACGGTTTTCCCGAAACCCGTCGGCGCGGACATGATCCCGTCTTCACAGTTGAGCATCTGTTCGGCGGCAATTTGCTGTTCAGGGCGAAGAGCCCCTTTAAATGTCATCACAATTGGATTGCCCGACATGCGCTTGTCTGAATAGTGAGCAGAAGCGCCGGCTTCTTGAAGCAGCCGCTCGAGTTGTGCTTTACAGCCTCTGGGAATCGCAACGCAGCCATCTCTAAGTTCGCTGAGGTCTATGTACCGCGGTTTGCCGAATACCGATTGGTGCATTGATTGGGCACGGAAGAATTCCGGGTTGGCAAATGTTGCAAGCCTGCGAACCTCCATCTGGGCGGCCGGGCTCAGAGATTTTTCGGTTATGTAGAGCATATCGGCTTGCGTGACGGGTAGCGATGACGGGAAGTCCTGCGGCGCGAGCGGAAGCCGCTTTCGCGGCCTCTGAGAATGTGGCGCGGCGGTGTTTCCCGCCACTGCAGCTGATATTCCATGCGGTTTATTGTCGATGCTTTCGATCAGATTTTGCACCGTTGCATGTGGAATCAGCTGAATTTGCGAAAGGTAAAGCCATTGATCGGGAAAGGGCTCAAATTGCTCGTCAACAAATACACTGTTCCCTTTTCGCTGCGCTTTTCCTTGAAAAGGCAGTGCTATGAGATTTCCGAAGCCGCCCTCAGGAATGGTGGACTGCGCGGGCAGCATCCGGTCAAAAGCTTCAAAGGTGATTGTCTTGTTGAGCGCCGCCGCTTCGGTGATAAGGCTGCTTCCAAATTCTCGTGCGATCTTTGCGCTGGTGAGCTCTAGGAAGAAAAACCAGACATGTGCGCCGTTACCTGATCTCGATCGCTCGACTGCAGCATCGATTCCATGGTTTTTTGCGACAAGCCGAATGGCGTTTGTCGCTTCTTTCCAATCGGATCCGTCAAAGTCGATGACCAGGACTTTTGTGTTGCTGTCACTATCGAGAACGTATTGACCTATGACGTCTCGGAGCCTGTCGTCGTTGCCTTTGAAATGGGCGATGATCGTGGCATCGCTCAGCTCGGGGAAGATGCGGTTGCCGCATTCCGCGCATTTGGTTTTCTGACGATTTAGTTTGGGGCAAATGCCTGCCTTCCACTCATTTGCGCAGGCTGGTGTATAGCCGATTCCCCCGTCTTTTCTGCGGTACCCATGAGCGTAAACATCTTTGCGGCCAGTAAAGAGATTGCGAAAGAGTTCCAATTTGTCGCGCGCTGTGCTCGCACTGGTGACGATTCCCTCGACCTGTGCCCGTCTATCGAAAGATTCGCCAGCTTTCTCCCATTCTTCCAGTGTTGCGTAACGGATGTCTGGACCGTTGCCGCAGATGACGATTTGGCTGTGCGGCTCCGATACATGGGCGACGGTTTTCTTGAATTGGAATAGCGTGCCCCCGATGAGGGCGTATTGATGCGTGACGGTGCTCATGTAAATGCCGTTCTTGTCGGAGTTCATTGAAATGAGGGTACGTTATTTTGATTTTTAAGGGACTCGACTCTGATTTTGGTTCGGCGATAGCGGAGTACACCTCCGTGAGTGGTGTTTGGCTGGTGTCAAAATGTGCGGTAGCTGTTGCTGAATGGGTTTTGGCGGCCATGAGGTGGGCTTGAGGCGCAGGAAACTATCCTCGAATAGACCCTGTGGGCAAAAAATGGTAAATATGAGTACTGTGGTTTGAGCAGTAACATATCATCTGGAAAGTATTTAAGACCAATCGATTCGGATTGGATAGAATCAACCCTCTAAATATGACGATTCGGGACTTTATGACGCTCGGAATTGACAGAAGATGGCAAATTCAGCCAGATTGCGCTGTTACTAAACTGGTAACAGTACTCATATTTGCCATTTTTTGCCCAGAGGGTATCGCAAGGGGGTTGGACAAAGCATCGATCGCCGCCAATTTCTCGATTGGCTGGTTGGGCGGCAATGAAGTTGCGGCGTAATGGGAAGCGTTTCGCGGCCTTTTGGCTAAAACGGCCCCTTTTCCGCCGCGACTCCTAAAAAGACGCCGGCGCGCCTTGAGTTGCGGCGCGTCGGCGTGATGGCTTTGTTGTGGCTGGGTGTACTTCGGTTGTTCGACGGCTTTGGCATGTCCGATCTTGCCAGGCAAGCCTTGTTACCGTTTAACGTTTGCCCAGATAAAACCTGCCAAAATAAACCTGTCCCTAATTGGCAGGTTGGTAGCGGGGGCAGTAGCTGATGGCGATGGCGTCGACGCCTACGTGGGTGGCGATGGTGCAGCCGATGGGGCCGGTGCCGGCATCGGCGTAGTCCTGGCCCGCGAGCGCCTGGCTGACGAGCTCCTGCTCCTCGGCGGCGCCGGTCGTGAGCACGCGCACGCTTGAGCCCGGATGCTCCGCCAAAAATGCGAGGCAATCGGCCATGGTGTTCGCAACGATGCGCTTGGCACCGCGGCCCTTTTTGATGGCCTTGATCTCGCCCGATTTCCACTCCGGCGAAACGGCCAGGCGAATGTTGAGCATCTGCGTCAGCTGGCCGGCGAGCTTGGGGGCGCGGCCGTTTTTGACCAGGTTCTCGAGCGTGCGAGGAATCAGCAGCAGGTGTGCGTCGGGTAGCGTCGCGCGGATCTGCGCCTCGGTCTCGTCCAGGCTGCGACCGTCCTCGCGCATGGCGAGCGCGTACTCCACCAGCAGGCCCTCGGCACCCGAGCCTGTGCGCGAATCGATGCAGCGCACGTCGAGCTCGTGGGTCTCGGCGACCAGACATGCGTTGGAATAGCAGGCGGACCACTCGCTGCACAGCGAGATGAAGATGGCGTTATCGTGGCCATCGGCGCGCATGCGGTCAAAGAGTGCCTTGAACTCGCCGGCGCTCGGCTGCGAGGTGTGCGGCAACTGCTCGGCGCCGGCCATGCGGGTGACGTATTCCTCGGCGGTAATCTGCACCTGGTCGAGCAGGTCCTCGCCCTCGATAATCACATGCAGCGGAATCACGTAAATGCCGAGCTCTTGGGCGCGGGCGGGGGAGATGTCCGACGTGGAGTCGGTTATGATGGCAAAAGACATAATTGCACCTTTCGTTGGGGCGCGGCAGCGCCGCCTTCTGAAAGCAAAGTGCGACAAGTATAGTGGAGTTGCTCTACATTGCTAGGTTCAATTGTTGAATAGTCAACAGTTTGAAGCGGTGGTGTGGAAATCATCAACTGGGGAAGAGGGGTGCCGATGGCGGCATTGCAACTTTGCGAGCGGCCGGTTGTGCTGTTCGATTTTGACGGCACGGTGGCCGATACGGGTCGGGCAGTGATGACCTCGACGCGCAAGACGCTGGCTGCGCGCGGGTTTTCGGAGGCGCGGATGGGTGACCTGCGCCGCATGATCGGGCCTCCGCTGTGGAAGAGCTTCCACGACTTTTACGGCTTTACGCGCGAGGAGGCTCTCGTGGTGGCCGACGAGTACCGTGCCTTTTTTGACGAGCTAGGACCGGAAGAGTACCCAGTGTTCGATGGGATCCCCGAGCTGCTCGACGGGCTGGCCGCCCAGGGCAAGCGTATGGCCGTGGCGACGTCTCGCATGGAGGCGAAGTGTATTGACATGGTGCATGAGCTGGTGCTTTGCCAGTTCGAAGCCGTGGTTGGCATGAATCCGCCTCAGGGACGCGAGACCAAGGCCGATTCGGTCCGCGACGCCCTGGCGGCGCTTGGCGCGACTGCCGACGAGGCCGTGATGATTGGCGACCGTTTTAACGATGTGGAGGGCGCGCACGCGATGGGCGTGCCGTGCGTCGGCATCTATTCGGGCGCAGCGGCGCCGGGTGAGCATGAGGCCGCGGGCGCCGATGCGGTGGTGCACTCGGTGGCCGAGCTTGCTAAACTTTTCGCTATATAAGTATGTGATGTGAGGGGCGGGCACGCTCGCCGCTCATTGGTAAGGAGGTCGTCCATGAATCAGGTGGAGCAGAGCGTCGCTGAGTATGTCGACGAGGTCTGGGAGGATGTCGTCGCCGATATTGAGCAGCTGGTGAGTTATCCGTCCGTGGCAGTTTCTGCCGATGCGGAGCCCGGCGCGCCGTTTGGCCGCCCGGTCCGTGACGCGCTCGATTGCGCGCTCGGCATTGCGCAAAAGCTCGGCTACCAGACGAGCGACGACGAGGGCTATGTGGGCATTGCCGATATCCCGGGCCGCGGCGACAAGCAGCTCGCGACCATTTGCCATGTGGACGTGGTGCCCGCCGGCCCCGGCTGGAACACCGACCCGTTTGCGATGGAGCGTCGCGAGGGCTGGCTGCTTGGCCGCGGCGTTATCGACGACAAGGGTCCTGCCGTGCTGTCACTCTACGCCGGTGCCTATCTGCTCAAGCACGGTATTACCCCACGCTACACCTTCCGCGCGCTGCTGGGCTGCGATGAGGAAGTGGGCATGTCCGACGTTCACCATTATCTGGAGAACCACGCGAACCCCGACTTTCTGTTTACGCCCGATGCCGAGTTCCCGGTCTGCAATGCCGAGAAGGGTCAGTTTGGGGCGACGTTTGTGAGCTCCAAGATCGACGGCGGGCGCATCGTGTCGTGGAGTGGTGCCGAGGCGAGCAACGCCATTCCGTCGCAGTCTATTTGCGAGCTTGCGATTGCCGCCGATGAGCTGCCTGCCCCGGTCGAGAACGCTGACCGCCTGGAGATCACAGCACTCGATAACGGGCATGCGCAGATTTTCGCCCACGGTATTGGTGGCCATGCTTCAATGCCCGAGGGCACTATCAATGCCGTCGGTCTGATCGTGGCGTATCTGCGCGAGGCCGAGGACACGTTTGGCGCCCGTGACGAGCGCTTGCTGACGCCTGCCGAGCACGAGTTCGTCAAATTCTTGGCCTTTGTGCACGCGGATGCCTATGGTCGCGGCTTGGGAATCGATGCGACGAACGCGGCGTTTGGCCCGCTCACGTGCAACCCCGGCGTCATCCGCGTGGTGGATGGCCACATTGAGCAGGTCATTGACGTGCGTTTCCCCGACAGCACGAGTGCCGATACCATCCGCGAGCAGCTCGAGCCGCTCGTGGGCCGCTTTGGCGTGACGTGCCGTGTGGGTCGTGCCAAGGTGCCGTTCTCGGTCTCTGCCGACGATCCGGCCGTGAAGGCGCTTATCGATACCTATAACGAGTTTACGGGCAAGCATGCTGAGCCCTTTGCCATGGGCGGCGGCACGTACGCGCGCAACTTTGCCCGCGCCGTGTCGTTTGGCCCCGAGGAGACCGGCCTGGAGCTGCCCGCGTGGGGCGGCCAGATGCACGGCCCCAACGAGTGCGCCAACGAGGAACAGCTCAAGCAGGCGCTCAAGATTTATATCGTGGCGATCCTCCGTTTGAATGAATTAGAGCTTTAAGGTTTCGCGGTTTCCCAATCTAAGTTGCGGTGGAATAGTTCCTAAAATGGGCCATTTGATGGCCAAGCAGGAACTATTTCACCGCAACTTTGTTTTTATTGGTGTAAAAGGTGCGCCATGCTTGGGTGGGGATTGTTATCCGTTTGTAAAGGCTGGACAGAGCTTGCGGTAAGGGTCTATCAGATGCCCGTAAAAAACCGCAGTTGGCGCGGGCGCTGCCCGGTCGGGGCCGTATCTTTCCAAACAGCAAAGCGGGCAGGGTGCCCGCGAGTCGCATGTATGAAAGGAAGATCATGCTCGATCAGGCTTATTCTCGTCGTCAGTTCCTCGGCCTCGCTGGTGGTCTTGCCAGCATCGTCGGTCTCGGTCTCGTTGGTTGCGGCGGCTCCAACGCCGCCAACACCGCTGCTGAGGGCAGCGCCGCTGCTGCCGAGTCCGTCTCGGGCGAGGTGACCTACGACGGCGCTTCCTCGTTCCAGGCTCTCGTCGAGACTGCTGCCGAGAAGTTCATGGATGCCAACCCGGACGTCTCCGTCTCTGGCTCGGGTAACGGTTCGGGCAAGGGCCTGACCGCTGTCGCCGCCGGCACCGTCACTATCGGTAACTCCGACGTCTTCGCCGAGACCAAGCTCGAGGCCGACCAGGTCAAGAACCTCGTCGACCACGAGGTCGCCGTCGTGGGCATGGGCCCCGTCGTCTCCAAGAACGTCAAGGTCGACGACCTGTCCCTCGAGCAGCTCAAGGGTATCTTCTCCGGCCAGATCACCAACTGGAAGGAGGTCGGCGGCGACGACGCCAAGATCGTCGTTCTCAACCGCAAGGCCGGCTCCGGCACCCGCGCCACCTTCGAGGCCGCCGTCTTTGGCGACGAGGCCGTCGACTTTAAGGGCGACGCCGAGCTCGACAAGTCCGGCGATGTCCAGACTCAGATGGGCAGCACCGACAATGCCATCTCCTACCTCGACTTCTCGCACTTCGACGACTCCAAGTTCAACGCCATCAAGGTCGAGGGCGTGGAGCCCAAGAGCGCAAACGTCACCGACGACTCCTTCAAGATCTGGGCGACCGAGCACATGTACTGCTCCAAGGACGCCGACGAGGCCACCAAGGCCTTCCTGGAGTTCATGCTTTCCGACGACGTCCAGGGCAAGCTCGTCGAGGAGCAGGGCTTTATCCCCGTCTCTGCTATGAAGGTCGTCAAGGACGCCAGCGGCAAGGTCTCCGCTAAATAAGTAATCGCCCCGGAAAGGTTTGCAATGGCAAAACAGCTGCCAAAGCGCGACCTTGAGAACGTGGGCCTGGGCGTCACGGGCGCGTGCGTAGCGCTCGTGACGCTTGTCGTTGCCGCGCTCATCTTTATGGTCGCCCAAAAGGGCCTCTCGGCTTTTCTCAAGGACGGCGTTTCGGTCGTCGAGTTCTTCACCGGCACCAAGTGGGACCTGGCCAACACAGCCGAAAACGGCCTGCCCTACACCGGCGCCCTGCCCCTGATCGTCACCTCGTTTGCGGTCATGGTGCTCTCCACGCTCATCGCGCTGCCCATCGCCATCGGCTCTGCCATCTTTGCGGTCGAGATCCAGCCTAAGTTTGGTTCCAAGATCTTTCAGCCGCTTATTGAGCTTTTGACCGGCATTCCCTCGGTCGTCTTTGGCTTGATCGGCTTTCACGTGGTTGTTGGTCTTATGAAGAGCGTTTTCCACGTGAGCACGGGTCTGGGCATCCTGCCCGGCGCCATCGTGCTGGCCGTCATGATTCTGCCGACGATGACCACGCTTTCGGTCGATGGCCTGCGCGCCGTGCCCGACAGTTACCGTCAGGGCTCGCTCGCGCTGGGCTACACCCGCTGGCAGACCATCTGGCACGTGGTGCTCAAGTCCGCCATGCCGTCGCTCATGACCGCGGTCATCCTTGGCATGACCCGCGCCTTTGGCGAAACGCTCGCCGTGCGCATGGTTATCGGCGGCATCGAGGCCATGCCGACGTCGCTGCTGTCGCCAGCCTCGACCATTACCACCACGCTCACCACGTCCATGGCGGTCTATGCCGAGGGCTCGGCCCAGGACGACGTCTTGTGGGCGCTTGGTCTGCTGTTGATGGGCATGAGCCTCATCTTCATCCTGATCATCCATCTCATTGGCCGCAAGGGGGCGAAGGCTCGTGGCTAGCACGCGCATCCATATCGACGAGGCGAGACTCGGGCGTGTCCAAAAGCAGGACCGCATCGCCACGGGCGTGCTGACGGCAATCGTCGCCATCGTCATGCTCATCGTCGTCTCCATGGTGGCCTATATCCTGTTCGAGGGCATCTCGATGCTGCTTAAGCCGGGCTTCCTCACGCAGCCCGCGCGTGCCAACGGAACCCAGGGCGGCGTGCTCTACCAGCTGTTCGACTCGTTCTATCTGCTGCTGATCACCTTAGGTATCTCGGTGCCCATCAGCCTGGGCGGCGCGGTCTTCCTGGTCGAGTACGCGCCCGACGGTCCCATCCGCGACATTGCCTCCACCGCCATCGAGACACTGTCTTCGCTGCCCTCCATCGTCGTCGGCATGTTCGGCTTCCTGGTGTTCTCGGTGCAGCTGGGCTGGAAGTACTCCATCATCTCCGGCGCCGTCGCGCTCACTATGTTCAACATCCCCATCCTAGTGCGCGTGATTCAGCAGGCGCTCGAGGACGTGCCGCAGGCCCAGCGCGATGCGTGCCTGGCCATGGGCCTTACTCGCTGGGAGGCCACGCTGCACATCCTGATCCCCGAGGCCATGCCTGCCATCGTGACCGGCATCGTGCTTTCGGCCGGCCGTGTGTTTGGCGAGGCCGCGGCGCTGCTCTTTACCTCGGGCATGAGCTCGCCGGTGCGTCTGAACTTCTTGAGCTTTAACCTGTCGAGCCCTACCTGCGCCTGGAACGTGTTCCGTCCCGGTGAGTCGCTCGCCGTGCACATCTACAAGATTTACGGCGAGGGCAGCCCCGAGGCACAGCAGATCGTCTGGGGCACCGCCGCACTGCTGATGATCTGCGTGCTGCTGTTTAACGTAGTCGCCCGCATCGTGGGCAAGCAACTGGCAAGGAAGATGACGGCCGAATGAGCGAGATGAAAGCAATGCCCGCAACCGAAGCGGCCACGTCCGAGACCCAGGACTTTTTGTCGAGTGTGGGGGAGAGCGAAAAGCGCGTGCACGTGAGCGGCAAGGCCGTGAGCGACGAGGTCGTGCTCTCCACCAAGGACGTCAACGTGTACTATGGCGACCACCATGCGCTGCACGATACGTCGCTCGACTTTCACAAGGGTGAGATCACGGCACTCATCGGGCCTTCGGGCTGCGGTAAGTCGACCTTCTTGCGCAGCCTCAACCTGATGAATCGAGAGATTCGCGGCTGCCGCGTGGAGGGCGAGATCAACTACCGCGGGCGCAACGTGAACACCAAGGCCGAGAACACCTATGAGCTGCGTCGCTCCATTGGCATGGTGTTCCAGCAGCCCAACCCGTTCCGCAAGTCCATTCGCGACAACATCACGTTTGCGCCTAAGCGCCACGGCATCACCGACCGTGACGAGCTCGACCGCATGGTCGAGGAGAGTCTGCGCGGCGCGGCGCTGTGGGACGAGGTCAAGGACAAGCTCGACAAGAGTGCCTACGCGCTTTCGGGAGGCCAACAGCAGCGTCTGTGCATCGCGCGCACGCTGGCGCTCAACCCCGACGTGATCCTGTTTGACGAGCCCTGCTCGGCGCTCGACCCCATCTCGACGCTGGCGATCGAGGACCTTATGTCGTCGATTGTGGCCGAGCGCGCCATCGTCATCGTGACACACAACATGGAGCAGGCGTCGCGTGTGTCCAACCGCACGGCGTTCTTCTACATGGGCGATATGGTCGAGTACGACGAGACTGACGAGATTTTCCAACGGCCCAAGGATAAGCGGCTGAATGATTACCTCACCGGCATGTTCTCCTAGTCCGGGACATGCTTGAGGCCCGCGGTGGCCACGGTCGCCACGGGACTGATTGGAGAGGCGGGTCATCTCTTGCGGGAGATGGCCCGCCTTTTTGCTCTGCGACCGAAGCGACCACCACAAAGGGGACAGGCACCTTCGTGGTGGTTTTTCGAATAACGAGGCGCCTGCCCAAAACCGCCACGAAGGTGCCTGTCCCCTTTGTGATGGTTTTCGCTATCATGGACAACGTTGAATTTCTACGAAGGAGCAGGGCATATGGCGATTCTTTTGGGATGCGATTCCGTCAGCCTAGAGTTTCCCACCAAGCATATTTTCGATAGCGTTACGCTCGGCGTGGGCGAGGGCGACCGTATTGGTATTGTCGGTAAAAACGGCGACGGCAAGTCGACGCTGCTGAGCGTGCTCGCGGGCACGCTGGAGCCCGATGATGGCCGCGTGACGCATCGCCGCGGCACCACGATTGGTCTGCTCGGCCAAAAGGACAACCTGGTCGACACCGATACCGTGCATCATGCCGTCGTGGGCGACACGCCCGAGTACGAGTGGGCGTCGAGTCCGCGTACGCGCCAGATTCTGGCCGGTCTTATTAGCGATGTGCCCTGGGAAGGAACGGTGGGCGAGCTTTCGGGTGGTCAGCGCCGTCGCGTGGACCTCGCGCGTCTGCTGATCGGCGATTACGACGTGCTCATGCTCGACGAGCCCACTAACCATCTGGACATGCGCACCATCAACTGGCTCGCGCGTCACTTAAAGGCTCGCTGGCAGCGCGGCCAGGGTGCCATGCTCGTAGTCACGCACGACCGCTGGTTCTTGGACGAGGTCTGCACCAGCATGTGGGAGGTCCACGACGGCCAGGTCGATCCCTTCGAGGGCGGCTACTCGGCATACATCCTGCAGCGCGTGGAGCGCGACCGCATGGCCGCCGTCACCGAGGAGCGTCGTCGCAACATGGCGCGCAAGGAACTCGCGTGGCTGAGCCGCGGTGCCCAGGCGCGCTCCACCAAGCCCAAGTTTCGCGTGGATGCCGCTCGCGAGCTGATCGCCGACGTACCGCCCGTACGCGACGAGCTGGAGCTCAAGCGCCTGGTCGTGAGCCGCCTGGGCAAGCAGGTTATCGACGTGGTCGACGTGGACGCCGGCTATGCGGATACCGATGGCGCGCCCAAGCAGGTGCTCTCCGATGTGACCTGGCTCATCGGCGCGGGCGACCGCTATGGTCTTTTGGGCGAGAACGGCGCCGGCAAGTCCACGCTGCTCGACGTGATTCAGGGCAAGATCGCGCCCCTTCGCGGCCGCGTGAAGATCGGCCAGACGGTGCGTTTTGGCGTACTGTCGCAGCAGCTCGAGGAGCTCGAGCCCTACATGGGCGACACGATTCGCGAGGTACTCAGCAACTATAAGAAGTACTACGTCATCGACGGCAAGGAGACCTCGCCCGAGAAGCTCTGCGAGCGCCTGGGCTTTACGACGCAGCAACTCTGGAGCCGCATCGGTGATCTTTCGGGCGGTCAGCGCCGTCGCCTGTCGCTGTTGCTGACGATCCTGGACGAACCCAACGTGCTCATCCTGGACGAGCCCGGCAACGACCTGGATACCGACATGCTGGCGATTGTCGAGGATCTGCTCGACGGCTGGCCCGGCACGTTGATTCTGGTGACGCACGACCGCTTTTTGATGGAGCGCGTGACCGACCAGCAGTGGGCGCTGCTCGACGGCCACCTGACGCATATGCCCGGTGGCGTGGACCAGTACCTGCGCCTGTGCAACGCCACCGCCGAGGGCGAGCCCGTGGGCGCGCCGAGCGCCAAGACCGGCACGTTTGACACCGGTGCCGCGGCAGCTGCGGCCGAAAAGCCCAAGTCGAGCGGTCAGCCCAACGGCCTGTCCAACGCCGAGCGCCAGAAGCTCCGCCGCGAGGTGAGTTCGCTCGAGCGCAAGATGGAGACGCAGCGCGCTCGCGTTGAGGAGGCCGAGGCAGCAATGGTCCAAGTCGATCCCACCAACTACACGGCGCTCGGCGAGCAGCAGGCAAAGATCGACGAGGCTCACGCCGCCATGGACGAGCTGGAGATGGCGTGGCTCGAGGCGAGCGAAAAGCTCGAGGGCGAGGAGTAGACGAGGATGATCAAAGCCGCGTTTTTCGATATCGACGGTACGCTGCTGAGCTTTAAGACCCACCGGATTCCGGCGTCGGCGCAGCAGGTGCTCGACAGCTTTCGCGAGCAGGGGATTGCGTGCGTGATCGCCACGGGCCGTCCGACCTACCAGATGCCGGACTGGCTGTTCGACCTGGGCTGGGATGCGTACATTACGCTTTCGGGCCAGCACTGCTTTGATGCCGAGGGGGTTTACCGCAGCTGCCCGATCGATCCGGACGACGTCGCGGTGATTGTGGACCAGGTGGCGCAGGGGCGCTACGACTCGCTGTGCATGCAGGGCGAGAATTCGTTTGTGAACCGCCTGTCCGAGCGCGTGGTGACGGCCGGTAGCAACGCGGGAATCGTCTACCACGAGGAGCCGTTTGAGCACGCCTTTGACGCGCCGGTCTACCAGTTTTGCGCCTTTGTGGACCCTGACGACGAGCATATCGTGACCGATGCCGTGTCACATTCGCTCACCACGCGCTGGTGCGACCTGTTCTGTGACATTATTCCCGCTAACGGCGGCAAGGACCTGGGCGTGGCGGCGACGCTCGAGCGGCTTGGTATCGATGCGAGCGAGGCGATTGCCTTTGGTGACGGCGAGAACGACCTGTCGATGTTCTCGGCCGTGGGCACAAGTGTGGCCATGGGCAACGCACAGGACACGGTGAAAGCTGCGGCGACCTATGTGACGACTGCCGTGGACGACGACGGCATCTACAACGCCGCGAAGCACTTTGGATTGATGTAACTGCGGGCCGGCACCCGGCGCCTGGGGACACTCCTTGCGGGGCGTCCCCATTTTGTTTTCGTCCCGCACGTTTTGTGAAACACGGCTAACTTTTAGACAAAGTAGTAAGACATGGGCAACTTTTGCGGTAAAGTTAGCCGTGGAAAGTATCCAAAGGCTAACTAGCAATCATCGCGAAAGGCGGCCCATGGCCCTACGTGAATCCGGAGAAGACTATCTCGAATCGATCTACGTTCTGTCGGAACGTCAGGGCATCGTGCGCTCGATTGACGTTGCGGAGTACCTCGGCGTAACTAAGGCGAGCGTTTCCAAGGCCATGGCGACGTTGGAAAGCAACGGCTATGTCGAAATGGGCAAACGAGATGTTCATCTGACAAAGCGGGGTCTGGAGGTCGCTCGTCAAATGTGGGAGCGTCACTGCTTTTTCGTGGGGCTGCTAGAGGACGCGGGTGTTTCGGCTGAGGTCGCGTCGCAAGAGGGCTGCCACATGGAGCACTGCCTGAGCGAGGAAAGCTTTGAGAAGCTGAGGGCGATGCTGGGACGGGACAGCGACCGGGACCAGTAGCCCCGCCAACCAAGTCCAACTCAGACAAGGAACCCCGCCACCAAGCGATGCCCAAGAACCGCCAGCAACGTTACCGCAGGCCGGGACCGGGCTTGGTTTTTGAAAACACTCCGCAGACCAGAAGCGCCCCCGTTCGTAGCTCCGAAGGAGCAGAACGGGGGCGCTTCATTGGTCGAGGACGTTTTCAAAACCAAGCCCGGTCCCGGCCGGAGGGACCACAGGCGCTACAGGTTCTTGACACCCATCGCGCGCATGGCGTTCAGGATGGCGATGATCGCCACGCCCACGTCGCCAAAGACGGCAAGCCACATACTGGCGATGCCCAGCGCCGCGAGCACCAGAATCAGCAGCTTAATGCCCAGTGCAAAGATGATGTTCTGCCAAACGATCGTCATGGTCTTGCGCGCCACGCGGATCGCGCGGGAAATGTTGGACGGCTTGTCGTCCATCAGCACCACGTCGGCGGCCTCGATCGCGGCGTCGGAGCCCATGGCGCCCATGGCAATGCCCACATCGGCGCGCGTAAGCACAGGAGCGTCGTTGATACCGTCGCCGACAAAGGCGAGCTTGCCCTTGCCACTTTCGGCCGCGAGTAGCGCCTCAACGCGCTCGACCTTGTCGCCCGGCAGGAGCTGCGCGTGGAACTCGTCGAGACCGAGTTGCTTGGCCACAGACGCTGCAACCTCCTCGCGGTCGCCCGTGAGCATGACGGTGCGGTTGATACCGGCGGCATGCAGGTCGCGAATCGTTTGCTCCGCATCGGCCTTAACGGTGTCTGCAATCACGATGTGGCCGGCGTACACGCCGTCAACGAGCACGTGGAGGATCGTGCCGACAACCTCACAGTCCGGTGCTTCAACGCCGGCCGCGGCGAGCATCTTGGCGTTGCCAACGACGACGTGCTTGCCGTCGATGGTTGCCGTCACGCCGTGGCCCGCGTCGTTGGCGGAGTCGCTCACGCGCTTGGGGTCGACCTCGCCCTGGTAGGCGTCGCGCACGGACTGCGCGATGGGGTGATCGGAGAACGACTCAGCAAGGGCTGCGACTTCGAGCAGCGACTGCTCGGTATAGCCAGCCTCGGGGTGCACCGCGACGACTGAGAACGTGCCGTTGGTGAGGGTGCCCGTTTTGTCGAAGACGATGGTGTCCACGTCGGCGAGCGTCTCGAGGTAGTTGGAGCCCTTGATGAGAACGCCCAGCTTGGACGCGCCGCCGATGCCGCCAAAGAAACTCAACGGTACGCTGATCACGAGGGCGCACGGGCAGCTGACGACCAGGAAGGTCAGGCCGCGCAGGATCCAATCGGACCAAGCGCCGGTCACCAGGCCGCCGCCAAGCGCGAGCACCGCGGCAGCGCCAGTGACGGCGGGTGTGTAGACGCGGGCAAAGCGCGTGATGAAGTTCTCGGTGCGCGCCTTCTTTTCGCTGGCATTCTCCACGAGCTCCAGAACACGCGCGACGGTTGACTCGCCAAAGGGCTTGATGGTGCGCACGTGGATGAGGCCCGTCATGTTGATGCAACCGCTGATGATATCGTCGCCGGTCTTGGCCGGGCGGGGGACCGACTCGCCCGTGAGTGCGGCGGTGTCGAGCTGGGTTTCGCCCTCGACGATGACGCCGTCGATAGGCACGCGCTCGCCGGGCTTGACCACGATCACGGTGCCGACGGCGATGTCATCGGGGAAGACCTGTTCGAGTGTGCCGTCGGCTTGCTCGACGTTAGCGTAGTCGGGCGCGATGTCCATCATGGCACTGATCGACTTGCGGCTCTTGCCCACGGCGTATGCCTGGAACAACTCGCCGACCTGGTAGAACAGCATGACAGCGGCGCCTTCGGCCATGTGCGGGTCGGTGTCGGGGAAGAGCACCATGGCAAACGCGCCGATGGTCGCGACGGCCATGAGGAAGCTCTCGTCGAAGGCCTTGCCGCGGCGGATGTTATTGAATGCCTTTTGCAGTACGTCGTAGCCGGCAATCAAAAACGGCACGAGGAACAGCACAAAGCTGGCGTAGATGTTGCCGGGCTCCCCAAATGCGATAGCGAGGGCGCCGAGCTCGTCGAGGGCATAAACAACGGCAAAAATGCCCAGTGCTACCAGGATGCGGTTGCGCTTATGCTCAAGGGACTCTTTCTTCTTGCGCTTCTTCTTTTTCTTTTTGGGATCGGCGGCTGTCATGATTCAAACCTCTCATTTGAGTTTATAAACACTCGCTCATATAATTTCGCGAGCAAAGGCCGCGGCAAGCGCGGCCTCGCGGGTCAACGTATGCGCGGGTTAGAGAATGATCTCGCAGTCCGGCTCGGCGTCGGCGGTGAACTCAACGACGCGGTCCAGGACCTCGTCGAACTTGGCGTCGTCGGCCTCGAGCGTCAGCTTCTGGGTCATAAAGTTGCCCGAAACGGACTTGACGCCCTCGAGCTTGGCAAGTTCGTCCTGAAGCTCGCGCGCGCAGTTGGCGCAATCGATCTCGTCGAGCTTAAACTGCTTTTTCATGGTGGGTTCCTTTCCCTGTGTTAGCGGTCTGGGTGCCGGCCGCGCTGATACCGTGGGTGATTGCTATTCGCAGATATGGCTCATGCCCTGGTTAAGCATGGTGTAGACGTGATCGTCGGCGAGCGAGTAGAGAATGTTGCGGCCGTCGCGGCGGAACTTGACCAGGTGCGACTGCTTAAGCGTGCGCAGCTGGTGCGATACTGCCGACTGCGAGGTTGCGGTCGCCTCGGCGATGTCGGCCACGCAGAGCTCGCGGCCCATGAGGGCATAGAGGATCTTGATGCGTGTGGTGTCGCTGAAGACCTTGAACAGGTCGGCCAGGTCGTACAACAGCTCCTCGTCGGGAAGGTCCTCGGGCGAGCAGGTGGTGGGGACGATCGGCTCGGTGGCCTCGATGCCGGTCTTTGTTTCATCAGCGTGGCTGCTCATTGCAACATCCTTTCATATGAACATGCGCTCATATAAATTACTTCCGATTATATGAGCGCATGTTCATATGTCAATACAATTTACGTTAACTTCGATGACTGCTTGCCGCCTCTGCGATTTTCTGCGGGTTGGGAGACATCGACGCAATGCTCGCCAACATATTTCGAGATGTTCGGCCAGCATGCTAAGAAAGCCACCTTGAGAAGCATTAGGACTGTTCATATTTGTACTTTATCGTGTTAAATACAGCGAGAATCAGTTCTTCCTCTACGGGAGTTCCTGCAGAATCAGTTTTATCTAAAGTTATATTGAGCATTGCTGCAGCCAATCTGGCACATCGGTGGCCGAATAAGTCGAAAAATGTAGGTGGACATCCGCAGAGATCGCCTTTAGAAGAGCGAATTCTCAATTAGATCAATAATCGTGTCGTCTTCTGTGCGGTTTTCATCGATTTTTGCGAACATGTCGCATTCCCAAGGCCCATTGATTTCCTCAGCAAGGGCCCCGACGTGTTGCATGTCGTCGGGTTCTGGCACATCGTTGATGCTCGGGTCATCAGCTTGCGGATATTGGCTTGCAATTTCGCGCTTGGCGGCCTCTTCTTCTTTGAGTGTCTCCAGGACGCGGCGACCGTATTCGAAGTAGCGCCGCAAGACAAATTGACGAAGAGTTTCTTGCAGGATGGCGAAGTTATCCGGGAGTCGACCGGGCCATATCTTCTCGCGAATGCGAATCGCTTCCATGACCCGCCTAAAAGCGGACTGCTTGAAAAACGAATGACGACTAACTGTGATAACGGCATATCCCATGTTTCGCAGCGTGTTTCGGCGTTCCTCGTCAATTGATTGCTGTTCGGGCTCGTCGTGGTAAAAGCCGTTGTATTCGATATCGGTCATCGAATTTTCGAGCAGCGCGTCGAGGTAGAAAACCGTCCGTCGCGTTAGGGCGGCGTATCTTTTGGGGACTGGGATCGGATAGTCCGTTTTGATAACGCGTATGGCTAAGCCACCCATTGACTTGGGCATTGTCAGCATCATGACAAACGCCGTTTCGAGTGGGGAGCGACAGCCTTCGCGTACATAAGAAAGTGCCTTAAGTGCTTTATTAGATCCACGATACCCCGATGCCTCTGAAAAGAAGGCTCTGAGCTCTTCAACGCTGGTTAGGGCTGGGCGCTCGCGATATTGAGTTTCGTCGGACGTTCCAAACGCGTAGGAGCCGCAGATTTCAAAGTAATACTCAACGAGCTCCGAAAGGTTGAGGTCGGCTGCTGCTTCTAACGCGCACAGCTTGATATCGACGATGTAGACGTTCGGCTCGAGTTCTAGGTAGCTTTCTGCATCAAACGTATAGCGCGTGCAGTGGCAGATGCAGCCCTTGCGGTGCCTTTTGGCATTATTGGAAAACGTCAGCACATGGATGCTTTCAGAATCGACATTCTTTCTGTTGAGCCATGCTCGCGCCGCTTCCAGGTTGGACGTGGTCGGCGCAGACACCTTGATCTTTTCCATAGATATGGGATCGGTCGCGTGGCTTGCGAGCGAGTTGACTGTTTGGTATACAGCGCGTGCCGTGGTATGTGACAGAACGATTCCCATACGCGCATGATGGCATAGCGGACGCCATATACGCTCGAAACTTCGGGCAACGGTATTGGGGCGCGGCTTATCTTCTGCGAACGGTGGGTTTTTGAGCTGTCGTATTGAGGGGGGCAGCTTCGGCTGGGGAGGTTTCTGTCGGCTGCCCCATTTTGGTGAACTTTAGTTGCGGATTCGTAGCTTCTAAGCGTTTTTGCCGACCGCTCAGATGCCTCACCAACATAATTTGAGTTATTCGGCCTTATCCTATACGAATGGTGCGATCGCAACGTCCTATTCGAATTGATTCAGGTAGATTTATAGGGCTTGGTTGCGAAATTGGGGCGACTATAGCGCTCGATTGCGGTTCAAGGGGCCTTGACTAGTGGTTCAGCTGGCCGAACAACTCGAAAAATGTAGGTGGGCCAACCTGCCGACTATGTGAAGCACGCGAATTTGCTCGTTTTGATGCAAACTAGGGTGCAGCCATAAGACTGCGCCCTAGTTTACTGCGTGCCGGTGCGTCCAGACGGATTGCACTGTGCCTGGCAGGCGCTCCCGCAGATGGATCGGTTATTTCGCAAACAGGTTCTTGAGGTTGAACTCGGCCTGTACCGTGCGGAGCATGAGGTCGGTGTCGTCCAAGCCCAGGTGCTGCTCGTTGGCGTCGGCGGCGAGGGTTCCACGGCGGCGCGCCCAGTTCTCGAGCGCGGCTGGGGCGGACTCGCGGGGGAGCGAGCGCACGTCGGCGTCCAGGCTGCGGCAGATCTGGCGCGAGTCGATGACGATGATCTTGCCGGCGCGGCGTGCCTCGGCGTAGCCGTCCAGGTGGATCTTGAACCAGCTGTCCTCAAAGGCGGCGTTGTGTGCCATGTACGGGTACTTCTTCATAAGCTTGAGCAGCTGCTTTTGCAGCTCTTTGTTCTCGCGGAACGGCTTTTTGCCGTCGATGTCGTCCCAGGTGATGTGGTGGATATTCGACAACGGCACATCCTCGCCGCGGTAGATGTCGGGCAGGCCACAGTAGTGTGCCTCGGCGTCATGCGGGACGGCGTCGCTGGTGAGCTCCATGATCTCCCAGCCCACGTTGATGATATAGCCGCGCTCGGGTGCACGGCCGGTGGTCTCGATGTCGATACCGAGCACGGTGCCCTGGATGGGCTTGCGGGCGTAGGCCACGCCGAGCGCGTCGCGGTCGCCGCGGATTTCGCGCATAACGGACGCGGCGGTGCGCTTTTGCATCTTGCCGATGGCGGCGCAGGTGTCGGCATCGGACAGGCCGCGCGAGAGCGTCGCGGGCGTCACGTTGCGCAGACGCGCCTCGCCAATCTGGTCGCACAGGTCGCGGTTGCGGTCGGCCAGGTCGCGCACGGTGGCAAAGTCGAAGCCGGGGTCGCCCTCGGCGGTAAAGTACTCGGTCTCGAGCACCTTGAGGGCCTCCTCGCCCTTCTGGCGCTCGGACTCCATGGCGCCGTGGTCGCCGTAGATAAACATGGGGATAAACGGCTGGCGCTCGTATTCGAGTGCTTGCGATACGTTCATATGCTACTCCTTGGACGGGCCGCGTTGTGCGGCTCGAGGTTACTGAGTTATGGCGAGATGATAGTTTACCATAGGCAACTATTGGCACCGCGCCCGGGACAACTACAATACCCTAGTTGACCGCTAGGACTTTTACAATGCTGCCGAAAGACACGAAAGGTTCCATCCGTCATGGATTTACTGATTGATATTCTGCTCGACGCCGGCAAGGACACGCTGTCGCTGGTGCCGTTTTTGTTGGTGACGTATCTTGCTCTCGAGACACTTGAGCACGTTGCGGGCGACCGCGTCAACGGCGCTATCAAGCGCGCCGGCGCTGCGGGTCCCGTGGTTGGCTCGCTGCTGGGCATGGTGCCGCAGTGCGGATTTTCGGCCATGGCAGCAACGCTGTACGCCGGCCGTGTCGTGACCTTGGGCACGTTGGTGGCGGTGTTCCTTTCGACCTCCGATGAGATGCTGCCGCTGTTGCTTGCCGAGCAGGTTCCCGTGCAGACTATGGCGATGCTTTTGGCTTCGAAAGCGCTGATCGCACTGGTCACGGGTTTTATCGTGGACGCTGCCATTCGCGGCCTGCGCCGTAACGCCCGCGCGCACGCGGCGATTCGCCGTACCGTGCTGGGAACCGCGGCCAACCCGGCCCACGTGAACTGCGCGCACGACGACCACAGCGGCGGTGACATCATCGACGAGGTGGCCGAGGCAGGCGTGAGCGCCGACCACATCCACGAGCTGTGCGAGCGCGACCATTGCGGTTGTGATGAAGACGAGGACGAGCACGAACACGGACATGGCCACGATCACGGTCATGAGGGCGAACATGAACACCATGATGGTCACGGTCACTCTCACTCCCACGAAGGGACGCCTGTCCTGTCGATCATCCGCAGTGCGATCTCGCACACCGTGCAGGTCTCGGTATTCATTTTTCTGGTGACGCTGATTCTGGTCGCCGTGCTCGAGACGTTCGGCGAGTCCGCGATCGAGCAGTTCCTGCGCGGCAACGAGACACTCGCTGTCCTGGGTTCGGCGCTTGTCGGGCTGATTCCCAATTGCTCGGCGAGCGTGGTCATTACACAGCTGTATCTGGAAGGCGCGCTGCAACTGGCGCCGATGCTCGCCGGCACGCTCATTTCCGCCGGCGTGGGTTATCTGGTGCTGTTCCGCACCAACCGCAGCGCCCGCGAAAATGCCGTGTTCCTGATCATGATGTACGTCATCGGCGCTGGCTGGGGCCTCATCCTCTCCGCCGTTGGCCTCTAAGTAGGCCTAAAAAATGGGCTTCAAATAGCCATGCTCAGCGCCTGCGCAATGCGGCGACGCATGGCATTTTGAAGCCCGTTTTTTGTTGAGCCATGGATTCCGAGCGCTCACACCGCTCAAAACAAAAAGGTAGATTTTAGGCATGTCTCAAAAATCTACCTTGGTTAGTGCAGCAACTCGGTGAGGTTGCGTTTAAAGCGGGCGCGGTCTTCGCTGGTAAATGCTGCCGGACCGCGAGTGCGTCCGCCGGCGCGGCGTACCTTCTTTTCCTCGTGGCGAATAAACAGCTGCATGTCGATAGTCGCCTTGTCGTACACGCGCCCGCGCACACCGATGGCGGCGGCATCGCGCCCGAGCACCATGCTCGCCAAGCCAATGTCCTGCGTCACGACCACGTCGCCCGCCTGCAGGCGTTCGACAATGGCAAAGTCGGCGCTGTCGGCGCCCACGCTCACGTCGAGCGTCGTGACCCAAAAGCCGCGTCGCGCGTGCTCGGCATCGCGCGGGTCGTCGCGGCGAATGTGTCGTTCCAGGTTTTGCGTGCTGTTGCCGGCGATAACAACGGCGACGCCCGCCCGCCGCGCGCAGTCAATCGACTCGCGCGTGACCGGGCAGGCGTCGGCATCAATAAAGAGCGTTCGCGGCATCTAGTGCACCAGTTTGCCAAATTGAATGGCGCGAACAATGAGCGTTACGCCAAACACCAGCAGCGCGGCGCCACTAAAGATGACAAGCATCTTGGCCGACCACAGCGGATAGATAAACACGAACATGCCGGCGATGATGGAGAGTGCACCGCTCAGGATGGCAAGGGCGCGGTTGGACGAAAGCTCGGACTCCAGAATGGACATGACACCTTCGACAATCCAGCCAAAGCCGGCCACGATAACCACCATCGTGGTGAGTGTCGCGGTCGAGAAGGCCTGGTTGCGCAGGATTATGACGCCGCCCAGGATAATGAGTAGGTTGGAGATGATGCTCGTCACGCGCCAGCCAGTGGGCAGCAGCGGCTCAAAAATGGCAGTGAACAGCCTGATGGCAGCGGTGATTACAAAGTAAAAACCCAGGACGGTCGTCAAAAAGACGAGGGACTTGGCGGGTGCAAAAAGCAGCGCGATGCCAGCAATGAGCGCCACGACGCCCGTGATGGCGTAGATCCAGCGCACGGCCTTGACGGCTTTGCCCGCCATACTTTTCTCGTCAAATCCAAACTGGCTCGATTTTTGGTCATCGTTCCTAAAGATACCCATAACGTCTCCTTTCCGTGCGGCGTAAGCCTTGATCGTTACAACCAGTATCGCTTAAAGGCGCTGGCGTATGGGTCGGGGAGGGCGAAACGTAACCCAAAGGTCCCGAATTGTTTCCGTTGTTCCCCACGTCGCGGTTTTCTATTCAACAGGTGTAGAACATTGCAGCCCTGTTCGTTATTGCCTGCGTTTTAGGTTAGATTTTCCTAAGGACAATTGGCTTGTATTGGGGGTCCCTATGAACGAAGCAGTTCCCGCGGCGCCGGTAAGCGCAGAATCGATGGCAAAGCAGGGCCGCGAAAAGCTCGGCTTGGACGCGTTTGATGCGTTGGTTCGTCGCGCCCGCACGTGCCGTCGCTTTGACGAGTCCATGCGCGTGCCGCGCGAGTTTTTGCTCGAGCTGGCGGAACTGGCGCACCTGACCCCGTGTGGTGCCAATGCTCAGCGTCTGCGTTTTCACGTGGTGAGCGGTGCCGAGGATTGCGCGCGTGTATTTGACGAGCTCGCATGGGCCGGCGCACTTAAGGACTGGCCGGGTCCTGCCGAGGGTGAGCGCCCGACCGGCTATATCGCGATTCTGGCCGAGCGCGCCGTTCCGGGCAAGCCTGCCGCTCCCATTACCGAGGTCGACACGGGCATTGCCGCGCAGACGATGATGCTCGCCGCCCGCAGCGCCACGCCCGAGGTGGCAGCCTGCATGTTCAAGGCCTTTACGCCCCGCGCGATCGAAGCCATGGGGCTCAATAACGACAAGTATGAGCTCAAGCTGATCATGGCGTTTGGCGTTCCGGCCGAGACACAGGTGATCGATGCGATCGATTCCAACCCCGACGGCTCCATCAATTATTGGCGCGACGAGGCGCAGGTGCACCACGTACCCAAGCGTCCGCTTGCCGACGTGCTGCTGTAGTTGTGCGTCGTTGCGGTGCAATCCGGCGGCAAAATCACCACAAAGGCTCCTGTCCCCTTTGTGGTGGTACGAGGGGAGGGTGTGTGGCAGATCTGTATTTGGTGCGGCATGGGCAGACTGAGCTCAATGTGCAGAGCATTTTGCAGGGCTGGCACGATTCGCCGCTTACGGCGCGTGGGCGCGAGCAGGCGCTGACGGCGCGTACGGCGTTTGCGGCGCGTGGCGTGGCCTTTGATCATGTGTATTCCTCGCCGTTGGGCCGGGCGCGGCATACGGCCGAGCTTATCGTTGGCGAGGGCCGTTCCATTGAGCTGGTCGATGACCTGCGTGAGTGGCATTTTGGCTCGCTGGAGGGCACATCAAATCGCGAGATGCCGCCGCAGCCCTGGGGCGATTATCCGGTGGCCTTTGGCGGCGAGTCGGAAGTGCAGCTTCAGTCGCGCATGGTCGCGGCGCTGTCCCGCATCATGGCCAGGCCGCAGCACGACTGCGTGCTGGCGGTTTCCCATGGCTCAGCCTGCCAGGAGTTTCTTGAGTATGTGACTGGCGGGGGAGAGCTGCCCGACAACGGTGCCGTGCTTCATTTTGGCTATTGCGACGGGGCGTTTTCGCTCTTGGGCTGGTAACGAACGAAAGGACCCCTATGAATAAAGATCTGTATCTGGTCCGTCATGGACAGACGATATTCAACCTTAAGCGTATCATTCAGGGGTGGAGTGATTCGCCGCTTACGCAGTTGGGTTGCGACCAGGCGGCGCGCGCCGGCATGTTTTTACGTGCGCGCGGCATTGAGCCCGATCATGCCTACACCTCCACGCTTCATCGCACCGAGCAGACTATCGCCAACTTGTGGCCGGGCTTGGCGTACGAGCGCCTGGACGGCCTGCGTGAGTGGTTCTTTGGCGACTTTGAGGCCGAGCGCGTGATGCTCATGCCCGAGCGCCCGTGGCGCGATTTCTATCGTCAATTTGGCGGCGAGGGCCAGATCCAGGTGCGCGAGCGCATGGTGGCGACGCTGACCGAACTCATGCAGCGTCCGGACTATACGTGTGTGCTCGCGGTAAGCCATGGCTCGGCTATCAAGGAGTTTATGGATCACGTGAAGGGTGCGGCGGCCGACGAGCGCGATCGCGTGCCGGGCAACTGCTCGGTGCTGCACTTTGCGTTTGACGACGAATCCGACACGTTTGAGTTGGTCGAAGTCTTTACGCAGGAGGATTACGCGCGCGAGCTGGGGCTTGAACCGCTTGTAGCGGCAGTAGGCCCGCAGCGCGGGTAGCGCTGGCGTTGCGG
The DNA here is from genome assembly GCA_959602645.1 of uncultured Collinsella sp. Taxonomy (GTDB): domain Bacteria; phylum Actinomycetota; class Coriobacteriia; order Coriobacteriales; family Coriobacteriaceae; genus Collinsella. The sequence continues at coordinate 23,928 of CAUGTZ010000001.1, read as the reverse complement.
CGCGGTTTGCCGGCGAAATTGTTTGATGCGAAAGGGGCGGGGATGCATGCACGGGCATTGCATCCCCGCCCCTTGTTTGTTTGGATGCTGGGTTTTCCAGCTTCGCGTTTGAGTCCGCTAGAACCGTGAGATCTGGTGAGTGAGCAGACCCGTCGGAACCTGCGGCGCGCCGCCGCTGACCTGCGCGGCGGGGAAGAGCGCAGCTACGGCAAAGTTGAACGGCTCTTTGCCGGTGTGCGTTCCGGCGGCACGGGCCTCATCGGCCAGAATCTGCGATGCCCCAGCCAGTGCGGCGGCATAGGCGGAGTCACCGGCGAACACGGGGTCGGGTGCCTGATCGAGCATGGCACGGATGGCAGCAACGGCGTCCTCGCGCTTGACCTCCCACACACGGTGCGTAATGCCGGCGGGGTCGGTGACGGCATAGAGCGACGCGCCTTCTTTGGCGGCGCCGAGGATGATATCCATGACGGGCGAGGCTTCGTAGGCGAGCGTTACAGGGCGAGGCTGCACCTTAAGCTCGGCGATTGCGCGGGCGGCTGCGGCCGCATCTGCGGAGGACGCGTTGTCGTCCGTCAGTACACCAACCGGGCAAATTGCCACAACGCCCGTCACGCGTCCCAGCTCTCCCGAACACTCGTACACGTAATACGCCGCGCCTGGATCCTTGAGCATTAGGCCGTCAGCAATGGCGCCGCGCAGGGCGTCGTTGCCGCTCAGGATACCGCCCATCGCAGGCAGCGCCTCGAGCACGCGGTCCTGAGCTGGGCGGATGCAGGGAAACGGAAGTGCTTTCATGGGCGGTCCTAACGCGCGAGTCGGTTTGTTCGCGGCTTATTATGCCCCAACTTGGCCGCTTGCGTCCCAGAGCGTGTTATCGGCAAGCGCGATGAGCACGTTTTGGCAGCGAACGATATCGGCATGGGGCACATACTCGTTGGGCTTGTGCGCGAGCGCCAACGAGCCGGGGCCGTAGCTCATACAATTGCGGTTGCCTGTCTTGCCGGCAATGACGGCAGTGTCGGTGTAGCCGGTAAAGAAGCCGACGGTCGTGTCCGTGCCCGTCACATCGTCTGCTGTGCACTTGAGCGCAGCTAGAAGGGGAGAGGCCGGATCGCGCTCGATGGCGGGGCGGTCGCCTGTCACGGTATAGCTTCCATGGCAGCCTGGGACCGCGGCTTCGGCGGCGACAATGGCCTGCTCTACCATGCGCGTCGCGGCGGCCGTATCGGTCGGCGGGGTCAGGCGCATATCGACCCAGACCTTAGCGTGGTCGGGCACGACATAGGGACGGTAGCCACCCTCGATCTGTCCAAACGTGATGGTCGATGGCCCCAGCTCCTCATGTAAAGGCAGCGTCGCAAACGTGCGACGAAGCGAGCACACGACCTCGGCTATGGCGGCGACGGCGTCGGCGCCCTTCCAAGGCTGGCTTGCATGAGCCGTGACGCCGGCCATCTCGATCTCGAACCACGTGCGACCCTTGTGCGCCACCTGGATCTGCCCGTCGGTGGGCTCGGTGTCCAGCACCCATTCGCGCGAGCCGACCCAGCCAGCATCGATCGCGGCCTCTGAGCCGCGCATGAAGTCTTCCTCGTCGACCGAGCAGATGAGCGAAAAGCCGCGGCGTGGCAGCGCGCCATCCGCCGCCACGCGCTCGAGCGTATGGACCAGTGCGGCAATGGCGCAGGCCAGGCCACCCTTCATATCGCAGGCACCGCGGCCATAGAGTTTATCGTCGCGCACAACCGCCCCAAGCGGTGCGATGTCTGCGTCCCAGCCATCGCCCAAGGTGACGGTATCCATGTGGCAGATATAGATCAGCCGCGGCTCGTCGCTTTGGCCCGGCACGGTGACTTTAAGGTTGCGGCGCCCGGGCAGCACTTCGAGCTCTTCAATCTGCACGGCATCGAGCGCAGAACTATCAAGTTGTGCCAGCTGCTGCTCAATGAGCCTCTTAATGAAGCGCTCAATTTCATCCTCATACGCGCCCGGGTCTGAGCTGTCGATCCGCACAAGCTCCTGCGCAAGCCGCCAGGCAAAGTCCTCATCAACCATATGCAACCTCACAATCAGTTTGCTTTCCAAACCGATTGTAAGCCTCCTGTGAGATCCGCGACGTGGGCGTGGCAGTATTTACCGTTCGCAGGCCGAGCCAGCGCGTTTGCCGTCCGAGCGGGTTTACAAGCGACGCAGCGGGTACGTACCCTTCATGGACGACATGCTGTGCGACATATCTGCCTTTCGGTATCACCGGATACCTCCACAGGTCTTGGCAATAATGCCGGACCTGCCCGATTCTGCGGACGATCCGCGCAGGGAGCACCTATGTGAGCATCCGCTCGTCACGCATTTCCTGGGCACCCCGTTACACGTGTTGGCGCAGGGCAGCTGCGGACGTAAGGGCGATCGCATTGTCAGGCATGTTTGGAACGGGGAGAGGCCGTTTGATTCCGTGCGGCAGACGGAGTTTGGCCTCGATGTTGCGTCCCCACTCTTTACCCTGCTGACTCTGGCTTCCTCGGTCTCAAACGAGCGTCTAATCATGTGCATGTATGAGATGTGCGGCACCTTTGCCGTGTGCAAGATTGCGCCTCAGGTAAAGTCGGCACTTGAGCAGGCATATGGGAGCCGATGGAGTGACGCACGGTCGGGCTGGGAAAACGTAAAGGATGTCTCGGGGAATCCAACGGACTTGTGGAAACGACCTCCCTTGATCGAGCTCTCTGAGCTTACAGAGTTCGTCGATAAGGTCCGGGGGCTCCGCGGCGCTAAAACGTTCATACGAGCCGCGAAATGCATTACGGGGGTGGCGGCATCGCCGCTCGAGGTCCAGGCTTCGATGCTGTTTGGCCTTACGAGGTTGCGCGGCGGCGAAGGGCTGCGCCTTACCAATAACGTCGAGATTCGCTTGACGCACAGCGCCCGCCTGATTTCGGGGCTTGATAGGCGCTATGCCGATATCCTGCTGGCAAATAAGGACGGCAGCCGAGAGTGTCTGGTTGAATGCCAGGGTAAAGCCATTCACGGATCCATTGAATCCAAGATTTCGGACTCCGATCGAACGACGGCGCTGCAAGCGATGAGATACCCCGTCATTCTGATGACCTATGGTCAGCTGGCCGACTCCGATGCCTTCCGCGTGGTGATGGAGCTCATCATGTCCTATCTCGATGTGCCGCTGAAAGACAAGACGCCGCGACAGCAGGAGCTCGAACGGCGGCTTCGTGAGGAGATTTTTATCGATTGGGCAGGAATGTAGCCGCGCGGGTGGAAAACGGTCGCGCGGACTAGAGTTTTGGTCACAAAAAGACTTATATTTCGCCTTGGAGGGGCCTTAAAAATGCTATCTAGAATAAGTTGTTTCGGAAAATGGACAGTCAACTTACATTCGGCACATAGAGATCGATTTTTACCTACTAAAGTCCCTGATAAAGCTGTTTATCAAAGCGGGTGTGCTTAGCGACTTGAGCCTCACTATCGATTATCTGAAAAAACTTGTTCTGGGTATCATTTTAAAGTCGTCCGGAGCAACAAAATCGGCCCCCGTTTCGTGAAAACGGGGGCCGAATGGGCTTCGTGGTCTGTCTGGCAGGATTGGCGCCGGCGCTATTTAATCACGCGCACACGATACATCGACGGAATTTGCTTAAGTGCCTCGATCGTGCTGCCGTCCAGGTGCTCATCGGTGTCGAACATGGTGTAGGCGTTCTCGCCAGCGGACTCGTTGGTCATGCGCTGCACGTTGGCGTTGTCCTTGGCGAGAATGGCCGTGATCTGGCCGATCATGTTGGGCACGTTGGCATGCAGGCAGGCAATGCGGCTTGCGGCGCGCGCCTTGCCCATGCTGCAGGCGGGGTAGTTGACGCTGTGCGCGATGTTGCCGTTTTCCAGGTAATCCTTGAGCTCGCTGATGGCCATGTCGGCGCAGTTGGCCTCGGCCTCGCCGGTGCCGGCGCCCGAATGCGTGGTGATAAACGTGTTGGGCATCTTGACGGTCTTGGGCGTGGCAAAGTCGCAGCTAAACCAGCTGAGCTTGCCCGCGCGCAGGGCGGCGTCGACGGCGTCCTCGTCAATGATGGTCTCGCGCGCGTAGTTGATGAGCACGGCGTCCGGGGCCAGCAGGTCGATCTGCTCGGTGCTGATCATGCCGATGGTATCGGCCTTGCTGGGCACGTGCACGGTGAGGTAGTCGCAGCCGCGGCAGAGGTCCTCGAGCGTGCCCACGCGCTGCACCTCACGACTCAGCACCCATGCGTGCTCGACGGAAATGAACGGGTCGTAGCCGTAGACGTCCATGCCCAGATCGACACAGGCGTTGGCGACCTTGGAGCCCACGTTGCCCAGACCGATGACACCGATGCGCTTGCCCTTGAGCTCGCGGCCCACAAAGGCCTTCTTGGCCTTTTCGGCATCGACCTGAATCTCGGGGTCGTCGGCGTTGTTGCGCACCCAGTTCATCGACTGCACGACGCCGCGGCTCGAAAGCACCAGCATGCCCAGGACGAGCTCCTTGACGGCGTTGCTGTTGGCACCGGGGGAGTTAAAGACGACGACGCCCTTCTTGGCGTACTCCTCGACGGGGATGTTGTTGACGCCGGCGCCGCAGCGGGCGATGGCGCGGATGCCCTCGGGCAGCTCGTAGCCGTGCAGGTCGGTGGAGCGCATCAGGATGGCGTCGGCCTCCTCGGCGGTGCCCACAAACTCGTAGCCCTCGCCAAACTCGACTTTGCCGTCTTTGGTGATGTCGTCGATAGTCTTAATCTTACGCATGGAAAAACTCCTTAGCAGGTTTTGATCTAAACAGGGTGGTTTGAGATGGCTGGTCGGCCCGCGCGTTGCGGGCTAGTTAGATCGCGGACTCAAACTATGCTGCGCTTCGAAGTCCTTCATGTACGAGGCAAGTGCCTGCACGTCTTCCATGGTTACGGCGTTGTAGACGCTGGCGCGCATGCCGCCCACCAGGCGATGGCCCTTGACGTTTTGAATCTGGTGCTTGGCCGCGCCTGCGACAAAGGCCGCGTCGAGCTCGGCGTCGCCGGTGCGGAAGGTGACGTTGGCGATGGAGCGGCTGTCGGCCTGCGTGGCGCCATGGAACAGCTCGCTGTGCTCGAGCAGGTCATAGAGCAGGTTGGCTTTGGCCCAGTTGCGCTCGGCCATGGTTGCGAGCCCGCCGGTCTGCTCCACCCAATGGAACACCTTGCCGCATACGTAGATGCCAAAGGTGTTAGGCGTGTTGAGCATGGAGCCCTTGGCGGTCTGGGTCTTAAGGTCCATGTACTGCGGCGTCTGCGCAAAGGCGGGGCCATCTGCGATGAGATCGTCGCGCACGATGACCACGGTCACGCCCGCGGCGCCGGCGTTTTTCTGAGCGCCGGCGTAGATGAGTCCGTAGCGCTCGACGTCGAGCGGCTGCGACAAAAAGCAGCTCGAGACATCGGCGACCAGCGGCACGTCGCCGCAATCGGGCAGCTCGTGGAACATGGTGCCGAAGATGGTGTTGTTCTGGCAGATGTAGACGTAGTCGAGCCCGCCGTCCGCGGCCTCGGCGGCAATGCGCGCGTTGATGTCGGCCATGGCGGGAATGCGGTCGAAATTGGCGTCCTCGGAGCTCGCGAGCAGCACGGCCTCGCCGTACTTGGCGGCTTCCTTGTACGCCTTGTTGGCGAAGTTGCCGGTCACGACGTAGCCGGCGCGGCCGCGGCGCATGAGGTTCATCGGGATGCCCGCAAACTGCAGCGTGGCGCCGCCCTGCAAAAACAGAACACGGTAGTTATCGGGGATGCTCAGCAGGCGGCGCAGGGTTGCCTCGGCGTCGTCGATGATCTGCTGGTACATGCTAGATCGATGGCTCATCTCGAGCACGGACATGCCGCAACCGTGGTAGTCCATCATCTCGTCGGCGATCTCGGCGAGCACGCTGGTAGGCAGCGCGGCCGGGCCAGCTGAGAAGTTGTGCACACGTGCCATCTTCTAGTTCCCCTCGTAGTCGTTTGAACGTTCGGGATACTTTAGCACAGTGCAGCGTCAGGCGCGACCGCATCACGGTAAAACTCGAGTGCGCCGCTATGATTTACAGGATGGTTACATGGGGGAGGGGTGCTTTACTTCTCGGGCAAATCCAAATCTGCGAGCGAAGGCATGAGGTTCTCTAGGCGCTTGATTTCTTCGTCGCAAATTAGCTAACCCCTGGTCACTACGACGCGAGCGTGGCGATGACGGCTTCGTCGCCGGCGTATATTAGGGTGTCGCCGTCGGGGATGATGGTTTGGCCGTCGCGCTTGAGCATCACCACGATAAACGGGTGCTTGCCCTGCGGCACGTCGCGCAGGCGCTGACCGGCCAGGCGACCGTGGGGCGTCACGGTGACCTCGCGCAGCGTAACCTCGGCACGCTCTTCGAACGTTGGGGCTGCCATCACCAGAAGGTCGCCTTCCTCGATGACGGTATCGCCGTTGGGCAGTACCGGGTGCGCCCCGTCGCGCAGCACCAAGACCACGAGCATGTCCGTCGCGCTGCCAATATCGGCGAGCGAGCGCCCGGCAAACGGATGGCCAGCGCCCACCTTGAGCTTTACAAACGACATGCCGTCCTCGTCGTGGTAGTCGTTAAAGGTGCGGCGCACGTCGCCGGCCGCATCGATCATATCGAGTTTCTTCGCCACCGCCGGCAGTAGCGAACCCTGCACCACAATGCTCGATACGGCAATCACAAACACCAGGTCAAATAGGTCGTGTCCGCCGGGAACGCCGGCCACCACAGCAAAGAGGCTAAAGACGACCGAAGCCGCGCCGCGCAAGCCCGCCCAGCTTACGAGCGCAACCTGGCGAGGGCTCGTCTTAAAGGGCGCCAGCAGCAGACCGACGGCGATGGGGCGGCTCGCAAAGAGCATAAACGCCATGAGCGCCAGGCCGGGTAGCAGCATTTGCGGCAGGCGCGCGGGCGTGACGAGCAGGCCGAGCAAGAAGAAGATCGTCATCTCGGCCATCTCGGTAAGGGTGTCAAAGAAGTGCGCCATCTCGACCTTGCCGGTGATGTCGCTCGCGCCCAGCACAATGCCTGCCAGGTATACGGCCAAAAAGCCGTTGCCGCCCAGGTAGCTCGGCAGTGCGTAGGCGACGATCGCCACGGCGAACAAAAAGATAGTCTGCGCGCCCTCGGCCGTTGCGTGTGCGCGCTCAATCAGGCGGCTGGATATCCAGCCGATGGCAAGGCCCAGCCCCACGCCCAGGATGATCTGCTTGGCCAGCAGCACGGGAATGTCGATGTTGCCACCCGCCGCGAGGGTGGCGAGTACCGCGGTGAGCATGTAGGCGACGGGGTCGTTGGAGCCCGATTCGACCTCGAGCAGCGAGTCGGTGCCGCCCTTTAGCGACAGGTTGTGCTCGCGCAGCACGCTAAAGACGCTCGCCGCGTCGGTCGACGCCACGACCGAGCCCAGCAGCAGGCCGCCGATCCAGTCGAAGCCCAGTGCGAAGTGTGCGAACACGCCAGTGATGCCGGCGGTGGCGATAACGCCGAGCGTGCTCAGCAGCACAGCGGGCGCGGCGACGGGTTTGGCACGGTCGATGTTGGTGTTAAAGCCGCCGTAGAACATGATGAACAGCAGCGCCGTGCTGCAGACGGTTTCGGTGAGCGCGTAGTCGCTAAAGTCGATGTGCGCCGGACCGTTGACGCCGAGCAGCATGCCGAGCGCAATAAAGATGAGGAGGGTGGGGAAGGGGAGTTTTTTGCCGACGGGTTTGATGGTCAGGCACAAAATGATGACGAGGCCGATAAAGAGAAGTATCTGGTTCATGGATAGTGTCCGCTCCTGGGTGGTTGGCGTGGCACGGTCAGTTGTCTGCGGTTATTTGTACCCAAAGGTGGTGGGTTTATGGGGGCGGATTACGGGCGTGCGCGATATCGTCATAGACGGCTGCCGTCTTTGCCTCTGCTCGGAAACCCTTTCCAGCTTTATTGCAACGGAGTACAATGGGTAACGTTTAAGTTCAACTTGAAGTTTTAGTTGCGGCGCCGGGCTTAGACCGCAATGCAAGGAGAGGCGTACCATGGCGATCTATGTGACATCTGATGCTCACGGGCACGTGCGTGCGCTTGACGAGGCCCTGTCTAAGATCTCGTTGACGTCCGACGACACGCTGTACGTGCTGGGCGACATGATCGATCGCGGGCCCGATCCGGTCGGCGTTATTAAGCTCGTGCGCTCGCTGCCCAACGCCCACGTGCTCAAGGGCAATCACGAGCAGATCATGCTCGATGCCATCATTGGCCAGGACCCGCTCGATGCCGAGACCTGGGATATCAACGGTGGCTGGACGACGAGCGAGCAGCTCAACGACATGGAATTTGAGGCATACGAGGAGCTCGTGCGATGGATGGCCGCGCTGCCGCTCTACGCGGTGGCCGAGACCGAGGAGCGCCCGTACCTGCTGGTGCATGCCGGCATCCAGACCGAGGCGGCGCGCGCGTTTTTGCTTGAGCATGGTGTCGATTGCGGTGACGGCAGGGGAGCGGTCGATGCCGATAGCGAGCTGCTGCGGCAAATGCTCGCCGTGCAGTCGTCCGATGACCTGCTGTGGATTCGTCACGGCTATTGGGATGTGCCGACGGGACTGCTTTCTGCCGAGGGCGAGGGCCCGGTCGTGGTGAGCGGCCACACGCCCACGGTGTCGCTTGGGCGCTATTGCGAGGTTGGCGGCCTGGCGGGGCTCGATGAGGAGTCGGGCCGCGGGCAGATTGTGCGCCTGGGTGGCGAGGATACCGCCGGCGTGCCCGATCGCATCGACATCGACTGCGCCGCCGCCACCGGCTCCGAGTTCGGTCGCGTGGGCATCCTGCGGCTCGATGATGGGGCGGAGTTCTACGCGAACATCAACCCGGGCGAATAATCGGTGCAAGTGGTAGCTAATTTGGGACGGGGCTTTTTTGACTACTCTTGCCCTTCTGCCCGCTAATTGATTTCTCTGGGACGGGGATTAAATAATCATTTGGCTGCCCGCTGGCTAAGTGAGTAGACTTTTTTGGAAATGCCGAGCACCCAACATATTTGCCTCAATAAAACCGCAGGTCACGGACTTGTGCTCTGTCGGTGTGGTCAGGGATTCGGTAAAAATCTACTCACTTAGTTTTACGTGATGCATATTGTCTTCAACGAGACCCCAGCCGGGGCGATTCCATCGCAAATTCCGGTGACCGGGGCAGCTAATTAGGCGCCGTAGGGGTTGCGGTCGCGCTCGATGCGCTGGCGGATGTGGGCGTACTCGATTATCAGCAGCACCAGGAGTAGGGCCATGATGGCTAGGTAGCTCACCACGGCGCCCATCAGACCCAGCAGCTTAATCAGGATCACCGGCAGCACCACGCTTACGGCGAAGCAGATCAGGTAGATCTTGGTGACATCGCCGGCGTGGCGCAACACCGTGATGATGGCGTAGATAAAGTCGATTGCCGCGGTGACGCCGCCGGCGACAACCATTAGCAGTGCCAGCGTGCGGTAGCGCTCAAAGTTGAGGCCGTACATAAAGCTCATGATGGGGATGCCGGGGCCTGCCATAAATGCGGCGCACGCTCCGGTAATGACCACGATCAGTGCCATAACGGCAACAATAATCAAGTCAAAGCGGCGACGCTTGCGCGGATTCGCCCAAATGCTCGACAGACGTAGGAGCTGCGGTTTATAGATAAATCCAATGCTCAACAAAATAGCCTGCGCTGGAAAGAACAGTGCATTAAAGTACAGCTGGTATTTGTAGGCCAGTGTGCCTTCCATCACGAACTTGGGCATGCTCTCGATGAGGTTGAACAGGAACAGCGCACCAAAGAGCGGGGCGCACTGGATAAACAGGTGACCAGCCTCGCGCAGACTCATACGGCGTGATTTTTCGGTTTCGAGCAGGGCGAGCGGGGCGGTGACCAGCACGAGCGAGGCAATCGCGGCGATGCCCATGGCCATGGCGGCGATGGGCATGCTGCGCGTGAGGAACAGTGCCACGCTAAAGACCGCGATGACGCCGACGGATCGTAGCGTTTGGCTCATGCCGGCCAGGTAGAGTTTGTCGGCCTGCTGCAGGCGGCCCTCGTACACGTCGGCAATGCCGTCGATCACCTTATACAGGTAGACGCCTAGGCCGATTGTGGCCATCTGCGCATCGTAGCCGCGGGCGCTGCTGTATACCAGGTCGCATGCCAGCGCGAGCGCTCCGCAGATCCAGCGGTTGAGCTGGTAAGAGGCAAAGGACGTCTTTTCGTCGATGTCCGAGACCTGGAAATTGCGCACGCCGTAGTTGCACGCGATCATGATGAGCGTGCCGGTGACAAAGGCGATGGAGAATTTGCCAGCCTCCTCGGCGCCCACGAGCTGTGTGGACACGATGGTGAGCAACGGAAACACCATGCCCCACACGGCGGTGCCCAGGGTATTCCAAAGGTAGTCGCGACGGGTGGCGTGATCTTCGTACTCGGCTTCTTGCGTGGAGAAGCCGCCGCCGTAGACGGCTCCGAGCAGGCGGTTCCACCAGGCATTGACCATGCGGTGGATGGGGCCGGGCTGGCGATCGCGCTCGCGGCGACGGCGTGTGGCCTGGCTGCTGTCGGGACCGCCGGCGTTACGCTGGCTTAGCTCTTGGATTCGTGCGAGCTCCTCGGCGGTGTGCGATGCGGGGAACAGGCCGTTCTCGATGCGTCCGCCCTGCCCGTGCGCCCCGTCCGATACAGTGGGGTCGGCGACGCCATTGCGGCGGGCGATGGCGCGGCGAATGCTATCGAGGGGCGTGATGCTCAAAGCGGAGTCCTTTCTATTGCTACGCTCTAGTATAGACGCGACGGTGTTCGTTCGTGTTTTTGAACAGGTTGTTCGATAATTTCGGCGGCGCCATTCAGTAGACGGCATTTGGGGACGTTCCTTATGTGCCGGCACTTTGAGAACGTCCCTAAGTGCCGGCATCCGGGGTCGCTCCTTGGTTGTTGCCTGTTCAAGAGTGTCTCTAACGACTAGGCCGCTTGCCTGCGATTTTTGACCGTTGGGCGGGCGCTTCGCCGTTGCCGCAAAAACGTTTTTGCATATCGGGTACAACGGGCTTTACGTGAGTAAAGTGCGCGCCGCGTCCACGTGTCGCGCTTTTAAAGGAGGCCCCATGCCTGGTGTTACCCCTGCAGAAGTTCTGTCCAACTTTGGTATTGCGCTGGTCGAAGATCCCGCCGAGAATCAACCCCGTCTGCTGGTCGATCTACCCGCCGCGGAGCTCGTCGAGCACGCTATCCGCCGCGAAGAAGGCCGCATGGCATCCAACGGCGCGCTGGTGATCGAGACGGGGGAGCGTACCGGCCGTTCGCCCAACGACCGCTTTATCGTCGACACGCCCGACGTGCACGACAAGATCGCCTGGGGCGCCGTCAACCGCCCGCTTTCTGCCGAGAGCTACGAGGCCATCAAGGCCGGTATCGTCAACTACCTCAACGAGCGCGATGTGTTCGTCACTCGCGGTATGGCCGGTGCCGATCGCAACCATACGCGTCGCCTGCTTGTCGCCTGCGAGCGTGCCAGCCAAGCGCTCTTTATTAAGCAGATGCTCTCCCGCCCGCTTGCCCGTGAAATCGCACGCACCGGCGAGCCGGACTTCTGCGTGCTCGCCGCTCCCGGCTACCAGTGCGATCCCGCCATTAAGGGCCTCAACTCCAGCGCCGCCGTGGTCATCAACTTCCAGGAGCGCGTGATTTTGGTTGCCGGCACCGGTTACTCCGGCGAAATCAAAAAGTCCATCTTCAGCGTCATGAATTACCTGCTGCCCGTCGAGGACGACGTGCTACCCATGCACTGCTCGGCCAGCATGGATCCCGTCACGCACGAGACCGCCGTGTTCTTTGGCCTTTCGGGCACGGGCAAGACCACGCTTTCGGCCAACCCCACGCGGCTGCTGATCGGCGACGACGAGCACGGTTGGTCCGACATGGGCATCTTCAACATCGAAGGTGGCTGCTACGCCAAATGCGAGGGCCTGGACGCGTTCCACGAGCCCGAGATCTTCAACGCTGTCCGCTTTGGCGCGATCTGCGAAAACGTGGTGCTCGACGAGAACCGCAAGCCCAACTACGACGACATCTCGATCACGCACAACACGCGCGTGGCATACCCTGTGGAGCACATTCCCAACGCGTGGACCAAGGGCATGGGCACCACTCCAAGCGTCGTGCTCTTCCTGACCTGCGATGCCTTTGGCGTGCTGCCGCCCATCTCGCGCCTGACGGCCGACGCCGCCATGTATCACTTTGTGACGGGCTTTACGGCCAAGATCCCCGGCACCGAGGTCGGCGTCACCGAGCCCACGCCCACGTTCTCTTCGCTGTTTGGCGAGCCGTTTATGCCGCTCGACCCCATGGTCTATGCCAAGATGCTCGGTGAGCGCATCGCCGACGGCCGCACGCGTGTGTACCTGGTCAACACCGGCTGGATCGGCGGCGGCTACGGCGTGGGTCATCGCATCGAGCTTGCCTACACGCGCGCCCTGGTGGCCCGCGCCCTCGACGGTACCATCGAGGACAGCGAGTTCGTGCACGACGACATCTTTAACGTCGACATTCCCACCACGTGCCACGGTGTACCCGACGGCATCCTGGTGCCGCGCCAGTATTGGCAGAGCACCGCTCGCTACGACGAGGCCGCGCACAACTTGGCCGTGATGTTCGAGGAGAACTTCGAGAAGAAGTACTCGCACCTGCCCGAATCCGTCAAGGCCGCCGGTCCGCACGCTCAGGTGCACGCCGACGCCCGTCATCGCGGCCACGGCCTGCTGGGACTTCGCCACTAGCGTCGCCTCAGACCCAAAACCACCATAAAGGGGACAGGCACCTTTGTGGTGGTTTTACTCGCGCGGATGACTCGGGTTACAATACGCCTAACATATCGCTCCCTTCTCCGGATGGGGGCAGCGTAAGCGCTCTTGTGGCGGCACCGTAGGACTTTGAAGGTGGCCGTCGTAAGGGCGCTTTTTGTTTAGGCACCCGGGCTCGGGCGCATGCTATGAAGGGAGAGCACATGAAGAGCTTTATTGCCGAGGATTCGTTTTGGGAGCTATTTCCGCAGGCGGCTGTCGGTGTTGTGGTCGTAAAGGGCATGAAGCCCGCGGCTCAGATTCCTCAAGAGGACGTGGACGCGATTGCGGCGTTGCTCGACCGCGCCAATATCGACGCGGAGCGTCATCTGACCAGCGATACTATCAGCGAGAACGCACCGGTCAAGGCATGGCGCGAGGCTTATCGGCTGTTCAAGACCAAAAAGGGCGCGCGTTGCTCAATTGAGAACCTGCTCAAGCGCGTGCTCAAGGGCAAACCGGTGGGCCACATTACGCCCGCGGTGGACATCTACAACACGGTGTCGCTGACCTACGCGCTGCCCGTTGGCGGCGAGGACCTGCATGCGATTGAGGGGGATCTTTGCTTGAAGGTGACTGACGGCGGCGATGCGTTCCTGCCACTTGGCGAGGAAACGGATGACCCGACGCTGCCCGGCGAGCTCGCCTACATCGATGATGCGGGCGCCGTATGCCGCTGCTGGAACTGGCGCGATGGCGTTCGCACGGCGCTGTCCGACGATTCGGCCGATGCATTCCTGGCGATTGAGTGCGTGGAGCCCGAGCGGATGGGGGATTGCCAGGCTGCCGTTGATCGTCTCGCCGAGTTGCTCGAGCGCTATCTGGGAGCGACGGTTGTCGTTAAGACGCTTGTGACCCGCGACAATCCCTGCGTGGGGCTGTAGCGAAGTCTGCGGATCAAACTCGATGCCCCAAACCACCACAAAGGTGCCTGTCCCCTTTGTGGTGGTTTTTATGTTGATGGGTTAACAAATGGGATATTAGGGTATGGGTGTTGCCTCGTGCGGCTAAGATGTTTACCCGTTAGCATCATGTAAGCGAAAGGCGGTCGTCTCCCATGCAGCAGAACGACGAGACACGTTTCGAGGACTTTGTCGGACTGATCAGCGGGCTCTACAAGGAGATCCAGCGCATTAAGACATCCGAGGGCGCAAGGCTGGGCCTCAAGGGCTCCGACGTTATGTGCCTGTACTATCTTGAGCGCAGCAAGGACGGCCTGACTGGCGCTGACCTGGCTCGCATGGCAGGCGTGACCCGTGCCGCCGTCTCGCGCACGCTCGCGCATCTGGAGGAGGGCGGCTACGTCGAGGTCGACGACTCGGGTGATGCGGCCGTTAAGTATCGTGCCCCGGTGCGCCTGACCGCTCTGGGCGGCGAGAGCATGAGCGAGGCGGACCGCATCATTCGCGAGGTGCTCGACACCACCGGTAAGGCTATGGGTGTGGAGCAGCGCGAGCAGATGTATGCGTCGCTGCGTACGATTCTCAACACCCTGCGTGAGATCTAAGGCCGCCAAGGCATTTGCTTCCCATTAAAAACTGCATAGTCCCGTTTGAGCGCGTATGCCGTGCCGGGGCATTGCTGTCAAAATTCCCCGCGCGGGACCTGCGCAAGAAAGGATTCGTTATGTCCGTCCGCATTATTACCGATTCCGCAAGCGATATGTCGCCGGCGGAGCACCCCGCTCTGCGCGTTCTGCCGCTGTCCGTCACCTTTGGCACCGATGTGTATATGGATGGCGTCGACATCGATCACCAGCGCTTTTACGAGATGCTTGTGGAGCGCGATGAGCTGCCCAAGACCGGTCAGGTCAACCCGTACGCCTTTTCGCAGGCGATTGCCGAAGCGCGTGAGGCCGGCGATGAGGCCGTGATTATTACCGTGGGCGCCAAGCTCTCGGGCACCAACCAGAGTGCTCGTACGGCACTTGCCGAGGCGCCGGGCGGCGACATGTTCGTCGTGGACAGCAATAACGTTACCCTGGGTGAGCGCGTGCTGGTCGAGTATGCCCTGCGCCTAGTGGACGAGGGCCAGGGCGCGGCCCAGATCGCGGCGGCTGTCGAGGCCGTCCGTGACCGCGTGGTGGTTATTGGTCTGCTCGAGACGCTGGAGTACCTGGTGCGCGGCGGTCGCCTGTCTGCTGCTGCCGGTGCCGTGGGTACGCTGCTCAACGTAAAGCCTGTTGTGGCTGCCGAGGACGGTCTGATCGTGCAGCTGGGCAAGGCGCGCGGTTCCAAGAACGGACGTAACCTGCTCAACCAGAAGGTCGAAAAGGCGGGCGGCATCGACTTTTCCATGCCGCTGGCGCTCGGCTATACGGGCCTTTCGGATGCGGTGCTCAAGAAATACATCGAGGACAGCGCCGCGCTGTGGGCCGGCCATGCCGAGAGCGAGCTGCCCATCCACACCATCGGCGCCACCATCGGCACCCACGTGGGCCCCGGCGCCGTAGCAGTAGCCTTCTTCCGCCCCGCCAACTAACCAACCTGCCATAAACCACCACAAAGGGCAGGCACCTTTGTGGTGGTTTATGCTATTCCGGGTGGAAGGGAGTGAGCAATGGTGTCTGAGGGCTTTTTTGAGCGGGTGTACGAGGTGGTCGAGCAGATTCCCGAGGGGATGGTCGCCACGTATGGTCAGGTGGCGCTGCTTGCTGGACGTCCACGAAGTGCGCGGTACGTGGGGTATGCCCTGCATGGCAATCCGCGTCCCGGCGAGATTCCCTGTCACCGCGTGGTGTTTGCCGATGGCCGCATATGCGATGGTTTTGCTTTTGGCGGTCCCGATGCTCAACGTGAGCTTTTGCTAGGGGAGGGTGTGGCGTTTAAGGACGACATGCACGTCGACTTGGCCGCCTGTCGCTGGCCTGCAGGGCTCTAGCGGCTCTGCCGTGGCTTAAACCACCACAAAGGTGCCTATCCCCTTTGTGGTGGTTTTGGCAGGTTTACCGAGGTTAACTTATGGAGAAGGTATGGCGGCGCGGTTTGTCGCAGCAAAGTAAACCACGGTGAACTATATTGGTTTCAGCAACGGAGCAGGCAATAGGCGATGAAAAAGCCTGCCCTGTTGAGTTTGATTCGCATTCCTCCCCTCTGTGCGATTCAACGGTGTACTTCGGGAACAGGCCCGCTGGCAACTATCTGCCAGCGGGCCTGTTCCTGTTTCGGTGAGGATTCAGCCTCACCGTCTATGTTGTGCGAAGGCGCTTTGCCTAGTACACCATGCCCATGGCGTCCTGAACCTCGGCCAGGGTCTGCTCGGCAATCTCGTTGGCGCGACGGTTGCCCTCGTGCAGCACGTCCTTCACATAGTCCAGATCGTTCTCATAGCGCTGACGACGCTCGCGGATCGGCGCGAAGTACTCGTTGACGGCCTCGGTCACGTACTTCTTGAGCTGGCCGGAGCCGCCCATGCCAATCTCCTCGGCAATCTCGACCTCGGAACGGCCGGTGCAGATGGCGGCGGTTGAAAGCAGGCCGGACACGCCGGGGCGGTTCTCGGGATCGAACGTGATCATGCGCTCGGAGTCGGTCTGGCTCTTCTTGATGCGCTTGGCCGTCTCCTCGGCGGTCATCGAGATGTTGATGGCGTTACCGTAGCTCTTGCTCATCTTGCGACCGTCCAGGCCCGGCAGCAGCGGGGTCTCGGACAGCAGTGCGTCGACCTCGGGGAACACCTTGCCGTAGCGGTTGTTAAAGCGGCGGGCGATGGTGCGGGTGAGCTCGATGTGCGGCAGCTGGTCGCGACCGACGGGCACCACGTTGCCCTTGCAGAACAGGATGTCGCAGGCCTGGTGCACCGGGTAGGTGAGCAGAAGGCCGGTGAGCTCGTGGCCCGAGGCCTCCATCTCGGCCTTTACCGTGGGGTTGCGCGCCAGCTCGGCCTCTGAGACCAGCGACAGGAACGGCAGCATGAGCTGGTTGGCGGCGGGCACGGCGGAGTGCGCGTAGATCATGGTCTTGTCGGGGTCGATGCCGCAGGCAAGGTAGTCCATGACCATGTTGTACACGTTGTCCTGGATGTGCTCGGTCGTGTCGCGGTCAGTGATGACTTGGTAGTCGGCGATGAGCACGTTGGTCTTGGCGCCCATGTTCTGCAGCTCAACACGGCCCTTGAGGGTGCCGAAGTAGTGACCCAGGTGCAGACGGCCGGTGGGGCGGTCGCCGGTGAGCATGGTGAACTTCTCGGGCGTTTTGGCCAGGCCCTCGCGAATGGCGTTGCTCTTTTGCAGCGCGACTTCGTAGCTGTTCTCGTTTGGCATGATTGCTCCTAACGTATGTTCATGGGTCAAGATGATAACGCGTTTATTGGAGGGGCGGGTCGTAGGTAGGCGAGGGGCGGGAGAGCGGCGGCTTGTGCGATGGGCGCGGCGTGGCTGCACGTTTGGCCGGCGGCGTCTGGACGCATCCTCGGCAGCTTACCCTAGAGCTTGTGGTGGCGCTCTTCCTTACGTTCCTCGGCTGCCTGCTCCTCCTGCTTAAAGGCGGGGTCGTCGGGGGTGACGAGCTCATCCTCGTGTGTGCGCTTGTTGTAATGGTGGCGCAGCACGGGCTCAAACAGATGTAGATGCTTGGCAAAGGCCGCCGAACCAATGGCGAGCACGGTAAAGATGAGCACGCGCATGGGCACCTCGACCTGGTTAATCGCGGCGGCGCCGGCCGAAAGCATGATGCACCAGGCGTAGATGAGGAGCACTGCCTGTTTTTGGTTGTAGCCTTCTTGGATCAGGCGGTGGTGGATGTGGCCCTTGTCGGCCTGCCCGATGCTAATGTGGGCGCGCTTGCGGCGCACGATGGCGCTAAACGTGTCGATGATGGGCACGCCGGCAACGATGAGCGGAATGATAAGCGAGGTGAGCGCGGCGGTGCGGCTCACGTTGAGCAGCGAGATGGAGCCCAGCGCAAAGCCCAGAAGCAGCGACCCCGAGTCGCCCAAGAAGATGCTTGCGGGGTTGAAGTTGTAGCGCAAAAAGGCCAGACAGGCGCCAAAGAGCGCAATGGAGAGCGCGGCGGCGTCGATGCGGCCCGAGAGAACGGCCATCGAAAACATGGTGAACGACGCGATGCCGCAGATGCCCGTGGCCAAGCCGTCGAGGCCGTCGATGAGGTTAATGATGTTGGTGAATGCCACCAGATAGATCACGGTGATGGGGTAGGCGAGCCATCCGAGCATGATCTCGCCGGGGGCAAACGGGTTGACGATGACGCCGATCCGTAGGCCGCCGATACAGGCGATAAGCGCGGCGAGGACCTGTCCGGCCAGCTTTTGCTTGGGCTTGAGCTGGAAGACGTCGTCGATAGCGCCGGTCGCAAAGATGACGGTAAAAGAAAGCGCAAGTATGGGGTAGCTGATGTGCAGACGGGGGTGGGGCACCAAAACGGGCGGCCAACCCAGGTACCAGGTGCCTAGGATTTGCACAATACAGGCAACGACCAGGCCCAAAAACACCGCCGTTCCGCCCAAACGCGGGATGGGCTTGGTGTTGATGCGGCGCTTAGAAGGATAGTCGACGGCGTCGAGCTTAATTGCCAAGCGCTTGACCAGGGGCACCGTGAGGAAGGTCGTGATGAAGGCCGCTGCTGCCACGCATAGATACGGTGTGTAGCTCGGGGATGAAGCCATGAATCTAAAAACCGCCAAGCGTCGAAGGAAAAGGTCAAAGGTTGCTAAGCGCAAAGGGCATAGCCGAACCATGATACTCGACCAAGGGGGGTGCATGGAATTGCACGCAGCGATAATCACGCGCTTACCAGATATTAGGGTATTGTCGATAGCTTGTCGGGATACCGGCGGGGATCCATATGGGCTGTAATGGTGGTTTTCGGCAAATGAAAACCACCCCCCACGTTACGAAAATGAACCCACCTAAAACAGGTGGGTGCCCTCATCGACTGTTCCAGCGTCCTTAACAACGAAGGATACCTGTACTAGGTACGACTGTGTGGGCTCCCTAAATAAACGCGACGGTTCACCCAGTTGCTCCGCGGGGGGCGGAATACCTACATCATAAAGCGGCACTTTGTCGATTCCAGTCTTGACATTATAAAAATCGTGTCGGACGATTACGGCGCCTTGGGCTCGAGCCGTCTGTGCGGTTGGTCCCTTTACGTTTGAGCTGCTGAATCATTGTTTTGGAGCATGTTTTTATGCCGACGTCGTTGACCGAACTTTTTTCGCCCGCCTGCCATTTGTGTCCGCGCCGTTGCGGTGCGGCGCGCGACGAGGGCGCGCGTGGCGTGTGCGGCGCCGACAACACGCTTAAGGTCGCCCGCGCGGCGCTCCATATGTGGGAGGAGCCGCCCATTTCGGGCGAGGCCGGCTCGGGTACGATTTTCTTTAGCGGCTGTTCGCTCAAATGTATCTACTGCCAAAACCACGAGATCTCGACGGGCAATTTCGGTCTTGAGATTTCGCCCGAGCGTTTGGTCGAGATTATGCTGGAGCTGCAGGACCAGAGCGCCAATAACATCAACCTGGTGACGGCGACGCACTATGCGCACCTGTTGCCTGCCGCGATTGCCGCGGCACGGACGCGCGGGTTGGTCATCCCAATTGTCTACAACACGAGTGGTTACGAGCGCGCGAGTGCCGTGGCGGCGCTGGGCGACCTGGTCGACGTGTGGCTTACGGACTTTAAATATGCCGATGCCGGGCTTGCGCAGTCGCTCTCCCACATTAAGGACTACCCGCGTGTGGCCGTGTCGGGCTTAGCGCAGATGGCACGCGAGATCGAGCGCCGCGGGGGAGAGCTAGTGGACGAGAATGGGCTCATGAAGCGCGGCATGATCGTGCGCCACCTGGTGCTGCCGGGGCATGCGGATGACTCGTGCCGCGTGCTAGACCTTGTGTGGCAGACGGTGGGCGACGTGCCGATCTCGGTCATGAACCAGTACACGCCCAATGCGCTCATGCGCGAACAAGGCGGCGACCTGGCGCGCGCCGTGACGCGCGAGGAGTATGAGCAGGTGCTCGACCATGCCGACGACCTGGGCTTTACGACGATGTTCTGGCAAGAGGGCGGCGCGGTAGACGAGAGCTTCACCCCAGCCTTCGATACCACCGGCGTCCTTACCAGCACAAAGTAACGCATTCGCCGATGATTTTTCTGGGACGGGGATTAAAAAATCATTCGGTACACAATGTTTTTTAATCCCCGTCCCAGAAAAATCATCGAGAGGATCGCCTGCTCGAAAAGTTGTCAAAATAGCCGCGCCCCAAAAAGACTGATTATTGGGCGTTGACAGTTGGCGAGCCGTAGGTAAAATATCGACTTGTCCTGGGGACGTAGCTCAGTTGGGAGAGCGCTGCCGTCGCATGGCAGAGGCCGAGGGTTCGACTCCCTTCGTCTCCACCCTTGGATTTGATAAGCCGCTGACATTGTGTCGGCGGCTTTTTTTAAAAGAAAGGGCTGTACCATGGCCGAGCTTGAGTCCCAACCACTGTCTGCCGAGGAACGCGCCGAGTTGGAAGAGCTCCGCGCCGAGAAAGCTCGTCGCGAGGCCCAGGAAGAGGCACGCCGCGAGCGTGAGGAGTTGGCCGCCCTGCGTGCCGAGCGCGAGAAGGCCGAGGAGGCCGCTGCGAAGGTTGCATCCGAGCCCAAGCCCGCGCCCGCACCCAAGCCCGCTGCTGCGAAGCCTGCACCTGCCGCGCCCAAACCTCAGCCTAAAAAGGCCGCTCGTCCCAAGTCCGTCGATCCCAAGCCGAGCCGTGACGAGATGAGCTTTGCCCAGCGCATGGTTACCTCCAAGGAGCCTGCGGGTGAGAACGAGATCCCCGGTATGGCGCCGGCTCAAAAAATCATCATTGTCCTTGCCCTCATCGCGTTTGTCATCTTTATGGGCTACACGATCCTGACCAGCATGGGCCTGCTTTAGCCTGTTCGCGCTGGGCTCCATGCCCGCACGCCCGCCTCGCCAACCCTCAACCTCTGCACGACGCATCCGAAAGGTCGCCCCATGGCTTTGACCGACATCTCGCATCCCACCGACATTGCAATGCTCACTGATCTGTACGAACTCACTATGGCCCAGGGCCTGTGGGAGAGCGGCAAGGCCAATGAGCAGGGTTGCTTTACGGCGTTTTACCGCGACCATCCCTTCGGCAGCGCGTATGCCGTCATGTGCGGCACCGCCGAGCTGCCCGAGCTTGTCGAGAACCTGCGCTTTACGCCCGAGGACATCGACTATCTAGCTTCGCTCCAGGCTCCGGCCGGCGGCTCGATGTTTAAGCCCGCATTCCTCGACTACCTGCGCAACTTCCGCGCGCATGTGAACATTGACGCCGTGCCCGAGGGCGAGCTCGTCTTTCCGCGCGAGCCCATGGTGCGCGTCACCGGCCCCGCGCTGGAGTGCCAGCTGCTCGAAACGGCGTTGCTCAACATTGTCGGCTTCCAGACGCTTGTCGCTACCAAGACGGCGCGCGTGGTGCTGGCGGCGGACGGCCGTCCCGTTGCCGAGTTTGGCCTGCGCCGCGCCCAGGGTCCCGATGGCGGGCTGGCCGTCGCGCGCGCGAGCTACGTTGCCGGCTGCTCCTCTACATCCAATGTGCTCGCCGGCCGCCGCTACGGTATTCCCGTCTTTGGCACTCATGCGCACAGCTGGGTGATGAGCTTCGATTCCGAGCTCGAGGCATTCCGGGCTTTTGCTAAGTCGAGTCCCAAGAACTGCACGCTGCTCATCGACACCTACGACGTACGTGAGGGCTGCGAGCATGCCATTACGGTTGCCAAGGAGATGGAGGCGGTGGGCGAGCGTCTGTCGGCTATTCGCATCGACTCCGGCGACCTCGCCAAGCTCTCCAAGTATGTGCGCGGCCGTTTTGATGCCGAGGGCCTGCCCTATGTGGGGATCTCGGTTTCTAACGATCTGGATGAGTACACGATTCAGTCGCTGCTCGACCAGGGCGCGCCCATCGATAGCTTTGGCGTGGGTACCAAGCTTGCGACCTGCTATGACCAGCCGGCGCTGGGCGGCGTGTACAAGCTTTCCGCCCGCCGTGCGAGCGAGGCAGATCCATGGACGCCGGTGGTCAAGCTCTCTGAGCAGCCATACAAGCGCACGATCCCGGGTGTGCAACGCGTGCGCCGTTATTACGACGGCTTTGGGGGCCCGGTCTGCGACATGATCTACGACGAGGACCATCTGGCGGGGGAGGGCGCCGCGCGCGGCAATACCCTCGTGGCCGTGAATGATGCCGCCCTGGTGACCGACGTGTCCGAACTTGAGTATCGCGAGCTGCTGGTGCCGATCGTGCGCGATGGCAGCGCGGTGGCTCCGCGTGAGAGCATCCAGGACGCGCGCGAGCGCTGTGCTTGGGCACTCGATCATCTGGACGCAGCTTTCAAGCGCTTCCTGTACCCGCAGACCTATGTGGTGGGCATGGAACAGGGCCTGGCTCAGGTGCGCGACGAGCTCGTGCGCAAGAACATGGCCGCGGCTTCGGCCTTCCCCTGGGCAAAATAATCCGAAGGGGACGGAGGAACACGGATTATTTTCTCGCTCGGCCCGTTCGCCCGTTCGCTGAACATTCGATTGGTTTGACGTATGACGACTTCTTATAAAACGATGGTGGTAAAGATCGGTTCGTCTACGGTGGTGGGCGCCGACGGCAAGGTCAACCGCGCCTTTATCGGCGGGCTTGCCGATCAGGCCGCAGCGCTGCGCGAGCTTGGCTGGCGCCTGGTCGTGGTGAGCTCGGGCGCTATCGCCTGTGGCTATCCCGTGCTGGGCTTCGACCACAAGCCGGTCGGCGACCTGCCGAGCCTGCAGGCGTGCGCCTCGGCTGGTCAGTGCATCATCTCGTCGGCCTACGACGAGGAGTTCCATGCACGGGATCTGCTCACCTCGCTCGTGCTACTCACGCGCCACGATACGGCCCGCCGCACGTCCTACCTGCACGCACGCGACGCCCTGCTGCGCCTGGTGGAGCTTGGCGTGGTGCCTGTTGTCAACGAGAACGATACCGTTACCGTCGACGAGATCAAGTTTGGCGACAACGACACGCTGGCGGCGCTTGTGAGCTGTCTGGTTTCCGCCGATCTGTGCGTGACGCTCTCGGACATCGATGGCCTCTACACCGCCAATCCGCACGAGGACCCCACGGCCGAGTTCGTCCCGGTTGTGCATAAGATCGATGCCAAGATTATCGCCTCGGCGGGCGATTCTTCCACATCGGTGGGCACGGGCGGTATGATCACCAAGATTCGCGCGAGTCGCATTCTGATGACGGCGGGCATTCAAAGCGTGATTTGCTCGGGCGAGGAGCCCGATGCGCTTGTGCGTCTGGCCCGCGGCGAGAGCGTGGGTACGCTGTTCGATCCGCCAGCTGAGCGCCTGGACATCGCGCCGCGCAAGCTGTGGATCGCGCTGGGTGACAAGGCACATGGCTCGGTGACGGTCGATGATGGTGCTGCGAAGGCGCTGGTAAGCCGTGGCTCTTCCTTGCTTGCGGTGGGTATTCGCGAGGTCGATGGCGTGTTTTCCGAGGGCGATGTGCTCGACGTGTGCGACCCGAGCGGTATGGTCGTCGCCCGCGGTATCGCCGAGGCCGATTCGGACGTGCTGGAGCTTGCCGCCGGCCGCCGTCAGGACCAGATTGCCAGCAACCGCCTGCTGGCAGATCTGGCCGAGAAGCCCGCGATCCATAGGGACAACTTAATCGTATTTGCATAAAGAAGGACAGCGCTGCGGATTGTTTCCCGCAGCGCTGTCTTTTTCGTGCCGGCACTTGGGGACGTTCCTTTTAATATGAGCAGGACATTGTCAAGAGGCAAAATCGGGCCTGGCCCCAACGATATGGGGTCAGGCCCTCTCCCTATATCAACCCGTCCGCGGCGACCTCGGCGTGTCTTACCGACGCTCGTCTTTGCAGTTTAATATCCGCCCGTGGCGATCTCTCGCTGGGCAATCCGTTGCTACGGCTGAGGCTTCTACGTCGAACCGACAGTCTGTGCACGCGTGTGGCGCCTTGGGCGCTCGCAGAAAAGGGACCTGAGGTTCGCCTCAATGTTAGCGCTAATCTAAAATTGACCACTTTCGCAAACGCATCTCGCCGAATGCGC